>CAZPXZ010000057.1:6514-23319 GCA_964590405.1 uncultured Rhodobacterales bacterium | reverse complement strand
CAATCCGCTTGGTGAGCCTGAGGGTGCTGCGTTTCGGCATCGTCGTCGCGCTCCGCTGGAATCGCCCGCGCATCAGTCATCAAACCGTATGCGAGCGGCATCAAGTCGGCGACGATTGAAGGCGATGTCTGGCGGCAAGTCAAGGGCTCGGAAGCCGGAGAGGACAGAAAAATATCAGCTATTACAACACTCTATCATGGTATTGGCACCGGACGGCGAGTGACGGCGGAGAATGGCTATGTCAGCATGCGACCCCGGAAAAAGTCGTAGCTGCCGCCGTGTACCTGGCTCTATCGGTGTCCAACCCCATCACCGGCATTTCGCTTCCGGTGGATAGTGGATTTGTCTCCAGCGGAGTGATCTAGCGGACCGGACTCGGGCTGACGTCCGGGGGAGGTTGATTCTGCCTCCACTGGCAGAGGCGTGGGCTGGGGTAAAGATCGATTTCGCTGTCGCTGTCCGTGTCCACCCAATGCACGAAGCGTGCCGCAGCCGCACCCGCTGGTCGCAGAACCTGTCGAAGCAGGCGAATCGGCGGCGCGAGTGGTCATGCATGCGATTGATGCAATATACTTGCGAGTCAATTCAATGCGTGTTCCGGCAGACCGGAGCGCTGGACACACTGTATGTACCGCGTGGCCGACGGCCGGGCTTGCAGGTTCAGGTAATCATGGGACGGTTTGACTGGTGAGTAACCCCGAAGGATTCTTGAGCGAGGTCGCGGATGAAGTTCGCCGTGATCGGATGTTCCGGCTCTGGAGGCGCTACGGCCCCTGGGGCATCGGCGCCATCGTGATCGTTGTGGCAGCAGGAGCTGCCTGGGAATGGCGCGAGAGGGTCGTCGAGGAGGATGCGCAGGTCAGGATGGAAGAGTATCTCGCCGCTGCCAGGGACGAGGACGCGGTCGGGTCGGCAGACGCGCTGGCCGAGTTTGCTGCACAGGCGGTGGCGGATGGCGAGCCTGGCTATGCGACGCTGGCTCGTCTCCAACGCGGTGCACGCCTTCTTGAGGCTGGCGACGCATTGGCTGCAGCGGAAGCCTATCGGGAGGCGGCCGCGGACCCGGAGGCGCCCGCTCCCTACCGGGAACTTGCCGGCCTTCGTGCCATCATGGCGGAGTCGGAAGGGCTGGTTCCTGCCGACCTGGCGGATCGACTGCTGCCTCTGACCCGGGAGGGCCAGCTGTTTCGCCATGTCGCGGGAGAACTCCGGGTCAATGCCTTGCTCGCAGCTGGCGAACTGGACGCGGTATTGTCCGAATCGAGCGAGTTGCTGGAGCTTCCGGACCTGAGTCGCGGCATGCGAAGCCGACTTGAGGTCATGCGCCAGATCGCCGAGGAGCAGGCTGGCATCGTTGCGCTGGGGGATACGCAATGATTGGCGTTCCGGAAGGAGTTCGGTGCGCGCGGCCTGCAGCGCTGATTGCGTTGCTCTGCACGTTTGTCTTGGCGGCGTGCTCCGACGACGAGGCGGTGGAAGGCGAGCGCTTCGCGGTTCGCAGCGTCGAGGACATCGCTGTCGTGGGTTCCACAGCTGGCTTGCAGCTTTCTGCGCCGGTTGTGAACGTGGATTGGCCGCAGAAGGGCGGTAACGCAGGACGCTCCGGGTTTCATCCGGCGTTCACGGGCGAGCGACGTGTACTGTGGCGCTACACCACTCCTGTGGGCGTGAGCGATGACTGGCCGGTTTCCGTGCAGCCTGTAGTGGCTGACGGCAGAGTACTGGTCCTGGATGGTAGGACGATACTTCACGCCGTCAGCGCATCAAGCGGCCGGGTTTCCTGGCGCACGGCGTTGCAGCCCGACGAAGAGTCGGGTCTCGATGGCGTCGGCGGTGGCCTTGCTTACGAGGCGGGCCTTGTGTTTGCAGTCACCGGTTACGCAGAGGTGATCGCGCTGGACGCAGGGGATGGCAGCATCCTCTGGAGGCGGAAACTGCTTGCACCGGCACATTCGGCTCCCGCCGTGGCAGACGACAAGGTTGCGGTGCTGACGCGGGATGACAGGCTTACGGTTTTTGCGGCCGCAACGGGCGAGCCTCTCTGGGAAGCCAGGGGGCCCGGGGCACAGACCGTTTATCTCGAGGCGCCAGCTCCCGCGATCCGGGAGGGAATCGTGATTGTTCCCTTTGCGTCGGGGGAACTGGGTGCCTACGCGCTGGACGGCGGCGAGTCCTTCTGGCGCCGCATTCTTGCGAGCGGAGACGAAGATTCCCCATTGGCCCTGTTCCGTGATCTGACAGCAGATCCCGTCATGGATCGGGAGCTTGTCTATGCCGGCACAAGGAGGGGAGAGTTCAGCGCATTTGCCTGGCGTTCCGGGGAGATCGCGTGGCAGCTTCCTGTCGGATCGCCGAGCCCGGCATGGGTGGCTGGTGGCGCCGTGTTTCTGCTTGACGCCAACTCCCGGCTTGTGCGGATCAATTCCCTCGACGGTCTGATCCAGTGGCGGCGGCAACTCGAGGCATACGAGGATCCCGAGGATCTCGATGACCCGATCCACTATACGGCTCCCGTTCTGGCGAACGGGTGGGTGCTGCTAGGTTCAACCGATGGCAGGCTGCTGGCGTTTGACGCCCTGAGCGGAGATCCGGTGTGGGTGTATTCGCTTGGTGAAGGGATGCGGGCTTCGCCTGTCATGGCGGGAGGCATTGCCTACTTGTTCCTGGACGATGGAAGCCTGATCGCACTGCGCTGAAGCACCGTTCCATGCCGGAGCGGGTGCCATTCACTGTCGCTGTTGTCGGTTGTCCGAATGCGGGGAAGTCGACGCTGTTCAATCGTTTCGTGGGTCGGCGGCAGGCCTTGGTCAGCCGCACCCCGGGGATGACGCGGGATACAAGGGAGGGCTGGGCGGAGTGGGGTGGGACGTCTTTCCGCATTTTGGACACGGCCGGACATCAGGATGGCGAGGGGCTGGAGGCCGAATTGCGGCGACAGGCAACTTCGGCGGTCCGGGAGGCCGATGTCTGTCTGTTCCTCGTTGATGCTCGCGCCGGTGTCAGTTCCTCGGATCACACGCTTGCCGATCTTCTCCGACGATCCGGGGCAAGCGTGGTCCCTGTGGCCAACAAGACGGAATCCGCGCGCGGCGAAGTCGGGGCACCGGAAATCGCGGAACTGGGATTTGGCGCGGCGGTGGAGATTTCCGCCGAGCACGGACTTGGAATGTCCGAATTGCTGGACGCGCTGGAGCCGTTCATGGATGCGGCCGTGTTGCGGGACGACGAACAGGAAACGCAGGACCATTCCGGAATTCGGGTCATCCTCTACGGTCGACCGAATGTCGGCAAGTCGACACTGGCAAATGCACTCTTGGGGCGTGAGAGATTGGTCGCGGGACCCCAACCCGGGCTGACGCGAGACGCCATCGAAGTTCCCTTCGAGCATGAAGGGCATCAGTACCATCTGGTTGATACAGCGGGAATGCGGCGCAAGTCCGGAGCCCGAACCGCGGAAGAGTCAATTTCGGTGGAAGATACACAACGCGCGCTTCGTTTCGCGGAGGTCGCGGTATTGCTCGTGGACAGCCGTACGGCGTTCGAGCAGCAGGATCTCCGACTGGCGGATTTCGCCGAGAAGGAGGGACGGGCAGTGGTGTTTGCCGCTACCAAGTGGGATCTGGTTTCGCGTCCTGCCAGCCGCCGACGGCGGCTAGATGAAGACCTGGCGAGGTTGCTGCCGGCACTATCCGGTGCTTCCCTTGTCCCCGTATCGGGCCTCCACGGGGAAGGATTGGACGATTTACTGTCAGCAGTACGAAGTGCGAGGGCTGTCTGGGAGCAGCGGGTCGGTACAGGGCCGCTGAACCGATGGCTTGCCGATGCCACGGCCCATCATCCCCCGCCCGTGGTGCAGGGGCGGAGAATCCGGCTGCGGTACATTTCGCAAATCAATGTCAGACCGCCGACATTTGCACTGTTCGCTTCTCGCCCGGCGGGACTCGACGCAGCCTACCGGCGATATCTGGTTCATGGGCTACGCCGCAATTTCGGTTTTGAGGGGACTCCCATTCGGCTGCTCGTGCGGTCCAGCGAAAACCCGTACGGTCGACACAGGAAGTAGAAGACAGTTCCTGCAGTAGACGATGAGCGCCCGGCGGCCGGAGTGGTGCCTCGCAGTAGTTACTCCACCAGTCTGTCCGATTCTCCTGTTCTCGGGAAGGATAGGCCGGGCATCTCGATGACTCGGGGCGGTATCTGCCGTGTTGTTCCGATACGTATGCACGCCTTGTCGGCTCCTCGCTTGGTTCACCGGCTGTCCAGAAAAGGGCTCTCTGCGTGATCGTGACCTGCCATGTCAGCTTGCCATGTCCGTAGGGAATCGGGTTCGAATTTCCCGCACGTCACGACCGATTCGCCGTCAACGCCCGGGTCGTTCTTCGGCTGCGACGTGATCGCTTCCGACATTGTGCCATTCGGAGTTGAAGTCGCTGGAATTCGCCTGATGGCCCGAGACGGTTGTGGGCGCAGTTGGTCTGCACTCTTTCTGTCGGCGGCTTGATCGGACTGCCGGTTTGCCTGTTTCCCGGTGAGTGCCCACGCCGCCACAGCCTGAGTGGCGGCCGAAGGGTTCAGACCCGGCCGGTCTCCTTGCCGTCGCCGAACAGTCCGGATCCTCGTTCGTCGATGATCTGCTTGCCCTTGCGAACCGAAATGGTCATCGCCTCGTCGCGTGAAGCGACAGTATCGGCCCGTGTAAAGGTGCGTTCCAGGTCAGCGTCCCCGGATTTCTTGATGATGACGCCGGCAATTCGCCACTGCTGTCCTTCTCGCTCTGGCGCTGGGCAAATAACGAGATCCTTGTAGTCCACGGCATCCCCGCGTTCGGCGGACCGGCTCTCTCCGCCGTCGGATTGCCCGGTGAGCCCCTTGAGAAATCGTGAGACGAAAGATGTCATGGATCAAACCCGTGTTTTCTCGAATTCTAGGCACTCAGCCAGCTCTGGTAAAGTCTGCAATTTGGATCGAAAGTCGGACAACATGACGTGTGCACAAAGGTTCGCAGCGGTCTCATGCCGCGGACGCTGTCGGTCGATACCTGTATCAGCGTCTTCACGCGATGTCCTTTCTCGGCAGTTTCCACCCGCCGAGGAATTCGGTGCCCGGCGGTTCGGCAACACGACTTGCGGTTGGCGGAGCGTGGCGTTCCGAATCCCGGTCAGCTTGCCTGAGCGTTACCTTGAGTCCGAGCGAGGGTTCAAGAGTTGCGCGAGGAGATCCGGTACGGTGATCCTGCCAATTCGCTTTCCGTTCTCAACCACGTCGATGGGCTGGTCGTTTTCCTGCAAGCGCTGCATCACGGATCGTACAGAGGTTCCGGCCTCGACCGGGACACCCGAGGCTTCTGCGGATTCTGAGGTGGGCCGCATCACGTCGCGTGCGGCCAACACGCCGAGGGGATTCATGTTGGCCACGAAGTCCGCTACGTAGTCGTTTCGCGGCGCGGAAAAGATCTCCCTCGGTGTGCCGCACTGCACGATACGGCCGCCGTCCATGATGGCAATCCTGTCTCCGAGCTTGAAGGCTTCGTCAAGGTCGTGACTGACAAAGACGATCGTGCGGTTGAGAGTGTTCTGAAGTTCCAGAAGCTCGTCCTGGAGGCGCGTGCGAATGAGCGGATCGAGGGCGGAGAAGGGTTCGTCCATGAGCAGTATTGGCGCGTCGGTAGCAAAGGCACGGGCGAGGCCCACGCGCTGTCGCATGCCACCGGAGAGTTCGTCCACCATCCGGTCCGCCCATTCCGAGAGACCGACAAGTTTCAACTGTTCCTCGACCTTGGCCCGCCTCTCCTTGGCGGCCTGTCCTGCAAGCTCGAGCCCGAGGCCCACGTTCTCCCGAACGCTTCGCCAGGGGAGCAGCGCAAACTGCTGAAATACCATTGCGATGCGGGTCAGTCGCATGCTCCGGAGCATCATCGCGTCAGCACCGGTGATCTCGACCATGCTGTTTCCGTCGCTGACACGAACTGTTCCCCGCGTCACCCGGTTGAGTCCGTTAACCGCGCGCAACAGCGTTGATTTGCCCGATCCGGAGAGACCCATGAGTACCAGGATTTCGCCCTCGGACACGGCAAGGCTGCAGTCATGAACACCCAGCACCTGTCCCGTCGCCTCCTGAATCTCCTCCCTGGACTGTCCCTCGTCCATGAGGGGAAGAGCCCTTGTGGGGTGGTTACCAAAAACGATGGAGACCCTTTCGAATTCGACGGCGATACTCATCGGCGCCGCTCCATGCGGAGAACGCGGTCCAGGATGATTGCCACGACCACGATGATGAAACCGCTTTCGAAGCCGAGTGCCGTATTGACCTGGTTGAGTGAGCGAACGACCGGAACCCCCAGCCCGTCCGCCCCCACCAATGCCGCGATGACGACCATGGACAGCGATAGCATGATGGTCTGGTTGAGACCGGCCATGATCTGCGGCAATGCGTAGGGAAGCTCTACCTTGCGCAGCGTCTGGCGTGGCGTTGCCCCGAAGGCCTGCGCTGCTTCGAGCAATTCCGCGGGCGTCGAGGAAATACCGAGATGTGTCAAACGGATAGGTGCGGGAACAACGAAAATCACCGTGGCGATCAACCCGGGTACCATTCCAATCCCGAAAAAGACAATTGCGGGGATCAGGTAGACAAACGTCGGAAGGGTTTGCATCAGGTCCAGCACGGGGCGAAGCGTTGCATACAAACGGGGTCGATGTGCCGCTGCAATTCCAATGGGCACGCCGAAGGACATGCAAACCATGCAGGATGCCAGGACGAGCGTCAGACTTTCGGTGGTTTCCTCCCAGTAGCCTTGATTGAGAATGAAGAGGAAGCCGACCGCGGTGAGTAGGGGAACTTTCCAGCCGCGCTGGATGACCCAGGCGACCAGAACGAAAAAGGCGACAACAATCAGTGGGTGCGGCCCCTGCAACACCCAGAGGATCGCTTCGATCAGCGCTTCCAGGCCAAGCGCCAGCCCGTCGAAGATCCAGGCGCCGTTGGCCTGAAGCCAATCAAATGCAGCGCGGGCCGCCTGGCCGACGGGAATCTTGTTGTCCGTCAGCCAGTCCATGGCAGGGCCTCTCCGCGCTCAAGACCCGGCGCGCGAGATGCGCGCCGGGACTCAGGAGATTAGAGACCGAGTGCGGTCTTGGCGGCCGCCATGGCGTCGCCGCCGTCCTTTGTGGTCACTCCGTCCAGCCATGACTCGACAACACCGAAATTGGCAGCGAGCCATGCGCCGGCGGCATCACGTGGGTCGGTCTGGTCGTTGAGAATCGCCCCCATGATCTCATTCTCCATGGCCAGGGTGAACATCAGGTTCTGGAGAAGTCTGCCCACATTCGGGCACTCATCGACATACCCTGCGCGGGTATTGGTGTAGACCGTCGCGCCGCCGAGATTGGGACCAAAATAGTCGTCACCGCCGGTCAGATAGGTCAGTTCAAAATTCGCGTTCATCGGATGCGGCTCCCAGCCGAGGAACACAACGGGCTCATCGCGCTGGTCCGCACGTTTAACCTGCGCCAGCATGCCTTGCTCGGAACTCTCGACCAGTTCAAACCCGTTGAGGCCGAAAGCGTCCGTGTCGATCATGTCCAGGATCAGTCGATTGCCGTCATTACCGGGTTCGATGCCGTAGATCTTGCCTTCGAGCGCTTCATGCTGGGCAGCGATGTCGCCAAAGTCACCGATGCCGAGCGCGGCACCAGCAGCATTTGTGGCCAGGGTGTACTTTGCGCCCTCGAGATTGACGGCCACCGTATCCACGGTTCCCGCCTCGCGGTAGTCCGCGATATCGCCTTCCATGGTCGGCATCCAGTTACCCAGGAACACATCGAGATCGCCCTCGGCCAGCGACTTGTACGTCACCGGTACCGACAAGACCTTGACATCCGTCTCATAGCCCAGTGCCTCCAGGACCAGTGTGGTCGCAGCGGTGGTTGAAGTGATGTCGGTCCAGCCGACATCCGAGAAGGCGACGCTGTCGCAATTTGCGGCAGCAGTCCCGCCCATCGCCATTGAAGCGGCAGCGGCGAGTAGCGTCCTGCGGAATGTGATCATCTGTCAGTTCTCCGATTGATTATTCATGCTGAAGCGAGGCAGCAGGAGACTCTTCTCCTGAATTGCGTTTGCACCCTCGCCAAGCAGTCCGAGTTCCTGTTGGGAGCCTATACGCCGGGAACTCTTTGTCAACGAAGGGGACTTTGCGTCGGGTCGGACGGAGTCGCTCTCCATCGGAAACGCTTCTCAGGAGGAGATCCGATTCGTGTTGGTCGTGGCCGTATCACGTTGCCAGGCCCGATCCTGCCCAATCGGCTTCCAGACGGCGAGGTCATCGCAGCGAGATGGTGTGGGCGAAAGCGACATGGGCGGCGTCTGCGCTCGGCGAGGCACTTCAATCGGCACCGTCCGTACCGTACGTCAGAACTCACAAATCCCCGATGTCACGGCATCATCTCGGCTTGACGGGGCAGATCGTCAACTTCGAGAATTCCGACCGCTCGGTTGCTGCGGCGCAGAAAGCGATGTGTTGCACCACCTGGAGGGATTCCAGCGTACACGCCAGTGAACGGCAGTGTATCCACCAAAACGGCGATGCCAGGACAGCGTCACCTTGCAGTTCATGCACCTGTTCATCCTGTTCGCTGCGGGTGTGCGACAAGACCGATCTATCGGTGAGTTTCTGGTCATGTTCGGCCCAGGAAGGTTATTCAGGCCGAAGAAATTGCCGAGAACTCTCTTCTTCCGCCTCGCCTGGTGTCTGGCAAAGGGTTCCCGGTAGTTGAACGGCGTCGTCCGGAGAGGCGCGTTTGCCGCAACCGTCACGGTCAGCGCCCTGTCGATCTTCATCGTTCAATCTCTTGCCAATCGGCGACGGGCATTCGGTTGTTCCATTTCCCGATGGTCCGGAACTCCGGTTGCGCGTCTTTGCAGCGCGCAGAGAATTGCAGGGTCAGGTTCGTTTCGACTTGCCCTTGCGCGCGCGTGTCCCTGCCTTGCCGGCCGTGGACCGGCCGCGATGAACACTCGTTGCGACCACGGCTTCGACCTCGGACTGGCGGGCCGTCGGGTCTTCCTCCAGCGCGAGATTGACAGCCTCAAGGCGTCGAATCTCGTCGCGGTAGGTGGAAGCTTCCTCGAATTCCAGGTTCGCCGCAGCCTCGAACATCCGCTCACGCAAGTGCTCGATGTGCTTCGAGAAATTGTGTCCGACCAGGTCGCCCTTGCCGTCTCCAAGCTTCGGAATCTCGACCTGTGTGCGGTCCCGCTCGTAGACGCTCTCGAGGATATCGCCGATGTCCTTGCGGACGCTTTCCGGCGTGATGCCTTCCCGGAGATTGTAATCCAGTTGTTTCGACCGGCGTCGTTCAGTTTCCTGGATGGCCCGGTCCATCGATCCGGTAACCTCGTCGCCGTACATCAGTACCCGGCCGTCGACATTGCGGGCGGCTCTGCCCACGGTCTGCACGAGAGAGGTTTCCGACCGAAGGAAACCCTCCTTGTCGGCATCAAGAATGGCGACAAGGGCGCATTCGGGGATATCCAGTCCTTCGCGCAGCAGGTTGATGCCGACAAGGACATCAAAGGCACCGAGTCGGAGGTCCCGGATGATCTCGATTCGTTCGATGGTATCGATATCGGAGTGCATGTAGCGGACGCGAATCCCCTGCTCATGCAGGTACTCGGTCAAGTCCTCCGCCATGCGCTTGGTCAGGACTGTGACCAGGGCACGATGGCCAGCTTCCACGAGCAGGCGCAATTCATGGACAAGGTCATCCACCTGTGTGCGGGCAGGCCGGACCTCGATCACGGGATCGACCAGACCGGTCGGGCGGATGACCTGCTCGACGATGACCCCCTGGCTCTGCTCGAGTTCCCACCCGCTTGGCGTTGCAGAGACAAATACGGACTGCGGGCGCATTGCATCCCATTCCTCAAAGCGGAGGGGCCGATTGTCCACACAGGATGGCAAGCGAAATCCGTGCTTGGCCAGGGTTTCCTTGCGGCGGCGGTCGCCCCGGTACATGCCGCGCAACTGTGGAACTGTCACATGACTCTCGTCGGCGAACACGAGTGCGTTGTCCGGGATGTACTCGAAGAGGGTAGGGGGAGGCTCTCCCGGATTTCGGCCGGTGAGATACCTGGAGTAGTTTTCAATGCCGGGACAGATGCTGGTCGCTTCCAGCATTTCAAGATCATGCCGGGTCCGGTCCCCGAGGCGCTGTGCTTCCAGCAGCATCCCGTTCCGCTCAAGTTCGGCGAGTCGGACGTCCAGGTCCTTCCGAATGCCGCTGATGGCCTGCAGCATGGTGGGCCGGGGTGTCACGTAGTGGGAATTTGCGTACACGCGCATTGCCTCGATTTCGCCGCTCCGTTCGCCGGTTAGCGGGTCAATCTCCACGATCTGTTCGATCTCGTCGCCGAAGAAGCACACCCGCCAGGCACGATCCTCCAGATGGGCCGGCCAGATGTCCAGGGTGTCGCCGCGCAAACGGAAGCAGCCGCGGTCGAAGAAGTTGTCGTTCCGGCGATACTGCAGGGCAACCAGCTCGCGCAGGACTTCTCTTGGTTCGATTCGCTGGTCCCGGCGGAGATCGAGTCGCATGGCGGTGTATGTCTCGACGGCCCCGATGCCGTAGATACAAGAGACCGAAGCAACGATCAGGACGTCGTCGCGCTCCATGAGGGAACGCGTAGCCGCATGGCGCATGCGGTCGATCTGTTCGTTGATCTGCGCTTCCTTTTCTATATACGTGTCGGTTCGCGGAACGTAGGCCTCCGGCTGGTAGTAGTCGTAGTACGAGACGAAATACTCAACCGCATTGGAAGGAAAGAAGGTCTTGAACTCCCCGTAGAGTTGAGCGGCGAGTGTCTTGTTGTGCGCGAGCACGATGGCCGGGCGCTGTGTCGCCTCGATTACCTTGGCCATGGTGTAGGTCTTGCCGGTGCCGGTGGCACCAAGGAGTACCTGGTCGCGGTCACCACGCCGGATCCCCTCCACCAGTTCGGCGATTGCGTGCGGTTGGTCACCCTTCGGTTTGAGCTCCCCCTCAAGGCGGAACGCCTTGCCGCCCTCGAGCTTGCCGATTTCGGTTGGTGGCCGGACTTCAGGCACGGAAAGGTCGATAGTCAATTCTTCTCCTCATGGTGGCCCAATTCCTGACGAATGTAGATCGAATGCCGGTCGACCGCTACCGGGGAGACAGACCCACTGGCGGCGACAAATATCGATGCGACACGAATCCGTAAGCTGGGAGACGTTGCCTACATCTGCGGAATTTGCTGCGATTGCTTATCCGGGCCGCTCGAGCCCGGAAGTCCGATACAATGCTCCCGCATGCTCTCATTTCCTGGTCGGGTCAACTCCACATGGCATGTCGCAAGCTGTACTTGATCATCGGGTTACTCCTCACGTTCCTGAGCGCCCCATCGATACCGGTTCATGCGTTACCCGCCGATACATTGGAATCCATTGTTTCGGTGTTGCCGGTCTGGCCCGGTCGACCACAGGGTGGTGCCGGAGGTTCTCCGGGCGTTGCGCCTGAAGGAAGCGGTGTGGTCCTTCGACCAGGACAGATCGTAACGGCTTGGCACGTGGTCGAACCGGCCAGACGGATCGACATCCGCCTATGGGACGGTCGAATCGTGCCGGCGCACCTCGTTGCACGGGATGTCGCGAGCGACATCGCTGTACTGGGAGTGGAAATCGACCTGAAGCCGATCGAGGTCGCGCCTCCGCCCCAGCTTGCCCAGCCGGTCTGCGCGGTCGGGAACACCTATGGACTGGGCCTTTCCGTAACATGTGGTGTTGTCTCTGCACTGCATGTAACCGACGGCGGATTCAACCCGGTGGAAGACTTCATACAGACGGATGCCGCAGCGAATCCGGGAGTATCAGGCGGAGCGCTGGTGGATTCGGACGGTCACCTGGTAGGCATGATGTCGGCGGTGTTCGCCTCTGACGGCGATACGAACATAGGCGTCAATTTTGCCGTTTCGACCGACCTGCTCCTGCGCGTCGTCGATGCACTCGTTTCCGACGGCGAGGTTCGCTACCCGTCGCCGGGTTGGCGGCTGGAAGTCGCCGGGCGGGAACAGTTGGCCAAGATAGCTGCACCGGTGGTCCGTGGCGTAAGGGATGGCAGTCCAGCGGCACTTGCGGGCATCACCGCGGGAGACATCATCGAGATGATTGGTTCGCGCCGTATTCGATCGCCGCGTGATGCAGTTGCCGCGCTCGCCATAATTCCCGACATAGAGTTGCCAGTCGAGGTCATCCTGCGACGCAATGGGCGGAGGCGTGTCGTCACACTGGCAGATTCTCGGGTGGCAATTGTGTCGGATGCGCCGAGTACGCCGGAGTTGTACAAAGACTGTCCGCATCCGGCACCGGTCTGTCGTGCTCGGCAAGCAGTCTTTCCGATCACCAGCTTCGATCCCGTCGCCAGTGCAACCCGGATCGGGCCCTCGCTCCTGGTTACAAATCGGCATGCCGTTGCAGACCGGCTGGAAGCGGCAGTTCATACTCCTGAAGGAACAAGGACCGCGAGCGTAATCCCTTCTGCCTATCTCGGCGATCTGGTGCTACTCGCGGTCCAGGGTCTGCCGGAAGACGGGTTCATTCCGGACCTCGAAGGAGACGTTTCGGACGATGGCAGGTTCTACTTCATTGGTGCCGATGTCGCACATCAGACAGTTCGTGTCTTCGATCCTGGGGGGCTGATCGCGAGGCCAACCGAAGGAGCCGCTCTGGGTCGGCTTCACGTACGGGCACGCATGCAGCCCGGTGTGAGTGGTGGAGCGCTCGTGGACGAGCACGGCGAATTGGTGGGAATCGCCGTTGGCGGTGGCGAAGGAAGATTCGAGGCGATGCCCCTGCAGAGCATTCGTTCGCTCCTCGCCCTGCGCACGGATGCTGCAGCTGCCGATGCGACACGTCGACTGGGAGTTGCGCTGTCCGAATGCTCGGCCAGGTTGGATGCGGTTCAACCGCTCTCGGCGGACAAGGCGGAACTTGATGCTCTATCAGAGAATTGCGCTGCGACGATGAACCATGGTCAGCTACTTGCAGCTGGACGCATCCTGGCGCGTGCCGGCGATTTTTACGGCGCCATCAAGTTGCATGGTCAGGCGGTCGAGCAGGTGCCAAACTCGATCAATGCTCGAATTTCGCTGTTGGTATCGCTGCAACTGGGCGGGCGGTTCGAAGACATGACGGGCCATGCACGCTGGCTGATGCAATTGTTGCCCGACGATCCGCAGGCGTTGCGGTTTGCGATCCAGTCCGGTGTCTGGGGAAACGAACCAGGACTCGCCGAGGAGGCATATCAGGTACTCCTGAGGGCAGACCCGCAACAGGCCCAGGCTGCTCGCCGCTTCATCGATGATGCACCGCCTGCGCCGATGCGTCGATAGAGCGGCTAATCGGAAAGCGGGTCGGGAATCCAGCCGAATGCGACGACGCCTTCGCGCTCGAACGGAGATGGGATTGCGCGGTCCAGGATACGTGACTTGAGTTGGGAAGCGCTAAGTTCCGGATTCCGCGCCAATAGCCTGGCCGCGAGGGCGGCGAGGCGAGGGACGGCGTAGCTGGAACCGGAGGCAATCCCGCTGGCTCCGCGAAAGTCGGTGATTTCCAGGTTTTCTGCAGGGAGCATGATGTCGACGCTCACGGCTCCCCAGTTTGATCCCGAGGCAAGACGACCGAAGCCGTCTGCCGACGTTACCGTGATCATGTTGTCGAGTGCGAGGACAGCCGGATAGACGGGGTCCGCGTCGATATCTCGACCATCGTTTCCGGCGGAAACAATGACCAGGAGGTCGAGTGCGCGAAGCGTGCGATCGAACGCGTACCAGTCTTCCGGATTTCGGCTGCCCAGCGGCATGGCGAGAATGCGGGCGCCCGCGTCGGCCGCCCGTTTGATCAGTTCCTCCATGCGCCCCATGTCCGGGCGCGGGTAGCGGAACGGGATCAGCGCAACACCGGGTGCCTCCCGCGCAAGCACTGATGCGACGGCCGTACCGTGGCGGATCGGCAGAAACGGACCACGCGAGACGTCCCCGTCATATGGCCAGGGATCGAGGTCCCAATAGTCGTATCCCAGTGGATTTCCGTCGTTGTCACGGGCCAAGCGGTTTCGAAACGATGGCAAGTCATATGCCAGACCGGTGTCCACCAGAGCCACTCGAACACCGCCGGGATCGATCCCTGGGGGCCATGGCGCCTGCAGGGTCTCGGTCCATCGCAGTGTCTCGAGATCGCCTTCCAACTGGTCCAGGTATTGCGAGGCTTTGCCGTCTGCCCAGATTGTGCGACCCGCCCGAATGGTGCAGGCTCCATCTGCCGTGGCTTGCATCGAGGGCCGAGTGCCGTCGCCGTGCTGCACAGCGTAGGAAACCATGAAGCGGCGAAGACTCCCGTCGAATTGCCGCCGCTCAATGATGAGTTCGTCCGCGCCTGGCAGTAGAAGTCGGATCAGGATTCGAAGCGGATTCCGGTGGTCAGGCTGATGCGTCTCTTCCAGCAACCAACTGCCGGGTATCGCGTCCTGGGCGTCGAGACCGAATAGTTCGGGCAGTGGGCATAGCCGCGCTACGGCGAGACGCAACCAGTCGGACTCGTTCCTGTTGCTCTCGGCAATGGATCCCACCGGCGTGATAGCAATAGAAACGAGTACGAGTAGGGCGCTTGGTTTCCACATGACAGGAACCCGCATGCGCCCATGATATCACCACGCAGAGCGAATTCGGTGATTGGTCTCCGGTCACTGTCCGAGCAGGTTGTGCGGGCTGGGAATGGCAGTCCCTCTGGTGGCCGCAAGTCTCGGCAGCGCCCTGGCTTCGATCCGCCGGTTCCGCCGGACACGATTGCGCGAATGGGAGTGCGATCTCGCCGCTGCAGAACCGTAGGTACAGGCGGCCGTGGCAGGACGGGAAGTACTACACCACGTTAGCCAGAGAGAAATTCTTAAGCTCCTCGCGGGCACCGTGCGGCGAGAAAGACGTCTTGTGCGTGCAGGATGGCCAGCCACTCTGTGCCCGGATTGTCGTGGTCGGGGAATGGCTCCTTACGCTTCGGGTAGTTCGGCGAAAACCTGGCAGCAGTCTCCGCAATTGGCACCGTCTCGCAGTTCGGCCACGGGTAGTCCGCTCCGAACCGCGAGGTGCTTCGCTCTTCAGGTTCTCCATCCGGTTGCCGGGCGGATTTCGGGTGCGGTAGGGTCTACCGTCAATTCCCGTTCCCAGTGTGGACCGGTTTGAGACGGAATTGAGGCAAGTTCCTGAGGACCGCGACCGGAATCATGTACTCACTGTCGGTGGGACCCACAGGAGAGACAGACTCCGTATGCTGGTCGCTGAAGTTGGTGTTTGCTGCAGGAGGAGAGGATGGCGACGGAAACCCTGACCCTGGCGGAGGCGCGGGATCTCGCGATGCGTTGCCTCCTTGCCAATGGTTGTGATCAGAGAAATGCCGCTCCGGTGACGGATTCCATGATTGCTGCAGAGCGCGATCACTGCCATTCCCATGGACTATTCCGGCTTCCCGGCTATGTACGGGGATTGCGGGCCGGAGCGATCAACGGCCGAGCACGTCCACGGGTTTCCCGGGTTTCGCCCGGCGTACTTCGGGTAGCGGGGGATCACGCAATGGCGCCCGTCGCACATGATGTCAGCTTTGGCTCACTTGCGGAGGAGGCTCGGAAGCAGGGAATCGCGTATGCGGGGTTGCAGCGTGTGCATCACTTTTCGGCGCTTTGGGTGGAAATCGAGGCGCTGGCGCAGGAAGGTCTTTGCGCGCTGGCCTGCACCAGTTACCTGCCCTATGTAACGCCTGCGGGTGGACGTGAACCTCTTTTTGGCACCAACCCGTTTGCATTCGGCTGGCCGCGAGCGGACGGCGTTCCGATGGTATTCGACATGGCTACCGCGGCGATGGCCCGGGGCGAGATCATGATAGCCGGGCGCGAAGGAAAACAACTTCCCCCGGGGGTGGGCGTTGATCCCGCTGGCAAGCCGAGTACCAACCCGGCGGATGTTCTTGCAGGCGCGCAGCTGCCGTTCGGTGGTTACAAGGGGTCTGCCCTGGCGCTCATGGTGGAGTTGCTGGCTGGGCCGATGATCGGCGAGACGTTGAGCCTTGAGACAGCCGAGGAGCATGATGGAGGCGAGGGCTGGCCTCCCGCCGGAGGAGAGTTCGTGCTGGCGATTGATCCGACAGTGATGGGCGGGGAGCGATGGCGCCAGAGCGCCCAGCGTTTGTTCGGAACGGTCGGGTCTATGCCAGAGGCCCGCTTGCCGGGGGATCGTCGTCATGCAGCGCGGCCCCGCACCCTGCGGGACGGCTTTCAGATCCCACAGGCGCTAGCCGAGCAGATCCGGGAGTTTGCTGAGCCGTAGGCGTTGGGACGGATGCAGGATGGACCTGAATCCGATATGTTCTCCCGAGGCAGCAACGCGATCTCAAGTGGCGGGGCGATACGTCATGTTTGCACGCATCTACAGACCGGCGAAGACTGCCACCCAGTCGGGGGTAGCGAAGACCCGAAACTGGGTCCTGGTGTTTGCACCCGAATCACGGCCTTCTCTAGATCCGCTCATGGGGTGGACGGGGTCCTCCGATATGCGTTCCCAGATACGCCTCACCTTTGACGACCGGGAATCCGCGGAGCGGTATGCACGGGAACGCGGTATCGCCTACCGGATCGAGGAACCCCGCGCACGTCAGCACATCATTCGGGAGCGTGGTTACGGATCCAATTTTTCCCATGATCGGAGGGAAGGCTGGACGCATTGAGGTTGCTCTTGTTGCGACGGGAAGGGGC
>CAZPXZ010000057.1:0-6504 GCA_964590405.1 uncultured Rhodobacterales bacterium | reverse complement strand
GGGGCCCCATAGCTCAATGGAAGAGCGACGGACTTCTAATCCGTAGGTTGAAGGTTCGAGTCCTTCTGGGGTCACCAGTACATTCTAGGAATTAGGGAATCCTTGATAAGATTTGATAGTCGGCCTGTCAGCATTTTGCCTGGGTCAATCTATGCGGAGACGCTGCCAAAATGAGTGATCCGATAGTGAAAGAACAAGGAGAGCTCGAAGTCTTCTTTGAGTTTGTCGAAGTTTCAGGTTTGCCCCTCAAGAGCGATTCGGCGACAAATCGCCCACACCCGGAACCGGATATTTCTTGCGAGTCTCTAAATGGAGAGACCGTCGCATACGAACTCTGCAGGGTCTGCTCCCGGAGGATGCATGAAGCCGCTGCCGGACAGTTGCGGGACGGGGAAACAAGGTACGTTCGACTGGAGAATCCTCTGAAGTACATTGCGGACAGGAAAAGATCTCGCAAGTACGAGACCGATCATCCTATTGAGCTTGTTTTCTATTCCGATGGCTGGACTGCCCTGTCGGCAGATCAGATAGTCGAGGAATTGCGCTGGCGATTCGAAAGCAATTCGGGTCGGTTCCGACGGGTTTGGTTTTTTGAACGAGGCGGTTCGACGTGCGAAGGGGTCTATGATGACGAAGAATCGCGACCCTATCTCCATTCTGAGTAGCGAGACAAGTAGCGCCCATGAGTTTCTGCGCTACATTCAATTTGGGACTCTGTGGTCCTTGTGCTGCGCCTTGCCGACTTCGAAGATATCTTCCGGCAAGTGCTTGGCGGATTTGGCGAACCACTTCGCCTGACAGTTCGTTCTCTCGCTTTGCACACTGGCGCATTTTGATCTGCAGCGAGTACACCTTTGTGCTGGTCCTCCCCGCGCCGGTCGCCAGATGGTTGGTTTCGTCGCCGGTATCACTCATACAGCCTCCAGCTTGCGAATCCGCTCAGCAGCCCGTAGACCCTCGCCCGTGGCGGAAGCGCTTCATAGCCGTCTTACAGTCGTGGGTCAGCGCGATGCAGTCTGCTTTGAACGACGGCGAAACGTCTACAGCGTCCATACTGGCGATGTCCAGGTTGGTCCACTGGCTACGCCAGTTCACGGTGGAGACAATCTGCCCTTCCTGCAGCGCATCGTCATCGCCGCGGGGTACCGACAAATCCCGCTTCGTGCCCTCACGTGCAGGGGCGAGATTTCGGATCACTTCCTCCCCCGGTCCGGGAACACAACACGCCGTGAAATCGGCGGAACGATGCAAGCGAGCAGGTGTCAGCGCATCCCGCCGACCCGTTTTCACCCGGTCTCAAGGTTCCCGCGGAACCAGGCTTGGCGAAACGACATTGCAATCGTGCCCACTCGCCACGATCTTCCGGCACACCGTGTACCTGCATGGACCCGCTTTGTAGCAGAAGCTCAGCTCCGCACGTCCAGAACTCAGGCCGATCATCAATCGACGCATTGAAACGCCATCAATTGCAGTGACACCCAACGCAACCGACTCTTTTCCCCGCGCGCCTGAACAACCGCAATTCTGTCTTTGTTGTCGTACAAACCCACATACAACCTGATATCCACATCTTGATCTCCCGTGTGCTCGCGGTGCTTCATCTTGCTAACTTGCCACATGCGAGCCGATCTTGCTTACACGAAGGTCAATGCACTATGCCTAGAATGTGGATGTAGTCTTCAAGTCTTCAACGCCGTTCCGAGGTCGTGCCAGGAGGTAGGCTGGGGGATTACTCGTTCATGTGTCTGCCTCGGATAGCAGCGGATGGGCCTCCGGGATTCGGACAGAACAACTACCGACGGAACGCTCTTTCGGTTTCGAATTCCTCCCTATCCCCTTTCTTGCCGGGCACTTGCAGGTCGGGCTGACCATGCCGGAGTTCGGCGCAACGCTCGCTGCCACCGGTGCGGGTCCGGCCAAAGTACTACTGGCCTCGCGCGCGTACGTGATGGGAGCCAAGGTCAAGCAGGTCACCGCTCTTAAGATACTTGTGGAGGAGCGTGAACGGGCGGAGAGCGTGAGGCTGGCGGTGCCAATTCCCGGAGTTACGTGCAGTGCACCGTGAGACGGCTTACCTGTATGGTCGCGGCCGAAGAGTGCGCGCCCTTCAGGCCAAGGCCGGTATTTTCCCGTTAGTAGCGGTAGCGACGCACGAGTTGTCATTGCGGGCGGCCTTTGTTCTATGCCTTCCGGCCAGCCGACGCAATTCGGCGCTTTGCTCTCGCCTCACCAAACTCGGTTGCGTTCCGAGATGTCGCACGCCAACCAAAGTTGTCGTGTACTCGTTCGCACGAGCCGCGGAGTGGCCACTCGCTCTGGCCAGACATGCCATTGTGCCCGCCACCAGACTGGTACCGCTGTTGGTGCCGCGGGGCAGGAGTGGCTGATATGGCTGCTGCTTCATGGTTAACCGGCCTCGAAACCAGGGATAAGGGGTCGACCGTTTGCTCTATCTGGACTTCTTGCGGTCGGGAAAGTACCGTAATGGTCTCGCAGCCGTGCGATAGTTCTTCGGTCAAACTCTCTTCCGTTGACCTTGGCCATGGTGTGTGTGATTGCTCGGCCTTGGTGAGAGGTGTAAACCCGGAATCGGCGACCGTAGAGTTGACGGTCCCAGACGGGGGCTTCCGGCATAGCGTTATGGGTGAGCCGGACACCATAAGAATGGGAGGAGACCTATGAGAAAGATCCTGATTGCGGCGGGCCTAGCCTCGTTGCTGTCGACAGCCACTGTAGCCCAGACCATCGGTTACGCGATGTCGGAGTTCAATGACAATTGGCTGACCATTATGCGCAACGCCGCAGTCGAATATGCTGAGGTGAACGGCATTGACCTCATCATGGAAGATGGGCAGAGCGACGTCGGCCGTCAGCTTGACCAGATTAACAACTTCGTTGCAACCGGCGTCGATGGCATCGTCGTGGTCCCAATCGACGGCAATGCCACGCAGGCGTTGACCGATGCCGCTGCTGCGGCCGGTATTCCGATGGTCTACGCCAACCGCGTTCCGTCAAATTTCGACACGCTTCCTGATAACCAGGTGGTCGTCGCTTCCGACGAGACCGAGTCGGGCACGCTTGAGACCTTCGCGGTCTGCCAGCAGTTGCGTGCTGAAGGTAAGGTCGAGGTCGGGGCGCGTGCTTACATCCTGCAGGGCCAACTCCATCATCCGGCCGGGATCCAGCGCACCAAGGATATTCACGATGTAGTCGCTACCGACATGTGCAACTTCATCGAGATCATTGACACGCAGGTTGGCAATTTCTACCGCGATCAGGCCCAGGACCTCATGACCAACTGGCTGACCACCGGTGACCACTTCGATGCGGTCATTGCCAACAACGATGAAATGGCAATTGGCGCCATTCTCGCCATGCGGGCAGCGGGCGTCGACATGGACAAGGTTATCGTGGCCGGAATCGATGCGACTCCGGACGCACTCCTGGCGATGGCGGCTGGCGATCTGGACATTACAGTGTTTCAGAATGCAGCGGCCCAGGGCGCTGGCGCTGTCCAGACCGCGCTTGCCCTGGCCAACGGCGAATCCGTTCCGAAGTTCGTTCGTATCCCCTTCGAACTGGTTACGCCGGCTAACATGGCTGACTACATCGGTGCAAACTGAAGTACGATGAAATCATGGTGAGCGGCTTGCTGCTGCTCACCAATTTTTCTGGGATTCCCTGATGGGGGTTCGACGCGAGAAGGGTCGTTGATCGCGCTCGGGGTAACGGGCGGGGAGGAATCAACGTTCGCGTGGCGTCTTGCGTGGTGGGACCAACGGCAGCATAGATCCGGCCTGCCGGTGTTTGCCCGATATGGAGAGTTGTGCGCCCCAACCGCCGGCATGAATTGGACTGCGTCGTGGTAAAGCCGGCCGAGAAGGAAATTGGTGATCGTGGAGTTCAGCCGTCGGCACCGGCAGTTGTTTTCCGGATATCGCATGATCCCGACGACGCAGCACGGCAACTACAGCACTTCGGGGCGCACTGCACTGTTCGGCAACAACGGGCGGCATACCGAGGCCGTCACCGTCAGGAACACGTCGAGATAGTACCTGTCAATGGGCGATTGATGTCTCCCTATGAGCGGGCCCGATTGATCGAGGCCAAAATCAGAGCGTCGGTATCTAACACCGAATTCGCGCAATCCGTTTGTAGGAGGGGGGGCGTCGTAGCTGGCGGCAGGCGCGGCACAGCGGTTGCACCCCCGGGACACGGGTTGACCCAAATCGCCGCCAGCGTCCGGTTCGAGCCAGGCCGATTTGCAATCCCGTTGGGCGCCGGCCGGTCTACGTCAGTGTGTCCTGCCCGGGTGAGGTTCGGTTGGACTGAGTGCAATCTGAGAGGGTCCAAGTTTGGTAACCGCGTCTGGCGCGACCTCCGTGTCGAATGGTGTTTCGCCCGAATCGCCGGACGCGAACACACCCGCTCCGAATCGCGCTGGGCCCTGCCCCAGAATCAAGGTGATCATGAGGAATGCCGGCCCGAATACGACACGTCGAAACTTTCCGAGGGTATACGATGACCGAGACCATTCACGGCACCGGCGGCCAAACATACGACCACAGGAAACGCGCGCTGCCGCCCGAAATCGGCGTGTTCATCGCGCTTCTCGTGATTGTCGCAATTTTCGAAGCGCTTGGCGCTCTGGTTGTCGGACAAAGCCTTCTGTTTGACACGCAGGGGCGCTTCGACGGTCCTTTGGGTCTGTTCAACGTGGCGCGCCTGAAGATCATGATTCTGCAGGTCTCGATCATCGGCATCATTGCTATCGGGTCGACGCAGGTCATCATCTCTGGCGGTATCGATTTGTCTCCTGGTTCCGTCGTCGGTATCTCCGCCATCATCGCGATGAGTTTTGCGCAGGTCGCCGAGGTCAACGGCCTTCCCAATCCCAAGCCGGTCTTTGATGGATGGGCTCATGACATTCCGGCGGTCTTTCCGATATTGATTGGAATAACCGTCGGTCTTGCTGCCGGGCTCGTCAACGGTACATTGATCGCCTACACGCGCATACCTCCGTTCATCGCGACGCTTGGCATGATGGTATTTGCCCGCGGCGCGGCTAAGTGGTGGACAAAGGGCGAACCCGTTTCCTTCCCGACCGAAAGCTATGCCGCCGTAGGTGCAGGGATGATGCCGGTCGTGATCTTTGTTGCCCTTGCGGTCCTCTTCTTCTTCATACTGAAGTACACGGTTTACGGGAAACACACCTATGCCATCGGGTCCAACGAGGACGCGGCGCGCATGTCAGGTATCAAGGTCCAGCGCCACAAGCTGATGGTCTACGCGGTAGCGGGAGTGCTCGCCTCGATCGCGGCTATCGTATTGTCCGCGAAGAACCTCACCGCCCAGTCGGGCATGGGGATCATGTACGAGCTCGATGCAATTGCGATGACCGTTATTGGCGGGGTATCCCTCGCAGGTGGTCGTGGCTCGATCATCGGGACGGTTCTGGGCGCACTGATTTTCGGGGTGATTATTTCCGGCTTCACCTTCTTGCGTCTCGATGCATTCTATCAGGAGATGGTGAAAGGCATCATCATCGTTAGCGCAGTAGTGCTTGACCAGTGGCGGCAACAGCGCGCCGCAGCGCGAGCCTGAAGGAGGACATTGAAGTGAGCAACGATATTGTCCTGGAAACCCAAGACCTGACAAAGTACTACGGTGGTGTGCACGCGCTGGAAGGAGCGAACTTTGTCCTGCGCGCCGGCGAGCATGTGGGAATCATGGGTGACAATGGCGCGGGAAAATCCACGTTTGTGCGCCAGATTACCGGGGTGGAACAACCCACCCGCGGGACGATCGTCTTCAACGGCCAACCGGTGCAATTCGAGAATCCTATGGACGCCCGCGAAGCCGGAATTGAAACTGTATTTCAGACGCTTGCGCTGGCGGATGAACTGGATGTGCCGGACAATCTCTTTCTCGGGCGTGAAATCGTAAAGTTCAATCTCGGGCCGTTCTCGATCCTCGACTACAAGGCGATGCGCGACCGGACCCTCGAGGCCCTTCGGAGGACGGCCGTGAAAATTCCGAATATCAGGAACACAATCCGAAACATGTCAGGCGGCCAGCGGCAGTGCGTGGCCATTGCGCGAACGGCCACCTTCCATTCGAAGCTAACGATCATGGATGAGCCCACTGCCGCGCTTGGCGTGCAGGAGACAGCGCAGGTCGAGAACATTATCCGGGCGTTGAAGGAACAGAACGAGCCGCTCATTCTCATCAGTCACAACATGCGTCAGGTCTTCGAACTCGTGGACCGGGTGGTCGTTTTCCGACGGGGCCGCATCTGCGCCAATCTTGAGATCAAGAACAAGGACATTACTGGAGAAGACGTTGTGTCCTACATCACTGGAGCCAGAACCCAGTCTGAGAACGGAGAGGCAGCCTGACAGCGGAATCGGTTGGGCTTTCTGGAGGGTCGAAGGGTTGGACGCAGATCCTGACCTGTTCCCATCGTTCGAAACCGGCTACGCGATTCTCGGAGTGCGGAATTTG
>CAZPXZ010000056.1:14981-23322 GCA_964590405.1 uncultured Rhodobacterales bacterium | reverse complement strand
CCTTCGCTGACAAGGAAACCTCCGTCCAGGAGAACTACAAAGGTTGAAGAGTCGTAACGGCCGGTGCCCGCTGCTCCGCGTATCAATGGCAGTCCCTGGGAAGGTACGAATTCCGCATCACGAAAATCAAAGGACGCCATGACCAGTGGCTCTGCGAGTGTCCCGGTGATACTCATCTCCAGGCTCATTTCGCCGGATTGCACACTGGATTCGAACCAGTTCCGTGCCGCAGGCGACAGGCCCGGCGGCCACAGGGCGACGACAGCAGCGGGGACAAGCGGTGCAGCCGACAGCTTGCCGGAAATTTCCCCCACCGCAATCGGGATAGGAACGGAGAGGTCTTCGAGGGAGACGCGGCTGCCCGTACCAACGACACTCGCCGCTGCACTTCCGATTGTCAGTCGACGGGAGTCGGAATTGTACAGGAAATCCCCGGAAACGCTGGCGAGCGCAACCGTAAACCCTCCTGTTGCTACCTCGTCTGCCGTCTCCGGTTCGGATCCGAACGCGGTCAGCGTCAACTCGCCATCCAGTACCCTGCCGGAGAGACCACTGGTACCGATCGAGAAATCGAAGATGTCCGCGTATCCGGCCCCTTCTGCAGTTTCTGTAGCTACCCAATATTGGGCCAGTTCCAGGCGAGCCTCATCCGGGAAGAAATCGAACTCGATTGCAGCATCAAATTGGCGCCCGGAATCCGCTCCCTCTTCCCATTCTGAAGCGATTTCGACGCCGCCGGACATACTAACGGGTCGCCCCTCGTCAAACTGGATTTCCATCTCGCCAAAGAGTTCAACCGGCCCGGCCGCGGCAGAGATTCCCGAAAGGGCCATTCGCTGTGATGTCGTGTCAAACAGAAACTGCCCATCAATGGACTGTACAAATTCGCCCATGCCCCCGGACGCGGCGCTTTCGTACGGCAACGCGGTAAACCCTCCGTCGATTGCCTGAACACCGAAATCGTGATTCAACGAAATGTGGGCGGATCCAGACAGGGCAAAATCCTCGAGCAGATCGGAGGATGCTACCTGATCCGCCATGACCGGCGAGAGAATGCTTGCCGGAAATGATTCGAAACCGACAGTGATCGTGGCGGGTTCGTCAGCGCCCCATTCGGCTCGAAGGTCAACCCAACTCTCTTCGCCGTTGGCAATCCCCAGAAGACTCGCGGCAACCTCAACCACCCCACCGTCCTCGATCACGCCCAGGTCGATAATTATCTCTCCGAATCGCCAGATTTTCTCACCCCGAGAGGTGCGGACCGAGAACGTTGCCGCTCTAACCAGAAGCTGGGGTAAGTCTGCGGGATCCGATCCTTGCGTGACGGCGAGGATCGCTACGAGAGGGAGACGGTAGTCCGCATTGGGTGCGGCAAGAAACGGTCCTCCGGAACTGGCCGCATCGATTGCCGCCGAGAGACCATGGATGGCAAGCGCATCATCTGCAATGTGCCAGTCCGTCAAGCCTTCCCAGGAAAGATCAACAGCAATGGATTCCGCTTCCGCGAGCCCGACATCGGGAGAGATTTCATAGCGAACTCCGGAGAACTCGATCCCGAGGCGCCATCGCCGGAGATTCCATCGAGCCCGAATTTCGTCCGCAGTGACCCGCCCAACCCGTAAACTTGCGTTGATTTCGTCAAGGGCCAATTGACCGACGGCCGTGCCTATCCGCTCACTGCCCAGATAGACTGCCAACACGAGAAAACCGACGACAGCAGCCAGCAAGGACAGAATGATTCGGCTCCGGCGCTTTCCAATCGCCGGACCGGGTTCTTGTGGTGGTCCTCCGGCCATTCGAACCGGACGCTCAGGGGCAATCCTCGCATTCGCCATCGGCTACAACCTGCACACCGCGAACACTCAAGGGGCCGCAGGCCCCACTACTGCATCCGCGGACGATGATGGCGGGAGGTTCCGCTCCGGGCAAGGCTAGTAGTTGGCCCGGCGAACAATCACTGTGAAGCCAGCGCAGCGGCTCGCGAATCGTGAATGTTCAGAATTTGGTCAAATCCGCTGATTCTGAGCACTTCAAGGATGTTCTCGGGTGGGGCACAGATATCCAGCTTTCCTTCTTGCGCTCCCATCGCCTTTGCTTGCGAAAGGATCACTCGGAGTCCCGCGCTGCTGATATAGGACATCTGGGAAAAATCGAACAGAAGCAGTCGATCTTCAGTTTGAATCGCTGCGGTCAACGCATCCGAGAACTCGCCGGCATTCAGACCATCAATCCGCCCTTTCGGGGTTGCGATAAGGATTGAACCATCGCGCTCAACGTCCATGTCCATTCGGTGCTCGTCTCCTCGCTAGCGCGACATCCGGCATGCCGGATCCGCGCGACTGCATCCTAACATTATCTAAATACCAAACTGCCGTCGCTTAATCAATGGCATTCCGGTTCGGACCTGTCCCGGCAGAGAGTATCGGCATGCCTGCTACTGTGCAACGACCGAACATGAGTACATCCCGTGATTCTGCGCTGCAAAGCTTATCCTGCCCGCCTTGGCCAATGCAACTCACTATACTGAGTGCCGGGGAAAGGTCTACCAGCGTATACCTGCGGCACACGATCCCGGATGTCTGGTATCTCGTTGCTAGTAGTTGAGGGTCGACGAATGGATTTGCAAGCCACAGCGGTGATTTCCGAGGAGTCATCATCAGTCCGCCGGAAATTCAGCCATCCCTTGCTGACTGCGACAGGAGACTTGCGGGCACAGGTGGACCTGGTGGGAGTTGAGACGCTCTGGTTCAATACAGGAACGCAGTGCAATATCGAGTGCCCAAATTGTTACATCAGCTCCAGCCCAACCAATGACTCCCTCGTCTACCTGACACGTGCCGATATCGAATCGTATCTGGATGAACTACGTGAACTCGGCTGGCCTACGTGGGAAGTCGGGTTCACCGGAGGTGAACCATTCGTCAATCCGCACGCGGTTGACATGATCGCGGCGGCCCTGAAGCGCGGCTTTCATGTCCTCGTGCTAACAAACGCAATGCGGCCCATGATGCGGCCCCGTGTTCAGGAAGGGCTCCTGGCACTCAGGGAGGCGCACGGTAACCGGCTGCGCCTTCGTGTTTCCATTGATCACTACACGGCTGAATTGCATGATCGAGAACGGGGACCGGGCAGCTTCGAGATAACGCTAAGGGGAATGCGCTGGCTTTCCAGCAACGGTTTTGAGATTGCAGCAGCAGGCCGTTCCATGTGGGGCGAACCCGAACCTGATGCGCGGGCCGGATATGCGGACCTCTTCCGCCGGGAAGGGCTTGGAATCGATGCCGAGGATCCTGCCGCCTGCGTGATCTTCCCTGAGATGGACGACTGCGCCAATGTTCCGGAGATTACGGAAGATTGTTGGGAATTGCTCGGCAAGGACCCCTCCGACGTGATGTGCGCGACATCGCGTATGGTCATAAAACGGAAGGGAAACAGTCATCCCTCCGTCGTTTCATGCACTCTCATAACGGACGACCCGGAGTTCGAACTGGGTTCCCGTTTGCGAGACGCTGCAGTACCCGTGCGACTGAATCATCCACACTGCTCGAAATTCTGCGTTCTGGGTGGCGCCAACTGCTCTGCGAAGCCTATTGGCTAACGGGGCCCACATGTGCTGCCGCGAAGTTTCGAGCGCTGCGGAGACAGCGTTCAGCCAACCTCGTCAACTGCCGCAAGCCTCGACAAGCACACTCTCTACGATTCCCCAATCAGGTTCCGCGCATACGAAGGCATCACCGATTTCCCGCAGAAGCACGAGCACCGGCCTCCCCTGCCGGACCTTCTTGTCGTGTTCCATGCGTTGAAGTAGCGCCCGGGAACTGAACGGGGCTCCTGCAAGGTCCCCCGGATCCACGGGAAGCCCTCGTTCGTCGAGGTGCCTCCGAACCTCGGTTGAGACTCCAGTTCGGCAGAATCCCATTTGCTCCGAACACTTGGCCGCGAGCACCAGGCCCACAGATACCGCAAAGCCGTGTGCCAGTGCTCCGGTCTGACCCTCCTCCGCCTCGAATGCATGGGCGAAAGTGTGACCGAGATTCAAGAGTGATCGCTTCCCCTCTTCCTGTTCATCCTGCGAGACGATCGCAGCCTTGATCGCAACAGCTTCCCGGACACTTCGAATTCTTGCACCGCCGATGCCCTCGAGAATTTCGTTCCCGCATTCAGCAAGCCAGTCGGCAAACGCCCTGTTCCCCAACAGTCCAGCCTTGAACATCTCCGCGTAACCCGCCCTGAGCTGGCCTTTCGGAAGTGTGTTGAGGGCGTCGACATCAACAAGCACACATTCCGGCTGGTGAAACGCGCCGACGAGGTTCTTTCCATGTAACGAATTCACTCCGGTCTTGCCGCCCACCGAACTGTCCACTTGGGCCAAGAGTGTAGTAGGAGCTTGAATCAAGCGTACGCCCCGGTACAGGGTTGCCGCGGCGAATCCGGCAAGGTCCCCGACGCACCCGCCACCGAGCGCAATTATGGCTCCGTCCCGACCCATTCGCCGTCCGAGAAGGCGCTCTTGCAGGTCTGCATAGCATTCGAGTGTCTTTGCACGTTCCCCTACCGGAACCAGTTCCAGTGTCGTCTCCAGCCCTATACGACGTAGCGAATCCAGGACCTGTTTCGCATGCAGTGGGGCTACATTGTCATCGCTGATGACAGCAACACGATTTCCCACCAGATGCCCTGCAAGCACCGTACCCGCATTCTGGAGGAGTCCGCTGCCTACATGGACCGGGTACGAACGCGGTCCGAGATTGACTTGCAGGGGAACTGGCATGGACTTGCGATGTTGCTAAATCGTTATCCCGGTCGCAATCCCTCGCTCCGCTAGGAGTTGCAGAGCAAGGGCAACCGTATCCGAATGGGGACGGTCCGCGCAATCCAGAACCATATCTGCTTCCGCATAAATCGGGTAACGTTCTGCAACAAGCCTTTCAAGAGTTCCCCGCATGTCATTGCCGCGCAACAATGGACGATCATCATTGCGCGAACAGCGCTCTTCCAGCAGGTCGACGCAAGCCCTTAGCCACAGTGTCGCAGTCGATTTCTTCAGTCGCCGTCGGGTCTTTGGGCACAGGAATGCTCCACCGCCCGTCGATAGGACAAACGGCGAAGCGCGAACCGCAGTTGCGAGGGCGTCTCGTTCGAGTTCCCGAAACTCGGCTTGACCCCGAACCTCAAAAATTCTGGATACCGACATGCCGGCTGCTTTCTCGACCAGTACATCGCTGTCCTTGAACGGAACACCCAGCCGGCAGGCAAGGCGCTTTCCAATGGCACTCTTGCCGCTACCCATCAGGCCGACAATTGCGACCGTCTTGTGCAACTGGACCACCGATGGGCGGACCTCCCCTTCATCTCTGGACTCCGTTTCGTCTCCGGATTCCGATTCTTCCGCCATTTCGAGACCCCTGACAGCGATTCCGGACGGAATATACTTCTACTTGCTATCTGATGTTGCGACGACGCCTGCGCGGACGTAGAATCCGGAGGCGTCGTTGGCGCTGAAGCCTTCGCATTAGGCATATCGGGACGGTACCATCATCGTGCTCAGGGTGAATCGCAACCGGCCCCGAAGGATTGGGCGTATCCTTGTTGCCGCAGTTGTGTTGGCTGTCGTCGCGGGGGGAGCGGCTTACATCATGCTTGTCGACTTTCCTCCGGAAACGCGGATGACTGAAAAGACCGTGACGGATGTTTCGATCAAGCCTTAGGGCCGTAGTTCTTTCGCTTCCCGCTTTCCTACCCTCTCATCAACCAGCGACAGGCCAGACAGAACCCGTCATACCCTGGCTACAGGGTGAAGGGGCGGAACAAGGCGACATCATCTCTCCTTCACCCGAACCGGCGTTGCAGGGCGACAAGGCCCAGTCTGAGGCACAAGATGGTGCAGCAGGTCAGGTTGTGTCCGAACTTGCTGCTGCGATGATCGGGGTTGACCGCCTTCCGACCTTGGGCAAGCGTGCCTCGGTCGACATATGGATCGGTTCTGACGAACAAGCTATCGCGGAGGCAATCCGGCAAGTCGAAATTTCCCGGTTCCGCTCCGTGAATTTGTTATTGCGGGAATTGCTTTCCACGCCCATTGACGCGGCTGAAACTCCGCTCGCTCAAGACCGGGCCGCTGCACTTCTGCGCATGGGAGCGCTGCCTGATGCCCTCGCCGTGGCGCACTCTGCGACGCACCCGTCTCCCCCGGTACTTGAAGCTGTCACTCTCGCAGCACTGTTGTACGGACATGGAGCAAGTGCCTGCACCCATGCCAGACTAGACGGCGACAACATTTCGCTTCCCGGTGTGGTCGGGATTTTCTGCGAAGCCTTACTTGGATCCCCGACGGTCGCCTCGGTGCGGCTGGAGCTGGAACGCGAACTTGGGGCGATCAGTCCGACGGAAGCAGGCCTTCTTGATGCCGTGATCGATTCAGAACTCGTGGAGTCCGTCCCTCGTCCGGATGCGGCGAACGGACTAAGCGACTTCGAAGCAGGGCTGATGGGTCATCTCGGCCTGCCGTTTCCGGAAGGATTTGCGAACAGCGCGCCGGAGCGGCAGATCTGGCGACTGTTGGACGAAAGTTCCGGAGTTGATCCCGACCGACTCGCTGCCATGGCGCGACTCGAGGCAGTCGGACTGATCGATACACCGTCCTTCCGGAGCGCCATTCTCGGAACCAAACCTGACCCAGGAGACGAGATCGGCGTTTGGACAGCCCTGCTCCTGCAAATGGCGGACACGCGCGACCCGGCGCTGTTTGGAAAGCTAACTGAAGCTAGTCTGAAGCTCGGGCGACGCCAGGGACGCGAAGCGCTGGCCGCACGACTGGTCTCCCTGCCCGCCCGTCGCCGCACTGCGGAAGCCCAGCAGTCCGTGCAGCCAAGCCTCATGCGTCGCCTGTTCCTTCTTGCCGGAGATCCGGACACGGCGCTACTTTGGCTCAGCCTGCATCCGGTCCCCGAGGACACAATGCTCTTCGCCATTGCTTTGCAGGAGTTTGACGGGACCTGGGACGCACAGGAGGAGGCGGATCTGGCAGCACGGTTCCGCGATGAGAACGACTTGCGGGCCGGTCAAATCCTTGCCGCACTGGAGGCATTCGGTTTGTCCCGTTTGGCACTCCCCGGTAGCCCTTCTACCCAACAGACCTCGTCAGAACTGCAGGCAGACGGCATCAGCACCGGGGAGAGCGCACTCCTGGCCATTGCCGGACTTCGCCAGGGAACGATCGCGCCCGAAACACTACGATCGGCACTTCAGGCGTTGGATCGTGCCGGACTCGGGGAACAGGCACGGCAAGTCGCAATCGAGGTGATTCTCCTTGACTCCTGATTCTGACCAAGAGGTCAGCTGTCGCTGGATAGAACTGCTGCTCGATGCCATCTCTTCCGAGAGCGGTGCGTCCACGAATACCATCGCGGCATACGATTCCGACCTGCGCGACTACGGTCGTTTCCTGGCGGGTCGCGGACTGAACTTTGCATCAGCCCTGCGTCAGCACATCGAAGCGTACCTCCTGACTCTCTCCAGCAAGAAGTATTCGCGCGCAACGCGGGCCCGGCGACTGTCCGCCATCAGGAACCTGCACCGGTTTGCCTATGCGGAGGGTCTGCGAGAGGACGATCCGGCCGCGTGCATATCCGTGGCCCGGCCGCCCAGGCGGCTCCCCGGAACCCTCACCGTGGAGGAGGCGGAAAACCTCCTTGAAACGGTCCGGGCGGAGGCCCAAACAGACAGTCCTGCGGGCGTCCGGCTGCACTGCCTGCTGGAAATGGCATACGCCAGCGGACTCCGCGCCAGCGAACTGGTTTCACTTCCCGAGGAAGCCGCGCGCGGAGACCCGCGTGTTCTTCTGGTTCGAGGAAAGGGGGGTCGCGAACGGATGGTACCACTCTCTCCCCCGGCCCGGGAAGCCCTGCAAGCCTGGCTCGCAGTACGGGACGGACTCGAACCGAAGGGGACTGAATCGCGATTCCTGTTCCCTTCCACGCGCAGCCGCAGCGGGCATCTGAGCAGAGTGCAGCTCTTTCGCGAAGTCAAACGTGTGGCACGAAATGCAGGGCTGGATCCCAAGTCCATTTCCCCGCACACCCTCCGACACGCCTTCGCAACCCACCTACTCGCAAACGGTGTTGATCTGGTTTCGCTCCAGAGACTGCTGGGCCACAGCGACCTCTCCACTACGGAAATCTACACACATGTCCTGGATGAGCGGTTGCGGGAACTCGTTTGCGAAAAGCACCCGCTGGCGGCGGGCCCCCTGCTCCGCCCGGGCCCAATCTAATACAGGCAGTCCAATCATGACCATTACGTTTTGGGTGGCAATTCTTTCCATTCCGTTCTTGTTGGCCGT
>CAZPXZ010000056.1:0-14971 GCA_964590405.1 uncultured Rhodobacterales bacterium | reverse complement strand
CGCATTCCTCTCCGGTTCCGAGACCGCACTGACTGGTGCAAGCCGCGCGAGACTGCACCAGATGTCCAGTAATGGGTCGCACCGGGCTGCACGTGTCCTTCGTATCCTGGAACGCCCTGACCAACCTCTTGGCGCAATCCTGATCGGCAATAATCTGGTGAACATTCTCGCAGCGTCTCTGGCGACTTACGTCCTCGTCGGATTGTATGGAGATAGTGGCGTGTTCGTTGCCACGCTGGGCATGACCGGTCTCATCGTCGTGCTTGCCGAAATTGTGCCCAAGACCTACGCCATGGCCGCGCCCACAGAAAGAGCGCTGCGTGCTGCCGCTCCCATTCGCGTGCTGATCCTGTTGCTGTATCCCCTTCTTCGACTGACCCAGGCGGTTACGGGCGGAATTCTCCGCTTGTTTGGAGCGAGCCCGAATGCAGCGGATGCCGTGTTCACCGCCAGGGACGAAGTTCGCGGTGCGATTGATCTCGGACATCTGAGTGGAGCGATCCTTCGAGAACACCGGGATATGCTCGTGGCCGCCCTGGACATCGAACATGCCGCCGTGACCGAAGTGATGACCAGCCGTGGCGACGTGGAAATGCTGGATGCAGACGCAGATCCCGAGGACCTGCTTGATGTGTGTCTGAAGAGCTCCCACAGCCGCCTTCCCATCTGGCGCGGGTCGCGGGATTCCATCGTTGGCGTAGTGCACACGCGGGACCTGTTCCAGACGATTCACACCCATCGGCAGGAGAATGGCGGACTTGACCGTTTCGACATCATGGAAATCACGAAGGAGCCCTGGTTCATTCCGGAAAGCCGGTCCCTCGCCGGACAGCTTCGTGCATTTCAGGCACGAAAGCTGCAACTCGCGCTTGTCGTTGATGAATTTGGTGATTTCCAGGGGGTGGTGACTCTGGAGGATATCCTTGAGGATATCGTCGGCGACATTGTCGACGAGCACGACGAAGAAACTTCCGGAGTATCACCTACCAAGGACGGTGCCTTCTTGGTGGATGGATCCGTCACCATCAGAGATCTGAACCGCATGCAGCGGTGGCGGTTGCCGGACGAAGATGCGACGACCATCGCGGGGCTCGTGATTCACGAAGCCGGCACGATTCCGTCGGTTGGGCAGGAGTTTGACTTTCATGGATTTCGATTCCAGGTGAAGGCGCGCGAGCGCAACCGGGTCACCCGCCTCCTCATTCGCCCACTGAGAAAGCAGCTGTCCGAGATGGTGCCAGAATCCAAGGGCCCGGTCCCGGCTGAATCCGGCGCCGGGCAGAAGAGGATCACTCAAACATGAACTCGGCGTTCATGGACGTAAAGCCGCATGAGTACCGTCGGACTTGTCGTCCGCCATTGACACCGAATTCTGTACCAGTGACCCGGGAAGAGGCTGTGAGCACAAGAATTCAACAGCCTCCACCACTTCTTCCAGTCCGCAAACTCGGGGAGGTGGCAGCGCTCCGGCAACAGCATCGGTTCCTGCTGACCACATGGCTGAGCGAATTTCTCCCGGCACAGTCGCAATTATCTGCTTGTCATGCGGACATGATCGGCAGCCGTCTCCTCTGTCAGCATCGCGTGCACAGCTCCTGACGTTACGTAGGCAAACTCGGCAAACGGATGCACCCGACTTGCCGCAATCGATGTTCGGTTGGCGACAGCGCCCGTAGCAGAGTGAAGGTCCGGGAGCGGACCCGATCCAGTACGAGATTGGCAGGTTTGCTGGCCTCGAACACATGCCGCCACAGGGAGACGAATATCTCGATGAACGATGACGTCTACCGCCCCGAATCTCGGCGAGATGGCCACGTTGTTCGCAAAGGCATCCTGCCCGCCTTCCCTCTTCCTGGCTCCACGAACACCTATGTGAACGATCCTGCGCTTGGCAGGATCGAATTCGAGGGAAACCCTGATACCGCCTTACCGCGGGCCCTCTTTCGGCGACAGCCAATGTGCTCCCTCGTACCTCACGGTTGAAGCCGCGTGACCGCCCATTCTCCGTCGTCTCGCGTCGAGCGGACCCACCTGGCCCGATCATGAAGACGAAAGAGTCCGTTCTTCCAGAACTCGATCTCCGTTGGCCTCATACGAAAGCCGCTCCAGTGCGGGGGGCGCGGGGGTCCTGCCGGATAGCTTGCGGTGATTCGCGCAACTTCCGCCATGAGCGCTGCACGGGACGCCAATGGCATGGATTGACGGGATGCCCAGGCACCCAATCGACTCTGCAACGGACGACTCTCGAAATACGCATCAGCTTCAGTTGAGGAAACTGGTTCGAGAGGCCCCCGTGCTCGAAGCTGCCGACCCAGCGACTTCCAGTGCAAGACCAGAGCTGCCTTTGGATTCGCGGCGATTTCACGTCCCTTTACGCTCTCGAGGTTGGTGTAGAAAACGAACCCACCCTCCGCACCGGGTGAAATCCCCTTTACAAGCACCATCCGCACGTTTGGCGCACGATCCTCACCGGCAGTCGCCAATGCGGCGGCGTTCGCATCCGACGGTTCGCTCCTCCAGGCCTCTTCCAGCCACAGGCCGGCAAGCTCCAAAGGATCCTGTCTCGCGTAAAAAATTGACAATTCGTCCATTGCAGTTATCCGCGCCGCGTCCCGGTGCCAAATCTTACCATGCCGGAATGATTGCCCATTTCAGGCTTGCAGTGAGAATCAATCAAACCGAATCCTCTCCGTCGAGTGGCAATGGCACTTGTGTGGATCCGCAATCCATCGAATTGGTCTTGATTCCCACCCATCGAGTCTTGCAGTGATTCGCAGGATCGCATTCTCGCACTCCTGGACGGATCGAACAATTGCATGTCTCAGTCTCCTGCAGGTGAACTTGTCACGGAAGCTCTGCACGGCGTTCGCCTGGCCTGCCGTGCAACTGGATTTCGGCAGCATCATCCAACTTCATGCGCGCTCAATTGCGTGCACCCCCCAAGAGACACTAACATGGACGTACAACCCGCCCAGCCTCCTCGTCGCGGTGCGGGGCACCTCGTTACTGCTTGCGAAAGCGCAATAATGAAACAAGTTCCACTCTGCATGTCCGGAATGCGAGGCCTCATCATGGGTGTCGCCAACGAGCGTTCGATCGCCTGGGGAATCGCGAAGGCCTGCCACGCGGCCGGAGCCAGAATGATCTTCACCTATCAGGGTGAAGCGCTTCGGAAGCGGGTTCTGCCGCTCGCCGACAGCGTGAACGCCGAAGACGTTATCGCCTGCGATGCCGCAAGCATGGATGGCCTGGACGCCACATTCGCCAGAGTTTCCGACCGATGGGGCGGTCTGGATTTCTTCCTCCACGCAGTAGCCTTTTCCGACAAGGAAGAGCTGAAGGGACGTTATCTCGATACCACGGAAACCAACTTTACGCAGACAATGCTGGTGAGTTGCTACTCCTTTACGGCAGCCGTTCGCAGGGCGTCTGCGTTAATGCCGGGTGGCGGCTCATGCCTCACACTTACCTATGTTGGTGCCGAGCGTGTGATGCCGCATTACAACGTGATGGGTGTCGCAAAGGCTGCCCTGGAAGCCAGCGTACGCTATCTCGCAATGGATCTTGGACGCCAGGGCGTCCGGGTAAACGCCCTCTCTGCAGGTCCCATGAAGACGCTTGCGGCTTCGGGGATCGGCGATTTCCGCTATATCCTGAAATGGAACGAGTTGAATTCCCCGCTCCGCCGCAACGTTGCACAGGCAGAGGTCGGACAGGCCGGCATGTATCTCCTTAGCGGACTGAGTTCCGGAGTTACGGGTGAGGTCCACCATGTCGATTGCGGTTACAACATTGTTGGAATGAAGGCGGCAGACGCACCGGACATCGCTACCGTGCGATAGGCATCGATGGACTTGGCCGAGAAGGCAGTCCCGGCCGGAGGTCGGCTACGGGCAGCCTACGCGTCGTACCTGCGGGCGAGCAGAACCGCGTTCATTCCCCCGAATGCAAAATTGTTTGACATCGCCACTTCCACGTCGCGCCGGGCGCAAACATTCGGTGTCACGTCCAGATCGCATTCCGGGTCGGGTTCCTGGTAGCCGATCGTCGGCGGAATGATACCGTCCCGCAGGGCAAGCATCACCGCACCCATTTCGATCGCACCGGAGGCACCGATCGAGTGCCCGTGCATGGACTTGGTCGAGGAAATAGCTAGCCGGTCTGCATGCGGGCCGAACGCATTCCGGATTGCCGCTGTCTCGTTCCTGTCATTCGCCGCCGTAGCTGTTCCATGGGCATTGATATAGCCGACCGACTCCGGTGCCAGGGAAGCGTCCTCCAGTGCCAACCGCATGGCCCGGCTGGCACCATCCACGGACGGCTGCACAATGTCGCTCGCGTCTGCGGTCATTCCGAAGCCGACAATCTCGAAGAGTATCGGAGCGCCACGGGAACGGGCGAGCGAGAGTTCCTCCAAGACCAGCACCGCGGCCCCTTCACCCTGAACCATGCCGGAGCGGTTCCTGGAGAAGGGGCGGCAAGCGTCGCGAGACATGACCCGGAGGCTCTCCCAAGCCTTGAGTGGTCCGAGAGCCATCCCCGCCTCTGCGCCACCGGCCAGCGCCGCGTCCGCACCATCATGCCGAATCAGGTGGAAGGCCTGGCCGATGGCGTGGTTAGAAGATGCACAGGCAGTGGAGACGCACCATGCGGGGCCTGTGAGGCCATGAGCTATGCTGACAAGGCAAGCTGCAGCGTTCGCCATGGACCGTGGAATCGTTAGTGGTGGAACCCGACCGCCCTTGCTCCTGTAGAGCAAGCGATAATTCTCTTCCATCGTGCTCGCTCCTCCCTGTGAGGAGCCGATAATCGTCGCAGTGCGCGGCGCGAGTCCGTCATCGAACTCGATTCCGGATGACTGCACTGCCTCGCCTGCCGCCGCCAGCGCAAAACACGAGAACCGATCCAGAAGTGACGAACGAATCCGTCCGTCGCCACTCTTCCAGCCAACAAAGTCCCGTACTTCCGCGGCGATGCTGATCGACAGGCCCTCCCCATCTGCTCCGGAGAGGCGTCCAATACCGCAACGCCCTTCGCGCAGCGCGGTAGCGTGCGTAGACCATGAACCGCCCAGGGCAGACACCACGCCATAGCCCGTGGCGACCACGCGGCGAGGAGGACTGGAATTCGACGCAGGCAATACGCGCAGCCGTCAGGCAATCCGGAGAGACGGGGTCTCGTTGCGGTCTTCAGTCATAGAAGTTGATCCCGTCCCATGGCTGGACTAGGCGTGTTGCGCCCTGCCGCAAGCCTACCGATTTTTGGCTTCCCCCGAAAGGCGGGTCGCTTACGAGGATCAGCGGGCCCCATTTCCGGAGGAACTCCGAGCAAGCCGCCGCACGGCACGAAAGACAGAATGAAACTCGTCCCGCTCCAGCGATGCCCAACCGACCAGCATGGTGCGTGGCCTGACACGCCTGGCGATCATGGACTTTCCTCCGATCAGGCAGTATTCCCCGACGGTGACATGGTCCGCGACGCCGGCCTGTCCACCGAGGACGCAGCCTTCGCCGATGCGGGCGCTGCCTGCGATCCCGACCTGTCCACAAAGCATGCTATGCCGCCCGATATGGACGTTGTGTCCGATCTGGACAAGATTGTCGATCTTGACCCCGTCTTCAATCACGGTATTGGACAATGTGCCTCGGTCGATGACTGTGCTGGCACCAATCTCCACATCGTCTCCGATTTGCACTCCGCCAAGCGAATGGATCCGTTGGATGCGTCCTTCGCTACCATCGTTGCGGCGCTCCTGCTTTGCGCGCCGGATGCGTTCTGGGTCCGGCAATACGAAGGAAAAGCCGTCGGCGCCAACGCAGGCATTCGAGTGCAGGACTGCGCGCGTTCCGACTGTCACTCCATGCCCTATCCGGACCCCCGGATGAATCAGACTGTCCGCTCCGACCCGGCTATTCGCACCGATGGTCACTGAGCCTAGAAGGCATGTCCCCTTTCCGATTCTGGCTCCTGCACCAATCACAGAGAATGGACCGATCGATACTTGCTCACCGAGTTCCGCGCCCGGTTCCACGACGGCCATCGGATGAATGCCGGCCGTGGGACAGATATCAGGGGCAAATGCCTCGGTGATCCGGGCAAGCACAACCCTGCCTGGCGAGACAATGATCGCTCCGTCCAGGCCGAGCAAACGCCAGTCGGTGGCATCGCCCAGAACCGCCATTCGCGCCTTGCTCGCACGTAACTTCCGCCGTTGCGCCGGGTCCATGGCAACCGCCAGGTCCGCTTGCCGTTCCGCCTCATCCGGGGGACACGGACGCGAAACCAGGAGACACGGATCACCCTTGACGGTACCTCCCAGCGCTGTGGCCAGATCACCTAGCGAGATTGAATCCATGCCCGGCCACCAAGCCTATGAACGAACGGCTCCGTCGCCGTCAACATGGTACTGGAAGGTGGTGAGTTGCTCCACGCCGACTGGTCCCCGGGCGTGCATCTTGCCGGTTGCAATACCAATTTCGGCTCCGAGGCCGAACTCCGCACCGTCAGCGAATTGCGTCGACGCGTTCCGCATCAGGATGGCACTGTCCAGATGGCGGAAGAATCGTTCCGCTCGTGAATCGGATTCCGTTATTATGGCATCCGTATGCGCGGAACCAAACTGACGGATATGTTCGATGGCACCGTCCACGCCATCGACGACTCTCGCTGCAACAACCGGGGCCAAGAACTCTCGTCCCCAGTCCTCCGCAACTGCCGGTACCACGTTGGAATGCGCAGCACGAAGGGCTTCGTCACCTCGCACTTCGCAGCCCGCCTCGATCAGATCCCCGACCACAAGCGACACCAACTCCCCTGGAGCGGCGCGATCGAAAAGAATACACTCGGCCGCACCGCAGATGCTGGTGCGTCGCATCTTTGCATTTACCGAAATTCTACGCGCCCGCGACCAGTCGGCAGCCGCATCCACATAAACGTGGCATATTCCCTCGAGGTGGGCGAACACCGGCACCCTCGCTTCGCGCTGCACCCGATCTACCAAACTCCGACCGCCTCGAGGCACCAATACGTCCACGGCGCCGTCACAACCTGCCAGGAGTTCCCGGACCGCCTCGCGGTTTGGCGTCTTCACCATCTGGACCGAGGTCTCCGGCAAGCCGGCCGACAATAACCCATTGACAAGGCATTCGTGGATCGCAACCGAACTGCGGATGCTCTCGGAGCCGCCACGAAGGATTGCCGCATTGCCTGCCTTCAGGCAGAGCCCACCAGCATCCGCGGTTACATTCGGGCGGCTCTCGAAGATCACCGCTACCACACCAAGTGGCGTCCGAACCCTCTGGATGCGTAGGCCGTTCGGACGCGACCACGCGGCGGTTACCTCTCCTACTGGGTCCTGCAGTGCAGCGATATCCCGCAACGATGCCGCAATGGAACCGATCCGATCCTGGTCCAGCGCAAGCCGATCCAGCATGGGTGCGCTCAATCCCTTCGCATCACCGCACGCAAGGTCCTCGGCGTTCGCCGCCAGGATCGCTCGAGTTCCTTTCTCGATCGACTTTGCCGCCGCCAGAAGAGCAGAATTCTTGGTTTGGCTATCGCTGCGGGCCAGCACGGCTGCGGCTTCCCGCGCATCCGCACCGATCCGTCGCATCATCGTCTCGATTTCGCTCATGGTCCGCTCCATAACACCATATCGTCCCGGTGCACCAACGCTCCCCGACCCGAATACCCCAGCACGCCGGAAATATCGCGCAAAGGGCGCCCCGCGATTTTCTGGGCCTCCGCTGCGCTATAGGCAGAAAGGCCCGCTCCAATGGCTGCGCCTCCCGCCTTGCAGATCTCGACAGGATCGCCCCTCTCGAAGTTGCCGGCAACGGCAGCAAGGCCCACCGGCAGCAGTGACCGGCCGTTGGCGAGAGCACTGGCGGCTCCCGAATCGACTTCCAGCGAACCGCGCGGTTTCATGGCCGCGATCCATCGCTTGCGAGCTGCCTTGGGCGTCGCGCTTGGCCAAAACCAAGTGCCGCAACCCTGTTGCTCCAACCGTTGCACCGGCCGATCCTCGCGTCCCTGCATGACGACCGTGACACAGCCACCCTGCATGGCGGATTGCGCAGCGAGCAGTTTGGTATGCATGCCACCACGTGACGTGGCAGTACCCGCGGACCCTGCTGCAGCCAGCATCTGCGGAGTGATCTCCTTCACGGAATCGATTCTGGTGGCGCTCGAATCGAGTCTCGGGTCCGACGTATACAATCCGTCAATGTCGGAAAGCATGATCAGCAGGTCCGCACCCGCCATCAGCGCGACCCGTGCAGCCAGACGGTCATTGTCGCCATATCGGATTTCGTCCGTTGCAACCGTGTCGTTTTCGTTGATCACGGGTACAGCGCGCGAATTGAGCAGGGTGTCAATGGTCGCACGGGCATTCAGATAACGCCGTCGATTCTGGGTGTCGCCAAGCGTCAACAAGACCTGGGCTGCGATGATTCCGTATGGAGCCAGGGATGCGGCGTATGCCTGTGCGAGACGAATCTGCCCGGCGGCCGCCGCTGCCTGGCTTTGTTCCAGCGGCAGGGAATTCTCGCCATAACCGAGCATCCGCCTCCCCAATGCAATGGCACCGGACGAGACCATCAGAACACGCTGCCCCCGACCGTGGAGCATGGCGACATCTTGAGCGAGTTTCGCAAGCCAGATCTCACGAAGCCTGTGCATCGTGGGATCGACCAGCAGGGCCGATCCTATCTTCAGCACAACAGTCCCGGCCTTTACGACTTGTGCCTTCGGGACCAAACTCATGACCGTTCCTCCCTGACCGAGACGATCTTGCGCCATGTCGCCAGAATGGTTTCCGCCACACCGGTGGCATCGGCTGAGGACAGGGGGGCGACACCCGGGGCACCTGCGCCAGCGAGCGCGTTGATTCGCTCGTCTAGCAAATTCACGGGAATCGTGTCCGTCTTGGAGAGCCGGACGATCCGCGGCTTGTCCAAAATTCCCGCCCCGTATGCGTCAAGTTCCCGAAGCACGGTGTGATAGTCGCCGACCACGTCCGGCGACTGGCAGTCAACCAGATGGACGAGAACCGAACAGCGCTCGATATGGCCCAGGAACCGGTCGCCCAAGCCGGCACCGGAATGCGCGTCCTCGATCAATCCGGGTATGTCTGCGAGCACGAATGCATCGTGCTCCAGTGCAACTACGCCAAGATAGGGATGGAGGGTCGTGAAAGGATATGGCGCGACCTTTGGCCTTGCCCGGGTCACGGTGCGAAGGAATGTTGACTTGCCGGCGTTCGGCAGTCCGACAAGGCCTGCATCTGCCAAGAGTTTCAGTTGAAGCCGTACAGCATACTCTACACCCGCGCGGCCTGGCGTTGAACGGCGTGGAGACCGGTTCGTCGAAGACTTGAACCGGGCATTGCCCCATCCGCCCACGCCTCCGGAACCCAGGCAAATCTGCGCGCCCGGATGTGTCAGATCTGCGATCAGGGTTTCGGCCTCAGCGTCGAACAACATTGTTCCGACAGGTACCTTGACGATACGGTCCTCGCCCCGTTGACCCGTGCGGTTGCGTGTGGCGCCCCGGCCTCCGTTCCCGGCCGCGAACCGCCGGCTATATCGAAAGGCCGATAGCGTGGAGAGGCCTCCTACCGCCTCGGCCAAGACGTCCCCGCCCGGCCCCCCATCTCCTCCGTCCGGACCTCCGTACGGTACGTTCTTTTCCCGCCGGAAGCTAACGCACCCGGCACCGCCGTCTCCGGAGCGGATAATAATTTGCGCCTGATCGAGAAAGTCCATGGCCGCGCCGCATCTGACGCTCCGCCATGCGTCGGAGAGCAGGCGTCCCGAGCCTACTCCGCCAGTGGCGCGACGGAAATGTAGGTGCGACCCTTATATCCCTTATGGAAACGGACGCTTCCATCGGAAACAGCGAAGATGGTGTGGTCGCGCCCCATACCAACGCCCTCGCCGGGCCACCAGCGGGTTCCACGCTGCCGCACGATAATGTTTCCGCTGATGACGCGTTCGCCGCCATACTTCTTGACGCCGAGGCGGCGTCCTGCCGAATCGCGGCCATTCCTTGATGAGCCGCCCGCCTTTTTGTGTGCCATGGACTAGCCTTCCCCCGTGGCCTCCCCTCCGCTCGCGTCCGGCACCTCACCGGCATGCGAGATCTCGAGGATCTTCACGCGTGTAAGCTCCTGCCGATGCCCCTTCAATCGCTTTGATGAGGCCTTGCGGCGCCGGCGTTTGAACGAAAGCAACTTGGGACCGCGAATATGGTCTACCACACTAGCCCGAACCTGCGCCCCTTCGACGATCGGACTTCCGACCTTGATTTCACCACCGCCAAGAAGGAGGACCTCCGGGAGGTCGATAGCCGCGCCCTCTTCGACATCTAGACGCTCGAGCGTGAGTATGTCCCCGACGTTGACACGGTACTGCTTACCGCCGGATCGGATTACCGCAAACATGCCTGTACTCTCCTACGTACCGGTGCACCAGTATTCCCTGGCAATCCGGAACCCGCATTGAACTGGGATCAAGGCCCGCAGAAAACCAACAACTGCCTGCGGCAGCGCGATTATCCCTATGCTGTCCGCGCATGTCAACTACCGCAAACGGAACCATGGTTTGTGTCTCGCGAGGAAGCCGTTCTGCAGCGTCCGAGTAGGAAGGCCGTGCGCTCGGGGCAAGGTCCCTCGGGGGATATACCGCTCTCGGACTTGACCCGTCATCCCGACGGGCAGATCATCGCCAGTATCCATACCGGCTTGGAGATCAAGTCGCCCGGGGCACAACGTTCGTCCCCCGTCGCTCCAAACTGGTCGCAGGACGAACAATTCGCAGGAGATGTCAATATTGGAGAGTAACATTTACAAGCGTGCACTGGTGACCGGGGCGTCGTCCGGTATCGGTGCTGCCATATGCCAAATGCTGACCAAGGAAGGGCTGGAAGTCATGGCTGTTGCTCGGCGTGCCGACCGGCTTGCCCGGCTGGCCGAAGCAAGCGGCTCCAGATTCCTGGCCTGTGACGTCACGGATCACGATGACCTCACTCCCGTGATTGAGGAGTTTGGGCCCGACGTCATCGTGAACAACGCAGGGACGGGGCATGGAATTACGGGCCTGGCGGATATTGACGTCGCGGATATTGATGAATCTATCCGCATCAATGTTCTTGCTCCCATCAGGATCACCGCGGTCGCGGTCGCGGCGCTACGGAGGGAAGGTCGTCGCGGACATATTGTCAACATGGGATCCATCGCAGGACTGCATACGTTGACCTCTGCTCTCTACGGTGCCGGCAAGAGTGCTCTGCACACGTTTAGCCAGAACCTTCGGGTAGAGCTTCGGGGCGCTCCGATTCGCGTCACAGAAATATGCCCCGGCCGTACCTCCTCCGAGTTCTACGGTGCTGCTCGAGGTGACTCCGCCACGCTTGCGAGATTGGGAAGGACGGACATTCACGAACTGCAACCCGAGGACATCGCGGCTGCTGTGCGGTTCGCCCTGAAAGCACCGCAACATGTGAACATCAGCACGATTGAGATTCTTCCCACAGAACAGTCGGTAGGCGGTATCGCGATGTCGCCGCTCGGCTCGCAGGAAGATTGACCTCGAATGGCAAGCGTAGAGGCGAAGCGTGTCCTCATCACCGGCGGTGGAAACGGCATCGGTCGCTCCACCGCCATTTTGTTGGCGGCCAACGGTGCGAGGGTCGCAGTCGCGGATATTCGGCTCCAGGATGCGGATAGTGTTGCGGCCGCAATTCTCGCCAGCGGTGGCGAGGCAATCGCTCTGGCTGTCGATGTCAGACAGCCGGACCAGGTCGCCGAGTTAATCTCTCGAACTGTCGCGTTTCTCGGCGGCATCGACGTCCTGTTCACCTGCGCCGGCGGAGGATCGAGAGCCGACGGTTCGGTTGTCGATCTGGAGTTGGACGAGTTCTGGCGCACCATCCGGGTGGACCTGTTCGGGACCTTACTGTGCTGCAGATTCGCAATCCCGGAAATGATCAAGTCCGGAGGCGGGTCGGTTATCACGATCTCCTCGCTTCGCGCCATCATGGGTACGACGGGCGCGGATGCCTATACCGCTGCCAAGGGAGGAGTCCTCGCACTCAGCCGCGCCATGGCGATGCAGTGGGCCACACACGGAATTCGTGTCAACACCCTTGCCCCCGGCATGGTCATGACCGAACGCATCCGGAAATTGATCGATGCGGACAATCCGATCTGCCGCAAGATGCTTCTTGGTACATGTCAACCAGAGGATGTATCCGAACTTGTACTCTATCTCGCCAGTGACGCATCACGTCGGGTGACGGGGACAGTCCTTCCCATTGATGGAGGCGCATCCATAAGCTGATTGACGATCACAAATCCAACTCCCGTCCGATTAATACAGGCATGGGTCAAGTAGCGGGCAGGACTGGGTACTAATTGCAGACCAAGCCATTGTCACCAGGCACGGGCTGGGTGCCTGACCCAAAGACGTGCGTCAGTTCGACAATTTGCAGGTTCCGTAGTTACTCCTCCTTGGAATTGGGCTGACTTCCCGCTTCCATCCGTCACTCGCGCAACACCGGGCGAACGCCTTATGCTTGGCTCAATGTGACATCTCTTGGCAAATCGCTTTGGCAACAGACTGTGATGGCTCACAATTTGGCTTGCTTTCCCAATTCCTGCCAATCTTGGCCGAGAATTGCACTTTGGGAAAGCCATCAGACCCGAGATTGGCTGCGATGCTCTCGATAACGGTGCGCAGTGCACCAGTCCGGAAGCCCGTTTAGCTCCATTGCCTCGGAACCAACTCCACGTCAGCCAATGCGTGAGATCCAGGTGAGATACCGGTTGCTTACCCCACGGCGTCCGATTGTGGGCGCTGGGCATCCGGCCCAGTCCCTGCCGCTGCCGCTTGAACCAGTGATCACCACGGTTATCTGGTAGGAGTTTCCATCTTCGTGGTGTGACCCGCAACGCACCAGGTAGGTTCCGGGATTCAGGAGAACCCTCCACCCGCAAGATCCCTGCCCCGAACCGCAAATGACGCCGACCCCCTCTCCCGGCGACGGAGCGGGCACGGTTTGCCCTCCGGCAATCTCCTTAGCCGTTTCCGCGAGATCGGCGTGATCCGCATGCGCTGCCGACAGTGAGCGATTCGCACTCGGGAGGGAGAACCCAACGGAGTCTTGAATCGGAATCGTGGAACTGTCGTTCGCCATCGCAACGTAAATCGGACCGAGAATCGGTACTGCCGACAAACAACACAAGAACAAAAACCGCATCATCTTTTCCCTTTGACTATTCGATTTACTTAGGTAATTATATCGATTATACCTCCATTGTTTCTCTTTTCCAGACGTTGGAGTCGATTTATGCACCTGTCGATACACTACATCCGGATTGCCCTGGGACTGCTGGCAGGCCTTGCTGCCGTTCTCTCGGCACTGCCCGCATCTGGCTACGACATGGATTGCAAGGTAATCCTGTGCCTTGCCGGTGGTTTTCCTGCCGGTTGCAGCGATGCCCGTGCCTACATGCTCAGCCGGCTTCGAAGCATTCCTCCGAAATCTCCATTCGGACACTGTGCAGGTACGGATTCGAGAGGACTGCGCGTCTTCCAGGGCCGGGAACCCGTCCTTCCCTGCGCTTCAGGCTTTCGCATGAGAGATGCTCCAGGAAATTCGGATGCCGGATGCTGCTGCACTTGCGGCGCAACCTCACGGACGGCCTACGTTGCATATCAACTCGCATCCAACGCCAACGAGGTGGATGGACGCACCTTTCCCCCGGCGACCGTACTGCCACCCTCGCGCGAAGATGACCGGGAATTCTACGTTGTGAAGTACGAATGCCGTAGGCGTCCCCGGCCGAACTGGCTCCGAATCGGCATCCGAACCCATCTCGGTGACTGGTCCGTTTCCGACCGGTACTGGTGGCGGTAATGCTGCGGCCGCCCGAAGTCTGCTGCCTCGCCCCTCCTATTCCGAGAACCCGGAGTCAGCGTGCCGAAGTGCAAGTGCAAGCACGGACCGGACCTTGGGACTCAGCCGCGAAATTGCGGAAACCAACCGTGTCTTGCGGAAATACACCCGGTCATATTCCTTCATTTCCTCCCTCCCCGTTCTTCGCCGCAGGCGCTTCTACCAGATTGCCGATGCGATCAAACGCATGCCGCCCTCGCCATGATCATACAGGGAATGTACCTGCAAACTTACCGCAAGCAAATTCTAACTTACTGCCCAATATAAGTATTTTTGGTCCATTCCTGGAACAGACGTGGTCCTTTCACTGTCCGGACACAGAACAGTGACCGCCCGTCTCGGTGCAGTACTGACTCCGACTTTCGCCACTCGGCGTGACAACGATGTGATCCGACCATCGTACGGAGGCGTCATCGGCGCCTCCGTACGATTTAATCGATTCGCCTCGCACCGGAGCATCCCCATGAAGAACTCATTGTATGATCAAGTGACGCGCACGATCATTTCGGAAATGGAATCCGGCATCCTGCCGTGGGAACGGCCATGGGCCGACGGCAAGGTTGTGGAGCCAGCGCGAAACGCGCTGACGGGACGAGGCTACTCCGGCATCAACGTGCTGCTTCTTTGGGACGCAGTTTGCCAGCACGGCTTCAGCACCAATCGATGGATGACATTCAACCAGGCGCGGAGAGTGGCGGGTGGTGTCCGTCGCCACCAGAAGGGGACACGGATCGTGTTTGCGGCCCGCTACCTGCCACGCGCGGAAAGGAAGAAGATCGAAGCCGGCGCTATCCAGGCCCACGAGGCCGAAACGCGATTCCACACGCGCGCCTATTCCGTGTTCAACCTCGATCAGATCGTGGATCCGCCCGACCGACTGTGGCCGAACACACCGAGAGTTGGATCCTCGGCACGATATGAGCAGGTCTCCGGGCTCGCTCGTTCCGTCGGGGCTGTCATACGTATCGGTGGCAACGACGCCTACTATCACCACCTTTAGGACTACATAGCGATC
>CAZPXZ010000055.1:0-23726 GCA_964590405.1 uncultured Rhodobacterales bacterium | reverse complement strand
TTGACTTTTTCGGTCGCCATGCCCGGAAAAGTCAAGGATGCCCTTCGAGCGCAGTATGTCCTGCCCGCGCTGCTGCAAGAGCTGGCCGAACCAATTCTGGAACTTGTCGAGATCAAGCGGCGTTTCCGAGACAAATGAGACGCTGGTGACGTCATCGTCGTGTTCGTGATCGTGGTCGGAGGTCAGGAAATCGGGTTCCACCTCGAGGACGCGGTCAAGGCTGAACGCGTTGAGCCCGACCAATTCATCCAGCGGCGCCGCGCAGCGCGCGGTGCGGATGATCTTCGCATAGGGATTGATCTTGCGGATCCGCGCCTCGACCTGCGCAAGCCCACTGGCTTCCACAAGATCGGTCTTGTTGAGCAGAACAACATCCGCAAAGGCCACCTGTTCCTCGGCTTCGTGGTGCTCGCCAAGCTGCGCGTCGAGATGGACGGCATCCGCTACGGTCACAATGGCATCGAGCCGCGTGCGGTCGGCGACATCCTGGTCGACGAAGAAGGTCTGCGCCACGGGGGCCGGATCGGCAAGACCGGTGGTTTCGACGATGATGGCGTCAAACTGGTCGCCGCGCTTCATCAAGCCGCTCAGGATCCTGATCAGATCGCCGCGGACGGTGCAGCATATGCAGCCGTTGTTCATCTCGAACACTTCCTCGTCGGCATCAACGACAAGATCGTTGTCGATGCCTTCCTCGCCAAACTCGTTGACGATGACTGCATAGCGTTTGCCATGGCGCTCCGTGAGGATGCGATTCAGAAGCGTCGTCTTGCCGGCGCCGAGGAAGCCGGTGAGAACGGTGACCGGAACTTGCGCGGGTTGATCCATTTTTCTTCCTTTCAAGTGCTTGGTGCTGTTGGGGCGCAATCGCTGCAGCGCCCGTGGATCTCGATGACCGAGCGGTCGGGCGCGAAACCTGAAGCTGTGGACAGGGCCGCGATGTCGTGGGCAAGGTTCGAATCCACATGCTCCGTGACGTTGCCGCAGCCATCGCAGATCTCAAAGACCGGGGTCTCAGAATGATGCGGTTCGCAGCATGCGGTCCAGGCGTTCAAGGACTCGATCCGGTGCACGTGTCCGACGTCCATCAATTTGTCCAGTGCCCTGTAAACAGTCGTCGCCGCGGTCACGCCGTCTTCGCGGAGCGCTTCCAGAATCTCATAGGCGGAGAGCGGGCGCCCCTGACGCCTGAGAAATTCAAGCACCCTGTCAGCATGTGTGAGGCGAGCTCGTCCCTGCGGCATCTCGCACCTCCTCGTCGTCAGCGCTCTTGACGACTATATTCGATGAGGATACTAAACGCAATGTTATAACGTTACATCGGGTCGACATGGGCCACAACCAACCGATCTTGTCGTTTTGCATGACCTGCCGAGATGGTCACGAGGCCGTTCAGGGGGATGTGCGTGGAGGCACGCGTCTCGCCCAAGCGTTCCTTTCGCACAGTGGAACTGTGCAGCATCACGGGTTCGAACTGCGGGGCGTACTGTGCATGAGCCAGTGCAAGCGCTCATGCATCGTTGCACTCAGCGCCAGCGGGCGCTTCTCGTACATGTTTGGCGATTTGGATGCCGCTGAGCCGGGTCATGTCAAGGCGCTAGGTGACTTGATCCCTCTCTATCTTGCCGCGCCGGAAGGGTTTCTGCGGCGCGAGGCGCGACCCGAACCACTGCGTGCGCGGATCCTTGGGCGCTTGCCCCCACCCGGAAGCTCATCCGATCTCGTCACCTCATTCGAAGCGATGCCACCATTGAGCCAACCCAGGACCCGCAGACGGCGTCCCAGCAATGGACGGGCACCGAGACCGCAGCGCGGACGAGGGGCAAATGACTGACCGGTCGTTCCTTGTCGCCGAAGGGCTGCGTTATGATGCGGCAAACGGCGCCGCCCTGGTGCAGGACGTGTCCTTCAGCGTGGATGAGGGAACCATTCTTGCCATCGCCGGACCGAACGGCGCCGGGAAAACCACACTCCTTCGGCTCTTGAGTGGCTCCGAAGCGCCGACAGGCGGTGATGTACTGATCAGCGGACGCAATCTGAAACAGCTTTCCGCCACGGAGCGCGCCCGCATGATTGCCGTGGTCAGCCAGCAAGAACAGCCCGATGGGCGGCTTGTTCTACGCGATTACGTGGCCCTGGGGCAGATCCCGATCCAGGCGGACCGGTCACGCCAGGCGCATGCGGACGACATGAAGCGAATTCTGCGCCTCACAAGCCTCACCGACCTGGCCGAAACGCGGATGGCCGTGCTGTCGGGTGGCGAACGCCAGCGCGCGCATATCGCGCGGGCCCTGGCGCAGAACCCGTCGCTCTTGTTTCTGGACGAGCCCACCAACCACCTCGATCCGGATGCCAAGGGCCGCATGCTTTCATTGGTCACCGAACTGGGCATCACCGTGGTGATGATCGTCCACGATCTGGTGATGATCCCCGAGTTTGCCAGCCATGTCGCCCTGGTCCACGCGGCCCGGCTTGCCGGGTTTGGCCCCGTCGACGAGGTGCTGACGCCCGACCGCGTCCAGGACATTTTCGGCGTTACCTACCTGCACTTTGCACATCAAGGTCGCCTGATCCCCGCGCTGGACATCCGAAGAAACGAAATCTCAATGGAAGGGAGCAACCCATGATGCGATACCTCTTGCTGGCAAGTGTGGCTACCGCCTTTGCCGGCGCCGCCGGTGCCGACGAGATTATTGTCGACAATTGCGGTGATCCGCTGGTGTTCGATACCGCGCCCGAGCGGATTGTGGTGCATGACATGAACATGACCGACATGGTCTTTGCACTGGAACTGCAAGACAGGATTGTCGGCCTGACAGGCATCACCGGCTGGTACAAGACCAGTCCTGAATTCGATGAACTGCGCGGCGACATACCTGAACTGGCACCAAAGTATCCGTCCATCGAAAACCTGATTTCAGTGGAACCGGACCTGTTCTTTGCCGGATGGTACTATGGCATGCGCCCCGGCGGTGATGTCACCCCCGACTCGCTTGCGGCCTTCGGCATCAAGACCATGGTTCTGACCGAAAGCTGCGTGCATCTCGACAAGGATCGTCCCGTCGCCAGCATGGACCTGCTGTTTGACGACGTTCTGCGCCTTGGCAAAGTCATGCAGGTTGAAGACAGGGCCGAAATGCTCGTGGCTGGCTGGAAGGCGGAACTCGCCGCCATCGAGACGCAGACCGCCGGCCTGGAAAGGCTCCGTGTCTTCCTGTTGGACGGCCCCGCCGACGCGCCCTTCACAGCAGGCAAATTTGCCATTCCCGATGCGATGATCGCAGCTGCGGGCGGCGCGAATGTCACCCATGATCTCGACACAAGCTGGGGCCGCACTTCGTGGGAGGCGGCGGCCGCGGCCAATCCGGAGTTTCTGGTGCTGCTCGACTATCAGACAGGAAACGGCGCGGCCGACACCTTCCGGTTCCTGCAAGAGCACCCGGTCATGTCTCAGACCGACGCGGTCAAGAACGAACGCTGGATCGGCCTGCGGTACGAAGAGTTGACACCCGGCCCGGCCAACATCCGTGCCATCGCAAGAATGGCGCAAGCGATGCATCCAGGGTTGAACTGACTTGGCCCGATTGGGTCTGGCCAATTTCACGGGGGCGGTTGTTCTGGCCGCCTTTTTGCTGGCGTCGACCCTTTACGGCACAACGCAGATTCCGCTTTCCGACGTTGTCGAGGCGATTGCCCTGAACAGCGGGCTTGTCGAGGGCGACATGTCTCCGCTGCATCGGATCGTGTTCGACCTGCGCTTGCCGCGCGCGCTATTTGCGGCCGTGATCGGCGCCGGGCTGGGCATCGTCGGTGTGGTCCTGCAAACAACCACACGCAACGACCTTGCCGATCCGTTTCTGTTCGGGTTGTCATCGGGCGCGGCTGCGGGCGCTGTCTTTGTCATCACGGTGACAGGCGACATTCTGGGCATCTGGACACTTCCGCTGGCGGCGTTCTGTGGTGGCCTCGTCGCCTCGGGCATTGTGCTGGCCCTTGTCCACGGTCTGCGCACCAGCGCGCCAGAGAAGCTGATCCTCGCCGGATTGGCAGTGTCCTTCCTCTTTGCCGCGATCACCAACTATCTCATCTTCGCGGGCGACAGCCGCGCCGCGCATTCGGTGATTTTCTGGATGTTGGGCGGCCTCGGTCTGGCCCGATGGGAAACCTTCCCGCTGGTCTGCTCCGGGCTCGTGCTGATCCTGGCCTATTCCCTTTGTCGCAGCCGATGGATGGACGCGCTCTTGACCGGCGATCTCACTGCATCGACCCTTGGTGTGCAGGTACAGGGGTTGCGGTTCAGCATGTTCTTCGCGGCCGCGCTGGCCACGGCCGTGTTTGTGTCTGTCGCCGGCGTGATCGGTTTCGTGGGCTTGATGGTCCCGCACCTTGCGCGCGGAATCGCGGGGCCGTTGCACCGCCAGCTTCTGCCAACGGCAGCCATCGTGGGCGCCGTGTTGCTCACCGTCTCGGACATGCTGTGCAGGCTTCTCCTTGCACCACAGGAATTGCCAGTTGGGATCGTGACCACATCGATCGGCTCTATCTTTGTGTTCATGTTGCTGTTCAGGACGCGGAAAACGCAGAGATAGCGGTCCCGAGAATTGACCCAACGACGGCATGTCGGCCCGGTCGCCGCTCATACTGTTCCGTTTCCCGACGACGTCCCGTGGCTACGGGTCAGGTCCTGTACCCATATATCTGGTCACTTGCCAACCCGTTGGCACATGCTGTTGCGCATGTTCGCCTGGTTGGATGGAGTGAGGGAAGGTGCCAGGGTTGGCGAGCGGCATGATATGACGAATGCGGAGTGGAGAATCCTGGAGCAGGTGCTGCCGACGGGTTGGCAAGGGCCGGAACGAAAGACGGACAGGAAGGTGATGAACGGCGTTTTCCTTGTCGTTCGCACCGGCACGCCCTGGCGTGACCCTCCGGAGCGGTATGGACCCTATACGACATGCTGCAACCGCTGGAGCAAGGACAGGACCTGGCTTCGAATTCGCAAGCGGGTACAGGACATTGCGGATCGGGACGATAGGGATGATGACGGCGATGCGGCGCACAGCTTGAAGACGCGCATGATCGACTCTTCGTCGGTTCGCGCGCACCGTTACGCGGCGGGCGGACGCAGGGACGAACAGGACCCCGCGCAGCCGGGAAGGAGCCGAGGCGTAGATTGAGGCCGGCATGACGGTGATCGCCGACAAGGCGTACGATACGAATGCCATTCTCAGGCAGGTCGCCGAAGCCGGGCGAGCGCGGTCATTCCCTCCAGGTCCAGCCGTACGGAACAGTGGCCACTCGACCGCAACGCGCATGCGAGCCGCAATCTCGTGAAACGTTTCTTCGAGAGGGTCAAGGAGTTCCGAAGTGTCGCCTCACGATATGACAAGCGCGCCCGAAACTTCCTTTCGGCGGTCATGCACGCTGCAACCCGGTACCTGCTCAGGGGACACGCCAATGCAAACAGTTGGATCCACGGCCCAGTACTCCACCTCTTCTGAATTGATGGAATTGCCTGGCGCGGTCTTGTCTGCTTTGGCCCTTGCACTGTCGTCCAGACGTAGTTTGACATTCGAGACCATCAACAACAAGAAGCCGCGACTCCCGAAGTACCGGTGTATTCCGCCGAAAGCGAATGCAGCGATCGTCTGCACCATGGGGGACGTGTTGGCGATGTATCATCGCCCTTCGACGACAACACGGTACTGCCGTGCATCGACGAGACGTCAATGCAGCAAACGAATGAGTCGCGCGTGTCCGGCCTGATCCGTCCCGGACAACCCGCCAACGTGGACTACGGGTATGCGCACAATGGCACGGCCAACCGGTTCATAGTCCTTGCGCCGCTGCCCGGATGGCGATGGGTGAAGGTGGCGGACCGACAAACGCGGCGCGACCGGGCGCTTCCGATCCGGGAGTTGGTGGATGACGTCTTTCCCGGCAAGAAATTCGTCCCGATGATGGACAATCTGAACATCCACGCGCCCTCTCCTCGCTCTACGGGGCGTTCGAACCGAAGCAGGCCAGACGCATCCCCGCGGACCTCGAATTCCACTACACCCCAGGCATGGCAGTTGGCTCAACATCGCGGAAATCGAGATTGGCGTCCTGTCCCGGCGATGCCTGTCACGGCGCATCCCCGACCGCGAGGCCATGCTGCGGCAGGTCGGCGCATGGCAGGATCGGCGCAACCGAACGGGCACGTCAGTCAACTGGAGGTTCACACCCGCAGACGCCCGCATCAAGCCGAGGTTCCACTATCGATCCATACAATGAAGTTGGCGCACTGGTCCCGGAAAGGACCTGGAACCATTGCAGCTTTCCTTTGCCAGCACGTCAGGCGCAAGATCCGCCGGCGCCGCCTCTTCATCCGGAAGGAGCCAAGCGGCTGCCACAGACGCACCGGGCACCAAGGCCGTCAACGCCCGGGTCCCTCGCGGCGCCAAGACAGGACTTCAGACGTGGGAACGGCTCGCAATTGCGATCGTTCGCGACGCAGGATCACGCGCAACGAGGCCCGCGCTCGCTCGTCTGCAATCCGCGCGACGCGTGCTACCGGCTTCGGGTCGTGGCAAGTGACAAGAGCCTCTCCAGCTTCTGCTTGAGCCAATCGCAACGACAGTTGTGTCTCGCCATCGCCGATCCTGACTTCGCGGGTCATGTCTCCGTACTCCCTGCCCCACATGCGGAGCAAGGAACGCTCCCATTGGGCGTACTCTTTGCTCTCCCCAAACACTTGCGCAGATGCCCGAGTTGGTCGAGTGCCTGGTCAACCCGGATCATCATGATCATGGCCCCGGTGCAGGCAACGATGGCCAAAGCGACATCGTCGGTATCCAGGCAGTCTGCTGCGCCGGGAGGGAATCCACGGTGAACAACGCACCGAAACCAGACCCGACGCGGCGTACCCCGGCCCGATTGGCTTCGGCGACGGCTGCGACCGTGTTCGACGAATGTTCCGACTGGTTTCCGAACTCGACCATTGGAGTCCGTTGGCCGCGAGAAAGGACAAGGAATGATTCCCTTGCGCGGGTGACCTGCCATGCCGCATGCCGGTGGGGAGCGGATCGCGTCGGCAATGGAATCACCGGTGTCCTCGGGATACCCGCGCACGCCGGCAGCCACCCAGGTCGATCAGATCGGCTGATGACGGGGAACCCGGACGGTTCCAATTCGACCAAGATGCCACGGGCGTCTTCCGGTAGCGGATGCGAATCAGCCTTCAAGTCCGGAATCGAGTTGCGAAGCAATCCGGATTCGTGCTCTATCTTGATGGTGTTTGCGGCGGGACATTCATGGGTCCGGATCGGATCGGCCCTACCCGCTTTACAGGGAACGCGCTGCAACCGTGTCACCAGGGAGGCCTCGATGAAGACCGTGAAGTTCCGCCAGATGAAGGATGGCGACCGGGAGGACTATTCCTTCCTCTCAAAGCACGAGATCGAATACGCATCTCACACTCCTGAGCGACTGCTGCGTGCATTGCAGGAACTGGACGAGAGTATCTCGGGCTACCAGGTGACCCGCCTCGGACACTCCCTCCAGACGGCTACCCGGGCCTGGCGGGACGGTGCCGACCTGGACTGGGTGGTTTCGGCGTTGCTGCATGACATCGGGGATATCTATGCCCCCTACAACCATGACGAGTATGCGGCAACCGTATTGCGGCCCTTTGTCCGCGAACAATGCGCATGGTGCGTGCAAACCCATGGCGACTTTCAGCTCGTCTACTATGCCCGGCATGTGGGGGCAGACCCGGAGAAGAGGCAGCGCTGGGGAGATAGCCCGTATTTCGATGATTGCGCGGAGTTCTGCGAACGCTGGGACCAGTCCAGCTTCGACCCCGAGTATTCCAACCTCGACATCGACTTCTTTCGGCCGATGGTAGAGGACGTGTTCGCGCGCAAACCCTACGATCCCGCCGTGATCCGCGCCGGGGACCGCGAGCCGCTCGTCGACGCCGCAATCGCTGCAACACGGAATTGACGGAAGCGGTGCGGTTCGTGAGAAGCCCCGGAACCGATCCTGCGTACGCGAAGCCAATCCGTTGCCACGGCATGCCCAAACCGGACTCGTAGCCCGGACGGCCCCGCCCATGTCCGATTCCGCAGACAAGCCCCCCATCGGCGCCATGACGGCGAACGAGATCATTGCGCAATTCCGTCTCCGGCCCCACCCGGAAGGCGGGCATTATCGTGAGACCTATCGTGCCCCGGCACCGGATGGTACCCGCGGTGCAATCACCACCATCTACTACTTTCTGAAGCACGGAGAGGTCTCCGCCTGGCACCGGATCGATGCCGTGGAGATCTGGCATTACTACGCCGGCGCTCCACTTCGGCTCTTGGTTTCCCGGAACGGAGAGAATGTCGTCGAGCAGAGGCTGGGCCTTGCGGACCATGCCGAACCTCACCTCGTGGTCCCGGCGCATGCATGGCAAAGTGCGCATTCCGAGGGCGACTGGACCCTGGTCGGGTGCACCGTGGCGCCCGCGTTCGAGTTTGCAGGCTTTGAACTCGCCCCGGCAGGCTGGCATCCCGGCGATTCGTCAAGCCTCCCCGGTTAGACCGGGGGACGTAGGGCAGCAAGAGGACCCGGGCGGCCCGGAGCTGGCAGGAACTGATCGACCCGAGGCCCCGACAGGTCGGGACCACGCCGGATGGGCCCAAGTGATGCGATCAACGAATGCACGGGCTTCGGGTCGGTCTCGGGTCGGTCACAGCTGCGCAGCGGAAACACCGGGACGGCAACCCCAGCAGCCGGGTCAGCTCCGATCTTCCGACTGAAGCCCCAGGTCCCGGAGTGCGGCTTCGGCACAGGCGACATCGTCCGGACCGGCTGAACCGGAAACACCGAGGCCACCGATCAGGACCCCGGCCTCGTGGATCGGCACACCGCCCTCCCAGGCACATACCCGTGGCCGGTTGACCATCCCCATTTCCAATTCCGGCGAAGACGACATTCGTTCGAAGAAAGCACGGCTCGATGCACCGAGCGTGGCGGTAAACGCCTTGTCGTTCGCGTAGTCCAGGATCGGAGCGGCAACACCGTCCATGCGACCCGCAGCCACCAGGTGACCGGAAGGATCCACGACCACTGCTGCAACGGACCAGCCATTCCGCCGGGCATGCGCCATCGCACCTTCGACCAGGGCGGCGGCAGCGGCGTAGGTCACCATTGGCTGCTTTCGGCTGTGCGATGGCATCTTGCGCCCTCCCCTCGTTGCCCGCAGACCGACTTCGCCGGACAGGCAAATCCCGACTGTCCCCCAGCCCGCAACCGAATTGACCGGGACCCGAGCCCCGCTCCTTCGCGGGTATCGGAAAGTCACCCGTCAGTCTATCCTGAACGGCTTCCGTTGCACGCGGCCTGCGAATCCGGACATCGCGGTCCGGCGAGTCCGGTTGGGTGCGACAAGCCTTGGCGCAATCTCCTTCCCGCTCGATGAATCCCCGGCGCCGACCTCCTGCGGCGAAGAGATCGGACGAAGGCGAAGCGGGCGTGATACGGAAAGGGAAATGCGGCCCGGAGGCGCTCGTCGGTCCAAAGTCCGCCAGCGAAGGCTATCCCGCCATCGAACCCGTTCGCCTGGACCTCGCTCCGGACAGCAAGCTGGCTATGCTCCGTAGCGATCATGCTGCTTGGACAGGAGAACGAAGTCCCTTGTCGCGCACCTGATCTGACCGACTCCGCTGCACGGCATTGCAGCCCGCGATGGAGATAACCGCCATGTCCGCAGATGCAGGCCAACCGACGACTGTCACGGCCGGTGGCGCGATCTTCGCAAAACTGAAGGCGCTCGGCGTCGAGTATGTATTCGCCAATTCCGGCACCGACTTCCCACCGATCATCGAGGGACTGATCGAAGCCCGCAACCGGGGAATTGACCTTCCCGTTGCAGTGACCACGCCGCACGAACACCTGGCGGTCGGAATGGCGCACGGTCACTACCACATATCCGGCCGGGCGCAGGCCGTCATGCTGCACACGAATGTGGGACTCGCCAACGGTGCGATCGGCGCCATCAACGCGGCATGCGATCAGGTCCCGATGATCCTGATGTCCGGGCGTACGCCTGTCGCGGAATCCGGGCGTTTCGGTGCACGCACCGTGCCAATCGGCTGGGGCCAGGAAATGTACGACCAGGCCGCGCTCGTTCGCGAAGCCTGCAAGTGGGAGTACGAGCTTCGATTTCCCGAGCAATTGCCGGAACTCCTCGACCGGGGATGGGCCATCGCCCATTCCACGCCGGCCGGCCCCGTCTATCTTGGCCTGCCGCGCGAAGTGCTCTGCGCGCAATGCCCCTCCGAAGGACTTGACCAGCCTTCCCGCATGACCCCGGTAACCGCCGCACCCGACCCGCAGGCATTGTCCAGGGCAGCCCGAATCCTCTCCCGGGCGAAGAACCCGCTCATCATCGCACAGCGTGGAGCAGGATCCCGGGATGCGTTCCATGCGCTGGACGGCCTTGTCCGGGAGTGGGCCATCCCGCTATCCCATTACTGGGCAAACATGATCGCCATTCCGATGCACTCGCCGATGCATGTCGGCTGGAACCCCGACAGGTTGTTGCGCGAGGCAGACGTCGTCCTGGTGATCAATTCGCTGGCACCCTGGTGGCCGGAACGGGCACAACCGGGTCCGGACGCAATCGTGCTGCACCTGGGTCCTGATCCGCTGTTCGCCCGCTCCACACCGGTTCGCAATTTTCGCTCGGATGTCGCGCTCGTCGGAGAAACCGCATCCACGATTCTGGCGCTTGCGGATGCGCTGAAGGAACTACCGAAGGACGATCCGGCGCTGGAAGAACGCAGGAAACGCATTGCGAGGATCTCCGAGGAGGATCGCAACGAAGTGATACGGAATGCCGAAGCAGGGAACGCCGCCCCGATGTCAAAGGAATGGGTCAGCCTTTGCCTTGGGCGCGCGATCCGCGGGCTTGCCGGGCGCAGAACAAGCGTATTCCACGAACTCGGCTGTCCATTGCCGCCACTGCTGCTCGACGAACATCAAGGCTACTTCCAGGAACCGCATTCCGGTGGCCTCGGCTGGGGTCTGCCTGCGGCGCTGGGAGCACAACTCGCCGACCGCGACCGGCTGGTCTTCGCCACGATGGGCGACGGATCGTACATGTTCGCAAACCCGACCGCCTGCCACCAGGTTGCGGAGGCACTCGCGTTGCCCGTCATCACGCTCGTTCTGAACAACGAGGAGTGGGGCGCGGTACGCCATTCCGTAGCCGGCCTGTACAAGAACGGATTGTCCGCCAGATCGAACGACGTGCCCCTCACCTCGCTCCGACCCAGTCCCGACTTCACCAAGACCGCCGAGGCCAGCCGTGCCCACGCAGAGACGGTTTCCACGGGCGCAGATCTTCCCGCCGCGCTTGACCGCGCGATCCGGGTAGCGACCGAAGAAGGAAGGCAGTCGCTCCTGAACATCGCAATTTCGCGAACCGGTCCGCACTGACCGGGTTCCCGCGTGATGAATCGCTGCCTGCCGTTCGCCTGCACTCCGCAAGTCTAGAGTTCAACTCCCTGCAGGAAGAACGCGGCCGCGATCTGCAGGTGCCACGGTACCCGGCCATTCCTGCCATGGAAGCCGACATGGCCTCCGCCCCGCGAAACGACGACTTGAACCGGGGGGCGACTCCTGATCCGGGGCGGCGGAACCCAGGGGTCGTCGTCTGCATGCAGAATGAGGGTCGGAGTCCGGATCGCCTCAACGCTCCGCAGGGGCGTGCAGGCCGTGTAGTATTCCGACGCACCGGCGAAACCCGCAATGCCGGAAATGAACGCATCGTCGAAGTCCCGGATATGGCGTGCCCTGGCAAGCGCCGAGCGCACCGTTTCCGGGGAATTCCTCCATACGTGCCGCGACTGTTCCATCATGCGCCCAAGCAGCCAGCGCTCGTAGAGCCGGTTGCGACGCCGGGCCAGGCAATTCGCGGTTGCATGGAAATCCAGGGGAGCGGATACCGAGACGATCCGCTTCACGGTTGCCGGAAGCATGCCGGATCCGGCCAGCCGAAGCGCCATCGCGCCACCGAGCGAAAAGCCCAGGATGCACAGTCCGTAACGGCCGATCTCGGGGCAAAGGTCCCCGAATGCCAGGCACGCATCGGCCAGGTCGCTGACCCGATCCATGTGATGCACGCTTTGCGCCACTCCTGCGCCCGGCGGTGCGCCACGGAGGTTTAGGCGAAGCACGGAACCGCCTGCCTGAATCCACACCGCCGCGGCCTGCAGAACCGCTGGACTCGCATCGCAGCCGGTCAGACCCGGAACCAGGATCATCGCCGGCCGTGGCTCGCGCCCGGCGTGAACCCGGACGACGAGACGATCTCCGGTTCCGTCGCGAAGCGGAACCTCGATACGCTCCCCGGTTCCGGGCGGAATCCCGGCAAAGGCACCGGGAAGGAAGTTGCGGATCGTCTGGAGATCCGCCGAAATCCAGGGCCAGCGGGGTTGAAAGGGATTTCGCTCGACAAGTTCGCGTATGCCCGTGCCCGGCAGCTCGTGCCGGGCTGCACCCGAAATCCCGTCTGTGCAACGAGCAGTTCGGGACATCTTGTTCCTCCGCAAGCCGCAGACGCCTGCCAGAACGGCAACGAGGATTTCGGCGGCGAGACCGAACCGGCCCGGGGTTCCACCGGCGGCCGTTCAGTCCGGCGCATGGTCTGATCGACCGAGAATTAGCAGAACATCCTCCCCGGCGCTGAACCTGCGTAAACAGTACTGCGCACGGCCGCCATCCTCTGCGTGCTCGATCAGGGAACAGCTGCCCGGTATCCCCAAAGGCTTCCGATACCGGCATGCATGCAAGGGATTCACCACGATTCAATTGACGGGTTTCCGAATTCGCCGGTAAATGGATTCAGGCGGAGTGACATTCCCATGGAGAGTCCCCCCGAGAGCCGGAATGTGCCGAGCCTGCGCCGCACAGCGGACCGACTCGGGAAAGCCGGCACCACAATCCGCCCGACCCAGGCCAGAAAGGAGTCGCACAATGTACAAGAGCATTCTGGTTCACATCGACAACGCCGGAAGTTCCACCGAGCGCATACGCATCGCAGCGAAGCTGGCCAGCACCCACGAAGCGCACCTGACCGGTCTCTATGTCATTCCGGAGCCCAGCCTGCCCTCGACCATGCGTGCAAGCCTTGCGTTTGCCGAGATCTTGCAGTCGCACATGGAGGACATCCAGAACGAGGCCACCCATTGGAAAACAGCATTCACGGAGACGGCGCAGAAGTGGAATCTGCAGCCGGAATTCCGTGTGGAGGAACTGCATCGGACCGAGATGGGCACGCTCTCCGAAGTCGTTGCACTCCATGCTCGCTATGAAGACCTGGTGATCGTGGGAGGCGGACCCGCAGCCGAAGCGGAGGGGGCACACCCGGACCTGCCGGCAGATCTTGTCATGACCAGCGGGCGTCCAGTGCTGGTCGTGCCGTATTCCGGCAGTTTTGAATCCATTGGATCGAACGTTCTCGTTTGCTGGAACGCAGGCCGTGAAGCCTCGCGTGCGGTCCATGACAGCTTGCCGCTCCTGCGCGCCGCAAAGACCGTAACGGTACTTTCGGTCAATCCCGACACGGGCTCCGGCGGCCACGGCGTGATTCCTGGTGCGGGCATCGCACTGTGCCTCGCCCGCCATGGTGTCAAGGTGGATGTGTCCAGTATTGAGGAATCCGGCTCGTCCGTCGCCGACACGATCCTTTCCCGCGCTACGGAGATCGGTGCAGACCTCATCGTTACCGGCGCCTATGGCCATTCTCGGACCCGTGAGTGGGTCTTCGGCGGCGTGACGGCATCCCTCCTGCGGCATGCGGCCATCCCGTGCCTGATGTCCCATTGACCCGCCGGGACCGTGGGCTCCCCATTTCGCTTGTCGTGCAACCCACTGTCTGCCACTCCCCGTGCCACCCCGCACATGGCGTGGCGGTCACCTCGTGCGAATTTCTGCCTCCCGGCCGGCAGCCCGAGTCAACCGAGTGCGTACGCACAGGACGAAGCAACGAGGCAATCGCCGACCCCGGCCCGCATGGCGGTGGATTTGCCGGCAACCGTTCATTGGCAAAGGCGTGATCCATGACATCTGAAACCAAGCGCATCGTGGTCGTCGGCGGAGGAGTCGTCGGCGCAGCCATTACCTGTCGCATCGCGGAGATGGGTGGACGCGTCACCATCGTCGACGAAGAGAATTCGGATTCCGGTGCCTCGCGGGGATCGCTCGCCTGGCTGAATGCCTCCAGTGCCACGGACGAACAGTACGCCACCTTTCGGGCGGCAAGCCTCCGGATCTGGCATGAATTCGCCACCCGACCGAAATGCCCCGCCGCGTTCCCCGGCAGCTTCCTCTTCAGCCAGCGCTTCGCCGAACCGGAGCGACGCGCCGCCTGGCTGTCCGACCTGGGTTGGCCTGCAGCCACCCTGACAACGTCGGAATTCGCCGATCGGCAACCGGGAATCGCCGCCCGACCGGACAGGGTGCTGCACGTACCCGGCGAGGGCGTTGCCGACCCTCGCCGCATCACTTCATGGCTGCTGCAACAGGCCCGAGAACGCGGAGCGATCGAGGTGCGGGCGCACGCCAGAGTCGTGGAAACGGGAGTTCGCCTGTCAGACGGGACCCAGCTGCCCGCCGACACGGTGGTTGTCGCCGCGGGCGCGGCAACCGGTGAGATGGTGGCACATCTGGGTGCGACGGTCTCCGTCGGCAGACGGCCCGGTCTGGCCATCCGGACCGTTCCCGTACCGGCGCTTGTTTCCGGCTACCTGGAGGCGGACTCCGTGCATTTCTGGCAGGATTCCGATGGGTCCCTGCTCGCCGGAGCCGATTTCGGCAGTGCCGAACATGTCGGAAATGCGGAACGACCGACGGCGGAGATTCTCCGGGATATCGAGCGACTCTGCGCCCGGCCAACCCGGCTTTCCGTCGCCGAGGCTCTCGTCCGCAGCCGTCCGATCCCAGCGGACGGATTGCCCATTGTCGGCCATCTGGCTGCGGCACCAAACGTGTATGTCGCGGTCATGCACAGCGGGATGACCCTCGCCCCGCTGATCGGCAAACTGGTCGCGGAGGAGGTGCTGAACGAGCACCTCCAACCGCTACTTTCCGACTACAGGCCTCGCTGAGGCTCGTTCGGCACCTTCCCCCATCCTGCGCGGGGCGCACCCGCACCGGCAGGTTTTGGCGTAGTCGGCGCTTCTATTCGAACCGGGCCAACTCCTTCCACTGGCCGCCTTCAATAACCGAGAGGACAACGGAATCCGCACCCTGGTGATCCTCCGGAGAGTAGTCGACCTGATTGTCCAGAATCGGATCGTAATAGTTGAGGCTCTCCATCGCGGCGACAAAGCTGTCCGTGGTCAGTTCGGGCCCGGCCGCTTCCAGCGCCCTCGTGAAGGTTCTCCCGGACGCATAGCCCAGCAATGCGCCGGTACCAGGAAACTCGCCATGCGCCTCCTGATACGACGCGATGAAAGCAGCCACTTCCGGTTCACCGGCACGAGCTACGAGGTCGGTCCAGCCAGCGGCGGCATGGAACCCCTCCGCCACCCCGCCAGGAACCGCTGCAATCACTGTATGAAACGAAGCAGATGAACCGACAAAGATGAGATCGGTGAGACCAAGCTTCTTAGCGGTTCCCACCGCCGTGATCACCTGCCGAATCCCGAGCGCAATGCCGATCATTTCGCAGCCGGCCGCGTTCAGCTTCTGCAGTGAGCCGACGAAGTCCATCTCGTCGGGTTTGTGGGTCGTTTCAGCGACATAGTCCAGCGCGTCGTTCTCTGCCGCTTCGTCCATCAGGGCCGCCTGGATTTCCGTGCCGAAATCCGTCGGAATAATCATCGTGCACAGCTTCGAGACACCCCGGTTCTCGGCCATGTACTGACTCGCCTGACGCAATTCGTCGTAATAGAAGCTGGTGCCCACAAATTTCAGTCCGACAGGTTCGCTGAGCAACTGTCGCGCGGCGGACAGCGGCGACACATTGGGAATGTTCTTCGGCTCCAGGAGTTCGAAGCCCGCGATATTCATCGGCGTGCCGAGGGACAGCAGCATCGCGAAGACCCCGTCGCGATTGATCAGCTTGTTGTATGCCTGGATCGCCCTCGGCATCTCGTAGCCCATGTCCTCCACCACGAACCGGATGGTCCTGCCGTGGATTCCGCCGGCCGCATTCACCGCATCGAAATGCAGCTGGGCACCGGCGACGGCCGGAGCGCCAAATGCGGCAAATGGCCCGGAAAGATCGCTGACGGAACCGATGACGACCTCGTTCTCGCTAACCCCCTGGCTGGCATGAGCCGGTACGGCTACGAGAAACGCCATTGCCAATACTCTGAGACTTCGCATGGTTTCACTCCTTCTCTGGTTCCCGGACGCGTCGGAACCGGCCCGGTTTCGCGCGGCGTTCCATCCGAATCGAGCATCTTCAGTCTGGTTCTGGATCGAATGCCCAAGCCGGGGCGGCAGCAAAGTGGCAAAGTCCTGCCAGCTGCCCGCGTGCACTCCTCACATTGTCATGTCTTTCCTGATACGCCTCCCGCGATTGAGGTATTACGTAACCGACGACTCGTACATTGTATCAATAATCTCCTTGTACGCGATCTCGACAAAATTCCGCCGCAGTTTCATTGTCGGAGTCAATTCCTCGTCTTCCGGAGACAGGAGCCGGTCGATCAATCGGAACTCCTTTACCTGTTCCACGGGGGAAAACCCGGCATTCACTGACTCGACCTCCGCCCGAACCAGGTCGATGACCGATCGCGAACGACACAGCGAGGCAAAGTCCGAGAACGGAATCCGGTTGTCCCGCGCGTATGTCTCCACGCTTTCCTGGTCAATCATGACCAGTGCGGTGAGGTATTTTCTCCTGTCGCCGATCACCAGCGCATCGGAAATGTAGGGAGAGAACTTCAACTGGTTTTCCATCACGGCCGGCGCAATGTTCTTGCCGCCCGCCGTAACGATGATGTCCTTGACCCGGCCCGTGATCCAGAGAAAACCGTCATCGTCAATCCGGCCGACATCACCCGTATGCAGCCAGCCGTCCCGGAGCGCCTTGGCGGATTCCTCCGGCTCTCTCCAGTAGCCCTGAAAGACAACACCGCCCCTGGCGAGAATCTCCCCGTCATTCGCAATCCGGATGTCCACGCCCAACGCCGGACGGCCTACCGAGCCTGGGCGGTTCCGTTCGATCACGTTGCCAGCAAGAATTCCGGTTGTCTCTGTCAGACCGTAACCCTCCACCATGGCTACACCGATCGCCCAGTACCAGGCGATGAGTTCGCTTGAGACCGGTGCCGCGCCACTGACCACGAGACGGACCCGGTCGAGTCCGATCATCCGCCGCAGGTTCGCCAAGACGAGCCAGTCCCACAGTCGGAAGCGCAATTCCAGCCAAGGCGGAATCCGACGCCCCTGCTGCCGGACCCGGACGCGCTCCTTGCCGCAGTCGACCGCCCGGTGAAACGCCCATCTACCGAGCGGCGACGCCTCACTGGCAAGTACCGATATCCGGGAATGGATCTTCTCCCACACCCGGGGCACTGCGATCAAGAAATGGGGAGAAACCTCCTGCAGATTGTCGAAGACCGTCTCCGGACTCTCCGCGAAACTGACCACCGACTTCGCGGCAATGGGCACGTAAACCGAAGTCAACCGCTCGAAGACATGGCTCAAGGGCAGGAAGCAGAGTTGCTCATCCCGCACCCGGGTTGACAGGATCGGCTGTGCCGCGGTCACGCAGGCGAGGATGTTGCGATGACTGATCATTGCCCCCCTCGGATTGCCGGTCGTACCGGAGGTGTAGATCAGCATGGCGACATCCTCTGGACGAGCCTCCGAGACCGCGCGCTCGAAGCGTTCGGGATCCGTGTTGTGGAGGTCGCTTCCCGCGGTGCAGAGTTCGTCCAGGAACAGGATCTGTGCGTCGGAGAAGTCATCCAGTCCGGTACGGTCCATCACGATGCACTTGACGAGTTCGGGCAACTGGTCGCGGATTTCGAGGAACTTGTCGAGCTGCTCGTCATTCTCGACGATCAGGAACCGGCTCTCCGAATGCCGAAGGAGATATGCAAGTTGCCCGGCGCTCCCAGTGGGATAGATTCCGCAGACGATCCCGCCGACGCACTGGATGCCAATGTCCGCACAGAGCCACTCCCTGTTGTCTTCGGACAGGATCGAGACCACCATCCCCCGCTGCAGGCCAAGACTGGCCAGACCAAGGCCGATGGCACGCGCGCTGTCGTGATACGCGTTCCAGGAATGGCTGCGCCAGATTCCGAGGTGTTTTTCCCGATGTGCCGTCTGCTCGCCCAAGGTCCGGCATCGGTTCAGGAACAGTCTCGGCAACGTATCGCAACCGTCGATCTGGAGGGAAACAGTCGAGCCATCGGAACATGTACCACCATCACCGGGATGGGAGGTTCTCCGCGAACCGTTCACTTCGTCCGTCGTCATCGCCATGTCTTTCGGCGCTTCCACCGCCGCGCTCCGCGCTGGTCGTCTTCCTGCCCGGTGCCCAGATAGAACTCCTGGATATCCCGACTCCTGCCGAGCCGCTCCGCGGACCCTTCCATTACGATGCGGCCCGTTTCCATGACATAGCCGAAGTCCGCCACTTCCAGCGCCGCCTTGGCGTTCTGTTCCACGAGCAGCATGGTGATCGCCCGTTCCCGGTTCAGCCGCCCAATGATGGTGAACAGATCACGCACCAGGATGGGTGATAGACCGAGCGATGGCTCATCCAGGAGGAGAACCCGCGGTCGCGCCATCAGTCCCCGCGCGATCGCCAGCATCTGCTGCTGCCCGCCGGAGAGGGTCCCGGCCGGCTGGCGCAGCCGCTCCCGAAGGACCGGAAAGTAATCGAACGCCATTTCCCTGTCTTCGTCCACCCGCCGGTCCTTTCGCGTGAAGGCACCCATGGCGAGGTTGTCCCCCACGGAAAGCAACGGAAAGATCTCGCGACCCTCGGGTACATGCACGACACCCATGCGCACGATGCGGTCGGGTTCACGTCCTTCGATCGGCTCATCCCCCAGGAAAACCTGTCCTTGATCCGGATCCATGATCCCGGAGATCGCACGCAGCAGCGTCGTCTTGCCCGCCCCATTGGCCCCGAGGATCGCGACGACGCCTCCATCCGGCACATCCACGCTTACACCGCGCAAGGCCATGACAGGGCCGTAATGACACTCGAGATTGCGAATCCGGAGGAGCGCACCGCTCATGTCGTTTGCTCCGGTGCAGCACCAAGATAGACCTCGACGACCTCTGGATGCGCGCGGACTTCGGCGGGGGTCCCCACAGTGATCACCCGGCCCTCGGCCAGTACCAGCACCCGGTCCGACACGGCCGAAACAAGTCCCATGTCGTGTTCGACCATCACAACGGTGGCGCCCATCCGCCTCCGGATATCGTCAATACGAAACCGAATGTCCCGTGTCTCTTCCGCGGACAGGCCGGAGGCGGGCTCGTCCAGGAGAACAAGCGCAGGATCGAGGGCAAGCGCTCGCCCGAGTTCGATCACCTTGCGGACGCCGTAGGGCAGCCCTGCGATCCTTGCATCCCGATAGGCCTGGAGATCCAGCAGGTCGATCACTTCCTCGACCTTTCCGCGATCCGCGATCTCCCCCCGGCGCACGGACGGTGTAAACAGGACCTGCGACAGGATCGATGGTCTCCGGTTTGTGTGGCGGGCGACCAGCAGATTCTGCAGTACAACCCGGCGACCTCGGAGGCGGTCCGGTCCAGGATGCTCCTGTCCGCAAACCGCACATCGCCCGTTTCGGGATCATAGAAGCGGGATACCAGGTTGAAGAGTGTCGACTTGCCGGCGCCGTTGGGGCCGACGATCGAGAAGACCTCTCCGGGTTCCACCTCGAACGAGACGCCGTCGAGTGCCGTGAGCCCCCCGAACCGCAGGGTTACGTCGCGAATTTCCAGGAGGCTCACCGCAGTCGCTCCGTCCGGAGATATCGTTTCTGCCGGCGGAACATGTCGCGGCGGCACAAGGGAAAGAGCTCCACGTAGAATTTCCACTTCCGCAGCCGACCGTGGATGCCCAGCGGCTCGAACAGAATGATCAGGATCAGGACCACTGCGAAGATCCCGGTCTCCAGCCCTGGAATCGCGACTCCGCCCGTTCCAAACATGTCTGCGACCCAGTCGCGCCCCAGACTGATGCCCAGTGGAATCAGACCCACGACGGCTGCCCCGTAATAGGCGCCATGAATCGAGCCGAGACCGCCGATCACGATCATCAGCAGGAGCTGAATGGACAGGACAATGGTGAAGACCTCGTGGTTGAAGGTGAAGTAGAAATGCCCCATCAACGCGCCGGCCCATCCCGTCGCCATGCACGAGAGCCCGAAGGCGGCGGCCTTGGTTCGCGCGAGGTTGACGCCCATCGCCTGCGCCGACAACTCCGAGTCGCGGATCGCCTCGAAGGACCGTCCGAGCGGTGCCCGCAGGATGTTGCGGTATCCGAGGGTGACGCAGACCGCAACTGCCAGACAGAGCCAGTAGAACCGGTCAGGCGAACCAAACCGGGCCACTCCAATCCCGGCAATGGAGATCTCCGGGGCCAACAACCCGCTCACACCTCCTGTCCAGGGCTCGAGAAGGACGATGACGTCCTGGGTCAGGATGGACAACGCGAGTGTCGCGATGGCGAGATAGATTCCGTGCAGACGGAAGGCCGGAACGGCAACGATCACGCCCACGAGACCCGCCGTGAGCCCTGCGAGCAGGAAGGACAGCAGAAACGGCAGATCGAATTGCAGCATCAGGATGGCGTTGGTGTAACAGCCAACGGCAAGAAATGCCGCGTGGCCCAGGCTGACCTGTCCGGCATGCCCGGTCAGTAGCATGAGACCCATTCCGGCAATCGCCAGGATCAGAACATGGGTCGCCTCGCCGATCAGGAAGTCATCCAGCAGGAAGGGCAGGGCCACGGCCAGCGCCAGCAAGGCGGCATAGGGGAGCGCACGACGCCAATCCGGAAAGAGGCGAATATCGTGCTCGTAGTCGGTCTTGAAGTCTGTCCGCATCTGTTCAGGCCTTCTTGCCCCGGACCTGTGCAATCAGACCGTGCGGCCGCAGGATCAGGACGAGGATCATCACCAGGTAAGGAGCGATCTGCGCATAGCCGGCATCGATGTAGCGTGCCGCAAATTGCTCGATGATCCCGACCACCAGACCGCCCAGCAGGGCTCCGGGGAGAGAACCGAACCCGCCGATTACCGCGGCGGCAAATGCCTTGATGCCGAGGAACCCCGTGGATGGGTCGATGGATCCCTTGGATGCGAACAGGATTCCCGAGATCGCGGCGGTCGCGCCTGCCAGGGCCCAAACGAGCCCGTGGATACGCCGGACCGGGATGCCCACATAGTAGGCCGCAAGCTGATTCTGGCTCGCTGCCTGCATGGCGACCCCGAGTCGGGTCCAGATGAAGAACAGGTAGAGCCCAGCGGTCAGGACCATCGTTGCCAGGACGACCGCGATCTCGTCAACACCGAGGGCCACACCCCCGACGGACAGATAGATGCCGGCAATCGGACTGGCGAGCACAACGGGGGTATGACCCCAGATCGCGCCAGCGGCAAAGCGGATCAGAAAGCCGAGAGCGATGGTGAGCATGGCTACCGCCATCTGCGACTCGCCGAACGCGCGACGCAATACGGCGCGCTCGAGAAACCAGCCTATTCCGGCCATGGCCAGGACTGCACCGAGACAGGCAAGGGGAAACGGCAGACCCATGTGAGAGGCATTGCCGAGACCGAGCGCGATGAAGGCGCCGAGCATCATCATGTCGCCCTGGGCGAAATTGATCTGCTCCGTGACCTTGTAGATCAGCACGAATCCGAGCGCGATCAGGCCGTAGATGCAGCCATTGGCAAGTCCGCTGACCATGAGTTGAAGGACTTCCAAGAAGTTACTCCCGTCCCGGGCCGGTCTTCGGGTCGAACCGGCGATCAGGAGAGACTCTGGCACCGGCACGAAGCAAGTCAATCACCCGCGCGACACCCGGTCCGTCCCTGCAATCCCTCGGCGGATCGGAAATGCCCGGCCGCTACGCCTCCTGACTGGTCCCTCTTGCCGCCATGCGCTCGCTCGTGGCTGCCCGCAACGCTTCCCGGCCCGCGTATTCGGCCGCAGACAACCTTGCGGAGGCTGCAGGTAACGATACTGGCAGTCCAAGACTGTCCTGGTGCTTCCGGGTTTGAGATCCGTAACAAGTACTGCCACACGGCGAATCCATTGGGGACCATAGACTTGGGTTGAAGCTGACACTTGCATATTTCGAATTATATGTATTTGTGTATTGCAGAATATCTCCAACTGTACCGGAACATCGCGTACAGGCTGTATCCGCGGAGTGCCGCAATTGCGCGCGGCAACCGCGCCCCGGACTTCGCGCGCTCGGTGACACTTCTCTGGGGCAACGACAGAACGCGTCGGCAGCATTCCTGGATGCGGCAACACGGAGACTCATCCGGATTGTCGCGCAACCGGTACCCGGACATGGGACAATCCGGGATCGTTCGACAGCGTCCGGCAAGGCGCACAGGGCCGCTACGGCCGTGATCATGCGACAGTCGATCATACTTGCCACCTTCCAGCGCAATGGTCGCAAAGGGGCTGCGCAGGTGCTGGCCAAGACCATTCCGTCATGGGAACAAGCTGTGGATAACTCGTGGAGAACCTGTGTATGGCTGATGTGTCCATGGCGCGAAGTTCGCCGCGACCAGGTTCGACTTCCGACTGGGTTGCCCAGGTGAGATTCGGTCTGGTGTAGGTCGACTTTGACGGGCTCGGAACGACCGGCGAGGCAGTTCCCGAAGGAACCGGACACCGGCATGTCGATACGCTCGCCTTCCCCGGAATCGAGATCGCCGTTCAACTTGCCGGCCTCGTCGGGGTCGGGATCCACCGCGCCGACGTTCCGCATGCAGATGCGGTATGGAGGTGTGCTCTCGAATAGACTGCGCCCCTCCCGGCCGCACCCCCGAACGATGCGGCGGATCTTCCTGCCCGCCGCTGGTTGCCCCCATTACGAGGGATTCCTGTCAAGTCATGTGCAGGACTGTCCGTGCCAGAACGGCGGAGCCGGCGAGGAAATCGTCGATCTCCATGGCCTCGTCCGGGTTATGGCTGCCGTTCTGGTTCCGCACCAGGACCATGGCGGCCGGGATGCCGGCCTTGCCGAAGGTCGCCGCGTCGTGCCCTGCGGTCGCCATTTCGTGGCAGGGGATGGACAGGGCCTTGGCCGCATCGAGCAATTCACGCCGCACCACCGGGTCCAGGGGCATGGGAACGCTGCCGGCCTGTCGGCCGAGATCGAAGCGGACATTGCGTCTGGTTGCGATGGCATGGGCCAATTCGCGCAGGCGCTTGCTCCCGGCCTCGATGAATTCCAGAGTCGTGCCGCCGAAATTGACGGAAAAACGGCATTCGCCGGGCACCACCGTCAAGCCTTCCCTTTCCGTATCCGTATGGACACGGCCTATGGTCAACTGGGTGTCGGGAACACCCGCCCTGATCTGCTCCTGCCAGAAGCGGTCAAACTCGCCGATCAGTTCAACCGAGGCCAGTACAGCGTCCCGCCGGTCATCAACCGGTGCAACGGCTGCGTGACCGTAGCGGCCGTGGCACGTTGTTGTTTCTCTGATTTTCTCGGCGTAAGCAGGGCGATTTGTTCCGAATAGCTT
>CAZPXZ010000054.1:0-24070 GCA_964590405.1 uncultured Rhodobacterales bacterium | reverse complement strand
CATCGGAAATCCGATCGCAGATCTTGTCGGGATGTCCTTCGGACACGGACTCTGACGAAAACAGATAGCTGGTAGCTGACAACGGTGACTCCCTTGCGCTGGTTGTAGGGCTATGGCGCCCCCGACGTCCGCAACTTGGGCGGTGTGCGGCGCGCTGTCAACCTGCGTCGCGTATGATGGCGGAGATGATCTAACGAAATGTCACGATCATTCGTCCCTGTTCTGAACCTCTTCTCCTTCCTCGCTTGGAATTGGCACGTCCGCCGCATCGTAGCGCCGGAGCAGGCTGACCATGCGGCCTTGTACCTCGATCTCGTCGTTCTCGAATTCCATGTCCTGGTAGGCCGGATTTTCCGCGATCAATTTCACCGTCTGTCGCTCCAAGTCGAGTTGGAGACGCTTGAGTGTGTTTTCCCCATCAACCAGGGCGACAACGATATCGCCCGAATTGGCGGATGACTGACGTCGGATGACGACGATATCTCCCTCGTTGATTCCGGCATCGGTCATGGAGTCGCCCCGGACGTCGAGGGCGTAGTGTTCTCCATGCGGCGGCGCGAAGGCGGGAGGTACGGTCACATAGCGATGGGTAGATTCCCACACCACGACCGGAGGACCGGCCGTGACCGCACCAATGAGCGGGATGTCGTAGACGGCATCTGCGGTCTGCCTCGGCTTTGGCAAATACGGATTGGGCAGGCCGCCGCGGTCGCTCGGCTTAAGGACTTCAATTGCCCGGGCCTTGTAGCGGAGGCGCCGGATGTAACCCCGGGCCTCGAGAGCGTTCATCATGCTGTGGATGCTTGACTTGGAGGCAAGTCCAAGAGTTTGGCGAAGTTCGTCGTAGGATGGTGCTACTCCATTCTCGCGCATTCCGGTTTCGATGAGGTCGAACAGCTTCATCTGTTTGCGGGTCAGCATGGCATTCTCCCTTCTAGCTGACATGGTTGTACACCAGATTCCGCCACTCCAAGCGTATTTTGTTCGACAAATGTACGCAAGTGTACCATTATTGCCCCAAGCTGCGACGCAGAATGTCGGGTGCGGCATTTCCGCCGGATGCCACGACGATCACTGGATCACTGATGCCCTTTTCGACCTGAAGCGCCACCGCTAGCCCGACCGAGCCACTTGGCTCTAGAACCAGCCGCAACAGTCGAAGTGCGACCGCCATGGCATCCAACGCGTCTTCGTCACCGGCCTTCAGGCCCGATCCGAACTGTTCCCGGCCGATCTGCCATGTGATACGGCCCGGGGTCTGAGCGAGGAGCCCGTCGCAAAGCGAGCCCGAATTCTGGTTGTTGGCAACCGGCTCGCCTGCTCGCAGAGAGCGTGCCCAGTCATCGAAACCGACGGGTTCGACGGGTCGCACACGCAGTCTGGGCGCTTCGGCTGCAAATGCGAGGGCACAGCCGGCGGCAAGCCCTCCTCCCGAGCAGGGGACCAGCACGTCCGCTCTCTCTACGCCAAGCTTGCGTGCATCCTCGACGATCTCCAGGCCGGTTGTGCCCTGTCCGGCGATGATGTACGGATCGTCGTACGGGCGCACGAAAACGGCACCGGTTTCGGCCAGAATACGACCAGTCACGATTTCGCTCGATTCCGTTTGCCGATCGTAGGTCACGACCTTGGCGCCGTAGGCACGTGTTCCGTGCAGTTTGGGCGCAGGTGCGTCCGACGGCATCACGATGGTCGCGCGGATCTGTAGTAGTGAAGCCGCCCTTGCCACACCCTGTGCATGGTTGCCGGAACTGATTGCCACGGCGCCACGCTGCCGTGCCTCTTCGGCATGTGCGCGGAGATGGTTCCAGGCGCCCCGAAACTTGAAGGTGCCGCAATGCTGAAGGCATTCTGCCTTGACCAGGATCCGTCGTCCGGCCGCCTCGTTCAAGCGACTTGATTCCAGCAATGGCGTACGACGTGCATATCCGTTGAGCCGCCGTTGCGCTGCCAGCAGATCGGCAAAGTCCGGGGGGAGAACGTCCGTTTGCGAGGCTTCGGTTGCGATAGCTGTCATGAGGGTCCCTCCGAATGCATTGCCCGGACCGCAGTCGGGATTGCGGACAGGTCGCTGACCACGATTTCCGGAGACCAGGGCAGACGCTCTCGTGGGGCTCCCTCACGGTTCACCCAAATGGTCCGGAAGCCGTATCCGGCTCCGGCGGCGGCATCCCAGCCATTCGCTGAGACGAAGGCGACTGCCGCCGGTTCACAGTCAAATCGGTCGCACACGAGCCGATAGACCCGGGCGCTCGGCTTGAAGATGCCTACCGAATCCACGCTGAGAACGGCGTCAACCATATTGCCGATACCGGCACTGGATACCGCGGCATCGAGCATTTGTACGGAGCCGTTCGACAGAATTGCGACTGCATGCCTGTCGGAGCGCAGACGGTGAAGGGCTTGAACTGCCTCCGGATAGGCCTGGAGCGTCCAGTACAGGTCCAGAAGGCGTTTGCGAAGGGATGCATTGTCGCCCAGGCCTTCATTTTCGAGCGACCAGTCGAGCGCATCCCGGGTTACCTGCCAGAAGTCATCATGGGCTCCTGCCAGGGAACGAAGCCACGTGTATTCCAATTGACGGATGCGCCACGCAGCGGCGATTCTCGGCCAGTTCTCCCGGAGAACCGCATGCTCCGGTTCGTCAGCGGCTTGCCGCGCAGCCGCCGCAACATCGAACAGGGTTCCGTATGCGTCGAATGCAACTACACGAATACCGTCTGCCGCACTCCCCTGCTCGACGCTATCCATCGGAACGGATCCGTTCATTGGCAGGGTCGTATGGTGAATCGGGGACGACCTCCGCAGGCCAGAGTTCCCGCATCATTCGCACCTGTAGCCTGGTGCCGGGCTCGGCCAGTGCGGGAGCCACGTAGCCGATTCCGATCTGCTTGCCAAAGGCGACGGACCAGCCGCCCGAAGTCAGCCTTCCGATCTGTGCGCCAGCCGCGTCGCAGAGTGCTTCGCGGCCCCAGGGATCTGCGTCCGGGGGGCCCTCGATCAACACGGTTACGCACTTGCTCCGGATTCCCACCTCCTGCATCGTCTTCTTTCCGCGAAAATCCTTTGAGAGGTCGACAAAGCGGTGGAGTCCCGATTCGAGAGGCGTCGCGTCTCTGCCGAGGTCACTCCCGAATGCGCGATAGGACTTTTCCTGCCGGAGCCAGTTCTGGGCTCTGGCACCGCAATAGGCCAGTCCAAGCGGGTTGCCCGCATCGGCGATGCGGTCGAAGAGGTAGTTCTGCATCTCCAGCGGATGGTGAAGCTCCCAGCCCAGTTCGCCCGTATATGCGATGCGAACCGCCAGTACTGGACACATGCCAAGTTCGATTCGGCGACAGCTGAGCCACGGGAAACGCTGGTTCGAGAACTCCTGGTCCGCGTCAGGCGCATGAACGATCTTTCTGAGGAGATGTCTCGAGTTGGGTCCGGCAAGTGCGAAGACACCCCATTTCGTGGTGACCTCCTCGACCTCAATGCGGCCAAACCGCGTCTCGGCAGCAGCTGCTTCCCTGCAGAGGTAGTCATGGTCATAGGCTTGTGCCGCGCCAGCCGTAACCAGGTAGTAGTCATTCTCCCCGAGACCCAGAACGGTGAATTCGGTTCGGATGGTACCGGCCTCGGTGAGTCCGTAGGAGAGGCCGATCCGTCCCGGTGCGGGAAGCCGGTTGCAGGTCAACCAGTCTAGGAACGCCGAAGCACCAGGTCCCCGCACACGGTGCTTGGCGAAGGCCGTGGCATCGAACAATCCGATTCCGCTGCGCACGGCTCTTGCCTCCCGTTCGGCAAATCCCCACCACTTGCCGCGCCGGAATGATCGCGATCCATGGTCGTCGAAACCGGGTGACTCCGCGAAGTAGTTGGGACGTTCCCAGCCATTTACCTGGCCGAAGACGGCGCCGCGATCGCGCATGCGTTCGTAGCACGGTGCGGTTCGGAGCGGTCTGCAAGCCTCCCGTTCCTCGTCGGGATGGTGCAGGATGTAGACATGCGCGTAGGCCTCTTCGTTTTTTGGCGCCGCATACGCCCTTGTCATCCAGTCACCGAACCGGCGTGGATCGAGAGACCACATGTCGATTTCGGCTTCACCTTCTGCCATGCGCTGGGCCAGATAGTAGCCGGCACCTCCCGCAGCGGTGATTCCGAAGGAGAACCCTTCGGCCAGCCAGAAATTTGGTGCCCCGGGGGCAGGGCCGAGGAGCGGGTTGCCGTCCGGCGTGTAGCAGATCGGACCGTTGTATACCTCCTTGATGCCCCCCTCCTCGAAGCATGGAATGCGGTGGATACCGGAGAGGAGTTCCTCCTCGATTCGATCGAGGTCCGGCGGCAGCAGGTCGGCAAGGAAACCCGATGGAACGCCCCATGTACCCCAGGCGGGAGCGGTTTTCTCGTAGGGGCCGAGAATCCAGCCGTTCCGTTCTTCCCGGACGTACCACTTGGCGTCGGCGTCGCGGAGGACCGGGTGCTCCGGATTGCCCGCCGCGCGCCATTCGGAGAGGCTGGGGCACTCGGAGGTGACGACGTATTGGTGTTCAACGGGAATGGCAGGAAGCCGCATTCCAACGGCTTCGCCCGTGGCCTGGGCGTGGTTGCCCGTGGCTGTCACCACATGCTCTGTCCGGATCGCGAAGGCGTCGCCGGTTGTGCGGTCCCGGCCCTCTACACACCATTCGCCTCCCGGCATGCGCTTGTACGTATCGACATGCTTCTTGCGGTGGATCGTGACGCCGCGGTTCCGTGCTGCACGCGCCATGGCCTGCGTGACATCTGCAGGATTGACGTAGCCGTCCGTTGGATGAAACAGGGCACCAACCAGATCGGCGGTGTGGACCAGCGGCCAGCGTTCACGGATGTCGGACGGCGCCAGCCATTCGAAGGGTATGCCAACGGTCTCTGCCGTGCTGGCATACAGCATGAACTCGTCCATTCGGTCCCGGGATTGGGCCATGCGGAGATTGCCGTTGATGGTCAGGCCCGGGTCCAGGCCGGATTCGCGGCCGATCTCGCGGTAGAAGCGAACGGAATAGTCATGAATATGGCTGACCGCATAGGACATGTTGAAGAGCGGCAGCAGGCCGGCCGCGTGCCAAGTCGACCCCGCGGTCAGTTCGTCCCGTTCGAGGAGGGTGACCTCACTCCAACCTGCGCGTGCCAGGTGATAGGCAATGGCGCATCCGACGGCGCCGCCGCCTACGATCACGACCCTTGCTGTGGACTCCATGGGCATCTCCTGCCGCGGGGCTGGCGGCTCCGTGATATAACGCGGCTCAACTGCCCCCCTGCGCCTTCCTTTGTTCGCGGGAGCCGCTTGATCCGCCCGGGAACAATAGCCTCATATCGCAATTCCAGTACTTCGGCACGCCCCGGCGGGCGGTTTTCATGCAAATCGGGACGGGCGTATCAACCCGCCGGCGACAGGCTGGCAAAGGGGAAACCGAATGCGCTGAACGGGCGGCAACTAGCCGTGGCGGAGACCTAGAGACCCTATGGCGCACGACGAAAGGGAGTATCGTGTTTTGTCAGGTATTGGAACATTTGCAGACCGATTGATAGAACCGATACGGTAGAAAATTGGACGAAATCAGACTCCACCCGGAAAGTCCGTTGCAAGGAGAATGCGAGATGCGGTACTGGTTGATGAAATCCGAGCCTGGCGCGTGGTCGTGGGAAGAGCAGGTTGCGGAGGGTGATGGCGGCACCGAATGGGATGGTGTCCGAAATTACCAGGCACGAAATATGATGCGTGAAATGCGCTGTGGCGACCAGGCCTTTTTTTACCATTCGGTGGGCGAGAAGAGCATTGTCGGGGTTGTTGAAGTCTGTGCGGAAGCGCACCCCGATTCGACGGATTCGACGGGAAAGTGGGAGTGCGTTGACGTGCGCGCAGTCTGTCGAATGCCCCATCCGGTAAGACTTTCTGCCATTCGAGCCGAGCCTCGACTGGCGGAGATGACGCTGGTCAGAAACTCGCGATTGTCAGTGCAACCGGTCTCCGAAGAAGAGTGGCGGATCGTTTGCGAAATGGGCGGCCTTCCGGCGGGGCAGGACAAATCTGGCTGAATTCGGGCCGAATTCTGGCTTGGACATGACCTGCGTTCCTCATTCGACAAAATCCGATATGCGACCGTCGGCCAACCGAGATTGCGGAGCCGTGATGCCGGTCTGAAACAGGTTTGTCCGAACGGTCGAATCCGGTCGCCCGTGGAGTAGAATTATGCTGTGATAGTGCCGCCTTGTTCATGTCTTGGGATGCGGAGCCACAAGGCTCAGCATGAGAGTTCTTCGTGATGGCGTTCCGGCTGACTTTCTCCGGTACTCCGACGTGTGATCCATGTTCGATTCGGGCCGGGGCGGGGGGTCGAGGATTCCGGGCCCGCGTTCACGGAAGAGGCTTTCACGTTTGCAGTCCGGGGGGTGATCGCCGTTCTCTACTGTACTCCGTGTGCGGGTTCCGGACTTCGCGCCCTCTCGGCCAGCGGTCTGCCAGTACCGCTGCATAGCGCAGGGACAGGTTGCCTGCCGGACATGGTCATTCGCGTGGTCAGGCGCCGTTTGGGCTGGCGCACTGTGACAATGTCGACTGGATGGTGCTGTTCCAGGTTTCAGGGCAGACGGTTGCTGCTTCGCAGATTGAGCCAGTTGCCGAAGCAAGCAAGACAAGCTCCCACGGCAACCCATCCGTCGAGTGTTTCCCCATAGACGGCAGCGCCGATAAGGGCGATGAGGGGAAGCCGCAGGATATCCATGGGCGCCACCACACTTGCCTCGGCGAGCCTCAATGCCCGGGCCAGGCAGAAATGCGCCGTGAATCCGGCCACCGATGTCACGACGAGCCACGGAAGGCTCGCAACGGTAATGGGTGTCCAGTCGGTTGCCGCGAACGCGATTCCGAGCGGCAACTGGAGCAGGGACATGTAGAACAGGAATGCCATGGTGGACATGCCGCCTATGACACTTCGTGTGGCGACCAGTGATACCGAGAAGCCGAGTGCCGCCAGAAGCACGATCAGGGAAGCCGGATTGAACACGCCGGTGCCTGGTCGCAGGATTACGAGGGCCCCAAGGATGCCGATCGCGATGCCCATGCCGCGCAGGAAATTGAGTCGTTCGCCCAGGAACGCAACCGCAAGGATCGCCGCCCAGATGGGCATGGTGAACTCGATGGCAAAGACCTCTGCGAGCGGCAGCAGCGTAATTCCCCAGAACCAGCAGAAGGATGCGCCCCAATGCGCAACGTTGCGGACAAGCAGGGCGCGGAAGGCGGTCAGAGAAATCCGTAGGCTGGCTGGTTCGTACCTGGCGATGAACGCACTGGTTACAGCGAGTCCGGCAACGCTGCGTACCATCAGGATGACAGCCACGGACACGACCTCGCCGAGTTCTCGTCCCGCGATGGCCAGGGACGAGAAGGAGAGTAGCGAACCGGAAATCCAGAGGGCTGCGCGGGTGTTCGCGTGCATGGAGGTCGTCTCCTTCAGCGAGGAACGCGCTGGCCGGTGCGGAGTTCGGGCAGCAGGAGAAAGAGCGTTGGCGGAATGAGAATGACCAGGGATCCCCACGCGATTGTCCAATGGTACCCGCCGCTGAGATCGTGAAGCAGCCCTCCTACCGTGCTGCCCAGCACGGCTCCCAGGCTCCCGATGGCGTACATCGCGCCCACCACTGTTCCGAGACCCGAACCGGGCCCGAAGATCGAAGCCGCGGTGGCGGCAAGCACAGGACCGCGGGCACCGAAGGTCGGTCCAAACGTGAATGCGAATGCCCACGCAAGCCACGCATTCCCGCCCGAGAGCAGCGGCAGCAGCAGAAGCATCCCTGCAACGCTCAGCGCGTAACTGAACAGAACGGCGCCCAGCCGGTGGAACCGATCGACCATCCAGCCCAGGCCGAGCATACCGGCCGCACCTGCCGCACCTGCTGCACCGAAGACGCTGGCTGCGACGATCTCCGGCAACCCGGAATCGACAAATATTGCCACGGTTTGCGGATGAATGGAAAACATGGCCACGGCGGTGATGAAGTGAACGCTGGCGAGACCCAGGAAGGCCCGGCTCCTGAGTTTCCGGAAATGGGAGACAGATTGACCTGGGCGCCTTGATTCCTGCCGGAGATCCTTGCGGCCTTCGAAGAGCGCTGTCCAGGGCACCCACAGCAGGGCGATCGGAATGAGCAGCAACAATCCGGCGAACGCAAGATAGGCCTGCCTCCATCCTGTTGCATCAATGAGCAACTGGATGGACGGTGCCGCCACCAGGACACCGAGGCCAGCCGACGCCCAGACCGCACCGAGTCGTGTTGTGAGCCGCGCGTGGTACCAGCGCGAGATCAATGCCGTGCACGGGACGGGACCAAGGGCGGCGACGCCCATTCCTCCAAGAATTCCGATGCAGAGTTGAAAGTGCCAGATGGCACTGGAACGAGATGCAATTGCCATTCCGGCCGAGATCAACAGGAGGCCGGCCGTGAACGTTCTGTGGGGGCCCCAGCGGTCGAAGAAGTGGCCGATCGGAATCGCTGCAACGGCAACCATGAATTGCATGACACCGTAGACAGATGCAGCCTCTACCCGGGTCCAACCGAATTCCCGTGCAAGAGAGGGCAGGAAGACAATATAGGTTTCACCGGCGCCACGGCCGACGGCGGCGAGAACCAGGCAGAGTATGAAGGCAAGGACGCCGAGACTGGAGGCCTGCATGGCGGATCTCGGGGGTCAGGATCTCGATTGGCTCAAGCGGCCGAGTTCAGGATCTCGCCCCGAACACCGCCGTGCCAACCCGCACATGCGTGGCGCCAAACGTGACGGCCGTCTCGAAGTCGGCGCTCATTCCCATGCTGAGTGCTGTCAGCCCATTTCGCTCTGCGAGTTTCTGCAGCAGCGCAAAATGCATGGCCGGCTCCTCGTCGATCGGCGGAATGGCCATCAGTCCCACAATCGGCAAGTCGAACTCGTGGCGGCACTGGTGGACGAATGCATCCAGATCACGTGGTGCAACACCGGCCTTTTGCGGTTCTTCGCCGGTATTGATCTGGATGAACAGGGTAGGTGCACGCCCTCGCTCCTGGGCGAGGTCGGCGAGTCGCCTGGCAAGCTTCGGCCTGTCCAGGGACTGGATGACGTCAAACAGGTACGTCGCCGCACGGGCCTTGTTCGATTGCAGGGGGCCAACGAGGTGCAGTTCCAGGTCCGGCGTTCGTTCCCGGATGGCGGTCCAGCGCTCTACCGCTTCCTGGACCCGATTCTCGCCGAAGATGCGGTGTCCTGCTGCCAGCACGGCCTTGATCCGGGCATTCGACTGTTTCTTGGAAATGGCTACCAGAGAAACCGAGCCCGGGGCGCGCCCTGCGGCGGCCTCCGATCGCGCAATCCGCTCTTGAACCAGGTCGAGGCCACTGCGGTCGCTCATCTCTCCTGCCCCTCCGGTTGCAGTCGCGACCAGCGGATTGCGCCGCCACATTTGCGGCAGACCGTGTTGCGCTGCCTGCGAATCCGAAGAGCGCGGGCGCAGCCGCGTTGGCAACTCCCTTCCCAGAGTGCTCCGCTGAATTCGAGACTGTGCCTGACGCGCCCGCTGCACCCGATGGCACGGGCGATCGCACGCCAAACGTCGTCATGGCCATGGCCAGGTCCAGCCAGCGCGTGGGCGATCTCATGCAGCAGGGTGTCTTCCACCTCTGTATCCGATGCGGAGATCGCGTATCCGAGCGACAACTGGATCGCGCGGCGCCGGTAGTCGCATGCGCCTCCTCGTCGTTGTGCCGTGTCCCAGCAGAACTGCCATCCAACCAGGCCGTGCCGCGCAATGAGCGCGGCGGCCCGCCTGCGGACCCACTCCAGTCGCTGCGCCCGGTGTCGCTGGACCTTGGCACCAGTCGGGTCGGCCGGGTGCAGCCCGTCACGTCCGACACGCCAGATTTCGCGGCTGCCTCCGATTTCACCGACATCCACATCGACGGTCTGCCGGTTGCATGACACGACAACGCCAGCGAACCAGCGTCCTTGCTTCCGGAAACGTACCCGGTCCTGTGGATGCCAGTGCCCTTGCGACAGAAGCTCTCTCATCCGATTCATCCCGATTCGCATCTCGATCGCCCCACGGCCACGAGCAGGAAGTGTACCGACATCAAAATCGTGCACGGGTCATGGGCGAGACTCGTTCCGCCTTCGGGTGCCGGTGCCCGGCAGTCATAGTAGGATGGACCACACCGGATCGGTACATCGGCCGGGAATTGCGGGCACGCGGGCAACTGCAGTTCGTCCGTTTGTCCGGCGTAGCGCAGGAGCGGATTGGCGATGCGAGTTACGGTACGGAAGATCCATTCAGGCGATGAGGACCGGTGGCGTCAACTCTGGTCGCGATACCTGGCTTATTACGAGACCGGTGTTTCCGAGGTAGTGTTCCTCGAGACTTTCCGGAGGCTTCTGGCGGATGATCCGTGGGAATTCCGAGGACTTGTTGCGGAGGACGAGACCGGGAATCTGGTCGGGATCGTGCATTTTCTCCATCATCGACACTGTTGGCGGATCGAGAACGTAACATACCTGCAGGATCTGTTTGTCGAGGAGGATGTCCGTAGCGGAGGCGTTGGGCGGGCGCTTGTCGAAGCCGTCTACAATGCCGCCGATGCTGCGGGTGCGCCTTCGGTCTACTGGCTGACGGAAGAATTCAATAGCGTTGCGCGTCGACTCTACGACAGGATCGGACAAGTTACCCCCTTCATCAAGTACAGTCGGTAGAGTGCGGTCTTCTGCGAATTCACCGGCGAGAACCCCTTCTGGTCTGCATTTCCCAGCCCATGGGAGTGTGCAGGCATCTGCTGGAAGCGTTTGAGTGAATTTCGTCGTGTTCCGGCCGGCCCGCCGGGAAGTGCGGTGCTGGCATGGTCAATTGCTGCAGTTTCGTGCGATCTGATCGCACTGTACGGACTCTGCGGTCCGAAACCTCATATCTGTATTTAGTCTTGTTAATAGTATGATAGGGCGTGGTCTGCGCCGTATCATAAGAAAATATTATATTGAACAGATGCAAACAGTATTGGATTTTTATTGGGCCCGTGTCGCATCATTCGTGACAGAGCAGACACGCAACCTCCCCGAAGAGCAGAGGACGTGCGAAGGCCGGAACTCCGGCGAGCCTCCTGCAGGTTGGCCGGGGCCCCCCACATGGTGGAGGGTCCGAAGGGTGGCAGACAAGGAAGCGGACGCATGAAGGCGGGAAAGAACGGAAGGTTGGCGGACGGCGTCGACGGCGTCGTGTACCTCCGCAACATTTCGGAAAATCTGGGCAGGGAGACCTCGCTACGTGGCGCGATGGTCTTCTCTTTCGTGTGTCCTACCGGTTTCCGGTCGGCAGTCTTTGTGGGGTGAATGATGGCAATAACTCTTCGTCAATTGAGCTACTTTCGAGCATTGGTCAAGCACGGCTCGTTCAGCCGTGCCGCTGAAAGCATCTATGTTTCCCAACCTGCACTTTCCCTGCAGATCCGCAGGCTTGAGGTTCTCTTGGGCGGCGTGTTGGTTGAGCGCGACAATCGCGGCATCATCCTCACGCAATTCGGCAGGGAGGTGCATCAGCAGGCGTTGCGTGTACTGGATGAGGCCCTGTTCCTGGAAGCGATGGGCAAGCGCTTCCAGGACGGTGTGGTACGCGTGACGGTCGGGATTGTCTCGACGCTCGCACCGTATCTGTTGCCGGGCATACTCAAGAGGCTGCGCGCCCCCCAGTCCCGCGTTCAGATCGACGTCGTGGAGGGGCCGGGTCGGGAGTTGGTATCCGCGCTCCTCGCCGGTCGTGCCGATGCAGCGATCCTGTCCATCCCTCTGGGCCTGATGGAACTCCCGGAACGCGAATTGTTCGAGGACAAGCTCCTGCTCGCAGGGCGTTCGGAGCGGCTGTCTGCAGTACGAAGTGCTTGCGGTGGCAAGGTGCGTCCGACGGACCTGTCACGTGCGGACATCGGACCGCTGATCACGCTTGGTGACGGTCATTGCCTTGCCGATCAGGTCTTGGGCGCGTGCGCAATGTGGCGTCTGGAGGAAGTTCGCCGGGGAGCCGAGTCCCTTTCGACGTTGTCGCGGCTTGTCGCCAGTGGGGCCGGGTTGACACTGATCCCCGAATCGGCTGCTGTCAGCGAAAAGAGGAACTGTCCGGATTTGAACTTCCTCCGGTTCACGACTCCGGAGCCGTCCCGTCAGATTGGCCTCGCCCACCGTGTGGCGTCCCACGGGCAGCGCTGGATCGACATTCTCAACGAAGCCGTTGTGGATGCCGGAAATTCGCTCTTGAACGAGGTGCAATCGACGATTTCCGACTAACGCAGCTTGCAGTCCGTAGATCCGTGGCACGGTCGCTTCACCGCAACGGCCGCGACTTTGCGGGGGACAGAATGTTCCGCGATCCGAGTCCCGATTTCAGGGACGGCCCGGAGGCGAATTCCTGCCGATGCTGAAGTCGAACCCCGGGCGTGGCGCGGGGTAACCCGCTGTACCCGTTTTGACGATGCACTTGATCGTTGAACGCGAAACCACTAGCTTTTCACCGACTGGTTACCGGCAAGATGTGCAAACTGCACCTGTGCCGGCAACCGGAGCGTAAAGTACGCGCGACTGGAAAGGAGCCGGCCAATTCGCCGGCCAATGCAGGAGGAAGCCATGAAGAATACTCTCCGAATTCTGTCGGGACTCGCATTCGCCGTCGGGTTTGCCGGCGCCGCGATGGCGCAGAACCCGACGATGGGCGTCGTAGTGAAGATCGGTGGAATTCCCTGGTTCAACGCCATGGAGGACGGGATCAAGGAACGTGCCGCCGAGATCGGCATGGATGCCGAAATGATCGGCCCGACATCCGCAGACCCGGCTCTGCAGGTACGGGCGATCGAGGACCTGATTGCGAAGGGCGTTGACGTGATCGGTGTCGTACCCAACGACGAAACCGCGCTGGAGCCGGTCCTGAAGAAGGCGATGGACGCGGGCATCAAGGTAGTTGCCCACGAAGGTCCGGGGATCATGAACGTGGACTGGAATTTTGAGCTGGCGTCCGTTGACGGATTTGGTGAGGCACATGCCAAGCTCCTCGCTGAGAAAATCGGCGGTCCCGGCGAGTACGCCGTGTATGTCGGTTCGCTGACCGTGCCGTTGCATAATGCCTGGGCCGACGCAGCCATCGCCTGGATGGCGGAGAATCACCCCGAGATCAAACTGATCGGTGAGCGTTACGGCGTTGCCGAGAGTGTGGATGACAGCCGTGCAACGGCATTGGACCTGATTGCTGCAAACCCGGACCTCAAGGGATTCCTGGCATTCGGAAGCCAAGGCCCGATCGGTGCCGGCCGTGCTGTCGAGGAACGCCGGATGACCGGAAAGATCCACGTACTGGGACCGTTCTCTCCGGGCCAGGGAAGGCAACTGCTGAAAGACGGCGTGATTTCCGGTGGCTACATGTGGAATCCCGCCGAGGCCGGGCGCGTGTTCGTTACGATGGGCAAGATGCTGGTTGACGGCGTCGAGATCACCGATGGTACCGAAATCGAGGGGCTTGGTGCGGTCAGCCCCGATGTCGAGACACGCAACATCATTACGGACAACCTCCTGGAAATCAACGTCGACACGGTTGACGAACTTGCCGCCAAGGGGCTCTGATCCTGCGAGTGCCGTTGCAGGCGCGGTCATTCGCCGCGCCTGCATCCTGATGACGGGGGCATCTGCCCCCCGGAGGCCGCCGACACTGGTTCGGCGCATCTCGTTAGGGGCCGTTCAATGACCGCAGCGCCTGCGGAAACCGGATACGCGCTGCGACTGCAAAACGTCTCCAAGGCATTCGGCGGAGTGCAGGCCCTGGACAGCGTTTCATTCTCTGTCCGCGAAGGTGAGGTCCACTGTCTCGCCGGGGAGAATGGTTGCGGCAAGAGCACGCTGATCAAGATCCTTACCGGCGTCTATACGCCTGATCCGGGAGCCGAGATCGAGATTTTTGGCGAGATCCGGCACGGAATCCTTCCGGCTCAGGCGAGATCAATGGGTATCGCCGTCATCTGGCAGGATCTGGCCCTCTTCCCGCATATGAGCGTGGGCGAGAACATCTGCTTCGATGACATGGTCGGCAATCTTCCGAAGTATGCCGCCATGCGACGGATGAATTCCCGGGCCGGGGAGGTCCTCGCACGGCTGGACGTGCACCTGGATCTGGATGCTCGCCTGAACACCCTTCCCATCGCGGAGCGGCAGATTGTCGCAATTGCCCGGGCCCTGATGGGCTCGGCACGCTTGATCTGCATGGACGAACCCACTTCGTCGTTGACGCAGAGTGAAACCAACCGCCTGTTGTCGGTTGTCGCGACGCTCTCCGCTCAGGGCGTTGCCGTCATCTTTGTCAGCCATCGCCTTGCGGAGGTCTTGGCCGTATCCTCGCGGGTCACTGTTCTGCGCGACGGGAAACTGGTTGGCGTCTATCCCACGGATGGCATGACGCAGACCCGCCTCGGCGAACTGATGACCGGCACGTCGCTGCAATATGAGGTGACCGCCCGAAAACTGCAGGACGCCAAAGCTGTCCTTTCGGTCGAGGGACTGAGCAGGGAAGGTGAATTCCAGGACATTTCCCTCTCCGTCCACGCTGGCGAGATCGTGGGACTGACGGGCCTGATAGGCGCGGGACGGACCGAGTTGGCGCATGCGCTGATCGGCATGTCGCGCCCGGATTCCGGGACCATACGGCTGAATGACCGGCCCATTGCTCCGAGGTCCATTCGCGATGCGATCCGGGCCGGTATCGCCTATGTTTCGGAGGATCGGCTCGCACTCGGCTTGATCCAGCCACAATCCATTTCCGACAATACGGCGATTTCCGTTTTGCGCCGGCTGGTCGGACGGCTGGGATTTCTTTCGGGGGCCAGGAAGCAGGATCTCGTTTCGAACTGGGTAGACAATCTCTCAATCAAGATCGGCTTGCAGGACGATCCCGTTTCGACCCTTTCCGGCGGCAATCAACAGCGAGTCGTCCTGGCCAAGTGGCTGGCGACCGAGCCCCGCCTCCTGATTCTCGACAGCCCTACCGTTGGAGTGGATGTCGGCGCCCGCGCCGGACTATTCCGGATTGCACGTCAGCTTGCAGACAAGGGGTTGGCAATCCTCCTGATTTCGGACGAGGTGGCCGAGGTCCTCTTCAACAGCGATCGAATTCTCCACATGGCGGACGGAAGGATTGTAGGGGAATACGATCCGAACGAGATCGGCGTTCAGCAACTGGAGGCGCAAATCTATGCGTAGTTACTTCCGGGCGAACCCGGTCGAGACACGGCTTGCGGCCGTCCTCATCGCAATGTTCATTGGCCTCTCGCTCCTGTCGGACCAATTCCTGACACTTGGCAACCTGACCTCGCTGGCGAACAACAACGCGGTCAACCTCATCTGGGCGGTCGGTCTCCTGGTGGTGTTGATCGCCGGCGGTATCGATATCTCGTTTGCGGTCGGCGCGTCCGTGGTCCAATACGTGGCGGTGTATTGCCTTGGCGCGCTGGGTGGTGGCAATTGGGTTGTCGGATTTCTTGTTTGCGGCAGCATCGGCATCTGCCTGGGGTTGCTGAACGCCTGGCTCATTCACGGATTCCGCATCATTTCCATCGTTGTGACCATCGCGACTTTCAATGCGTTCTTTGGCCTGTTGATGTTCTTCTCGAGCGGGCGCTTCATTTACGATCTGCCGAGTTGGTGGGTCAAACGGATCTTCATCTTCGAGCACCAGTCGGCGAGCGGGACATGGTCCGAACTGAACCTGGCGGTTGCCGTCATGGTGGGGTGTGTCGTTACAACCTGGCTGCTGATCCGACATACGACAATCGGCCGACAATTGTACGCATTTGGCGACAATCCGGAGGGTGCCCGGAGGGCTGGAGTCAACATTGCCCTCATGCAGGCGATTGCGTTCGGATGGATGGGACTGATGGCCGGGATCGGCGGCTTGATGCAGGTGAATATCGTCAAGGAGGTCGTGCCGAATGCACTCTACGGGCGGGAACTGGAAGTGCTGGCCTCGGTCGTGCTCGGTGGTGCCCGTCTGGGAGGTGGGCGCGGTTCCGTTCTCGGTTGCGTTCTTGGCGTAATGTTTGTGGCAATTACGCAGAACGGTCTGAACCTGCTTGGAGTTTCTCCCTTTGCGTTCCAGATGATCATCGGCGCGGCGATTCTGATCGCGATCTCCACCTCGAACCTGCAGTTCGAGTTCCGGCCGGCATGGCGCCGCCGGCGGGGCGTTCCGTGATGCCACTCATCTCCCGGATCAACCGCCGTCTGGGACCGGAGACGATCCCCCTGGTTGCTTTCCTCGTATTCCTGGTGGCTGCGTTCGGGACGGCAACGCCCCGTTTTCTGACGGCAGCCAATTTCGGCTCCATTGCCTTCCAGCTTCCCGTGCTCGGGCTCCTGACCCTCGCCATGCTGGTTCCGATTCTCTCCGGGGGGCTCAACCTGGCCATCATTTTCACGGCGAACATGTCCGGCCTGACCCTGGCATGGATATTGATCGAAATGGGCGGACCCGATGCCGGATTCGGGGCGCTGGCGCTTGCCGTCTCCGCGGCGTTGCTCGTTGGTGCAGCTGCCGGGCTGGCCATGGGTCTGGTGATTGCGTACACCGGAGCTCATCCCATCCTGGTCTCCCTGGCGATGATGATCTTCCTGCGCGGATTGGGCGAGTTCCTGACCCGGGGGGGTGACATTTCCGGATTTCCGGATGCGATGCACGTCGTCGGCCATGGCAGCCTTCTCGGCATTCCTGTACCGTTGCTGCTCTTTCTGGGCGCTGTCCTGCTGTGGCATGTGATGCTCAAGCACACGAAGCACGGGTTTTCGGTCTACATGATTGGCTCAAACATCCGCGCATCGGAATATTCGGGTTTGAACACCAAGCGTACCCTGACACTGATCTACACGATTTCCGGGGCCATTTGCGCCGTGGCCGGCATCCTGATGGCGGCCCGGTTCAACTCGGTGCGGGTCGGTCATGGGGAAGCGCTGCTCCTGGTTACCGTCCTGGCCTGTTTTCTCGGTGGTGTCGATCCATTCGGAGGATTCGGCCGCATGCTACCCGTTGCGCTCGCGCTCGTTACGCTGCAGGTTCTCTCGTCGGGCCTGAATCTGCTCGGCGCGAACCAGCATCTGGCGACCGCGGTGTGGGGGTTGTTTCTTATCGTCGTCATGGTACTTCGATGGGTTGCCGGCCAGCTTCCACTGTTCCTGGGAGGGCGACTGAAGGAACCGTCCGGCTGACCTCGACGATGGCGGGCCACATGGGATGCAGCCCCTCCGGGAAGGGGATTGCCTTTGGGATCTCCTTATGGCGGCCACAGGGGCGGTGGGTCCGGAATTCGGGAGGGGTGATCGCAGTCGCTTGATTGTCGCGAGAACTGCAGGACACCCGGATCCGGTGGCGCAGCAGTTCAGCATGAGCATTTGGAAAGGAACATGAGATGAAGGGATTTGGCGTACACGCCAGCATGTGGACCATGCGGTGGGATCGTGATGGAGCAGAACGGACCGTCCAGGCGGCCGTGGATTACGGACTGGACTTTGTTGAGATTCCCTTGTTGGATCCTCCTGCGGTCGATGCGGCCCATACACGGGCGCTACTGGAACGGAACGGTATCGGTGCGGTCTGCTCGCTCGGCCTGCCCGAGCACGCATGGGCGTCGCGGCACCCGGACAAGGCAATAGAGCATCTCGGTATGGCACTGCAGAAAACCCGCGAACTTGGTGCCGAAGCGCTCTCGGGCGTAACCTACGGCGGAATTGGAGAGCGGTCCGGGCATCCTCCCACCGAGGCGGAATTATCAAATGTCGCGCGGGTTCTCGAAGTTGCTGCACGTGAGGCCCGGAAGCTGAATCTCCAGTTCGGCATTGAGCCGACGAACCGCTACGAGAATCACCTCCTCAATACCGGCTGGCAGGCTGTCCAGATGATCGAGCGGGTGGGAGCGGACAATATCTTCATTCATCTCGACACCTATCACATGAATATCGAGGAGAAGGGTGCGGCAAACGGAATCCTGGATGCCCGTGATCATCTCAAGTACATCCATCTTTCGGAGAGCGATCGGGGAACACCCGGTGAAGGTTGTTGCGACTGGGATGAGGTCTACGCGGCGTTGGCGGCAATCCGGTTCGATGGCGGCCTGGCGATGGAGAGCTTCATCAACATGCCGCCGGAGATTGCCTACGGATTGTCGGTCTGGAGGCCTGTTGCCGAGAGCCATGAGGAAGTCATGGGCAAGGGACTGCCGTTTCTGCGAAACAAGGCTCAGCAGTACCGACTCATCTGAGGATCCCGCCGTGGTGGACCGGTTCCGGGCCTGGCAGGGAGACAATTCCGGCTCGCAATCCGCGCTTGATGCCGCCCAGGCAAGCGGCCTCGGTGCCGGAGTAGCACGCGCGGCGCAGCCTCCCCTGGGACATCCTCGTCGCCGTCACCCGCACCGGTGGGCGGCGTGCGGTATCCGGGAAGCCACAGGCATACCGGTTGCACACACTCCGGCGAGACGCGTGTGGTCAGGTCCAAATCGTGTTCGACCACGTGTTTGGTCGGACGGGACGTGCGGTGGTCTGGCGGGTTCCGCTTCGCTTCTGTCTTGTGCGATGCTGGATCGGATCAGCTTCGCATTCGATGGCCGTCCGGGTCGTAGAGGGGCCGGATCCGGATTTCGGCCGCGCACATTTTTCCCAGGATCTCGATCTCGAAGCGCTCCCCGTCCGATGCGAGTTTGGTCGGTACGTACCCCAGCGCCATGGATTGCCCGACATGATGGGCGTATCCACCGGACGAAACGTATCCGACCGCTCTTCCGTTGCGAAGGATCGCCTCGTCGTTTGACACGTCGGCCGGCTGACCGTCGATTTCCGGGGCGCTGACGACGAACGGCACCAGGCGTTTTGCGGGACCGCTCTTTTGTTCCTTCCTGGCTGCCGACCTGCCGACGAACTCCTTGTCCCACTGAATGAACGTGTCCAGACCGCTCTCGGCCGCCGTGAAGTCTGGCCGGTAGTCGAGGGTCCAGGCACCCCAGGCTTTCTCCAGTCTCAGTGACATCAGGGCCCGCGCGCCGTACCATCGGAGTCCGAGGTCGGTTCCCGCTGACTCAATGGCTTCCGCCAGCGCGATCTGGAAGTGTGGCGCCACGTAGATCTCGTAGCCAAGTTCTCCCGAGAAACTGATCCTCGAGAGAATTGCGGGGACGCCTCCGACGTTGGTGATGCGGACATCACGGAAGCGGAACGCTTCCCCAGATACGTCGTCCCGAGTGATTCGTGACAGAAGGTCTCGAGACTTCGGTCCGGAGATTGCGATTCCGTGAAGCGTATCGGAGAGGTTGCGATAATTCGTGTCGGCACCGAGTCTCTGCTCAAACCAGCGCCGGTGCGCTTCCTGCATGGCGCCCGAGCCGAACAAAATGTACCGCTCTTCCGACAGGCAGGCCACGGACAGGTCACCGTAGAGCTTGCCCTTCTCGGTCAGCATGGGTGTCAGGGAGATTCGTCCAGGCTTCGGGATACGACCGGCGAGGATGCGGTCAAGGAAGAGCCGGGCGCCGGGACCGGTGAACTCATGCTTCGCGAAATTGGCGATCTCGATGCAGCCGACAGCTTCGCGCACTGCCGAGACCTCGCGCGAGACGTAGTCATGTGCCCGGGACCGCCGGAAGGACGGCTCCTCATGGGCATCCTCCGGACCGTCTGCGAACCAGAGCGCATGTTCAAGGCCGAAGTCCTGATCCATAACGGCTCCCTTGGCGATGAGACGGTCGTAAAGCGCGGTGGTCTTCCGGCAACGCCCCTTCGGAAGCGTCTCGTTCGGAAATGTCATCACGAAGCGGCGCTCATAATTCTCGGACGACTTGATCGTTCCCCATTCCGGCGTGGCGAACTCGCCGAACCGGGCGATGTCCATGGCCCAAACATCGATGGAGGGTTCGCCTTCGATCATCCACTCCGCCATGGTCAGTCCGACGCCGCCGCCTTGGCAGTAGCCGGCCATGACTCCGACCGCGACCCAGTAGTTGTGCATTCCCTGGACCGGTCCAATCATCGGATTTCCGTCCGGGCCAAAGGTGAAGGGACCGTTGATGACATCCTTGATACCGGCCTCTCCGATTGCCGGAATGCGCTCGAAGGACATCTCCAGTCGATCCGCAATCCTGTCGAGATCGGGGGGCAGGAGTTCGTGGCCGAAGTCCCGAGGCGTCCCCGACACCTTCCAGGGTGTCGCCCGGGGTTCGTAGGTGCCGAGCAACATCCCCTGGCGCTCCTGGCGGAAATAGATATTGGCTTCGTAGTCGATTCCTGCGGGAAGCCGGCCGGCTCCTCCTTCCTGCATCCTCTCGGCAATCAGCGGAATTGCTTCCGTGATGAGATAGTGATGCTCCATCGGCTGCACCGGCAGTTCGATGCCAGAGAGTCGCCCGACTTCGCGTGCCCACAGGCCACCACAATTGACGATGTGCTCTGCGCGTACCGTGCCTCGGGGCGTGACAACCTCCCAGGTGCCATTGCTTCGCTGGCGGGTCTCGATCACTGGCGTGTGGGTGAAATACTGTGCGCCGTGTACCCTGGCGGATTTGGCGAAAGCGTAGGTCGCCCCGGAAGGATCAAGATCGCCATCAAGGTCATCCCATAATGCAGCGTGGTAGTGCCGGGGGTTGATCAGGGGATGACGCCGGGCCGCCTCTTCCGGAGAGATGAACTCTTGCTCCAGTCCCATGTAGCGTGCCTTGGAGCGTTCGCGTTTCAGGTAGTCGTACCAGTCCCGGTTGGAGGCGAGGTAGAAGCCACCGGTCGAATGCAGGCCGACGGAGTGGCCCGAAGTCTCCTCGATCTCCTTGTAGAGATTGATCGTGTATCCCTGAAGACGGGAAATGTTCGGATCCGACGAAATGGTATGGATCTGACCCGCTGCGTGCCAGGATGACCCGGATGTCAACTCGTTCCGTTCCAGCAGAATCACATCTTTCCAGCCGAACTTCGCGAGGTGGAAGAGAATCGAGCACCCGACCACGCCTCCTCCGATGACGACGGCCCGTGCATGGCTTGGAAGCGACTGTTTGGACGCGGAGGCGCTTGTTTCCTTCTGGATTTCGGGCATCTTGTTAGCCTCTCAGTTCAGGGGCAGCCGGCGGAAACGGCCGGGCCGGGATGGATCTTGAAAATGGTCGAGCGGTCCGTGTTCCAGGAAATGCGCGTTCCAGCAGGCGAGGGCAGAACGGTCGAGTACCACGCCGAGTCCCGATCCTTCGGGAACCGGTACCACATTGTCGGCCTGGCGGAAAGGACCGTTCTCGACAACGTCTCCGACCTGCCAGCGAAAGAGTGACTGCGAAGGTTCCGTAATCCAGGGCATCGCGGCCGACATGTGCAGGTAGCCTGCAGTCGCGACCCCTGCATCTCCGGAATAGCACCAGAAGCCGAGACCCATGGCTTCGCAGGCCCCGACGAAGCGAAGGGTTCGGGCAATGCCGCCGAGAACCGCGAAATTGGTGACGATGTAATCGGGGGCTCCGAGCGCAACCGCCCGACGGATATCCGGAACATGGGTCGACATCCGGATCGAACTGTGACGCCGTAGTTCGGCCATCTCCTCGAAGGTTGCAACCGGATCCTCGTAATTCCGGATGTTGTACGGCTCGATCTCGCGAAATACCCGGATCGCCGTATTGAGCGACCACTGCATGTTGCTGTCAAGCCGAAGCATCACATCGGGGCCAAGCGCAGTGCGCAACGCCTTGACAGTTTCGATCTCCAGCCTCGGGTCACCTAGGATCAGCTTGCCCTCGAACATAGTGGAACCGTGTGCCTCGCGCATCGCAAGGCAATATTCCACAACTTCCTCGGCATGTGTTTCTCCGCCGGCGCGGAAGGCGAAATACTCGGTGAATGGAATCTCCTTCCGAACCGCGCCACCGAGCAGGCGGTAGAGCGGTTCACCGCAAGCCTTTCCGCGCAGGTCCCAGAGTCCGATCTCGATCGCGCCAAACGCCTTGACGACCGAACTGTCGTCCGTATTCTGCACGATTTGCCAGGGCGGGACGCAGCGTGACTCGCACGCGGCGACATCGAGTGGGTCTGCGCCGATCAGCGCCTCGCCCATGCGCTCGATGGTTTGCAGGACGTCGACAGATGGCGCCTCGCCCAAGCCGACAAGTCCCTGGTCCGTCTCGATCTCGATGATGACCTTGGATGTCCCGGGATAGTGCCCACCGGTCCACCACATGGGCTTCTCGAGCGGGATGTTGACCGGAGTGGCGCTCAGACCGGTGATCTTCATGTAAACCTCTTGCTGTAGGGAGCGTACCGAGCCAATGGGGCACTCCCGTTCTGGCCGGCTTGCCCGCGGAGAAGGCCGGGATATCCGGCAAATCGTGATCGGTCTTGGGACCACGTTCCGGCGACATCTTCATGCATTGCAGAACCCTTCGGGTTTGTCCTCCAGGCGCCGTTCTGGACGATCGGTGCGCCAGTTTCCACGGGGCAGGGTAATGCAGTCGGTCGAGGAACCAAGTGCTCCGCAGTGTGCCGTCCGGTTTCCCAGGACTGTTGTTTCGCGTGAGAGAGAATTTCTGTCGCGACCTGCAGCAGGATGGCTTCGTTCCGGATCGTCGTCGCTTCCGCACGGCGGAATGGTACTCGCTACAGAATTGTCGCCGCACGGTAGGCGATGGCTCGTTGGATACCGATCAAGGGATTCAGGCGAACGGAAGACCGGTGCCCCGAGAGTTGTGACTATGTTTGGCTCTCCAGGCGCAGGCCGGATGACTGGTCGAAGAACCGGACCATGCGGGGATCCGGCGCGATACGGATTGGTGTGTCGGGTGCGGCATCAAAATCCTTGCCGGCCTTGATCACGACATGGGTATCCTCCAGCCGACAGGTGACAATGGTCTCGTCGCCGGGCATTTCGGTCGAGTAGACCGAGGCTGCGAAGGACTGTTCGTCTTCCGTAATGCGCGCGTCCTCAGGGCGGAAGCCCAGGACAACGGCCTTTCCCGAATGTCCGCCCGGCACGTGAAGCGATCCGTGTGCAGACCGGAACACACCTTCGTCGATCACACCGTTGATGAAATTCATTGGTGGCGCGCCGACGAATCCTGCGACGAACAGGTTTGCGGGATTCTCGTAGATTTCCCGTGGCGGGCCGACTTGTTGCAGGGTCCCTGCATTCATGACGGCGACCCGGTGCGCGAGAGTCATCGCCTCTACCTGGTCGTGGGTCACGTAGATCGTGGTGGTTCCGAGATCGTGCTGAAGCCGTTTCAGTTCGGCGCGCATCTGTCCGCGGAGCTTGGCGTCCAGGTTCGAGAGGGGCTCGTCCATGAGGAAAAGGCTTGGTGTGCGAACCATCGCGCGAGCAAGGGCGACACGCTGACGCTGTCCACCGGAGAGCTGCCTCGGGAAGCGTTCCAGCATTGAGGCGAGGCCCACACTCTCGGCAACCTCCGACACGCGTCGTAGCCTTTCCTCTTCTCCGACACGTCTCAGTCGCAGTGGATATCCGATGTTCCCTGCAACGGTCATGTGCGGATAGAGCGCATAGGACTGGAACACCATCGCGACGTCGCGATACTTGGGTAGCACCTGGGTGACGTCCCGCTCGCCGATGTGAATGGTTCCCGAATCCGCACTCTCCAGGCCGGCCAGGATGCGCAGTGCCGTCGTCTTGCCGCATCCGGAGGGGCCGAGGAGCACCAGAAATTCGCCCTCCTGCACCTCGAGGTCCAGTTCGCGGACGACCTCGGTATTGCCGAACGACTTGCGGATTCCCTTCAATACGACCTGCATGTTCAATCCCTTCCTGGTTGCCGCTCAGCCCTTGATCGCGCCGACCAGCAATCCGCGCGCGATGTGTTTCTGCAGCAGGAACGCAAGTAGAATGACGGGAAGGATCATGATCACGATCAGCACGGACATGTACCACCACTGGGGGCCCCGGGTGGTGTTCTGCGCGGTGACCAGGATTGGCATTGTCTGTGCATCGGCGGTGGACAGAAACAAGGCGATCAAGTACTCGTTCCAGGAAAGAATGAAGACCAGCAGGGA
>CAZPXZ010000053.1:0-24212 GCA_964590405.1 uncultured Rhodobacterales bacterium | reverse complement strand
AGTGTGGCTGATCATCCTCTCAAACCAGCTATGGATCGTCGGCTTGGTAGGCCATTACCCCACCAACTACCTAATCCAACGCGGGCCAATCGTTCGGCGATAAATCTTTCCCCCCCGAAGGGGGCTTATGCGGTATTAGCCTACGTTTCCGCAGGTTATTCCCCACCAAACGGCATGTTCCCACGCGTTACTCACCCGTTCGCCGCTCGGTCCTAAGACCGCGCTCGACTTGCATGTGTTAAGCCTGCCGCCAGCGTTCGTTCTGAGCCAGGATCAAACTCTCAAGTTTAACTTGACAGATGAACCGTTCGCACATCGCGAACCACGCCACTCGGACGCAATTCGCTGTTTTCGGATCACTGGCTGCATTTGCAGCCTCCCCGATCGACATGCGAGCAATCCAGCCTTTTTTGGCCGAACCGTCCGCATATCCCTTCGCATGATGACCGTTTCAAACAGCGCGACCCTGCCCGGACTGGAGCGAATTCCTTCGCGCCAGTTCATACCGCGCAAGCCCGGATTGGTCGGCGCAGTGCGCCAAGCCAGCCAATACTACGCCCGCGATTTGTACTTGTCAACGGACCGGTTTGGACAGGTATTTCCCACCCGATACCAACAATGGCCCGGTGTCCGCCTTCATATTATCGCTGGCGGATGATCCGTAATTGATTGCAACAACTCTATTATTCATTCTTCGAAAGTCGATGCCCGAATCGCGTAGTGATTCGCACAACAACCACAGGGTCTCTGTGGCTCCAGTCGGCGAACACCGGCATGAATCCGGAACCCAGTCGCCCGGATCCGCATCCGGTTCAATCTCTTTCCGAGGAGCGACTGATTCGGATTTGATCATGTGTTGCCCATTGACGAGGATGTCGATTCCGTCGCAGTCTCGTGGACAACGGGTTTCCGGTTCCTGTTGCCGGAAGACTGGAGGTCAATTCCATGCAACTGAGTGTTTTCGATCTATTCAAGGTTGGCATCGGTCCATCAAGTTCACATACCATGGGGCCGATGGTTGCCGCGGGAATGTTCCTGGCTGAACTCCGCGAATTGACAGGCACCAGCGGTCAAGTCCCGCGGCGACTCCGCTGCTCCCTGCACGGCTCTCTGGCGTTTACCGGAAAGGGCCATGCTACCGACCGCGCCGTCATTCTCGGCCTTGCGGGATTCCGCCCCGATCAGGCCGACCCCGACGACTGTGACCGCATCGAACAGATGGTACGGCAGGAGAAGCGTATTTCGCCACCCGCACTACCCACATGCAGGTTCGACGCCGACAAGGACATCACTTTCGACTATGTTGAGACTCTTCCGGAGCACCCGAACGGACTGCAGTTCTTTGCCCTGGACGGCAACGAGAAGCAGATTTGCGCCCGCACCTACTACTCCGTTGGTGGAGGATTCGTACGACGCGCCGGCGAGCAAGACGAGGAGAACGAGGATTCCATCCAGCCGGCCTTTCCCTTCCGGAACGCGGGTGAAATGCTCTCCATGGGTGAAGAGTACGGTCTGAGCATCGCAGAAATGATGCGAGCCAACGAGACCGCGCAGATGTCTAACCGTCAACTGGATGACGGACTCGATGCCGTCTGGAATGCCATGTCCAGATGCATCGACCGGGGGCTTGCTACCGATGGGCACCTGCCGGGCCAGTTGCGGGTACGGCGACGGGCACCGAAGCTCTGGCGGGACCTGAAGGCAGACGCAGGGCGGAACGACATTCCCCCGCACCAGGTGAATGACTGGCTCCTGTTGTATGCCATGTCGGTAAACGAGGAAAACGCAAATGGTGGCCGCGTCGTCACTGCCCCTACCAACGGGGCGGCAGGAGTCATACCATCAGTCATCCGCTACGCGAAGGAACATGTGCCGGACCACAGTCCAGAACGTATCAGGACCATGCTTCTGACCGCCGCGGCGATCGGCTGCATTATCAAGAGAAACGCATCCATATCAGGAGCTGAGGTCGGCTGTCAGGGCGAAGTAGGCTCCGCCTCTGCGATGGGGGCAGCGGCGCTGGCCGCAGCGCTCGGTGGAACGAATGCCCAGATCGAGAATGCCGCCGAGATTGCACTTGAGCATCACCTCGGAATGACCTGCGATCCTGTGGGCGGATTGGTGCAGATTCCGTGCATCGAGCGAAACGGAATTGGCGCCGTCAAATCGGTTGCGGCCGCCTCCCTCGCCCTGCGCGGTGACGGGACCCACTTTGTCTCGCTTGACCGCTGCGTGGAAACCATGCGGCAGACCGGTCTCGACATGTCAGAGAAATACAAGGAGACATCTAAGGGTGGGCTGGCGGTGAATGTCGTGGAGTGCTGATCGGCTTCGGACAAACGGCACCTCGCTGCGCCTGCTTGCTCCACCGTGCAAGTCGCATCCGGCCGGTTGAGCAGGCATCCATGGCGCCGATCAAACGCTTGACTGCAGAATACTCGGCGACTGAAACGTGCCGAGCAGGTTATCTTGTCCAGGACGTATGGAACGCGCGCAATTCGAGGCTGCCGAATACCGGAGGGGACACCGATGAATTTTGATTCGCAAACCGCAATTGTCACGGGAGGAGCCCAGGGGATTGGACTGGCATGTGCTCAGCGCATCGTCCAAGGCGGAGGACGCATAGCCATCTGGGACGTGGAGCGCGAACTCTCTGAATCGGTCGCGACAGGTCTTGGCAATGGCAGCTTCGCGTGTTTCGCCGATATCGGTGACTGGGACAGCGTGCAACGCGCGATGGCGGACACACTGTCAAGGTCCCAGCGTGTCGAGATCCTGATCAATTCGGCGGGAATTGCAGGAAGCAACGCCCCCCTCTCGGACTACCCTGTGGAGGAATTCCTTCAAATTCAACGCGTCAACGTGCTCGGAACATTCCACGTAAACCGGGCCGTTGTGCCGTTGATGCGCGACCAGAACTACGGCCGGATCGTCAATATTGCCTCCGTTGCAGGAAAGGAGGGAAATCCCAACGCCTCCGCCTACTCAGCATCGAAAGCTGCCGTGATGGGTCTGACGAAGTCCCTGGGAAAGGAGCTTGCACATCTCGACATTGCCGTGAACTGTGTGACACCAGCCGCGGCCCGAACACGGATCTTCGACCAAATGAGCGAGGAACATATCGGTTACATGCTCTCCAAGATCCCGCGCGGTCGCTTTCTCGAAACCCGGGAAGCGGCGGAAATGATTGCCTGGCTCGCCAGTCGCGAGAACAGCTTCTCGACCGGCGCCGTATTCGACCTCTCTGGTGGACGGGCAACCTACTGAGCAACTCGGCGGACGACTTGGATGAAAGATCGAAAGCGCCTGCGTTCATCCACCCGAACGGCGAATTCCCAGTGGCGACCCCGCCTGTGTGGGACGCGGAAGAGCAGAATGTGCATCTCGTACTTCTCGAATGCGTGCAGAACGATCTGCTGGATAGGGGGCGCTCCTTCTTGCTTCCAGGTCCACATTGAGGATCAGTTGTTCTGACGTAGCAACGAGCGCGCCGTCTCGGATTCTCGTCATCTCCAGGAAAACGTGTATCCGCTTCTCGTCGGCATCGAGCAACTGGAAGCGAATCTGAAACTCCTCTCCTTCCAACAATTCTGCAAGGTAATGGATGTGATTCTGCACCACGTAGGGGCCATGGTTCCGCTCCGCCACATAGCTTGGGCCGATGCCGAGATCCTCCTCCAGGATCGCGTCGAGCGACTGGTCAAAGGCAAGGCTGTAGTAAGCCACGTTCATGTGACCGTTGTAATCGATCCAGTCCGAAAGAACCGAGCGAACCGGCGCGTGAAAGTACCCCGATCCGTCCTGCTCTGGCATTACCGCAGTCCGCCTTTCCGTGTGCGCCAGCAACGAGATTCTGTCAGACGTGCCCGCACGTGCCGTCGCACGACTCCCGGCAGCGTCACCTCAGCCCCTCCTCCTCCAGCGCAGCACACAACTGCCCGAACCCGGCATGGATGATGCCGAACTGAGGGCCAACGACCATCAGCACCGGGGGGAGCGAAAGCGCACGCGCAAACGCGCGTTCCGGCGCAGTCCATCCCGGCATGACCCAATGCTTGCCGGCGCGCTTACAAGCGTTCGCCACACAGGAAATGTCATCGCGGTCCGCATCGGTGAAGTGGTAGTTCGGGCGTCCACGAGAGAGCGAGAGATCGGATGGACCCATGAATATGCCGTCCACTGTCGGCAGCGCGAGGATTTCATCGATCTCGGCCAGCGCCCCTGCTGTTTCGCACATCGGCCAGCAGCGAATGCGAGCGTTTGCCTCCGGGAAGAACGCGTCATCCTGTCGGTTAAACTCCATGGAGCGCCCTGCCGCATAGCTGCGCTTGCCGATCGGCGGGTACTTGGCGCCCGCGCAAACCTCTCGAGCATGATCCACCCCCTCGACATGGGGAATGATCACGGAGTCCGCCCCAAAATCCAGCGCCTGCTGCACGGCCTCGACAGTCGGAGCAAGCACTTTCGCGTGCGCCCGCATCCCGAGTGCCTTCAGAAGTGCCATGAAGCTGTCCAGCGAAGCAAGGTCGAAGCTCCCATGCTCGATGTCCAGCACAACCTCTGAAATCCCATGTAGTCGGGCGATCTCGGCATGCTGTATGTGGGCTGAGGACATCCAGGTGGCAAGGTTCATGATTCATCTCCTGTTATCGGGCGCTCCGGTACATCATCGCGGATGCAGGCCTTGAAGTGACCAGCCGAGACTTCCAGGAGCGGGGGCGGTGCGGTAGCGCATTCAGGCAAAGCGTAGCGGCAGCGGGTGCGAAAAACGCAGCCGGAGGGGGGATTTGCCGGACTCGGCTGCTCGCCTCCCAAGATAATTCGATTTCGTCCGGTGCGATCGATGCGTGGCGCCGCGGACATGAGTGCCTCTGTATAGGGATGGCGCGGCGAAGAATAGAGTCGTTCAACCGGCGCGATCTCCATCACACGGCCGAGGTACAGCACCATGACCCGGTCCGAAACATGACGGATCACGCCGAGATCATGCCCGACGAACAGCATGGCCAGATTCAGACGCTGCTTCAGATCCACCAGCAAATTGATTATTTGTGCCTGGATGGAAACATCCAGCGCTGACACTGGTTCGTCCGCAACAATGAAATCCGGATTCACCGCCAAGGCACGGGCAATGCCGACGCGTTGCCGCTGCCCGCCGGAAAACTCGTGCGGAAATCGGGACAGGTATTCTCCACTGAGCCCGACCATATCGGCGATCTGTTCGATCCGTGCCGTGTCGGCCCGGATACCGTGAATGGCGAGAGCTTCTCGCAGCATGCTACCGACCGTCTTGCGAGGGTCCAGCGACGAATAGGGGTCCTGAAAAACGATCTGCATTCGCTGTCTGAGTCGCCGGAGCGACCGGGAATCCGCCGATGTCACTTCCGTGCCGTCGAACCGGATGGACCCTTCCGTGGGATCGATCAGCCGAAGCACCGTTCGACCCAGCGTTGTCTTTCCTGATCCGCTCTCCCCGACAAGTCCGAGGACCTCACCGCTCTGGAGTGCAAAGCTCACCTTGTCCACTGCACGGAGTGTGCGCCTCTGCAAACCGAACAGTCCCGCCGAGAGCGGAAAGTCCTTGCTCAGGCCTTCAACCTCCAGAAGCGGCTTCATTCGACTTCCTGCCAATAGTGACATCGACTTCGCCGCCCCGCTCCTGCATCGATCATCGGCGGTTCCACCGTCCTGCAACGCTCCCTGGCAAGCGGACACCGTGGCGCGAAGGCACACCCCGTGATCCGGTCGTACGGACGCGGCACAGTTCCCTCGATCGCCCTAAGGCTGCCACTGGAGGAAGAACTCGGCACGCTGTCCAGCAACCCTCTCGTGTAGGGATGCCGCGGCGAGTCGAACACGTCGTGAACAAGGCCCTCCTCCACGGCCTGACCGGCATAAAACACAACAATCCGGTCGGCTATCTCTGCAACAACTCCCAGATCATGGGTAATGAACGCCAGTGCGGGCTTGGGGTCGGATTCCGCAAGCAGCCGCCGCAACAATTCGAGAATCTGCGCCTGGATCGTGACATCAAGAGCGGTGGTCGGTTCGTCCGCAATAATTAACCGGGGCCGCAGAACGAGGGCCATGGCGATCATCGCGCGCTGACGCAAGCCGCCCGACAACTCGTGCGGGAAGGCTCGAACGCGCAGGGCGGGTTCCGGCACGCCTACCTTCTGGAGCATTTCGACCGCTTCCCCCCACGCCTCGGCCCGATCCAGCTTCCGGTGCCGCTGCAGCGTTTCCGCAATCTGGTCACCAATCCTGTAAACCGGATTGAGCGCTGTCATGGGCTCCTGAAAGATCATGGCGATTTCTGAACCCCGAATCCGCTCAAGGTCAGCAGTTGAAGTGGAAGTCAGGTCGACGATGTCTCCATTCCGGTCCGCGTAACGAACATGACCGCTGACAATCCGTCCGTATGGTTCCGGCGCAAGCCCCATGACCGAGAGTCCTGCCATCGTTTTGCCGGAACCGCTTTCACCCACGATGGCGAGCGTCTCACCGGGATCGAGTGAAAAGCTCACGCCGTCGACCGCCCGAACAAGGCCGCGCTCCGTCCGAATGTGGGTATGGAGATCGTCAACCTGAAGGAGAGCACCCTGCCGGAAAGGTGGCGGCGCAACCGCCGGAAGCGGATCCGGAGGTATCTCTCCGGGCCGGGTCTGGGGATCGAACACGTCGCGCAATCCGTCGCAAACGTAGTTGAAGATCAGGACCGAGGCGGTTAACGCGATACACGGCCAGATCAGGCCCATCGCGGAATAGCTCATGTAGCCGCGAGCACCACGGATCATCAGCCCCCATGACGGATCTGGTGGCACGACACCCAGACCGAGGAACGAAAGGCCCGACTCCACGAGGATGGCGGACGCGATGGTCAGGGAGAGTTGGACGACGATCGGACCGGCAATATTCGGCAGCACAGTGCCAAGAATAATCCGGGGTGAGCCGGCACCCAATGCCCGCACCGCCTCCACATAGTCGAGTTGCCTCGCAGAAAGAGTTTCACCGTAGGTAACCCGCGCAAACCCCGGGGCGAACAGTACCGATAGGCACGCAATCAACGTCGTCGCACCAGGACCGAACAGAGTCACGATCAGAAGTGCAAGCAGAATGGGAGGGAACGACAGAACGATGTCGACCATCCGCAGAGTCAATAACTCCGAGATGCCACGAAAGTAGCCTCCGATGAGGCCAAGAGACACGCCGATGACCATGGCAATGATGCTTGAGACGATCGCCACCGTGAGCGACACACGAGCACCATGGAGGAGTCGGCTGAGAATGTCCCTGCCGTACTCGTCCTGTCCCAGCCAGTGGCTGGCCGACGGAGCCTGAAGGCGACCGGCAATGTCCATCACGATCGGGTCGTAGGGGGCGATCCACTCCGCACCGTAAGCGAAAATCAGCATGAGGATGAGCGCCGAACCCGGCAGAAAGATGGGCCGGTAGCGGTCAACAGCACTCACTTGTGGCGAATCCTCGGGTCGAGCAAAGCGTAGAGCAGGTCCACCCCGAGATTGATCAGGATGAACAGGAACGAAATGACCAGTACGATGCTCTGCACAGCCGGGTAATCTCGCCGCTCGACCGCATCGACCAGGAATCCGGACAGCCCCGGCCAGTTGAAGACGTACTCGACAAGCACGGTCCCACCGAGCAGCGTTCCCACGTTCAGACCCACGATGGTCAGCACGGGCCCCAGGGAATTGCGCACCACATGCCGGCGAAGCACCTGACGTTCCGGCAGGCCTTTGGCCCGTGCGGTGCGGACCCAGTCCCGACCCAACGTCTCGGTAACCGTCGCCCGGGCCATGCGGTAGACCACTGCCGAAAGGCCGACGGCAATTGTAAGGGCCGGCATGCTGAGGTGAACGAGATGCCGAACCGGATCAGCCGTAAATGCCACATGCCCACCGGCGGGGACCCAGCGCAGCGTCTGGGCGAACAACAGGATCAGCAGCGTGCCGATCACGAATACCGGCATCGACAACTGCAGGCTAGCGGCCGCCGAGAGCACCCTCTCAAGGGGTCGACCGGGATGTCGCGCAGCCCAGGCGCCGAGTGGCACCCCGACGATGACGGCAAGCAGGGTGGAACTCAGTATCAGTTCGATGGTACGCGGCAGTCGCGTCGCGATTTCCTGCCCGATCGGATAGTTGTCGAGAAAGGAGCGCCCCAGATCGCCCTTGAGCAACCCGGTCATATATGACAGGTACTGCTCTAGAACCGGCCGGTTCAGGCCCATCTCATTCCGGAGGGCCTCAATGGTCTCGGGAGGTGGTGCGATGCCACCGGAACTGGCAAGGAGAACCGCCGGATCACCAGGAATGAGGTGCAGAATGGAGAAGATGATGGTCGCCACCACCCAAACGAGAGCGATGGCGACCAGAAGGCGACGGAGCGCGTAACCCCACACCGTTTCAATCGCAACGGTTCAGGACGCCATCGCTTCCTCGATCATGAGACCGGAATAGAAGGTGAGGAATCCGGGTAGCCCCTTAAATCCGGAAATGGCCGCCTGGGTCGCATATCCCTGTGCACGCCAATTGATTCCGACCAACGGAACAACTTCCAGCGCCCTGCGCTGCATCGCATCATAGATTTCCTTGCGCTTCTCGAATTTCACCTCTGCACGTCCCTGATCCAGAAGATCGTTCAAGACGTCATCCGAGAACCCGAAACTCCTCCCGTACGTGTTGCCACGGCGGCCGTCAATGAAATTCGCAAGTGCGTCAGGATCATTGTACTCACCTCCGGACCCCATCACAGCCATGTCGTACTGCCCCTGGTTACCGAGGTCGATACGTGTCGGCCAATCCGGCAGGTTCAACTCCACAGCGATACCTACGGCTGCCAGATGCTGCTGGCAGACTTCGGCAGTGTCCTTGTGCATGTTGTACTGGCCGGTCGAGAGAAGGCTCGCCTGGAACCCGTCCGGGTATCCGGCTTCCGAAAGCAATGCCCGCGCGCGGTCCGGGTCGTAATCCCAGTGATTGGCCAGTTCCTCGTTGAAGAACGGGGAACTTGCCGGAATGGGCATCCCGCGCAACGCCGAACCTCTCCCGAAGAACGCCGCAGCCATCACATCCTCGCGACGAATGGCAAACCCGATAGCATCGCGGACCATCGGGTTGGCAAGTGGTCCATCCTTCATCGTGTTGAACATGATGTACATGAACGGTCCACTGGTGGTATCCAGAACGAGGTTCTCGTTGCGCTCCACAGCATCCATGCTCTGCCAGGGGACGTATTCAATGATGTCCACGTCTCCCGCCTCGATTGCCGCAACGCGAAGATTCTCGTCCTTGTACGCCACGAAACTCAGCGTCTGGCTCCTGGGAAGGCCCTTCTTGTAAAACCCCTCATATGCCTCAAGATCAACGCGGGTACCACGCTCGACATTGGAAATGCGGAATGGTCCAGCCCCAACATAGTTCTCCGGTTCCCCGCCAAGAGACGCTTGGGAGACTACGAGCGCGTACGGACTTGCGGCCAGGTAGATGAACGTTGCCGACGGTTCGTTCAGTCGGAACCTGATGGTGTGTTCGTCCGGCGTCTCGATGGTGTCTACGATCCCCAATGCCACCCGCAGGTAGCCAACGGAATCCTCAGCCATGATCGCGTCGAACGTCGCCTTGACATCTGCCGACGTAACGGGTGAACCATCGTGGAAGGTCGCATTCTGCCGCAGGTCGAATCTGTATGTCTGCGCGTCTTCCGCTTCCCAGTTCTCCGCAAGCTCGGAGCGAAGCGCCCCTGTCGCGTCATAGGCCAGCAGACCCCGGAACATCTGGTACTTGACCGTCAATGCGGCGGTACCGACATTCTTCCAAGGATGCAGCGATGGCGGATATGACGATAGTCCAAATACGATATGGCCAGGAGTAATGGCGTGTGCGCGTCTCACGAACAATGGCCAAGTTCCCGCTCCAGCAGCGAGTGCAGCACCTCCCTTGAGGACCGCGCGGCGGTCCGGGCCGCCAGGACGAATCACAGCATTCATGTCTTACCTCCCAATTGCCGCGCGTAGTCCTGTCGCGCCTTGGCGAGCGAGATTCTCCCGTCCTCCAAGTCGGCCCGCACAAGACTCTCCGCGCGCTCTTCCGGTGCACCGTACCCCCCGGCACCGGGCGTTTCAACTTCGATCGTCGTTCCGGTGCCGAAGGCACCGTCCCCTCCTTCCAGACGAGTGTCTGACCCGTAAACGATTACCCGACAACTGCTCCCTTCCCTTCCACCGAGGAGACCCCAAGGTTGCGAAAAGTAACGCGTATAGCTCACCCCGACCTGGCAGTCATCGTGGTCGATTCGCACTGCCCGGCGGAGCGCCATGCCGCCTCGCCATCGCCCGGACCCCCCCGAGTCCTCGACCAATTCGTATCGATTGACCATGAGTGGATATTCCGGCTCCAAGCCTTCAACGGGAAGATTAGACGTGTTTGTGGTGTGGACGTGCACACCGTCAAGGCCGTCCTTCGTCGCACGTCCTCCGAATCCGCCTCCTATGGTCTCAAGATAGACGTAGTAGTCCCCTGTCCCGGGGTGGATACCGCTAAAGACCACGGACGTGCAGGCCCCATTGCAGGCAGCAATGAGACGCTCCGGTGCCGCTTGAGCGAGTGCACCGTGGACAAGATCCACCACTCGGGCAGAGACTTGCATCCGGCTGTCGACCGCCGCAGGTTCTGCTGCCTCCATGATGGTACCTGGCGTGCTGAGTACGTTGATGGGCCGGTACAGGCCGGCATTCGGAGGTGCCTCGGGATCCATCACCGTCTTGACCGCATAGTAGACCGTCGCGAGAAGAGCAGTTCGTACCAGGTTGATCCCGGCGCGAACTTGAGAGGGATTGTCCCGGAAATCCAGTGTGATTCCGTCGCCCTCCACTTTCACCGCAACCCGAAAGACAAGCTCCCCGTTGATGTCGTTGCAGTCAAACCGATCCTCGAAGCGGTACTCGCCATCCGGAATGGAGGCGATGCCGGCACGCATGCGGCGCTCCGCATAATCAAGCAGCGCCTCCGAAGCGCCTAGAACCGTCGGCACTCCATAGCGTGCGCAAAGCGCCTGGTAACGCTGGATGCCGACACGGTTGGCCGCCATTTGTGCCCTAAGATCATTGCGCCGTTCTCGCGGAACCTGACAATTCAGGAGAATCAGTGAGAGCAGGTCCTCCTGCAATTCGCCTGCCCGATAGAGACGGACCGGGGGAATGCGAATGCCCTCCTGGTAGATGTTCGCGTGGGCGCGGTCTACAAAGTCCGCGTGATGCGCGAGATTGACCGCCCAGGCAAGCGGCACCCCGTCCACGAAGATCGGTGATGCCAGGACAATGTCCGGAAGGTGTGTCCCACCACCGGTATAGGCATCATTGCCGATGAAGGTGTCCCCTTCCTGGATCGTATCCAGTGGTGTCCGTTCCAGGATTGCCTCGATAACCCCGATGAAGCTTCCGAGATGGATCGGAATGTGCTCGGCCTGCGCAAGCGTCCGCCCCTGGATATCGAACAGTGCCGTGGAGCAGTCCCTGCGCTCCTTGATATTGGTGGAATAGGATGCCCGAACGAGCGTCTCCCCCATCTCCTCCACGATCGACTCGAGCGAGCTGCCGATGAGTTCGACGGTGATCGGGTCGATCGATTGCGGGTTCACCGCACCCGGGAGATGGCGGGCGGCGGTCCTCGACAGGGTTTGACCGATCACTCTGGCAACTCCTCGACAACGAGATTCAGGTAGTCGTCCACGGCACAGGACTGCCCGGGTAACACGAGCGTGGTCGCATCCATCTGTTCGACGATGGCCGGGCCTACCAGCCGATGACCGCTACCGAGCCGGTCCCGCTCATATACCGGGCAATCCGTACAACCTCCCGCTTCCGGCAGGTACACCGGTCGAACCCCCTGCAACGCTCCGCCCACTGGACCCTCTGCGGGAGGCGCGATTGGCCAAGCTGACTTGGGAACCAGTCCCGTCGCCTGAATCCGAAATGTCACCAGCTGTATCGGCTCCTCCTCGGCAACGTAGCCGTACATACGCTGGTGTTCCGCCTCGAAGGCCCGCTGAAGGGCGGCAAGTCGATGATCCCGCCCCTCTTCCGGAATTGGCACACGCAGCTCGTAGTTCTGGCCGGCATAACGCATGTCGATGGCACCCTGTAGCCGCCGGCTGCCGGTGTCCACACACTCGGCATCGAACCACGCTTCGGCCTGTACGGTCAGTCGGCCGAACTCCTCGTCGATTGCCAAGTCCGCCCGATCAAGAAGTACCAGGCGCGTCCGCGCAAAATCCGCAACAAGGTCGGTTTGCAGGAGACCGACTGCACACTGCACGCCGGGATGCGGCGGAATGACAATGCGCGGAATATCCAGTTCCCGCGCGAGGCGGGACGCGTGCAATGGACCGGCTCCGCCGAAAGCCACCATGGCAAACCTGCGCGGATCATGCCCGCGGCGTACCGAAATCACCCGGATTGCCCTGGCCATGTTTGCCGTCACAACCGAAATGATCCCCTGCGCCGTCTTCTCTACAGAAAGGCCCAACCTCTCGCCATGGGCCGCGATGGCGGCCCGTGCCAGGTTCCTGTGAATTGGCATCCGGCCCGCAAGCAGGAAACGGGGATGGAGTGTGCCGAGCACGACATTTGCGTCCGTTACTGTCGGCAACTCGGTGCCACGACCGTAGCAGGCGGGACCGGGATCCGCGCCCGCGCTCTGTGGTCCGACCTTTAGATGACCACCACTGTCGATGTGTGCAATAGACCCGCCGCCGGCGCCAACTGTCTCGATATCCAGCATCGGAACCAGCAGGGGTCTTCCCCCTACCGGACGGGAACCGGCCCGCGTCGGACGACCGTTCTGTACCAACGAGACATCGGTCGAAGTCCCGCCCATGTCGAAAGTGATCAGGTCGTGTACGGCCGCCAATTGTCCGGTTTCCACAGCTCCGATCACGCCTGTACTGGGACCGGAGAGAACGGTTCGAACCGGTTGGCGGGCAGCAAGATCGAATGAGATCACACCGCCATTGGACTGCGTGAGATGGGCAGGAATTTGAACCCCGAGATCTGAAATTCTCTGCCCTACCCGGCTGATGTAACCGCTCATTACCGGTCCGAGCACCGCATTCACCGCCGCTGTGGAAAACCGCTCGAATTCCCGGAATTCCGGCGCTATCTCATGGCTGCAGCAGACGAATGCATCCGGCAGAACCTCCTCGACGATTTCTCGGGCGCGTCTCTCGTGACTGGGATCGACAAATGCGTAGAGAAAGGCAATCGCCACAGCCTCCACTCCGAGCTCTCGCAAGCGCATTGCCGCCTCGCGCACCGCCCCGTCGTCGAGCGGTGTCTCGACGCTGCCGTCATGACGCAGTCGCTCCGGAACCTCGATGCGCAAGCGCCTGGGGACGACCGGAACCGGTTTGTCGCATTGGAGATCGTAGAGGGACGGTCGCTGCTGCCGGGCAATCTCGAGAAGGTCGCGAAATCCTTCCGTGGTGATCAGGCCAGCGCACGCGTACTGCTCCTGGATGAGAGTATTGGTAGCGACGGTCGTCCCATGACCGAGATAGGCAACAGCGGTGGTATCACCTCCGATGTCAGAAAGACTCTGTTCCAGGCCTGAGCCTATGGCAAGGGAGGGGTCCAATGGTGTGCTGGGGATCTTCCATACGCGAAGCACGCCGGAGTGGGCATCAAACCCGCAGATATCGGTGAACGTCCCACCCGTGTCGATACCAATCCGCCAAGATCCCTGCCCTGCATGCGCGACAGGCTGCGCCAGGTGTGACGAACTGCCGGGGGGAATATCCTCCCTCACCACAAATCCTCGGCGCGACAATTCACAATCAATTCGGCCACGGACGCGTTGTTCGGCAGTGCCATGATGCTTGCCGTCATTTCCGCAAGGTCTGACGGATCGATCATTTCTTCTCTCGCAACCCTGGTTACGCCCTCCGTCATGTCCGTACGGACAAAGCTGGGACAAACGGTAACCACACGTACGCCGTCCTCCCAACCGGCCTTTCGGACAGTGTGCGACAGGGCGACCAGCGCGTGCTTGGTCATGCTGTAGGCCACGTTCTCGTTCTTTACGCGCTTTCCGGACAGGGACGAGACGTTCACGATACGCCCCACCCCGCTGCGCCGCAGGTGCGGCATGCAAAGGCGGATCAGGAAGAGCGGTGCCTTGCAGTTGACCGCCCATAGTCGATCCAGCACGGCTTCCTCTCCGCTCTCCAGCGTGAACTCTCCATTGATGCCCGCATTGTTTACCAGACCGTCTATTCGCCCCCGAAGATCCAGCGTTTCGGCAACCCAACGCTCCAGCGTGCCATGGTCCTCAGCGTCAAAACGATGATAGCTGCGGCGGGAGTCCCCCTTTCCGAAAAGGTTCGCCAATGTTTCTGGTCTCCGGGCGCCGAGGCTGACCGTATACCCCGCTTCCAGCAACCGAACTGCAATGGCACGTCCAATTCCCCGGCTTGCACCGGAAACCAGGATCACACGGCCGTCCGTATCAAGCATTTGCCACTCCTGTTGCGATCCAGGACTTGCTGCCCCGTTCACCGCGACTCTAGTAGGAACCGCATGCCCGCTGCAACGAATGGCTACCGGTAGGCTAGACCTGCCGAATTCTCACTGCCAAAGGTACCAAGCTGCGATGCAAGAGGACATGCGTACGAGGTCGTTGACTGGCGCGACCTCCGTCGGGCACCGTAGCGACGTTCAAGTGTTGATGAACAGATCTTGGTGAATGACGTGTGGGCGGAAATTCAGTGAATCACGTAGAGGAGTTCCGGGTGCCGGTCACCGCCAGGATCTCAAGCTTGCGTTCACCGCACTTCCACCGACTGTTTGGACTATGTCGAGTCGAAGACTTGACAGAAAATCGTTTCAATCACCCTCCGTTTCCGCACTCGTAGTCCTGCTTCCTTACACCGATAGAGCACAGCGCGGTCGCGCAAATCCACAACAGTTCTGCCATTTGGCGCACCACGAATCATCAGAGTCTCGGATTGATCGAGCCTGTCTATCACGGCAACTCCGATGCATGAACAGATTCGCGCAGGCTGGTCTTGCAACAATGGAGACCTGAGACAGGATCTACTGCAGTTCCACACGCAATTCCCACGGAATTTGTTCGGCTGTCGTTGGACTTCGGGGTTCCCGGCACGATTGCAGTGTGGAGAATCAACCATTTGCTCAAACTATCCGATGCTTGATGCTCCGCTACCATGCGCTCCGATTGTCGCAATAGTCCCTGTTGCGCATCTCGCTATCCAATACGATCGCAATTCACATGAAACACATAGCCTGGGGGAAAGCGGACCGTAAGGGGGAGGGTACTATCCACCCGCTTGCTCATCACTCCATGGATGTCGCAGCTACCTTCCTGAGGATGTCCGACCTACCGGTTATCCGAAATCGCATGGAGACCGCCGCAGGCTCGTCGTTGACGGAACGGCAGCGTTGGCAACTATCCGCGTTGGTCTTCTTGCATGACATTGGGAAACTCCACCCCGGCTTCCAGGCAAAGAAGTGGCCGAATGACATCTGTCCTGGACCCAGACGTGGCCATTTAAGGGAAGGATGGGCCTTTCTCCTGCTCGCCTGTCAATGGCCCGAACATCCCTTTCATGACACGATGCAGGAGATCATTACTTGGGTACCGTCTGCCACTCATGCCCAATCGCTATTCGCGGCCGTGATTGCGCATCACGGCTCGCCGATTTCGATGCCCGATGACCCTTCGATCAGTGGAGACTGGGATCGAGCGGGCCCGCCGGACTACGACTGGCGCTCGGAGGCTCGTGTCATGGACAGCATGCTGCGTCTCTGGTTCCAACGAGCATTCGAGGGGACAGGTTCATTGCTTCCTGATTCTCCGCGTTTCTATCACTGTTTCGCCGGCTTTCTTGCGTTGGCTGACTGGATCGGATCCGACGAACGGTTCTTTTGCTTCACCGATCCGTTCGATTCCGAGTACGATCAAATCGCGCTCCGTCGGGCATCCCGAGCACTTGCCGTTATCGGTCTGGATCCGACCATCCTTTCCAATGCAGAACGTCATGCTCCCTCTTTCAGGAAACTCACAACGTACCCCGCCCCTAATCCGAGTCAGGCTTGCGTGGGTAGTATCGATAAAGATGTCCGGCTCCTGATCCTCGAAGCCGAAACCGGCTCTGGCAAAACGGAAGCCGCACTGTGGCGGTTTACCCAGTTGCTCGCTGCCGGCATGGTATCCGGTCTCTACTTTGCCGTTCCGACCCGTGCCGCCGCGAGGCAACTCCATGTCCGAATTGCCCGAGCAATCGAGCGAGCATACGGTGGGACCGCTCCGGAACCGGTTCTTGCGATTCCCGGAATGCTGCGCGCTGGCGACCACGAGGGGCAGCGATTGCCCGGTTGGGAGGTTCGCTGGGATGACGATGACAATCGGACCGCGCACCGTAGCCGTTGGTCAGCCGAGCATGCCACCCGATTTCTCTCCGCACCGATCGCCATCGGCACGGTGGACCAAGCTATGCTCGCCGGCCTGCCCGTGAAGCATGCGCACCTGCGCGGCAGTTCTCTGAGCCGCAGTCTCCTGGTCATCGACGAAGTACACGCCTCCGATGCCTACATGACTGTCATTCAGCAACAACTACTGCGTGACCATCTGGATGCTGGCGGTTTCGCGATGCTGATGTCCGCCACTTTGGGATCATGCGCACGTGTGACTTGGACCGGGGAAATGCAACCAGACTTCGATACCGCGTGCGCCACGCCGTATCCCGCAGTTTGGATACGCGGCGAAGCCGGTCCCCGCGCTCCCATACCTAACGCCCGGCCCCGAACCGTGCACGTAGAATCCTTGCCATCGATGGACCCGAAACAAACCGCCCTGCATGCAATACCGGCAGCGGAATGCGGCGCCCGCATCCTGATCATACGAAATACAGTTGCTATGGCAGCGGCAACCTGGCGCGCAATCCGCGAGACCGGTGGCGAGCATCTCCTGCTCCAGGCCAGCAATGGACCGGCACTGCATCATGGCCGGTTTGCCGTGGAAGACCGGGCATTACTGGACCGTGCAGTGGAAGAAACGCTGTCCCCACTGCGACAACATCATGGACCTGGCTGCATCGTCATCGGCACGCAGACGCTAGAGCAGTCCCTTGACATCGATGCTGATTATCTGCTCACAGACCTGTGTCCAATGGATGTGCTCCTGCAGCGCATCGGTCGATTGCATCGCCATGACCTGCCAAGGCAAGCCCGGCCACCCGATTTCAGGACAGCGAAAGCATGTATCCTGATTCCCGAGAGTGGATTGGACCAACTCGCAGTGTCCCCATTCCGTCCCGAGAACGGTCTAGGCGCTTGGGAAAGAGATGGAGGCTTCGACGGCATATATCGCGACCTCGCAGCGCTGGAACTGACCTGCCGCTCGGTCGCCAATAGGCCAACATGGCAAATCCCGGGAATGAATCGATGCCTGGTTGAAGGCGTCACACATCCGGAACGCATCGCCGAATTGATCGCGGAGAAGGGATCCCAGTGGGAAACCTACTATCGCAAGGCCAGCGGGTCCAGGTTCGCGGAAGAAGCCCTTGCCCGATTGAACCGCTTGGATCGGAACTGTCATTTCGCTTCCTTGTGCTTTCCTGGCCAGGATGAGCACATCATGACCCGCCTTGGAGATGAAGCTCTTGTTCTCTCTCTCGACCCGCCACCCATCGGTCCATACGATCTGTCGGTTAGCAGGATTTCCTTGCCGGCCCGATGGTCTCTCGGAATTCCGAAGGATCAACCAGCAAGAACGGTTTCCTGCGGCAAGGACTTGTTCATTTCAATCGGTGATCGGCATTTCAGATACTCCCGCGAGGGACTGATGAAGAAAGAGAATCCAGCAGACTGAGATCTGGCCCACTTGCGCGTGACTTCGAACGATATATAGAATGGGAATGCTGACATAGTGAGGCTGGACTTCTCACCCTACCGAATCGACGGGGACAGCGAATGCGCAGCGCACGTATCCAAATGACCTTCGATTCGTGCGTAAGGTGCAACCATGCACATGGGAGCGACGGGGCGGAGATGAGCCTTCTTCTTTGTGCCAGACGAATTCCCCGGGCGCTCGCCGGGGATAGACCAGGGAACGCTGAAATAGTCGTTTGTGATGAACGGGTTTCCCCATTCCTCATGGGGCAAGAGCCAACGGAAATCTCTCAGTGAATATCCTGCGAGACTCGGTTTTCTCGCTTGCCGGCGGCAGGCGGACCTCCCTTCCCGGCGTGTTCGCCGCGATGTCTGGCGACCAAGCTTACCCACTGTCGTCCGCCCTTCGCCCGCATCAGCGTCCCGCTTGGCACATGTTTCTCGTACAACTCGCGGCGCTGGCGCTATGGAGGGAGCCGCTCCAGGATCCGCCAACCGACGAGGAGTCGTGGCGCACGGCTCTGCGCTCTCTCACCTCCGAGTTTCCCGACGACTCACCTTGGGAACTGGTGGTGGACGACTGGAAGCGGCCAGCCTTTCTGCAACCGCCAGTACCCGAGGGTCTTAAGTGGACAGAGGTCGAGACCGCCGATGCGCTCGACATGCTCATCACTGCCCGCAACCACGACCTCAAATCGGCGATTGCCCGGGAGTGTTCCTTCGAGGACTGGGTGTACGCACTGATCTCCCTGCAGACCTGCGAAGGCTACAACGGAAAGGGCAACCACGGCATCGCCCGCATGAATGGCGGTTCGTCCAGCCGTCCGATGCTGGGGCTCGCTCCTGCGCGGGAAGGTGATCTCTCCATCAACCTCTCCGCCTGGTGGATCCGCGACGTCAAGCGATTGATCGCGGTGCGCCGACGCGCGAGTCCACCGGACAGCCTGAAACCGCCCCTTCTCTGGTGTCTCGACTGGCCCGAAAACCACCAGCTTGCCTGGACTGATCTGGATCCTCTGTGCATCGAGGTATGTCGGCGAATCCGCTTCTCGCTGGCAGACGGAGATCTAACGGCCCAAAGATCCACTTCAAAGCGATCCCGGATTGACGCAAAGATGCTCAAGGGCAATACGGGCGATCCCTGGACGCCGGTACAAAAGAAGGACGGCAAGAGCCTGACCCTCGGCAGCGGGAGCTTTAACTACCGGCGCCTCTATGACCTTCTCTTCTCTGGCGAATGGGAACGGCCACTCCTTTCCCGCCATGGCGACGACGATATCGGACCCATGGTTCTGATCGCAGAAGCATTTTCCCGCGGAAACAGTAAGACGGAAGGGTTCCAGGCCCGTATTGTCCCCGTTCCCAGAAATCTTGCTCTCTTCCTCGCGCCGGATACACCGGCAGCACGGTTGGCAAAGGCGCAAATCGAGGAGATACAAGGCGTTGAACAGGCATTGCGGAACGGGCTTGCGCTCATGGCAGCCAGGGGCGACGCTATCAAGAAGGAACACTACGCTTGGGCCAAACCTGCAACGGCCCAATTGGAACGCAGCGCCGACCGCCTTTTCTTCCCGTCCCTCTGGCACCGTGTCCGCGCATATTCCGACGGCGACCTGGCACGGTCCCAAGCCAAGCAAGCGTTTGTCCAGGAACTCATCTCTGTCGCCGAACGCATCTTGCTCACTGCCCTCCCGGCCATACCCTGCCCAACCGTGTGGCGGCACAGAGCCGCTGCCCGTGCGGTGCGGCGCTTCCACAACCAGGTCCGACGGACCTTTCCCGAGTGCTTTGGAGATCAGGAATGACCAAGACTGATGGCCTCAGCGCCGCAGACCGCGCCGTACTCTCCGCAGCACGAGACATGCAGCGCCTCGAGTCCGGGCCTCTCGCCGAACTGCGTCGAATGAACGATCGTTCTGGAGCACCTATGTTCTGGCGGTTCACGGCGCGCCATCCCAACACCATTGGTTGCACCGAACGCCAAACCGAGTGGATGACCATCATCCGCATCCTGGCCGTTCTGTACGATAAGGGTGAGCCCGCCAATCGTCCTCCGCTGCACGATTTCGGCCGACCGCTCGGCGCAGTGCTCTGCGACGGCGGGAATCCCAGTTGGCCGCAGGGTCAAGCAGGTACGGCACAACCGGTCTACAGCGAACGGCGTCTTGCCCAATTGCTGACTTCGCGATCAAGCCAGCGCCGGACATTGCTGGAGCGAGCCGCGCGCGCTCTCGCGCAAAGGCGTGTTCCGGGCAGCGGTGTCAGTATCACAGACATCGCTCATGCTCTGCTTGAGCCCCACGACGCACGAAGGCTTGCTGAACCCTACTACAGGCGCCTCGACCGGGCCCTTTGGACTACTGACAATGTCAAGGAAGGACAAGAGTGATGGCAGAACCTCGATTCCTGCAGATACACACCATCTGTGCCTATACTGCGGCACTGCTGAATCGCGACGATAGCGGCCTCGCAAAACGCCTGCCCTATGGGGACACGTTACGCACACGGATTTCCTCACAGTGTCTAAAGCGGCATTGGCGAACCGCACAGAACTCCCATTCTCTGGACAAGATCGACGGAGCTCCTGCTGCCTACCGTTCTCGTGAACTTGTAACTCGAAAGGTCTTTGGACCATTGCGCGAGCGCTTTTCTCCCGATGTTGTCCACGCCCTTGAGCCGCAGTTCCAAATAGCCGTGTATGGCGACAAGGGAACAGAGCGGAAATCCCGCCAGACGCTACTCTTCGGAGACCCTGAAATCCGGTGGCTGGCTTCGGAAGCCGAACGCCTGGCTATGGATGCGCAGGGAAACGCGGAGGCTGCGGAAACTGCGGCCACCGAGTGGAAGAAGGACTTTCGTGCCAACATCAAGGCCATGCGTGAGGGAGCCACCCTGCCGGCGGGCTTGGTGTCTGCGCTGTTCGGTCGTATGGTCACCTCGGATCCCGAAGCGAATATCACTGCTCCCGTCCATGTTGCCCATGCCTTCACGGTCCATGCCGAGGAACAGGAGAGCGACTATTTCACCGCAGTAGACGACCTTGCGGAAGATGAGACGGGTGCGGATACCATTCAGGAAACCGAACTAACTTCGGGTCTCTACTACGGCTATGTCGTGATCGACCTGCCCGGTTTGCTTGCAAATCTCGGTGGTGACGCCAATCTGGCTGGTCACATTCTCCACAATTTCGTCTACCTGATTGCGGAAGTCTCGCCCGGAGCCAAGCTAGGATCGACAGCGCCCTACGGCAGGGCCGCCTTCATGCTGCTGGAAGCGGGCGACCGGCCACCACGTAGCTTGGCGGAGGCCTACCGAGAACCATGCAAACCGTTCGTAGATAAGGCGGTTTCAGCGTTGAGCAATCATCTGTCTACTCTGGACAGGGTTTACAACACCGGCGAGGAGCGCCTCGCAATGAGCTTGGTTAACAACGAAATACCAGGCGCCGCCTTGGGCTCCTTGGCGGAACTGGCGGCTTGGGCCCAATCGAAGCCAAAGCGGATTGCCGGATGATGTGCCGCTGGCTCGTATTGCGCTTCCAAGCGCCACTCATGGCGCTTGGCGGCGTTGCGATCGATCAGGTTGGACCGACAAGAGACTTTCCGTCCACATCCATGCTCACCGGGCTGATTGCTAGCGCTCTCGGTTGGCACTGGTCGGACCGCAGCAACCACCAATTGTTGCAGGAACGGCTAGTTTTCGCAGCACGCCGCGACCGCGAAGGTGCAACTCTCGAAGACATCCAAAACGCCCGACTCAAGAAAACCGATCGTGGCTGGACGACGCACGGCAAACCGGAAGAACGAAAGGGGGCAAGCTTCAATGCTCCCCATCGCCGCCAACGGGAGTACTACGCTGACTCAGCCCTTCGCATCGTCGTGGCACTTGAACCTGAGCACGATACCCCAACGTTGGACGAGATCGCGGCGGCCCTGGACAGACCGGCTCGACCACTCTTCCTGGGACGAAAGTCGTGCCTGATTTCTGTGCCCATCCTCGACCCACCGCCAACACGATGGGTGGATGCTCCGACTGCCCACTCGGCACTCTTGGCAGTGCCGGCGGGTGAGTGCGGCGCCATTCGGGCGCAATGGCCTGAAGGTCAAGGCCCGGAAACCGGAGGTAGCGTCGACTGCATTCGCGACATTGCCGACATGAGAAACTGGCTGACCGGTCTCCATGGTGGGTCGCGCCGTGTCATAGAGGGCTGGGTCAAACCGGCGAAGGTCGAATGACAGTAATTCATCTGATCCGAGTCCAGATAGACACAAATGCACTCGCCCGCTGGGCCGGCGAACGGGGATGGATTGGCAGCCGCCGCGGCACGGGATTCGACGAAGGTCGCGCCCTCCACCATCTGCTCGCCGAAACGCTGGGGCCAGGCTCGGTTTCGCCTTTCCGTCTGTTGGTACCTCCCAGAAGTACCATCGGAAACCTGTACGCCTACTCTGAAATGGACGCTGACGATTTGCGGATCACCGCAGAAGCGTGCGCATTTCCGGACCATCTTCGTGTTCTGTCGCTGGCGAAACTGGAAAGCAAGCCGATGCCTACTGCCTGGCGTGCTGGACAGTCCCTGGGCTTCGACTTGCGCTGCCGCCCTGTCCGGCGGTTGCCCCGCGACCTTGTCACGCCTACCGGACGAGTTAGCCGTGGCTCGGAAATCGATGCCTTTCTTCTTGAAGCGTTGCGCCGGCATCCAGACGAACCCACCGGGATGGCAACGGAAGGCCGAACACGCGAGGCAGTATATCTTGACTGGCTTGCCGAGCAGATAGGTTCAACCGCTGAACTTGATCTGGACAGCAGTCAGTTGATCCGGTTCCGCCGTATCCGTGTTCTACGAAACACCCATGCCATTGAGGGACCAGACTCCACTATCCACGGAACACTCACCATATCTAAACCAGGTGAATTCACGCGACTCCTCCAGCGAGGAATTGGGCGCCACCGGGCATACGGGTACGGAATGCTGCTATTGCGCCCGCCGCAAAAGCCGGCGCCAATCCGATAAATGCTAAAGGGCCGACTGGGTCTTGACAGCGCCAAGGTTCCGCACCGGGACCGGGCAGGACTACTGTATCTTGCGAGGGGCGCTCTCACGGCCCGGGACGGAACCTTGTCGTTCCAGCAACGAGAAAAATCCGAAACAGATGCGCTTCCGCCAGGAGAATATGGAATCCCCCTGCAGGGTGTCTCCATGGTTCTCCTGGGTCCGGGATCCACCGTCAGCCATGACGCCTTGCGGCTACTGGCGCATGCCCGCACTGCTCTGGCTGCCGTGGGCGAAGATGGTGTGCGGTTCTACACTGCTCCGCCGCTCATTCCTGATCGTTCTGGACTGGCACGGCGCCAAGCCGAACACTGGGCTGACGGGAAACGCCGTATCGCGATCGCCCGCAGAATGTACGCCTGGCGCTTGGGCGAAGTATTGCCTCATCGCTCACTGGATGTACTACGCGGAATCGAAGGTGCAAGAATGAAGGAGAGCTACCGACTCCTTGCGCGTCAGATTGGCGTTGAATGGCATGGAAGACGCTACGATCGCGCCAACCCCGGTGCAGCCAACCTACCAAATCAGGCGCTCAATCACGCATCCAGCGCCGTTGAGGGCGCTGCCGCCATCGCCGTTGCCGCAACCGCTACTATTCCTCAACTCGGTTTTGTACACGAGGACCCTGGGCAGTCCTTTGTCCTGGATATCGCAGACCTCTACCGAGACTCCATAACGGTACCGTGCGCCTTTCGTGCTGCGAAACGTGTTGCGGAACGCCCTGCAGAGAACATCGAGCGAGTGACCCGGCGTCTGACAGGACGCGAGTTGGCATCAGGTCTGATCATTCCTGCCATGATCAGTCGCATAAAAGCCCTGTTCGAAGAATCCAACACCGGGTAGTTGCGCGTTATGGCCATGACGATTGTCGTGACCCGCAATGTGGAGACACGATACCGGGGCTTCCTGACCTCGCTCATGCTGGAAGTGACCGCTGGTGTCTACGTTGCACCGGACATGTCCCCGAGTGTTCGGAATCGCATGTGGAATGTGCTTTCGGACTGGTGGATGACACTCGGCAACGGATCCATAGTATTGGTCTGGCGAGACAAGAGCGCAGTCGGTAGTCTTCGCATAGAGATCCTTGGTGATCCTCCCAAGGAGATCGTGGATGCCGACGGCGTTCTGCTGGTCAAGCGATCATAACTTGACCTGATGCCTCGAATCTACGAGTTTGTTTGAAATTGTAGAATCTGGAACTAATTAATGACGAGGGGTTCCCCCGCACACGCG
>CAZPXZ010000052.1:20006-24406 GCA_964590405.1 uncultured Rhodobacterales bacterium | reverse complement strand
CCCTGGTGCGACACCTTTCGAAGCGTTGCGGGAAGCTTGCGTGCGACCGCTGGCGGTGCCGGGCGCCTGGTACCGGAACTTGCGGCTGGTAGCGTCTGACGGCTCTACGCTGGCGTTGCCGGTTGAGCAGGAAGACCGGGCGCATTTGGTTCTGCCGGGGTCTTCGCAGGACAGTGCAGGCTTTCCGAATCTTCGGCTTGCGGTGCTGTTGGAGGTGTCGGTGCCTGGGTGCCCACGGCCTGGAGCGTGGGGTCGTTTCGGAAAACGGAGATGGCACAGGCGGAGCAGCTTGTGGCACATCTCGAACCCGAGATGCGGCTGCTTGCGGACCGCTACCACTGTGGCTTTCCGCTTTGGTCGCAGGCCGTTGAGTCCGGCGCGGAACCTTTGTGGCGGACTATGTCAGACATAGGCTTTCCCGCGGTCGAGCGCTTCCCGGACGGATCCTGGCGCAGCGTCCTCGGCGGCAGCGAAAGGACCGTCGGGCCAGTCGTGGCGAGTGCCTGTTAGGCATGTTCTCTTACCGCCTCGCGGGCGTCTAGGAGAACTTCACCCTTGGGACGACCCCGCTCAATCCCACCGAGGCCGCCGAAGAAGCCGGCGAGGATCCCGACCGAATTTCCTTCCTGCATAACGCGAATGTCGTCCGACGCCGCATTTCCATCCCGGCGCTCCCCCCTTTGGAAACGCTCATGCTGAGCCTCGCGGCTCCGTCCTCAGGACAGTGGGGTACCTTCACGGTAAGTCGCACGAGAGTTGTTGAGCGCTATGTCCTCGAAGAGCGCGTCGTTTCCGGCCGCGGACAGATCCAGCCACGCGGTGTCAAGCGCAAAATGAGCAACGACCCCGTCCGAGCCCGGGGACCACGGTCCCGAACCGTGCAACAGTGGACCCCCTCTATCGGCTCAAATTGACCCTAACGCAACAGCAAATCACTCGTCCCACCCGGGCATCCTATCACTGATTCGGAGTAGGACACGTATAGCTCCTGCCTCGCCATCCTGACAATTCGCTAGGGTTGGGTACAGCACTGAAGAATGTTATCGACAACCTCGACCGAGTAATGTACCGATGTACGAAATGTGAAAGAAAGGTTGACTCATGGGACTGTCCTTCCTCCTCGGTCAGCGGCTGGATCAAGGCCGGCCTGTGCGCATCGGCCTGATCGGTGCCGGGAAGTTTGGATCCATGATCTTGGCGCAGGCGCGCCGCATCGAGGGACTGCATGTAGTCGGCGTGGCGGATACAAATGTCGGCCGGGCGAAGGACTCACTCCATCGCGTGGGCTGGGAGGAATCCCGTTATGGGGCCAGGAGATTAGCGGTTGCTCACGATTCCGGAACCACCTGCATCACCGACAATGCGGCCTCTCTCGCGGAATTCGGGGGTATCGATTGCATCATCGAGGCAACGGGGGATCCGGTAGCGGGCGTCAGACACGGGATCATGGCTATCGATTGCGGAAAGCATGTCGTGATGGTCAATGTCGAGGCAGACGTGCTGTGCGGTCCAGCGCTCGCTGAACGGGCGCGTGAAAAGGGTGTCGTGTATTCGCTTGCCTACGGCGACCAGCCCGCGGAGATCTGCGAACTGGTTGATTGGGTTCGCTCCTGCGGCTTCGAACTCGTTTCGGCCGGAAAAGGCATGAATTACGAACCTCGGTACCGGTACTCCACACCTGATACGGTTTGGGAGTATTTCGGATTTTCGGCGGAGGAAGTCGCCACCGGTGACTTCAATCCGAAGATGTTCAACTCCTTTACCGACGGCACCAAGGCGGCCATCGAGATGGCGTCTGTAGCCAATGCGGCGGGTCTCGATTGCCCGGATGACGGTCTCACCTTCCCCCCGTCGGGCTTCCAGGACCTGGCCCGCGTATTTCGGCCGATCTCGGAGGGCGGCAGACTGCCAAAGCCGGGTCTTGTCGAAATCGCGGCAAGCAAGGAGCCGGACGGCCGGGAAGTCGTGAACAATCTCCGCTTCGGCGTGTTCGTGACCTTTCGCGCCCGGGATGCCTACACGCGGGACTGTTTTCGGCAATACGGCCTGATGACCGATCCTTCCGGATGGTACGCCTCCATGTGGCGGCCGTTCCATCTCATCGGCCTCGAAACCAGTGTCAGCGTCCTGTCCGCGGTATTGCGTCAGGAACCAACGGGAGCCCCGGTCGAGTATCGAGGCGAGGTTGCCGCCACCGCCAAGCGGGATCTGAAGCCTGGCGAAATTCTGGACGGCGAAGGAGGCTATACGGTCTGGGCCAAGGCGATTCCGGCTGCACGAGCGCACGCGCTGGATGCGCTTCCCATCGGTCTGGCGCACAACGTCCAGTTGAAGAACCCGGTTGGGCGCGACGAAATCGTGCGATTCCGCGATGTCGTGATTCCGGATGTCCCTGACATCCTGGAACTCCGTCGCAAACAGAACAAGAGCGTCGGATTGCGGGCGACATAAGGGCATCGACGCCCAAGCCAAGGCCACTCACGCCATCCGGTCTCGCTGCGGCTTTCGTTGGCCGTCCGTGTCCCCGGGTTCCGGACCTCGACGGTATCCTTTTGAAACTCTTTGCTGTTTCGGAAACTGCCTCTGGACTTCAGCATTGTAACTGGTCGTGCGCTCAGGCTGCGAGCAATGAAGCACTGCAGACCCGTCCCGGCGAACCGAATGATTTCGGGTGGCATGCGGCACCTCAGACAAGCCGGCTACCGGCAGCCTGAACTGGCGACTACGCCGCCAACCCGAATTGCGTCCGATCCGCAACACTTGCCAGAAAACGAAGAAAGACACGAACCCGTTCGGTTCGCTGCAGGTCGGCATGCGTGAGAATCCACAGATCTGTCTCCATCGAGGGGATTTCGCCGCTCACTCGGACCAGATGCGGATCCTTCTCACCGAGATAACAGGGCAAGACCGACAAACCCAACCCGGCCCGCACAGCCGACAGCAAACCGTAGACCGTGTTGACGCGGACTCGACACCGGTCAACAAGGTCCTCGTTCCGGAGCCACCGGTCGAACGCCGGATAAGTCATGCTTCCGTCCGGACCAATCCAGTCCAGGGATGCCCACAATGCATCCCTGTCAGCCGTTACGGCCAGATTTCGGGCAATATAGGCCGCCTGCGCGACAGTCCCAATTCTTCGTCCAAACAGCGTTTCATCCGGCTTCGCGGTCGGTCGCACCGCGATGTCGGCTTCACGCCTGGAAAGGCTGAAGACTTCATTTGAGACCACCAGTTCGAGCCGGATGTCTGGATACGCAACGCGAAAGTCCCGCAGACTTGGCGACAGCCAACCAAACAGCAAGGTGTCCGTCGTCGTGATCCGCAGACTGCCGGAGGGCCGCAGGTCCCGACCGGCTATGCGACGCTCCACGGCCACGACTTCCTCCGACAACCGCTGCACCAGGGAGGATACTTCCTCCGCCGCTGCCGTTGCCGTGTAACCGGTACGGGCCCGGTCGAAAAACCGCACCCCCATCTGTTCCTCGAGCCTGTTCAGTTTCCGAAAGGCCGTTGGATGGCTCATTCCCAGAATCTGAGCAGCACCGGAGAGTGAGCCGGCATTTGTGATGGCATGGACCAGACACAGTTCGTCCCATGTCATCCTATTGTACATTTTTGCAAGTGCTCCTTTCGTCCTTGCATATTTTCATTGCGCTGTTGTACATCATATGCTGCTGGGCAAGGGGTGTCCTTTGGAAATACGGGCACATGTGGCCAATCTGCAGAGGCGGATCATGACCGAGCACTGCACCGGACAAGCCTCGTGCAGGCAACAGACACTGCGACAGGTTCTCGGCGGCGAAGCGACCACCGGGATGCCGCATTACCCAACGCGGGTGGCACCCGGTTCACATTGCCGAGAGTCGGCTTCGAAGGAACGAGCTGTCGCGCACGGGGTTGGCTGGCAGGCGCCAAACGTCAGAGCTCGTTGCGCCAGGGAATTCCCGACCGACCACCAGGAATCGCGAGACACATCGGCCGGCGCCCGTTCGACGGGTCATCTCGGCAGCCACCGATTGCCGGATTGATTCTCGGTACCGCGCTCAAGAAGCAGGGATCGGCCGAAATGCACACACTGATCGTCCATTGCCATCCGGAACCGGCTTCCTTCAATGCGGCTCTTACGGAATTGGCCAGGCACACTCTTCGTCAGCAGGGGGGCACCGTCGAGGTTTCCGACCTGTATCGCGAAGGATTCGATCCGTGTGAACATCCGGACCATTACAGGAATCGCGAAAATCGCTGCGTCTTCTCTCCCCTGCGCGAGCAACGACACGCCTTCAAGGCCGGTACGTTACCTCACGAAGTCCAACGAGAAATCTCACGTCTCGAGCGCGCGGACCAGGTCATCCTTCAGTTCCCCGTGTGGTGGCACAGTTGCCCGGCCATGTTGAAGGGAT
>CAZPXZ010000052.1:0-19954 GCA_964590405.1 uncultured Rhodobacterales bacterium | reverse complement strand
CGGGGGACTCTATACAAGCACAAAACGATACAGCCGCGGCCATTTTAGCGGCAAGACGGCCTTGTGTTCCGTTACGACGGGTGCCCCTGAAATCGCATTCGGCCCGGGTTGCCGAGCAGGGGATATCGACCGGATTCTCTGGTCAACCCTGTTCTCCCTTCATTACATGGGATTTCGGGTCTTGCCCCCCTTTGCGGCGTTCGGCATCCAGGGACATGGTTTCTCCTACACGCCCGAAGACAGCTACCAACAACTGCTGGATGTGCACCGAGAGAACTGGCGCAAGCGGCTGATTGCCATGGATCGGGATGCACCGCTCGCCTTCCCGAACTGGGAAGACTGGGATGACCATGGTCGGGCAAGATCTGCCTGAGTACTGTCAATCCCCCAAGCCACTCAAGACGGATCTGCCCATCGATTGTTGTGAATGGACAATTGCTCATCAAATGCCCTGACCCATACAGTTGGCCCCCTTTTCGGGGCTGGCACCGTTGCGCCGGGTCGGCTGTGCACGACTTGTCTACCTCCCCTCTCTGGTCGGATTTGATCTGCGAAGTCGGCGCTCGGGGTCGCAAACGGGTGCGCCCGCAAGAAATACCCTATGAGACAGGCCCCATGCCCGGGGCCGCGCTGCGGGCCATTCCGTGTCCGCGACGTTGACAGGAACGGGAGACCTGCGCTCAGCGTTGCCCAGGAAGTGCCTGGAAGGCGCTTGCGCTGCTTCGGTATCGGGTTCTGACGCCAGTCATGAGCGGGCCGCCGGACCGCGCTCGGAAACCGCTCGGGCCTCCACCGAACTGCGCCGGAAACGGCATTGACGCCAACTGCAACGGTCGCACAAGCGGGAGGATCGCTTCCTGCAAGTCATCCTATCCCCTGGCTTCGTCAGCGAAGCGTTGGAGACAGGACTGGCGAGAGTGATGGCAATAATCTCCGGAAGCTACACGACAAGATGAGTTCATCTCAGATCCGGGGCACGAAAGGGACCACGGTTGTCCTGTTTGCGGCCGAAACCGAGCGTGCGTAACGCGCCGGTCACCAGAGCCTGTCGGATGACGTCGTCCAATCACTGGTCCATAATGGATTATCGGGCATCGGTAACAGGCTGGCGGCGATCAAGACGGCCGTGCATCTCAACCTCGACCCCGACGACGTGATCGTTCCTGTCGCCATGGATGGCGCCGCAATGTACATCTCCGAAACGATGAACGCCTTCACGCCCTCTTTCGGTGGAAAGGCCGATGCTGTCCATGTCGGGGAGGTGAAATGCGCACCGCAGGCTCAAGCCATGTCCGCGAAATCAGTCTCATGGAACGCCGTCGCACTCTCAATGACTGACACTTCACGAGGCTCGAGCAACAGGGGATGGCGTTGACGGATCTCGGGACCCAGTGCGATCAAGCCGACTGGGACGGTCTCCTTGGCGTGCTTCCCGCATGGAATGCCCTGATCGAAGAATTCAACACCCGATCGGGTACTGCCGCAGGTGCCTGACCTTCAGGGAATCCGCATCGCCTGCTCGGGCTGCGGCGCGGTGGTCGATCCGTCAGGGACGCTGCCCTTCCGGTGCCCGAACGCCATGGATGGCGACGACATCGACCACGTAATTGCGCGGCACCTGACCCGAGTGCCTGCCCGGCCCGACAAGAGGTCGGACAATCCATTCCTCCGATATCGTCACCGCCTGCTCGCCCATCATCTGGCCCTGGAGCTGGGACTCGGCGACGACGGATTCGGCGCCATCGTCGAAGACCTCGATTCCGCAGTGGCCAGGGTCGAAGGGCACGGCTTCTCCGTAACCCCCTTCTTTCGGGCCACCGGCCTGGAGGCCGCGGTCGGAGCTCCGTCGAGAACCGAGATCTGGATCAAGGACGAAACCGAGAATGTCGGCGGTTCACACAAGGCCCGGCATCTGATGGGTGTAATGCTCTATCTGCGAGTCCTCGAGGTCACCGGAGCGCCACTGGCTGCGGGTCTGCGCGACCGGCGACTGGCCATCGCCAGTTGCGGAAATGCGGCCTTGGCGGCAGCGGTCATCGCCCGTGCCACCGATTGGCCGATCGATGTCTTCGTTCCATCCGACGCCGAGCCGGCAGTGATTCAGCAACTGGCGGACTTGGGTGTCACTCTGAACATCGTTCGCCGCGAGTCGGGACAAACGGGTGATCCGTGCTACCTGGCCTTTCGCCAGGCGGTAGCGGCGGGCAGCCTGCCATTTGGTGTCCAGGGCAATGAGAACGGCCTGGCGCTCGAGGGCGGCCACACGCTGGGATGGGAAATGGCCGAGGCACTCATCGATGCCGAGGCGACCGTTGACCTTCTCTTCGTGCAGGTAGGTGGCGGCGCATTGGGGACGGCCTGTCTTCGTGGACTGCGCGAAGCCCTACCCGGTTCAGTCGACCTGCCACGCCTGTTTACGGTACAGACGATCGGAGCCCACCCGCTGAAACTCGCCTTCGAAGTGTTCAAGTCGGAGCACCGTGGCGGCAAACTTGACCTCGCCCTGAAACGGGCAGCCCGAGAGAGGTCTCGCTACATGCGCTGTTGGGACAAGGTGCCCAGGAGCGTTGCCCACGGAATTCTCGATGACGAGACCTATGACTGGCTGGCCCTGGTCGAAGGCATGGCATCAACTGGAGGCGACGCGCTGGTTGCTACCGAAGACGAACTGTGCGAAGCCAACCGCCGCGCATGTGAGGCAACCGAAATCAACGCATCGCACACGGGCACCGCTGGCCTTGCGGGATTGATTGGGTTGTTGCGCCGCACCCCAATGCGCCATGTCCGCGCCGCGGTGCTGTTCACAGGCGTGGAGCGGCAATAGCCCTGACTTTCGATCACAGGGCTTGGGCGTGGATCGAAGAAATCTGGAATGTAAGAAGCGGGAAGTATGGCCCGGAATTGGATTGTTCGAACGGGCGAGACGGGAAGTAGGTCGCACAGCGGGTCATCTGTGTGCTCGGCGGTCCGGACAAAATTGTGAAGGCAGCCCTTGCCGGAGACTACGCCGCTGAGATTCTCCTGGGAGAGGGAGACTCTCGCGAGTGGAACCCCATACGCATTCTATCGTGGGGAATTCTCAACCAGGGGCTGGCCATCCCAGGATAGAGGCAAGAACATCAACGCATGGTTGTGAGCAGCCACATTACAACGCGAGGGGCGGCCAAATTCATGCCCAAGTCCGGCGAATCCTGCCCATTTCTGCCCGCGTTCGTTGGGGCTCGTGGTTCGTCAAGCCATCCCAATTCGGGAACTGATGCGATCGTCCCGATTTCAGCGGAAACGCGCTCTGATCCGGAGTCAAGAATGCAGGACAAACCCAATGCTGTCTGACCACGTGATCGAAGTTGATTTCTGTACACCCGCCCGGGTGCCGAGGCGCCGATTCACAATGCCGAAATCAGCATGAACAACGGGCGGGTCTCGGTGATCGGCGCCGGCAAGGGAGGTCGTGGTCATGTTGCCTTGCCGGCACTGACCAACGCGCATGATCACGGACGCGCGTTTCGGCCGCTCGCAAACGGCTTTGCCGATCAGCCGCTCGAATGTTGGCTGGCTATGCTGCGCCATACGCTGCCGGTGGATCTCTACACCCAGTCGGTGGTCGCTTTCGGGCGTATGGCGCTGAGCGGTATCGCCGCCGTATCGCAAGTCCACATCCCGATAGGCCTCGATCCGGCGGACGAGGCCAGCACCGTGGCGCGTGCGGCGCGATGTCGGAGTGCGCGTCGGATACGCCGCACCGTTCGGTCCTGATTCGGTACCATTTTTGCAACTCGAGGGGAAGAGGAATTGCCGTTCATGGGATCACATGCGACAGACATCGGCGAATTTCGGTGTCGCGCCGCCTCGGCATCGCGAGAACGGGCTTACTTGGGCTGACGGAAATGGCAGGAATCGACCCCGGCATCCACCGAGGAAACGCCCGCCAGACAGTTATCAACGAGAATGGAGAGAGCCGTTCCCACTCCCAAGAATGGCGCGAGTGGACGGGCTGCGAAATGGGGCTCGCTCGGATGGGCAACATGTTCGCCCGACAACAAGAAATCGAACCGGAGGGGCTTCCCGTCCATGTCGGTTCCCATCCGGACACCCGGCCAACGGGAGGCGAGTACGATGGGATTCCCGGTGTGCTGGACGCTCGAGACCGTGTGCACGCCGAACGAGTGCAGTATCAAGACGAGAACCCCTGTCGCGGTCAAGAGTTGAACGAACGAAGAGAGTTCGCGTGGACGCAATTCGCAATGCCACAGACATGCCAGGCTGTTCGCACCGCCATATCATCGGTGGAGCAGTACACGGCGCCCGTTGGATCAACCGCTGCCCCCACCCCACTGCCATGATCTTGCGCCCCTGCGTCGACAGGCGCGTCCACCACGTGATCGAGGAGATTCTCAAGACCTGACAGAGTCCGGAGTGGACTTGCTGATATGTACTGTGGCCAAGGCGGAATTCCGGGCGCTCAGGAATGCGCGCGGTCTGCGCCCCACCTGGCACAAGCGCAAATGCGACAAGCAGGTCTGTGCCCTCCTGTTCATCGCCCTGCTCGGCCGTCTCGCAGTCCGCCTGATCCGCACCCGGCTGAAGCGAGGCGGCGACGACCTCTGCTGGACCTCCAACCGGAACCACCTGCAGAACCGGGTCCCGGTCGCTTCTGCACTCCAGCAGGTGGGTGATCACCTCTCAGCGAACCTCTGGCAGAGTGCAGAGGCTACGGAATTCGCCAGACGGGTCGGGGTCACGCGCGCATGTTGCCGGACGAGAGGCCGGCGCTGGTCCGGGCAAGTCCGGTGTCAGAAACAGGCAAATGGCTGGCTAGTCCGTCATGTCGCAAGAGGGCCAACTGTACTCCCCTGCCTCCCCGATATCAGGTCCCATCGGAAAGTCCCTTTGATGCGTGTCATGTCGCCCGGCGCAACCCCTGCTGCTTCCGCGTGTCGTTCCCAGGCCCGAATGCCCGCACCCACCTCCTCCAGTATGCCCAGCGCTCTACGCTTCTTCATGCCGATGGACGCGGCAAATGCGAGGATGTCGTCAGGAGCGAAGACGCTTCGGCGCCCCGCCAGGCTCATCTGGTGTTCACGGGTCCACCCGCCACCGGGATTCCAGGCGTAGGTGACATCGTAGGCCGGCGACAGGGACCACCTGCCCTTGTGGTCCATCAGGAACGAGATGTTCTTCACGTGATCGTCCTGGTTGCGGGCCACGATGTTGAAGACCGCCCGACGGAATAGTTCCTCGGCTGCGGCCATCCCGAGACCCAGCGCCCGAATCGTCATGACGGCCTGCTCATAGGAGTACGCCGACGGGTCATTGAAGTCGAAATGCTGTATCGCTCCGAGCGACTGCATGTGAGCCTTGCGGCCTGACAGATCCCTGTCGAACCGACGGGTCATGAAATGACTGCGGCCGCCCTCGTGATGAAGTCGGCACTCCGACATCGTGATGCCAGCTGCGCGCGCCATCAGCGAGTACGCGAATTCGATTTTGCCGAAGCCCTTCGGATCGGCCAACTCCCTGTCCCTGTTGTTCGAAACGCCATCGAATTTCAGCAGCCAGTGCTCGAACCCCGTATCGGCATCCAATTGCCTGGATCGAAATTCGCCGGTCTTCGGATTCCAGGCGAGCACGGCTTTCGCGCGCGCGCCACCCGCCGAGGTACCGACGCTCAGAAGATCCTCAAGTGCTTCGGTATCGTTCTCTCCGTCCAGCACCCCTGCAAGGTTGGCCCGTTCATCTAGCGCCCGATTTGCGACGGCAACCAGCCGGTCAATGTCCAGCGACTTCGCTTGCTTCCCCTTCCGGAGCATCGGCTCGAATTCGAGGGCTCCGACGCCGCGGCGGCCGATATAGCAGAGCCGGTCAACCGGATCAAAGGCTTCGGAATTCCTGCCAGTTTCCGCCAGCCACATGTCGATCAGCCGGTTGCCGAACCTGTCGGGCAAGGAGTCTGCCAGCATTCCCGGCAAACCCCGAAACGTAACCCGGTTAAGTGCCGGAAACGCATACGGTGCTTCCCGTGCGGGCATCTTCAGTGGCGCGACCTCGATTCCTGCACCGACGAAATCCGGATGAAACTGGAAAACACCGAGGGAGCGCGGCTCGTCCCAAGAAACCGCTCCGATCTGCCTTCCCCAGAGGTTGACCTTCGCGTCAGTCACTCGCGTCCTCACCCCAGGTCCATGCCGTCTGCCGGCCTTCCTCCGGTTTTGGACGCGCCCTCTGGCGTTCGGCGCGGATCCGCGAGACGCGTTCGATCGGGCGGATCTCATCCTTCGGCATCGCGCCAAGGACTGCGTCGCCAAGGTCCAGGGCCTGAGCGACCCGCAGGAAGGTATCGAGCGTCGAGGGTTCGCCGGCCTCAAGGCGACGCAATGTGCGAACACCGATCCCGGCATCTCTTGCCAGCATCACCTGTGTCACGTTGCGGGACAGTCGCAAACGTGCCAGTCGAACTCCGATTTCGGCCTGAATTTGCCTAGGTGTTTGCACGATTCCTCCAAACGGCCACATTCTTCCGTTTACAATAGATATAGAAATTTTACAGGCCGCATAATGCCTATAAACGAGTTCTATGTCAAGAGGCTCTATGTGGCCTTTTACATGTGTCAGACGTGTTTTCAGGCAATATTTTGCCGTTTACGAGAAGGAAAGGGAGATTCCGCATGGGACGGTTCTCGATCAGGGGTTTCAACGAATCGGATATCGTCGACCATTTCGGACATGATCACGGCCCTTTCGTGCTGTCTGGCAAGACTGTGCCGCTTACGCGCCGGGACATGTGCCGCGTCCCGCGGGTGGCGACTTGGAGACATCAACTCTGTGGGCTCCTCCCGGTCCAACGCACGGCACAGGTTTCAACCGCCTGATACGGTACGTCTGCCCATCGCGAGGACGGCGGCGACGACCGCGAGGAAATCCCCTTCGCCGGACTCCTGACAGGCGGTTTCATGGCGTGAGACCGTGACCGGATCGCCGCGCAACGGCCAGGTGGGAACCGCTTCCAGCCGGTGTTCACGGTCGAACACCACGCGAGTTCCGTTGCAACCCTTACCTGGTTCAGTCACACGTCCCAGACAACGCGGAAGCCCTGATGTGTCGTGGTGCTATCAGGCGAATTGCCCGTCCGTGCAGCAATGCGGTACCGGAAGCAGTAGCTTCGATGACACAGGAACGACCCGCCCTTCGTGAGCTTGTATCCCTTCATCCCGGCGAGCCGTTCGCGCACTCGTCTCCTGCGACTTGCCACCCTGTAACGATCTGCTGTCCATTCCCAGACATTGCCGACCATGTTGTAGAGCCCGAAGCCGTTGGCCTGGAAGGAACATGCAGGTGCGGTCGTTGCAAATCCGTCCGCACAGGTATTCGTCTCGGGAAACTCTCCCTGCCAGATGTTGCAGGGAAGGAACTCCGTCTCATCGGGCTCCTTGTCGCCCCAGGGAAATCGAACGTCACCGAGCCCGCCCCGGGCTGCGTGCTCCCATTCCACCTCGGTGGGAAGCCGGCCACCAACCCAGGCCGCATAGGCCTGCGCGTCATTCCAAGAGATATGCACGACGGGGTGGTCCGGTACCCATGCCTCCGCTTCAGTTCCAGGTCCGTTCACCTCTCGCCATGTCGCGCCGTCGACCCTGCGCCACCACTGCGCCGCTGCAACGGCCTGTGTGTCCCCGAGATGTTTCGGCACCTGCGCCCAGAACACGAAGGACCAGCCGAACCGCTCGGCTTCGGTAACATGCCCCGTCCGTTCGACAAAATCGGCGAATTGCAGGTTGGTCACAGCAGTTTGCGCGATCCGGAACGGCTTGACCGGCATCTTCCGCAACGGACTTTCCCCGTCATCGGGGATTTCCCTTCGGCGGGTTCCCTTCATGGCCGGCCCACCGGGCACGAGGACAGCTCCCGAGTCCTCCGAGTTCCTGGTTACACCTGTCTTTGCGATAACCTGCCGGAGGGACGATTCCGGACAGAACGCCAGGCCACGGCGGCCTGCCAGCGTTTCCCTGTCGGGTGCATGCACCGTCGATTCACTCGGCGGTCTTGGCATATTCGAGGTACAGGCCGCGCAGGCGATCTGTGACCGGTCCCATGATCTCCGGCATCCCGCGACCGTCGATCACAGCAACCGGGGTAAGTCCGCCGAAGGAGCCGGTCACAAAAGCCTCGTCCGCGTCATAGACCTGGGCAAGCGTGAAATCCTTCTGCGCGCAGGGGACCCCGTGAATGTCGCAAAGCTCGATCACGTTGGCCCGGGTGATCCCGTTGAAACAATTCGCACCGGTGGAAGTGAGAATCTGCCCGTTCCTCACCATGAAGAAATTGGTGGCGTTGCAACTGCTGACATACCCCCGATCATCGAGCATCAACGCTTCGTCAGCCCCCGCCTTGATGGCCTGATTCAGTGCCATGATCAGGTTCAGCCGACTGTGGGTATTGAGCCGCATGTCGAACATGTCCGCCCGACAACAGCGGATCGTCGATGTAAAGAGCGTGAGCCCCTGCTCAAGAATCGCCGGACTGACTTTCTTGACCTCCGGAACGATGGCAATTGTGGGAGGCGAAATGGTGTGGCGCGGATCCTGGTTCGGCGTCTTCTTGACCCCTCGTGTCACCATGAGCCGAACGTGGACACCATCCACTCCGGTCATTGCGTTGTGTTCCAGCGTATTCTCCAGGGCCCGCCGGATCTCTTGCCGGGTCATGCCGATATCGAGATCAATGGCCTTTGCACCAAGAAACAGGCGGTCAAGATGGCGCTCCACGAAGGCAAGTCGGCCACCGTGATTGCGAAATCCCTCCCAGATACCATCGCCCAGCATCCAACCGGCATCGAATATCGACACCATCGCCTTCTCCCGGGGGTGGAATTCCCCATTGAGATAGACTTCGACACCGTCATTCCTGGGGTCTTCTACAAAGTCCTGACTGCCAGCCATGCGCATGTTCCCCAACTGGTATCCCCCGCAGACCGAAAGCGCGGGGACTCGTAAAGTGTACACTCCGGCGACCGGCGGGCTCGTGTTCCTTGACACCGGTACGACCCCGGACAGGATATCACCGTCTGTACAGGTTCCGGGGCGATCCGGGGCAATCCGGGGGACCCGCGAGCAAGCAACACGGTTCCCTCATTCGTGCTGTCGCAAGACTCTCTGCCGCTACGCGTTCCATACGGTCGACGGAGTGAATTCTCTTCTCGTAGAATCGCGCCCACCGTTTCCATCCGCACTCTGACAGGTGCGCGACTATTCCTTGACCACCGAGAAAAATCGCTGCAGTGACATCGAATCGAAGCTACTGGGTCGGTGCACCGCAACCCTCGCCCAGCAACCCGCCTTCGGCCTGCGGCTTGAAGGTGCCCGGAATTTGGGTTAACAGACATCGCACAATCAACATGAGGGAGGATCGAAATGACGGATTCCGGCCTGCGCACAATGGTGCGCAATCGCGAACTCAAGGTAGGCCACTTCATCGTCGAGTTCGCAACGCCCGGCATCGGTCACATGCTGAAGAATTGCGGCTGCGACTACGTCCTCTTCGATACCGAGCACTCGGGTTTCCATAACGAGACCATCAAGAGCGTACTGCGCTACTTCGAGGCAGCCGCCCTTCCGGCAATCGTGCGAGTGCCCTCGAAGGAATACCATCACATCGCCCGGGCGCTCGACATGGGAGCGGAGGGCCTGATGGTGCCGATGGTCGGCAACGCGGCGGAAGCAGAATCGATCGTTCAGTCCGCGAAATATACGCCTCACGGTGGCCGTGGTGTCGCGATCGGCATTGCGCATGACAACTACCGGAGTGGCGAAGTCATGGAGAAGCTTGCCGACTGCAACCGGCGCACCACCCTGTTTGTCCAGATCGAGACTGCCGAGGGCGTTGAGAACGCGGACGAAATCGCCGCGGTCGAGGGCGTCGATTGCCTCTGGGTGGGCCATTTCGACCTGTCATGCTCCCTCGGAATCCCCGGCCAGTTCGACCATCCCGATTTCATCAGGGCGATCGAATCCACCCACCTTGCGGCGCGCCGCCACGGCAAGGCCTACGGGCGCCTGGTGCCCGACACGAAAACCGGGATCGACCTGTTCAACGCCGGATTTGACTTCATTTGCTACTCTGGCGATGTCTGGATGTTCCAGGCTGCCCTAGCAGACGGCGTCTCCGAAATCCGCGGAGGCTGCGACGGCGAGGCGCCCTGACGCCTCCCGGAACATGAAAGGCAGGCACATGGAAACATTCCGCATCGCTCTCTCTGGCGACTTTCGCAAGGCGGACGGAACTCCCACCTTTCCGAGCTTCGACCTGTCGCCCATCGAGGAAAGTCCCAAGGCCGACCTGGTCTGGGTCGATCCGGTGGATGGCGTTATCCCGGCCGACGGACTCGCGGATTGCGACGCGCTGATCCTCCTCAGCCCGCGTTTCGCTCCCTGCTCCGTTCCCGTGAGCGGGCGGCTGTCGGTCGTTGCGCGGTTCGGCGTCGGTTATGACAGTGTCGACATACCCGCGTGCAATTCCAACGGAATTGCACTCGTGATCACGCCCGACGGTGTGCGCAGGCCGGTTGCTGTCTCCATCATCACCTATGTTCTTGCCCTCTCGCAGAAACTCCTGATCAAGGATCGGCTGTGCCGTGCCGGACCGGACGGGTGGGCGAGGCGCGGTGAGTACATGGGCGAGGGCCTCGTCGGAAGGACATTCGGACAGCTCGGGATGGGGAATATCGGGGCAGAAGTGTTCCGCCTGGCTGCGCCGTTCGGCATGCGCCTGATTGCCCACGACCCGTATGTCGACAAGGACTTTGCGTCTGGACTGGGCGTGGAACTTGTCTCGGAAGAGGAGCTCTTCGCTTCATCTGACTTCCTGTCCGTAAGCGTGCCCCTTTCGGAGGCGACACATCATCTCGTCAACGCGAAACGGCTTGCACAGATGAAGCCGTCCGCTTGTCTCATCAACACCGCACGCGGGCCCATCGTCGATCAAAGGGCGCTTTACGACGCTCTGGCTTCGGGCACGATCGCCGGTGCCGGACTGGATGTTTTTGAAGAGGAGCCCTGCCCGGCTGACGAGCCCCTCTTCGGTCTTGAAAACGTCATCGTGACGCCGCACTCAATTTGCTGGACGGACGAGTGCTTCGCAGGCAACGGAGCAGCGGACGTTACCGCGGCCTTCGAAGTTATGCAGGGGCGGATTCCGCGCGGCATCGTCAACCGGGAAATCGTTGACAATCCCGCCTGGACCGCAAAGCTGGAGGCCTACGCCCGTGCATTCGGGCAGGGCTGACGATGGAGTGCCGGGAGTTGCCCGGCAAGACAGGGAGGTACGTATGGACAGACGTCAATTCGTGATTACATCAACGGCACTCGCGGGTGCCTCGATGTTCGGCCTGCCGAGACGCGCAAGCGCGGCCGCGGCTGCGACTGCGGTCGAGGCAGCGAAGCAGTATTCGGGTTCCGAGATTTCCATTGTCTGGGAAGCAGGACTTCAGTCCCTGGATCCGCTGAATTTCTCCGGACCGATGTGGGAAGAACTGACCGGAATCAAGGTCAAGGTGATCGAGGTGCCCACGGCAGAGATGTTCACCAAGATCCTGCAGGAGCATCGCGCAGGTACCGGCGCCTATGACGCGCTGAACGTGATCCCGGCCTGGATGCCCGACCTTGTACGGGCAGGCGCACTGGAACAATTGGACGACTTTGTCGACCAGTACGGGTTCCGCGACGAGTTGCAGACCATCGCGCCCGTGTACCGGGACAACCAGATGACCGTAGACGGGAAGATCTATGGCTTTCCGGACGACGGCGACGTTTTCCTGATGTACTACCGGACCGATATCCTTGGCGATCCGGAGATCCAGGCCGCCTTCAAGGAAGAGCATGGCTACGACCTGCCGGTTCCGCCGCGCACCTGGAAGGAATTCGGAGATGTTGGATCCTTCATCACCAGCCATACCGGCGGCAAGCCCTATGGTGCGGCCTTCTTCCGCGATGCACCCTACGCCCAGTTCATGTTCCAGGAACGGTTCCGGGTCGAGGGCGGCCGGTTCTTCGACGCCGAGTCCATGAAAGCGACGGTCAATTCCGGAGCCGGGGTCAAAGTGTTCAACGACTGGGTCGCGGAAAACAAGTGGATGCCGGCCGGCGTGGAGACCTTCAACTTCGTGGACAACCTCGCAGCCTTCCTGCAGGGCCACACGGCAATGACCATTTCCTGGCCGCCCTACGGCCGCTGGGCCGCGGGGTACGGCACAGACCAGGAGGCGTTCAGCTGGGTCCCGAAATCCACCATCGCGGGCAAGGTCGGATACGCCACACCGCCGGGTGACGCGCCACAACTTGCGGCGGGCTTCGCGCTCTCGGTATCGGCCTCCTCAAGCCAGAAGGAGGCAGCGTATCTCTTCATCCAGTGGCTGAATTCCGAGGAAGTCAGTCTGCAGCGGGTGCAGTTGCCGTTTGCGTTGCGGGACCCGTTCCGTGAGAGCCACTTCGTGTCCGAGGAGTACCGAGGCCGCTGGCCGGAGGCCGGACAGTATCTCGACGCGCTGAAGGCAGGCGCCGTCAGTGGACTCCTGGATCTCTCCATTGTCCAGACGGATCGCTACGAGGAAGCCCTGCGCCAGGGGATCACCCGGCTCTGGGCGGGTGACGATCCGCAGGCGATCCTCGACGACATCGCCTCCGACTGGGACGCTCTGACGGACCGGATCGGCGCGGACAAGCAACGGGAAGCGTACCAGGCCTGGGCATCGAAGCCCAACGCCTACCCCTCCTGATCCTTCCGGGCCGGCCGCTGCACAGGGCGGCCGGCCCTGCGGATGTCAATTCTCCAGGCGTAAAGCACAGGACTCATGGCCGGCGGCTACACTCCCGTCGCGGCCCGGCGGCCGTTCACGGACCGGAATTTCAAGTATCTGATGATCTTTCCGGCAGTCCTGATCATCCTGATGATCGGACTGTTTCCCATCATCTACACCCTCGCCATCAGCATGCAGAACATCGACATGATGTTCGAAGACACCAGCTTCCAGGGCGCCAAGCACTACGTCGCCCTGTTCAGCGACGCCCGGTTCTGGGAATCGATCGTCCACACATTCCTCTTCCTCGCGATCGCCCTGCCCATCGAACTGCTTCTCGGACTTGCGCTCGCCTACCTCTTTCTCGACAGGATGCCGGGCAAGCAGGTGTTCGTCGCGCTGCTGGTGCTGCCGGTAATGATCTCACCGATCGTTGCGGGTGCAACCTGGCGTCTTCTCTTCGATAACCGGTTCGGCCCGATCAACCAGGTGATCAGCTGGTTTGCCGGGGAGCCGGTGACCATCCTCTGGACGGTCCACCCGAATTTTGTCTATCCCGCCATCCTGATCGCCGAGATCTGGCAGTGGACACCGTTCATGTTCCTGCTGCTTCTCGCGGCACTCACCAACGTCGACAAGAGCCAACTCGAAGCGGCCGAGATCGACGGGGCCAGCTTCTGGCGCACCTTCACGCGCATCGTCCTGCCGGCCATCTGGCCCGTCATGGCAATCGCCATCCTGATCCGGGCGCTCGACCTGTTCCGCCTCTTCGACGTGATCTGGGCGCTGACCCGGGGCGGACCGGGCACCATGACGGAGACATTCTCCGTCTACGCCTATGTCCTGGGCTTCCAACAGTTCGAAACCAGCTACACGGCAGCAATGTCCTTTGTCGTGATCATCATCCTCGCAGCGACGGTCACACTGATGCTCCGCCGGATGGAGATTTCCCGGTGATCCGCGCCGATCGCGGCCGCGGACTCGCGCTGCGCTATGCGGTTGCGGTGGTGATGGTCGTCCTGTTCCTGTTCCCGATCTACTGGCTGTTCATGATCTCGTTCAAGACTCCAGACGAGATCTTCGCCCATCCGCCGGTCTGGTGGCCGGAAGCGATTCAATTCGCCAACTACGCCGTGCTGTTCAAGGACGGGGACGTGGTCACTGTCTGGAACAGCCTCGTCATCGCTTCCGCTTCCACGGCCATCGCGATGGTCGTTGGCACCATGTGCGCCTACTCCATCGCTCGGTTCCGCACGGGCGGCAACCTCTTTGCGGAGTGGATGCTCTCCAACCGCATGATTCCCCCGATCGTGATCGTCTTCCCGGTGTTCCTCCTTTATGTAAAGGTAGGGCTGGTCGATACGTATTTCGGGTTGATCATCCTCTACACCGCGTTCAACCTCCCCTATGTCGTCTGGATGATGCGCGGCTACATCCAGGAAATCCCGCTGGAACTGGAGGAGAGCGCGCTTGTCGACGGCTGCACGCGCTGGCAGGTCTTCGTACGCGTGGTGTGGCCCATGGCCCGCTCCGGCCTCTTCGCCACCGCGGTGTTCACCTTTGTCTTTGCCTGGAACGAGTTCATCTTCGCCCTCGTCCTGTCCCGCAGCGCCGTTACCACCTTCCCGGTTCAGGTGACCCACTACTTCGGAGGCCAGTCGAATTTCTGGGCGAAGATCGCCGCGATGAGCGTGCTCGGCACCGTACCGATCTTCATCGCAGTCGCGTTCCTGCAGCGCTATCTTGTCCGTGGCATCTCGCTCGGTGCCGTAAAGGGGTAATCGATGGGCCGGCTTTCCATCCATGGCGTGCACAAGTCCTTCGGAAAGGTGCAGGCGCTGAAGGGCATCGACCTCGAAATCGGGGACGGCGAGTTCTGCGTTTTCGTCGGACCCTCGGGGTGCGGCAAATCAACTCTGCTCCGGTCCATCGCCGGCCTCGAGGATATCGACGACGGCACAATTTCCATTGACGGCACCGAGGTCAGCGGCCTTCGGCCCCGCGACCGCAATGTGGCGATGGTATTCCAGAACTACGCCCTCTACCCGTATCTCAACGTGTTCGAGAACATCGCATTCGGACTGCGCGCCAGAAAGGCGCCGGACAGCGAGGTCAACCGTAAGGTCCAGGAGGCGGCGGAAACGCTCCACATCTCCAGGCTCCTGGAACGCTATCCGCGAGAACTTTCCGGGGGACAGCGGCAGCGGGTCGCGATCGGCCGCGCCATTGTCCGGGAGGCGAGGATCTTCCTGTTCGACGAGCCCCTTTCAAACCTGGACGCGCAACTGCGTGACGGGATGCGCGCGGAGATCAAACGCCTGCACCAGGAAATCGGCAAGACCACGATCTATGTCACGCACGACCAGATCGAAGCCATGACGCTCGCGGACCGGATCGTCCTCCTGCGGGACGGACAGATCGAACAATCCGGCGAACCGCTGGACCTGTTCGAACGCCCCGCAACCCGGTTCGTTGCGGGTTTCCTGGGCTCACCCCAGATGAATTTCATTCCCTGCAAGCTGGAGCGTGATGACACTGGTTTCAAGACGACGTTCACCGACGGTCGAAGGCTGCCACTCGGCGACGCAACCTCGAACGGCCTTGAAGCATTTGTCGGGCGTGATCTCTTCTTTGGCGTCCGGCCTGAACACATGATCCGAGCGGTCGATGCCGGTGCCGACCGGGACGGCCTCGCTCCCCTTACCGTCGAGATCGACCTGGTGCAGCCGACCGGAACCCGCACCTACGCACAATTCCGTTTTGCCGGAGAGGAGGCAACCGTCGAACTCCCGGCCCATTCCGTTGAACAACCAGGCACGTCGCTTGACCTCCTCGTGAACATGAGACGAACAGTACTGATCGACCCGGAGAGCGACCGGGTAGTGCAAAACGCCCAGGATGGAAGCTAGTCGCGGTGATCGCAAGAAACAGCATTTGGAGGACACAACATGGTGCCCAGCCGTGAAATCAGGCTCTTTGGAACCGATCAGCCCGTGGAACCGCCGGTTGTGCTTGCGGCGGGTCAACTGAAGGCGGAGTTGGACAGCGGGGGACTTCGGTATATCCGCTTCGGCGGGAACGAGGTCCTTCGCAACATCGCCTTTCTGGTTCGCGACAGGAACTGGGGAACCTACAGTCCGGCGATTTCGGACCTGAGGATCAACCAGCAGGGCGACAGTTTCACGGTTTCCTACAAGGCCGAATGCCGGGACGCCGAACAGGCATTCCACTATACGGCTCGGATCGAGGGAAATTCCGATGGTTCCCTGGTGTTCGAAGCGGAGGGTGTGGGCGTTACCGACTTCCAGACCAACCGGACCGGGTTCACGGTACTTCACGCCCTAGCCGGAGTTGTCGGCGCCCCAATCAGCGTGGAGCACACTGACGGACGGGTAGTGAAGAGCACCTTCCCGGCAGAGATCGATCCCCAGTGCCCTTTCCTGGACATCCGCGCCCTGACCCACGAGATCGCTCCAGGCCTTTCCGCGGTCTGCCGCATGGAGGGCGATACCTTCGAAATGGAGGACCATCGCAACTGGATGGACGCCTCCTACAAGACCTATGTCCGGCCGCTCGCGCTGCCCTGGCCGTATACGATTGGCAAGGGTGAGAAGACGCATCAGCGGGTAACCCTCGCCATCGAATCCTCCGCGCCCGCCGCAGGCGCATCGGGGGATGACGGAGAGATCGAAGTTCGAATCGGCGAGCCGCTCCCCCACGCGCTGCCCCGCCTTGCGCTGGCCGCCCCGGCCGAACATGCCGCAGCTGCGATCGAAGCCGCCGAACTGCTGACCAAACTCGGGCCAGACCTGCTGGTCTGTAACTTCGATGCACGCAAGGGCCACGATGCAGGCACCATGCGGCTGCACCGGAAGCTCGGCGAGGCCGTCGGAGCAGAACTCGTGCTTGAGGCCGTTCTTCCGTGCGTTGACGGGGATGGCGCACCGACCGGTGCCCTCGACGTGCTGAACCGAGACATCGGATATGTGGCCGGCTGCGCAAAGGAAGCCGGCGCTGTCTTCTCATCTGTCGCCGTCGCACCCTCGAGTGACCTCAAGTGCACGCTGCCGGGCTCGGTCTTCCCGCCCGCACCAGACTGGACCGACCTGATGGGAGCGGCGCGAAAGGCCTTTCCGAAAGCAAAGGTCGGTGGTGGCATGTTCAGCTATTTCACTGAACTCAACCGCAAGCGACCGCCTGTCGAAGCGCTGGATTTCATCTGCCACAGCGGCTGCCCGATCGTGCATGCCGGCGATGACGTCTCGATGACCGAGACCCTGGAGGCGCTGCCCTCCCAATTCCATTCCACCCGCGTGTTCGCGAAGGGGCTTCCGTACTGGATCTTTCCGACATCGGTTTCGATGCGGGACAACCCCTATGGCGCCGCACCGATGGAGAATCCGGACAACATCCGCCAGGCCATGAACCGGGTGGACCCGCGTGAACGGGGCCTGATCGGAGCCGCTTGGTACACGGGCTATCTCGCCCACGCGGCGCGCGCCCGAATCGATGTCGTGACGCTTGCGGCTGTCGCCGGACCGTCGGGGGTCATCTACAGCCGGCAGGACCATGCCCAGCCCTGGCTCGACGAGTCCGGCGGGCCGGTGCTTCCGCACTACCACGTACTATCCGGCTACGCCAAACTCAAGGGAACACTCCACACAACGGAAATTTCGGACGCACGATCCGTGCAGGCGCTGGCGGTCAGCGACGCGGATGGCGGCCTGCGGGTCATCCTGTGCAACCTGACCGGCGAAGCGGTTTCCATCTCCCTTACCGGTCATCCCGGCCCGATGCAGGTTGTGGTCCTCGACGCGAACAGCTTCCCGGATGCCTGCGCGGATGCGGAGTGGCCGATGAAGGCACCCCGCGCAGCCGTTACGGATGGCAAACTGAACCTGGGTCCGTATGCGATGGCCGGGCTCTGGTCACCGCCCACTTAGTTCCAGCGGAAAAAGCTGGAGGATTGTGGGGCCGACTGCCGTTCGGTTCACATCTCTTTCGCACATCCGGCTGGTAGCCGCACGAAGCAGAACAAATTCCCGATGGGTCGCCACCAATCGATATCCGGAGCACACTGATTCTGCAGCAGGACTCTCAATGTCCACGGATATCAACGGATTGCAGGCTGACCTCCGGTTTCTGGCGCCATACTTCCTTGACCGGATGCCGTCCGTCGGTTTGGATGAGATTGAGGTATGACGCAACGGAATGCCATGCTTCCCGCTCGTCCGTAGCGTTCTGGATGATGGTTGGCGGCGGGCAAGCGCCCGCAATCGGAGGAACGCCGCAGCACTTCCCCGGGTCGCGCCACGTACGAGGAAGCCAATCCCGTCCTGTTCGATCTCGGTCTCGGTCATGGCGTGGAGATCGAGGCGGATGTCGACCCGCTCGCCCTGAAAGCCCGAGGCATTCATGCACCAACGCAGCAGTAGCGCGCCTCGGACTGGGTCCTGTCGGGGTCGACTTCCAACACGTTGCGCTTCGCCTGCAGGTAACGCCGGAAGCCCCGGTCTCCGGACAATGACGTCGGATCTTGCAGCCAACCCTCAGTGCTGACCCATCCGGGCCAGGGAGACCCTCGGGAGTAACCTCTCGGGAACTACGCAGCAATGCACATGAAATCTGCTGACTGCAGCACTGCCATTTCCCAAAAGGTGCCTCCACGATGCCCGAACTCGGTATTGGATGCACTGGATACGGCCTCGGGATAGTTCCGGCGCCGCGAATATCATTCGCTTGGCCGTCGAGCACTATGGAGCGGTCTACCGACTAGGTTGCTGTTAACGGAAACGGAGCGGCAGAGGTTCGGTTCGGTCGGCGCGAACGGGTCCCGATCGGTACACATTGACCGCTATCTTGCCCACACCGAGTGCGCCGGAACCGTCATCCCAATGCTTGCGGTAAGCGCCAAGCCGTCGGGTGTCGACGGGCTCAGGTCCGGCCCGAGTTCGATAACTCCGGCGAGCCTGTTCTCCCGCACTACGACGATTCATTCGGCTGCACCAAGTTCGAGGGCAAACTCCTTGCAATGGAGACTTTCAACTTGCGAGTTCTCGTTTCAGCAACCGACCCGCCCCCCGCCGGCCATGAAAGACTCCGTCCATGACAACAATCTTTCCGCGCGACATGGTCATGACCGGCCATCCGGTCAACTCGATCCCCTCATAGAGGCTAAAGTCACTGTCGGAGTGCAGATCATCGTTGTGCACCACTTTCTTCATTGTCGGATCAACAAGAACAAGATCAGCATCCATCCCCATCTTGATCGCGCCCTTGTCGCGAAGCCCCAGTCGTCTGGCTGGTGTGCTGGACATTAGTTCGACAAGTCGTTCCATACTGATACCGCGACGGTTTACGCCCTCCGAGAGCATAAGAGGCAGGAGGAGTTCCGTGCCGCCGATGCCCGTGGGAATGGCGCTTTCGATTCCGTTCGCAGTACCGGCCGGGTCGGCATAGAACCGCAAGTCCCTGGTCTTTTGGGATGTGAGATAGGGACTGTGGTCTGACCCCATCCAGTCGATCGATCCGTCGCCGATTCCTTCCCACAGGGCAGCAATGTCTTCATCGGTCCGATATGGCGGCCCCATGACAAACTGTGCGGCACGAACCGGGTTCAACTTGAAGACGTCCTCGGTAAACGTCAGGTAATGCGGTACACCTTCGAGATAGAACCGCGTGCCCTGTCGCTTGATGTGCCTTGCCGCTTCCAGTCCCTTTCGGCTTGATACATGCACGGCGTAAACCTGTGCACCGGTCTCGCGGGCGAGAATCCCGACGTTGTTAATTGCGATCTCCTCCGCGAAATCGGGCCGTACCTGTGCATAACAAAACAGGTCCTCTCGTCCTTCCGAGACGTATTTTTGCTTGCGGTGCTCGATAACCTGATCGTCCTCACAATGGACAGCGGCAATACCGTTGTTGGCACGGATCGCGAGAAATGCGTCGTACAGGAAACCCAAGTCGACCCGAATGCGCCAATTGGGATACGTAAGGAAGAACTTGAACGACGGGATGCCCATTTCCACCAGTTCAGGGATCTCGGCAAGCGTTTCTTTCGAAGGATAGGTGAGTCCCGCGTGAAAGGAGAAATCGATTACCGCCTTTCTGGAAGCATCCTCAAGGCCCTGGACAACCGCTGCGACGGCCCTCGCTCCCGGCCGTTGC
>CAZPXZ010000051.1:0-24914 GCA_964590405.1 uncultured Rhodobacterales bacterium | reverse complement strand
ATCGCCACGCTCACCGGCGGCGAGGTGATTTCCGAAGATCTCGGCATGAAGCTGGAGAATGTCGGATTGTCGCTCCTCGGGCGTGCCAAGAAGGTGCAGATCAACAAGGACGACACGACCATTGTGGATGGTTCCGGCAAGAAGACGGACATCAAGGCGCGGGTCGAGCAGATTCGGGCGCAGATCGAGGAGACGACCTCGGACTACGACCGTGAGAAGCTCCAGGAGCGACTTGCCAAGCTCGCCGGCGGCGTCGCGGTGATCAAGGTCGGAGGCGCGACCGAGATCGAGGTGAAGGAACGCAAGGACCGCGTCGACGACGCGCTGAACTCCACCCGTGCCGCGGTGCAGGAAGGCGTGGTGGCTGGTGGTGGCGTATCGCTGCTTCACGCCACACGGAGTCTCGACAAGCTCAAGGGTGAGAACGAGGATCAGAACACCGGCATCAAGATCCTCCGGCGCGCGCTTGAGGGGCCGACCCGGCAGATTGCCGAGAACTCTGGCGTCGACGGCGCCGTAGTGGTCGGCAAGATCCTCGAGAACAAGAGTCAGACCTTCGGATTTGACGCCCAGAACGAGGAGTATTGCGATCTCGTGAAGGCGGGCGTCATCGATCCGGCCAAGGTCGTCCGTACCGCTCTGGAGGACGCTGCCTCGGTTGCCGGCCTCCTGATCACCACGGAGGCGATGGTGGCCGAAAAGCCCAAGCCGGAGAGCAGTGCCGGTCCGGGTGCTGGCGGCATGCCGGACATGGGCGGCATGATGTAGCGATTCCTGTCCGGCCCCACGGGCTGGAGGGAAACGGATAGGGGGCGCTCCGCAAGGGGCGCCCCTTCGCTTTTTTTTGCTACCGGAGCCGGACCGGACCCAAGACCGGTAGTGTCGGAGTGGTGGAATCGGAACCGGCTTTCAGGTTACCGTTTTGGCTGCTCGCTTTCGGGTGGTAGTCTTGTTCTTGCCCGGAGTTGACGGGCGCAGAGGGAGGCGGGTCGAGGCATGGATCCACTGGCGCTCCTGGAGTGGGGTTGGAATGGCCTCTTGCAGGCCGTGGACCTTGACGGCGGCATATGGCAGCGGCCCGTGGTTGCCATCTTCGTGCTGGCGTTCTTCCTTCTGGCGCGCAGGTTGCTGACGCACTGGCTCCTCTGGCCGCTGCTCGGAGGACTGTCGCGGTTGCTGCGACTGGAGCAGGAACGGATCGACGGGATCCTGCGAGATCCTGCGACCCTGGCTCCGGTTGCGGCCGGCATATACTTCTTCGCACGAATCCTGCAATTCGATGACTGGGCGCAGGACATCGTAATTCTCGTTGTCCGCTCTATTGGCGTGTTTGGAACCACTCTCCTCATGGCTCGGGCGCTGCGAGCGCTGGCAAGGGAAAACCAGACACTCAACAATGTTCTCGGCCAGGAAATCGTGGGGTGGGGGGTCCGCCTGCTGGAGATTCTCGTCTGGCTTGTAGGCGCTGCAGCCATTCTCGAAGTCTGGGGAATCCGGGTTGCGCCGCTGATTGCCAGCCTTGGCATCCTCGGCGTTGCCGTTGCACTCGGGGCACAGGATTTCTTCAAGAACCTGATTTCCGGACTCGTGGTGCTGAGCGAGCGGCGGTACCGGACGGGAGATCGCGTCCAGCTTTCCGGTGTTGTCGATGGATCTGTGGAGCGGATCGGCTTCCGGTCGACCCGTGTCCGACTGTTTGACGGCGCCCCGGTCTCGGTGCCGAACGCAATGCTTGCCGATGGTGCGCTGGTCAATTATGGCGAGATTCCCTGGCGCCGCGTGCTCTGGACCATCAACCTCGAATACGGCACGACATCCGAGCAACTCATCCGGATCCGGGACCAGATCCGGGACTACCTTCGGGAAAGCGGGGATTTCGCGCCAGCAGGCGAGGCCACGCAGGAAGTGAGACTGGACAAGTTCGCGGATTCCTCCATCGACATCATGATCTATGCGTTCGCCAACACCAACGAATGGGTCCCTTGGCTGGCGACGAAGGAACGTCTTCTGATCCGGGTCAAGGAGATCGTTGAGGAAGCCGGGGCCGGTTTCGCGTTTCCGAGTCGCTCCATCTACATCGAGAAGGGCGGCGCCGTGCCGGAGGAAGGGTGAGCGTTCGGATCCTTCACCGTCTGGACGAGGTTGCGGAGGGGTTCGACGGGATTCTCTGCGACGTCTGGGGCGTCTATCACAATGGCATCCGGGTGTATCCCTCCGCAGCGGAAGCGTTGGCCCGTTTTCGCCGCCGCGGCGGAACCGTAGTGATGCTCACCAATGCACCACGTCCGGCAGCGGAAGTCGTGCAGGCCATTCGGAAGTTCGGGGGCAGCGAGGCAGATTATGATGCCGTTGTCACTTCGGGTGATGCAGCGAGATCATTTCTTGCCGAAGGGACCTGGGGGCGCAGGGCCTACCACTTGGGTCCGTCACGGGACCTGCCGCTGGTGCGCGGCATTGCGCTGGAACTGGTACCCTTCGAGGCGGCGGAGTTCATCCTGTGCACGGGCTTGTTCAATGACCGTTCCGAGGGACCGGAAGACTATGCCTCCCTGCTTCAGGATTCCCTGGCGCGTGGGCTTCCCATGCTGTGCTCCAATCCCGACAGGCATATCGATGTCGGGCATCTGCGTGTTCCCTGCGCAGGGTCGATTGCGGTCGCGTACGAGTCGATCGGAGGTCGGGTCAGGTATTTTGGCAAGCCGCATGCGCCCGTCTATGACGTGGCCCTCGAGATGCTGGACCATGTCGCCGGTCGTACGATTGCTCGTCCGCGGGTGCTGGCGATAGGGGACGGAGTTCTGACCGATGTGGCCGGCGCGGCTGGCATGGGTCTCGCATGCGTGTTCGTGACAGGGGGCTTGGCGGCCAGCGAGATCCGGCATGACAACGGAATACCGGTTGCGGACGACCTTGGCCGGTTTCTCGACCGGCACAGTGCTTCTCCCATGGCGGCCATGGGTATGCTGACGTAGGATTTGCCGGGCAGGCGGAGTGCACTGTCAGGGACGGCCGGGCGCAGGTCCGGCTGCAATCCGTTCAGATGCGTTACACGGAATCCATCTGGGGTCCGACCTTGGGATTCCGCCGGCAGGCGCTGGAGATGATCAGCCCTTTTCCTTGTCTCCCCCGGACTCTTCCTCGAAGGGAAGGAAGAAGAACTGCCAGGTAAGATGCGCCCCCGCTGCTCCGAACAGGATGGCCCAAAACACCGAACCCGTCGAGAGTTCGTACAACGCCCAGCCAAAACAAATGACGGTCGCCAGTACCCGGCGCCAGAGCGGTCGGAAGAAGGGAGTCCGCACGTTGAGAAAGCTCATCATGTCACCCTTCTTCGGTTGCCGCTTTGGCTGGGTATCATCGTGGCCGGGTTTCTCGTCTTGCATCTTTTCCGGTTCCGTTCAATTCATGTCTGCAGTCCAGATCCCCCGAGGCGGATGGAAATCCGGACCAGCGCGGGCGGCACGCGCCTCATCCCGGGAAGGGTCCGCCCAGAGGTGAACCCCGCCCGTGAATCGCGAGCCGACAGTGAGCATAGGCGCAAACCGTTCCGTTTGTCGGTGCAGGCCAGGTCCCGGCAGTAGTACCTGAGGCGCCGGAGACGATTCGGCGAATTCAGGCAACGCCGGACTCGAGTTGTTGCCGGATGAATGCCATCGACTTCCGCAATTCGTCGAAGGGGTCCTCCAGGCTGTGGACCGATTCTGCAAAGGCTTCAAAGGAAACCGGACCGCGATAGCCGGAGGAGAACAGCGCGCGGATCTGGGTGACATTCTGGAGCCGGTCGGCCGCATCGACGAGGCCGCGCATCCCGTCCTCCATGCGGGCAACCGGAACCTCGGGATCGGTCACACCAGACACATGCAGTATTCCCATTTGCTCGGGGAAGAACGGACCGCCGCCGGCAAGACAATGGTGGAAGGTGTCGTGGACCACTCGGAAGACCTTTTCGGCAGCCAGTTCGCGAATCGCCTCCACGGCATCACGCTTGAAACGGAGCGTACAGGTCTCGAAGCCGAGAGGTTCAACGAGACCCCTCAGTCCGTGGTCCTCCAGGATGGGCCGTACTCCCCGCAGTGCCTCACGAAGGCCGGATCGGTGATCCTGTGACCCGGGCACATCCCCGTCGTTTTGCGGGATCAGGCTGACTGCCTCCGATCCCGCGGCCGATGCGATACCGGCCAGCGCGACGGCTTCCTTCCGCGTGTCCTCCGTCCAGGCGTCGAAGCGCTTTACTTCCGCGACCGAAAGAATGCGCAGTCCGTGGTCCCTGGCCCGGGCGCCCGCGTCTGCCGGGTCCATGCCGTCGAAGAGCGGCTGCCGGAGATCGTTTCGGACCTCGACTCCAACGCATTCAAGAGCGGACGCGATTTCCAGAAGTTCACGGAAAGTCGTCCGCGCGACGGTTACGTGGTTGAGCGCGAAGTTCAGCTTCCGGTCTGTCATGGTTGTGATTCTCCGGGTTCTTGCGATGGAGAGATGCCGGGGGCGCCCCCGGGCGGACGAAGGAAGACCTGCTCTCTGCCGGTCCCGGAAACCCGGTGCGGAGGAGGCGCGATGCAAGCTTCGTTCCGTCTTGCCGTATGGTTGGTGCGAGGAACATGGTAGCTGGATCCACGGCCATGCAAAACTGGGGCACGTCTCGGTTTGATCTGCGCATGTGGTCACCGTACGGCTGGTGGAACCGTCTTCTGCTCCTGTCCATCGGCACCTTGTGACCAATTCTCGGTGCGATCTTGCGGAGGTGAAACGGGAGGACAGCTGGGCGTGCCTCGTGGAAGGCGGAACGGACGTAAACGGTATCAATAAGTTACAGACTGGAAGGTGAGGGATGCCCCGACTTCGAATCCGCGCGGGAATTGTTCGCTCGCTCACTCTTCCCGACGTATGGCGAGGTGATTCCGTTCCACAATATCGGTGAGATTGCCGTTGGGGTTGACCACCCGTGCATGCCCGAGAAGTAGTGCGTGAGAACACTCGCGCTTTCGGTCGACCGTCTCTTGATGCCATTTCCAACCTCGGGGCCGGGTCAGGATTTTGTTGGAAATCGCAAAGCTGAATGTCGCAGGTTCTCCCGTGCCTACATGTTTCAAGCGTATCCGACCCGAAACCTGCCCCGGTGGCTGGCCGTACGCGTTACCCTCGGGGTGGAGCAGGGCTATCTGCCCGACATCGGCGAAAGGTTGTTTGAGAGTAGCCACATCGCGGGGTAGAGGGCGAAGGAGCTGATTGCCGTAAATCCGGCATATTGCCCCGTTATCTACGCGATTCACACTTTGGATGCGAAGTAGAAGGCAACCTGAGAGTCCGAAGTGAGAACGAAACACAAGACAGGCTTGACTTGGGGAGAGTACTCAAGCCGGGGTCTTCACCTCCCTTCCCGGTCTGGCGTTGCAGTGAGCAAGACGGATCTCGTCCGCAGTACACTCCTCCTGGCCGACTGTTCGGGAACTCGATCAGCGGACCGAAAATATGTGAGAATACCGGGAGGATTGCTGGATCCGGTAAAGGGCTACGGTACTCGCCACGACTGACCGGAATACCGGCCACCCGCAGAAGTCCTTTGCAATTCTCACGGGCAGAATTACCCATACGTCGGCAAGAGAGGTCAAGACATGATTCGGAGGACTGGCATGCGCTGGGGAATGGTCGGCGGTGGACGCGGGAGCCAGATCGGAGGCGTTCACCGGGTGAGTGCGCAGATGGACGGGCTCTTCACACTGAACGCGGGAGCACTGGACATCGACCCGGACCAGAGCCGTGCCTTCGGCTTGGACCTTGGTCTCGCACCGGAGCGGGCATATGGCACCTGGCGGGAGATGCTTGAGAACGAGTCGGTTCGGGCCGGTGACAGGCTGGATCTCGTGACCGTCGCGACGCCGAACAACACGCATTGGCAAATCGCAAGATCGTTCCTGGAGGCCGGTTTCCACGTGCTCTGCGAGAAACCGCTGGCAACGACGGTGTCGGAAGCCGACGATCTGCGGGCCGTCGCGGCGAGGGAAGGGCGAATCTGCGCCACCAACTTTGGTTATTCCGGGTACCCGATGGTCATCCAGGCGCGGGACATGGTTCGACGTGGTGATCTGGGGGAGATTCGGGTCGTGTGTGTGGAGTTCGCCCACGGGTTTCACGCAGCGGGGGACGACCACGAAAACCCGCGCGTGCGCTGGCGTTATGATCCCGAGCAGGTAGGTATCAGTTCGGTGGTTGCCGACGCAGGTGTGCACGGCCTGCACATCGCCCGGTTCGTGACCGGGCAGGCATTTGCCGAGATCTCCGCTCAGTTCGAGAGTTGCGTGGCCGGGCGGGAACTGGAGGACGACGCCCTGATCGCTTGCCGGTTCGACGGGGGAGCGGTGGGCCGCTTCTGGTTCAGCGCTGTCGCTACCGGCCAGGCGCACGGGTTCGGGTTTCGTGTCTTTGGTTCCAGGGGAGGCTTGCGCTGGCGGCAGGAATTCCCGAACCAGCTTCATTACAGCCCCATCGGGGAAGCAACGCGCATCCTGGAACGCGGCGATCCCTCTCTGGGTTCGGCAGCCCTCGCGGCAGGACGCATCGCGATGGGCCATGCAGAGGGAATGCATGAAGCCTTCGGCAACATCTACCGGGCCATCCATGCGGACATCGTCGGTGGCGGACGAGAAACCGATCCCGGCGGATATCCAACCGTGGAAGCGGGCGCGGACATGGTTCGCGTCGTGCATGCGGCCGTGCAGTCTGCTGAGCGGGATGGAAAATGGGTGCGGGTCGCGGATCTCTGATCGTTTGTTTTCGGGTCCGATCCCACAGACGGGACGTGCGGCAAACACGGCAGCATGTCCGTGCTTCTCTCGGGTCCCGTTCACCGGAAGGCGGCTTCGACACGATTCTGTGTTGCGGTGCACAATGGTGTTCGCTACCGTTCCCTGCCGGTTGGAGCGGCCTTGTCGCGTGAGAACAGGAGGAGCGTTGCGTGGCGGATGAGTTGTTTCTGGAGGACCTCGAACAGGGAATGTCGCGGTCCATGCAGCGCGTCGTAACCGACAGGGATATCGAGGCTTTCGGGGCGCTGAGCGGCGATCGAAATCCCATCCACTTTGACGAGGACTACGCAGCCGGAACCCGCTTTGGCGGCCGGATTGCGCATGGACTCCTCAGTGGCGCATTCATTTCCACTGTCATCGGAATGCAGTTGCCGGGTCGCGGTGCAATCTATCTGGAACAGACGTTCAAGTTTCTCGCTCCGGTTCGTCCAGGCGACGAGCTGTCGGTGACCGTTATGGTCTTGGAAGTGATTCCGGAGCGCAAGCGCGTCATTCTCGACTGCGTGTGCCGCGTTGGCGAGGTGGACGTCGTTCGGGGGGAGGCGAAGATTCGGGTTCCTTCGCGGGCGGCGTAGCGGCGCGCTTCCCTGCCATGCGCATCCTTCGCGATCCGGATTCCGTCTCCGGAAATGATCGGGGCTCACATGCCGCGATCGGTAATTTCGACGGTGTTCACCGGGGTCACAGGATCATCATCGACCGCGCCCGGGAAGCGGCGAAGCTGGCGTCAGGCCTCCTTTCCGTCGTTACCTTCGAGCCGCATCCCCGTTCCTTCTTCAGTCCCGGTCTCAAGCCGTTCCGCCTGACTCCGCCCGGCCGCAAGGGACGCCTGCTGGAGCAACTCGGCGTCGACATCCTGTTCGTGTTTCCCTTTGACGCTGCCTTGGCCGGAATGTCCGCCGAGGCATTCGCCACCGGTGTTCTCGGGCGCCGCCTTGGGCTCCGCACGGTTGCCGCGGGAGCGAATTTCCGCTTCGGGAACCGGCGTATGGGAGATACCGCGCTGCTTCAAGCGACCGGACCGGCGGCCGGCTATGCGGTTGCTGTCGAGCCCATGGCGGGCGAGGGAGGATCGGGATTCTCCTCGTCATCGATCCGCGCTGCGCTCGCTGCCGGGGACACGCGAGAGGCTGCGCGGCAACTCGGATATTGGCACCGAATCGAGGGACGGGTCGAACCCGGTGCGGGCGGGGGGCGCGATCTCGGGATGCGTACGGCGAATCTTCCCCTGGGTGAGGCCTGCCGTCCTGCGTTCGGGGTCTACGCGGTACGGGCAGAAGTGGGAGAGGGGCGTTGGACCGGAACGTATGACGGTGTCGCGAACATCGGCGTGAGCCCCATGTTTCCAGGGCGTTCCGCTCGCCTGGAAGTGCATCTGTTCGATTTTGAAGGCGATCTCTACGGTGCCTTTCTTTCGGTCGCCCTGATCGCCTTCCAGCGGCGCGAGGGGACATTCGAATCCATCGACGCCCTGGCGGAACAGATGCAGCGCGACGGCGAGGACGCACGCACGGCGCTGTCGCGGGCTGTGCCGCCCTGGGAATCCTAGGTCGGCACCCGTCTCAGGGCAGCCGATCGAAGCACCGGAGCAGGATCGCCTTCTGGATGTGAAGCCGGTTTTCTGCTTCGTCGAACACGGCTGACTGCGGTCCGTCCATTACCGCATCCACCACCTCTTTTCCGCGATGTGCCGGTAGGCAATGGAGGAAAATGGCGTGCGGTGCCGCTCGCGCCATGCGGGCGGGATCGATCTGGTAGGGCAAGAATCGTTTGAGTCTCGCCGCGGCATCGGCTTCGTCGCCCATGGATGCCCATGCGTCGGTAACCACGGCATCGGCACCGGTAACCGCCTCGTCGGGGTCTTCCAGCAGGACGATGTCGGCGCCGTCCCCGCGTGCAGCGCCGACGATGTCCGGATCGGGGCCATGGCCCTCCGGGCAGGCGAGGCGGAGGCAAAATCCGAAACGGCCTGCCGCCTGGATGAACGAATGGGCGACATTGTTGCCGTCTCCGCACCAGGCGATGACACGCCCGGCAATGGGTCCGAGCCGCTCCTCGAATGTCATCACGTCACCCAGAACCTGGCACGGATGGCTGCGGTAGGTCAGTCCGTTGATCACCGGGATTCCTGCGTTTTCGGCAAACTCCAGAAGGCTCTCATGGGCGGTGCAGCGGATCATGACGGCATCTGCGTATCGAGACAGTACCCGCGCAGTGTCGGCGATGGTCTCGCTATGTTCGCCCCGACCGAGATGGGATTCCGCGATGGAGAGAACGATCGAACCGCCGCCGAGTTGGCGGATTGCGAGTTCGAACGACACGCGCGTACGCGTCGAGGGCCGCTCGAAAAGCATCGCCAGCGCATGCCCCGCCAGGGGCGCATCGACATCGGCTGCCAGGGAAGGCCGACCCTTGCGTTCGGCCTTCCGTCGCCGTGCCTCCGCGACCGTGCGCCGTAACTCCTCCGGACGGATATCCCCTAGGTCGAGGAAGTGCCGCTGGTCACCGATCATGATGCAGTCTTGCCTCCCTGATCGAGGAACGTGTGGAATGCGCGGTCAAGAGCCTCGCAGGCGGCGCGGATCTCCGACTCCGTCACGGTAAGCGGAGGCAGGATCCGGATGGTTTCCTCCGCTGCCGGGACCACGAGCAGTTTCTCCGCTAGGCATCGGCCTACCATTGCCATGGCCGGGACCCGGCATTTGATGCCCAGCATCAGGCCTTCCCCGCGCACGGTCTCCACAAGCGCGGGATGAGAATCGGCGAATGCGCCGAGTCCCTGTCGCAGCAGGCCGGCCTTGCGCCTGACATCGTCGAGAAAGCCCTCTGCGAGCACCAGGTCCAGAACGGCGTTGCCAACCGCCATCGCCAGCGGGTTGCCGCCGAATGTCGATCCGTGGGTTCCGGCTGTCATTCCGGCAGCCGCTTCCTGCGTGGCGAGACAGGCCCCGAGAGGGAAGCCACCCCCGATGCCCTTGGCCACAGCCATGATATCCGGGCAGATGGCAGCCGCCTCATGTGCAAACAGCCAGCCGGTGCGGCCGACGCCACACTGGATCTCGTCGAGAATGAGGAGGATTCCGTTCTGGTCGCAGAGCTTGCGGACCGCACGCAGCGTTTCGCGGGAAAAGGGCCGGATTCCGCCCTCTCCCTGAACGGGTTCCAGCAGCACTGCCGCGGTTTCGTCCCCGATGGCCGATTCTATGGCTGCGATATCGTCGAACGGGACCCGGTCGAATCCGCCTGGCATCGGTCCGAAACCGTCCACCAGCTTGGGTGCGCCGGCCGCCGCGATGGTCGCCAGTGTGCGTCCATGAAACGAGCCCTCGAAGGTAATGATACGCCACCGTTCCGGGCGGCCATGGTGAGAGTGGTACTTGCGTGCCATCTTGATGGATGCTTCCATCGCTTCGGCGCCCGAATTGCAGAAGAAAACCGTGTCGGCGAATGTCGCGCTCACGAGACGTCGGGCAAGTGCTTCCTGCCCCGGAATCCCGTAGAGATTGGACGTATGCCAGAGTTTTCCGGCCTGTTCCCTGAGGGCTTCCACCAGGTGTGGGTGGGCGTGCCCGAATGCATTGACGGCAATTCCGGCCCCGAAATCGAGATACCGGTCTCCGTTCTCATCGGTCAGCCACGACCCCGAGCCGCTCTGGAAGCGGAGGGGTGCGCGGCTGTAATTCGGCAACACCGCGTCAATCATCGGAAGTCTCCGGATGCTGGGATGGTACTGGCAAAAGACCGGAGTCTCTGTCCGGCCACGCCTGCATAGAAGCGCAGTCCGCCTTCAAGGTCAACTCCGGTTTGCTGCGGACCACCGCGGCTTCCGTGAGATTGGGCGTTCGACCCGCTCGATCCAGCCTTCGATGTCGAGATCGCAGGCGCGGTGTGCGGCGAGGATGATCTGTGCTGCAGCATGCGCGTCCTCGAGCGCGTCATGGTGGCGAAAGCGGATTCCGAGATGTGCCGCGACATGCTTGAGACCGTAACCGCGACCGGCCATCTCGACGGGCCAGGCACGACGGGCAACCCGGGCGCTGTCAAGCCAGCGTCCACGCGGAACGGTTAGTCCGTACCGGCCGCAGGCCTTTGTGAGTGCGCCGCGGTCAAAGGAAGTGTGGCTGACGATGACGGCGCCATCGAGGTACCCGCACAACCGGCGATGAACCGCAGGCAGGGTGGGCGCGCCCTGCACGCTGTCCGGGGTGATCCCGTGGATTCGGATGTTGAACGGGGAGAACGAGCCCTCGGGATCGACGAGCGTGGACCATTTCTGCGCAAGTCGGCCGTCCGAAACCGCGACGATTCCGATCTGGCAAATGCTCCCGGGCCACGAGTCGGCGGTTTCGACATCGATTGCACAAAAGGAGAGGTTCGGGGACATCGGGTTGATCGCTTGCCTTTCTTCAGGTCTTGATCTTGTAGCCGATCCGGAAGAGGCGCAATGCCAGGGCGGCGGCAAGCAGGTTGGCCATCAGGGTGAAACCCAGGGCGAAGTTGATGCTGCCGTCGGAAACCCCCGTGATGCCGTAGCGGAAGCCATCGATGAGGTAGAAAAGGGGGTTGAAGAGCGAAACCGTGTTCCATGGTTCCGGAAGCAGCGACACGGAATAAAAGGACCCGGAGAGGAACGTCATCGGGACCAGGAAGAAATTCGTGACCGCTGACATGTGGTCGAATTTCTCCGCCCAGAGACCGGCGATAACTCCGCAACTGGCCAGCAGGCAGGATGCCGAGAGCAGGAAATAGAGTGCCCAGAGAGGATGTGCGATTCCCGCGCCGGAGAGGGGAAGCAGCACGATCCAGGTGGCTACGGCGACCGTCAGCCCGCGAGCGATCCCTCCCGCTGCGTAACCCAGCACGATTTCCGTCGAGGAGAGCGGGGGAACGAGCGTGTCAAAGATATTGCCCATGATTTTCGACTGCAGGATCGATGAGGCAGAATTATTGAAGGCGTTCTGGATGACGGCCATCATCACCATGCCCGGAGCGATGTAATTGATGAAGGGAATATCACCGAAGGCCGGTCTGCGCGATTCGAGCACAAGGCTGAAGATGGTCAGGAAGAGGAGCGCAGTAACGGCCGGCGCCAGGACCGTCTGTAGTGGAATGGAGAGAAACCGCATGGTCTCGCGTTCCACGAGTGTGCGGAGACCCAGCCAGTTTACGCGGCCGAACTGGCGTTCTCCGAGAGCAAAATGGGGTTGTTCCTGGAAGGGCATGGTCCTTGGTACGGATGATTCGACCGGGGAGAGGCCCGGCCTCGCAGGAGGTCCCGGCGGGAATCTAGCGCCAGTCGGAGGTCTTGGGGTCCCGGTTGCAGGCAAAAACTGGAATTGCACCTGCATGCAACTATATCTATATCATGTCGGTGCGAAATTCAGTTTTTGTCGACCGGATCCGAAGTACAGGCAGAGAATGGGGATGGGGCGTGGCGGAATCAACCACCTGGACACCTAAGCGCGAAGCCCGCCTGCGGGAGTTGCATGGCAGCGGGCTGACCTTCGCCGAGATCGCGGAACTCATTGGCGGGGTCACCCGCAATGCCGTCATCGGGAAGGCGAATCGTCTCGGATTGCGGTTCAAGCCCGCAACCCAGCCCGGGGGAGGCGGAGAAGCGAAGACGGGGACAGGAAGTGACCGCACGGCCGTGCGCGGGAAGCGGGGACGTGCGGCAGCGCGAACGGCGCCTGCCAAGCAGGTGAAGGGTCCGCGCTTGCCTGACGCTACAGGTCGGCCGCCACGAGCACCCGAGTACAAGGTTCTGGACAAGTATTACCAGGGCCGCACACGTCGAGGTGGGCGGCGCAGGATTCCGTCACTCCCGGAACCGGGTAGCGGGCAAGGGGTCCTCGACAAGTACTATGTAGGCAAGGACAAGGTGGCCCGCGCAAGGCGGGTTCGCCGGGAGCGGGAAGAGCGCGCGCTGATCCGGATGCGCGAAGCGGTGGCCGCAAAGGCCCGGCAGGAAGCCGAGCGCGCCAAGCGGGCTCGCGCGGCCGAATTGAAGGCGGGCAAATCGGCTGCGACAAAATCCTTGGCAGGCGCGCCGGCCAGGAAGCCGCCGCGCGCAACCGGATCCGGGGCTAGCGCTGCGTTGGATTGCCATGCGTCCGGGGCAGCAGTGCCGGGGCAGGATGCCTCCCCAATGCGGGAACCGCTGCGGATTCCGTTGGTTGCGCTGACGGATTCAACCTGCCGATGGCCATTGGGAGATCCGGATGCAGGAGATTTCGCCTTTTGCGGATTGCCCGCATTGCCGCGAAAACCCTACTGTACAGACCATGCCAAACTGGCCTACCAGCCGATGGCGTCCCGGCGGCCCAGGGAGCGGGATGCCGGCAAGTAGATGCTTGCGTCCCCTCTGCTGCCCGCACTGTGCGCGGGCGCAGGTGTCTTCGTCGTATTGCGGATCACCGGGTTGGTCGGAAGCGAGGCCCTGGTTGCGGGACTGGTGGTCTGCGCCGGGATTGCGTTTTGGGACGCGCTCATTCGTGGGAAACCTCGGGTAGCTCCGCCATCCGAGGAATCCGTGCCGCCAGACCTGGATCCCGACTATGTCGGTGGCCGAATTCCGACGCCGATCCTTCTGCTCGCCTCGGACGGAACAGTCCGCTATGCGAACGAGCCGGCGACATCCCTGTTCGGCAATTCCGTTTCCGGCGGCCATATCTCGAACGCGATACGGAATCCCGCATTCTCCGAGGCGCTCAATGCGGCGCGCCGTTCGGGGGTATGGCGGGAAATCGAATTTCCCATGGGGCAGGAGCCGGAACGGCACTTCAAGGCGTGGATCCGGGCATCGCGGCAACCGGTGGCCGGATCCGGTGCGGATATCGGGGATCTGCTGGTCTGCCTGGACGAGCGGACAGGGATTCACCGGAGCCAGGAATTGCATCGCGACTTCGTGGCCAATGCCAGCCACGAGTTGAGGACTCCCCTTGCCACGGTCGCCGGCTGTCTGGAAACCCTGCGGGGGCACGCCAGGGACGATCCCGAAGCCACCAGGCGCTTCACCTCGGTCATGCAGCGTGAGACCGACCGCATGCGGCGGATCGTCTCGGATCTCCTGTCATTGAACAGCATCGAGATGCAGGAACACGTCCGTCCGACCGAACGGGTGGACGCGGTCTCCATCGCGCAGGAGGCACTGTCTGCGCATGTGCCTTCGGCCGCTCGCGGAATCACGATTCTTGCGCCGGAGCAACCGTTGATCATGCTCGGTGCGCGGGTCGAACTGCTGCATGCGCTGGACAACATCCTGGCCAATGCGGAGAACCATGCGGGAGGTGTCTCGGGAGTGGCGGTCCGGCGTGCGGGAACCAAGGTGGAAATTGTTGTTCGGGACCAGGGCCCAGGCGTCGCGAAGGAGCATCTGCCGCGTCTCACCGAACGGTTCTACCGCGTCAACGTTGCCGACAGCCGGAGTCGTGGGGGAACCGGGCTCGGGCTCGCCATCGTCAAGCATGTGGTCGTTCGCCATCAGGGTGAACTCGGGATCGAGAGCGAGCCCGGGGTCGGCAGCCAAATCACGCTCCGCTTCGACCTTGCCGAGGAGGACATTCCTCCTGCCTGAGACGAGCGCCGATGCCGGTGCGGAAGCGCTTCACGTTTTTGCAATAATTCAATTGCTGCGTCGGTTGCAGCACGGGAGTAGGGTTCCCTGTGTGGCAGCACGAGTCTTGTGCTGCACATTTTTCCCTTGGTTCAGGAGGACATCCCATGAAATCCCTTCGCATGCTGACTGCCGTTGGTCTGGCGGCAGTTCTGCTCGCGTCTTCTCCCGCTTCGGCCCGCGACGAGATCCGCATCGTCGGCTCGTCGACGGTCTTTCCGTTTGCCACGGCGGTCGCCGAGCGATTTGGCAGGACATCAGGCCATCCCACACCCGTGATCGAGTCGACTGGATCTGGTGGCGGTCTGAAGCTGTTCTGCGCCGGTGTCGGTGAGGAGCACCCCGACATCACCAACGCTTCCCGGCGGATCAAGCCCAAGGAACTCAAGAGTTGTATGGAGAACGGCGTCGAGGACGTTGTCGAGGTCGTGGTCGGCTTCGATGGCATCGTGATCGCCAATTCTCGCGGCGGGCCAGAGTTTTCACTGACGCTCGCACAGGTCTACGAAGCCTTGTCTGCCAATCTGCCGGTTTCCGGTTCCAGCGGTGACACGCATGCCAATGACAGTGGCAGGTGGTCCGACATCGATCCGTCGCTTCCGAACCAGGCCATTGAGGTCCTCGGACCGCCGCCGACCTCGGGTACGCGGGACGCGTTCGAGGAACTTGCCATGGAGGCCGGTTGCGAGGCGGCCGGTGCTGAGGAAGCCGGCGTGGATTGCGGTGACGTCGAGATCCGCTCCGACGGTCCCTGGGTTGATTCCGGCGAAAACGACAACCTGATCGTTTCCAAGCTCGATGCCAACGAGGAGGCCGTCGGTGTGTTCGGTTTCTCGTTCCTTGACCAGAATGCCGACAAGCTGAAGGGCATTCCAATCGATGGCGTTGAGCCGACGTTCGACAACATCGCGGATGGATCCTATCCGGTATCGCGTTCACTCTACTTCTACGTCAAGAAGGCCCATATCGGCTCGGTCCCGGGCATCGAGGACTACATCGCCGCATTTGTCGATCCGGATGCTTCCGGGCCGGATGGCTATCTCATCGACAAGGGCCTGATTCCTCTGCCCGACGCCGATTTCGAGAAGAACGCAATGAGCGCCATGGAACTGGTGACCATGACGCCCGAAGACCTGATGTAACTGGTCCTCCCGGGGGGCGCGGTGGATAACCCTGTATACTCTTGGCCGCCATGTACGTCTGGGTCATCGTCGCGCTCCTGCCCCTTGGGCTTCTTGCCTATTTCGCTGGTCGCCGCCGCGCCGTGCAGGTCGTGGGCGGCGATCTGCATCGCCTGCATACGAGGCCGAACCACCACGGTCTCTACGCAGCCGTCCGCGCATTGCTGATCGGCTACGGCGTTTGCTTTGTCGGCGTCATCGCTTTTGAATGGAAGCTGTCCAACGAGCTTCATGCCATCGCATGGAAGGCGATGCCGGACGCGGAGCAGATCGACCATGACCGGGTAGTCTACGACGGCATTCGTCTTGCAACCGGTGACATTGCCGAAGCGGGCGATCCGCTGCGAGACGAAATCGCCCGTCGATACGGGGAGTTGGTGCCGTACCGGCTCTGGGGCGTCGGAACGTTGTCGGTTCTGGCTACGCTTGTCGGCCTCTTTCGCACCGTCCAACAGATTACACCGCAATGGAAGGCGCGCAATCGACTGGAGCGGATCATTCGGTTCGGCCTCTGGATCTGCGCGGGTGTTGCCGTCCTCACCACGTTGGGGATCGTGCTTTCGCTGCTCGGGGAGACCATTCGCTTCTTCACGGATATCCCCTTTACGGCGTTCCTGTTCGGGCTCGATTGGGCACCCCTTGCCGGGGTCTTTGAGGGAAGCCTGAACCCGGAGCGCGTTGGCGCTGTTCCGCTCTTTGTCGGTACGGCCATGATCACGCTGATCGCCATCCTGGTGGCTGCGCCGATCGGGCTTATGGCTGCCATCTACCTTTCCGAGTTTGCATCGGCTCGGCTCCGTCTGTGGGCAAAGCCCTCCCTGGAGATCCTGGCGGGCATCCCGACCGTGGTGTACGGGTTTTTCGCCGCGCTGACGGTGGCGCCATTCCTGCGCGAGAGCGGCAGCGTGATCGGCCTGTCGGTTGCTTCCGAGAGTGCTCTCGCGGCCGGCCTGGTGATGGGGATCATGATCATTCCCTTCATCTCATCGCTTTCCGACGACGTAATCAACGCCGTTCCGCAGGCGCTTCGGGACGGTTCCCTTGCACTGGGTGCCACGCAGGCGGAAACGGTCCGCCGGGTGATCCTGCCGGCGGCCCTGCCCGGAATCGCTTCGGCCATCCTGCTCGGAATTTCGCGCGCTGTCGGGGAGACGATGATCGTCGTGATGGCTGCAGGCCAGGGCGCCAACCTGACAGCCAATCCACTTGAGGCGGTTACCACGGTAACCGTGCAGATCGTGGCTTTGATCACCGGCGATACCGAGGCCGAGACCGCCGCCGGTCCCGCCTTCGCGCTCGGCTTCACGCTGTTCGTGGTCACGCTGGCACTCAATGTCGTAGCACTCCGCACCGTGCGGCGCTATCGCGAGGCCTACGAGTAGGACCGATGACAGCAGAACAGCGCACACCGCACCAGTCGTCAACGGCGAAGCGAGGTCTCGCACGACGGCACCGTTCTGAGGGGTGGCTCAAATTCTGGGGGCGGGCAGCGCTACTCGTTTCCGCCGCTGCACTGCTCGCACTGGTGTGGTCGGTTACTTCGCGGGCCATCTTTGCTCTCACCGAGAGCTACATTCTGGTGGACATCGACCTGACCGGTTACGAGGCCGACCGGGTCGAATCCTGGTTGCGCTCGACGCTCCGGGACAACATTCCGGAAGGCGGCGGTCGGAGGGAGCGCCGACAACTCTACGGGCTGGTCAGCGACGGCGCCGCCTTCGAACTGCCAGACCAGGTGGATGCCTTGCCTGCAGGCGGGGATCCGGCCGTCCGGCTTCCGGTTCTCGCGTCCGACCATGTCGATCTCTACCTGAAGGGCCAGCTGGCCCCGCTGCAGCGGAGCGACGGTAGCCTCCCGATTCTGCTGGAAACTACCGGGGAAACGTACCGACTGACCTCGGTCGGTCAGGGCGGCTTCGAGACCGCGCTGCAGCCGTTTCGCAGACGCCTCGAGGAAATTGCGGTTCGGCGAGACGAGGAGGTTGCTCGGCAACGCGCGGCGGCAACCAGTCTTGAGGCTAGGATCGCTGCGAGTCCGGATGTCGAGAACCGCGAGGATATCGAGGCCGCCATCCACGGTTACCGGGAGAAGGCGGCGGTGCTTGCGGACGAGGCGCGTGCGCTTCGCGCGCGTGCGGCGTCGAGCGAATTCGCCATCGAGGCCGACCCGGAGTTTCCGAGCGCCCTGGTTCGCGTCGCGGACGGGATCCTGAAGGCGGAGCAACTGGAGCGCGGTGCCATGGAGTTGTCTGCCATCCGCAAGCCTTCCGGGCAAGGGGAGTTTGCGGCGGGAGACTGGGAACTCCTGGTCAATCCGACGCCCGAGGGCTGGCGGGCCATGTCAGACCTGCAGATCGGCTGGATCGAATGGCTGGATGCCGAAGGTCGAATCGAAACCAGGTTCAACTGGCGCTTCTTCAGTTCGGGCAACAGCCGTGAGGCGGAACTGGCCGGCATTCTTGGAGCGGTGACGGGTTCCTTCTGGACAATGCTGGTCACTCTCCTGCTCGCCTGTCCGATCGGGGTATTCGCCGCACTGTACCTCGAGGAGTTTGCTCCGAAGAACCGGTTCACCGACTTCATCGAGGTCAACATCAACAACCTGGCGGCCGTTCCCTCCATCGTGTTTGGCCTGCTCGGTCTGGCCGCCTTCATCCAGTTCTTCGGCCTGCCCCGTTCGGTTCCGCTCGTGGGTGGCATGGTGCTGGCGCTAATGACGCTGCCGACGGTCATCATTGCGAGTCGGGCCTCCATACGGGCCGTTCCCGGCTCCATTCGGGATGCCGCGCTCGGTGTGGGTGCATCGGAAGTGCAGACCGTGTTTCACCACGTTCTGCCGCTCGCGCTGCCGGGAATCCTGACCGGAACCATCATCGGTATGGCGCAGGCGCTTGGCGAAACCGCACCTCTGTTGCTGATCGGCATGGTCGCGTTCATCGTGGGCACTTCCGGCGGGGTCCTGGAGCCGGCATCTGCACTGCCGGTACAGATCTTCCAATGGTCGGACTTTCCGGAAGTTGCGTTTTCGAACAAGGCTGCGCTGGCGATCCTGACACTGATTCTGTTCCTGGTTGCCATGAATGCGCTGGCGGTATTCCTGCGCCACCGCTTCGAACGGCGGTGGTAGTCAAGGGGAGGTAGGAAGGATGCCCGAGGCGAGGGTTGCAGACAACTCAAATGACGCCGCCATCAAGATGTCCGCCGTCGATTGCGCGGTTCACTATGGGAAAAAGGCGGGAATCTGGGGGGTGTCGACCAACATCCTGGACCGGTCTGTCACGGCCTTCATCGGTCCCTCCGGTTGCGGGAAATCCACGTTTCTTCGGTGCCTGAATCGCATGAATGATGTCATCGACAGCTGCAGAGTGTCCGGTACCATCCTGCTGGATGGCCACGACATCTACGGTGCGGACGTCGATCCGGTGCTGGTGCGCGCGCGTGTCGGGATGGTTTTCCAGAAGCCGAATCCGTTTCCCAAATCGATCTACGAGAATGTTGCCTACGGTCCGCGGATTCATGGCCTGGCTCCCAGTCGCGCGGATCTTGACGTGACAGTCGAAAAGTCGCTTCGGCGCGCTTCGTTGTGGGACGAGGTCAAGGACCGGATTGGTGAACCCGCAACCGGGCTGTCGGGCGGCCAGCAACAACGTCTCTGCATTGCCCGCGCCGTAGCGAACTCCCCGGAGGTTCTGCTGATGGACGAACCCTGTTCGGCGCTGGATCCCATCGCCACTGCGCGGATCGAGGAACTGATCGACGAAATGCGGGTCAACTATACTATCGTCATCGTAACCCACTCCATGCAGCAGGCCGCGCGGGTGTCCCAGAGGGCTGCGTTCTTCCACCTGGGGGAGCTGGTCGAGGAGGCGCCGACCAGCCAATTGTTTACTAATCCGTCTGACCCGCGCACGCAGGATTACATAACCGGGCGTGTGGGTTAGACCATTCCGCCCATTCTGGCCCGGTAGAGGAGGCCCAGACAATGAATGAACGCGCAGGCAGGCATATTGTCTCCAGCTTCGATGCGGACTTGCAGGACCTGTCCCGGCAGGTATCCGAACTCGGCGGCCTTGCGGAGCACCAGCTCCGTCGGTCACTCGACGCACTCCAGGCGCGAGACGTGGCTGCGGCTGCGGAAATCGTGGCGGCGGATGCGCGCATCGATGCAGCCGAAACCGCCCTGGAGGAGAGTGCCATCCGGACCCTCGCCACCCGGCAGCCGGTGGCTCTCGATCTTCGGGAGACCATTGCGGCCCTGAAGATTGCCTCGACTCTGGAACGGATCGGCGACATCGCGAAGAACATTTCGCGCTGCGTGCCGACGATTGCGGCTCGCTCGCCGGTCATGATCGCGCATCCGCTTGTGCAGATGGGGCACGATACCGGGTTCCTGCTCAGCAAGGTCCTGGACGCATACGGTGCTCGCGATGCGGAGAAGGCGATCGAGGTCTGGAATGAGGACGTCAAGATCGATGAAACCTACAACAGCCTGTTCCGGGAGATCACGACCTACATGATGGAGGATCCGCGAACCGTGGGCACCTGTGCGCTGTTCATGACCATTGCCAAGAATCTGGAGCGTGCCGGCGATCACGCGACCTTTATCGCCGAGATGATCCACTATGTCGTGAAGGGAGAACTGCTCGGCGATGAACGACCGAAGGGTGATCCTGCCGGGTTATTCCTCGCGTCCGGCGAATCGCGATAGTTGTGGCCGGAGCAAGCAGGGGGAGGTATCGATGTCGCAGCAACATGTCCTGATTGCGGAGGACGAATGGGGTCTCCGGGACCTGCTCGTTTACAATCTGGGCCGGGAGGGCTTTCGTACAACTGCATGCGATGATGGGGAAACCGCGGCCAATGCGATTCGAAATGAGCGTCCAGACCTGGCACTTCTTGACTGGATGCTTCCCAGGCGTTCGGGTATCGAGGTCTGCCGAGAAGTGCGGGCGAACCCGACGACCGCCAGTCTTCCGGTGATCATGCTGACGGCGCGGAGCGAGGTCGATGACCGCGTGGTAGCGCTGGACAGCGGGGCGGACGACTATGTCATCAAGCCATTCTCGATGGCGGAACTGGTTTCCCGCGTCCGGGCCGTTCTCCGTCGGGTGGAGACGAACTCTAAGCAAGGTGCGTTCCAGGTGGGAGATATCCTCCTCGACGTGAGGACGCGGAGGGTCGAGAGGAACGGAAAGCCCGTGCATCTGGGGCCGAAGGAATTCGGGATCCTCGAATGCCTGATGCAGGAACCGGGCCGGGTGTTCTCGCGCGAAGACCTCCTGGAGGCGGTGTGGGGACGCAACGCATTCGTGGATCCACGGACTGTCGACGTCAATGTGAACCGGTTGCGGAGGGCCCTTGGGGTTCAGGGTGGAAACGAGACCATCCGAACCGTGCGACTCGGGGGATACGCGCTCGGACGACTGGGCGGGTCCGGTTCGGAGCGGACTTCCGCAGCGTAGCCAGGTGCGCGGTGCACCCGGTCCGTCGATTCAAACCGTGCTCCGGCTGTTGCGGTTGTCCAGGAACGAGCTGCCGGGATGGTGGTTGAAGCGCATGCGCAAGGGTGTGCGCTGGCAAAGGCCGAGACGGGCCAAGTGTCCCGGAGCCGAAACGGAAATCGGGCATTCGCTGCGGGGAGAGGCCATCCCTGGTTACTGCAACTCCGAAGATTTACTGCAACTCCGAAGATGGACATTTCGGTGTGCTTCGGAACCAGGCCACTTGGGAACAGTGCGTGCTGGACGGACCGTTGCGATTTCGACGTTTCGGACGATGGACGGGTGCATGTGAAACCGGTTTTGCCGGCAGTCTGCAAGCGTGTTCGCCCCGCAGGACAGAACTGACCAGGTTGTCCCTGGACGTGGGTGAAGGCCGCCATTCACGCGGTGCCGTTGACCCGGTCGATCATCCGGTCCCAGACCGGAACCAGGTTCATCAGGCCGTCCCAGAACGATGAATCCCGGCGACGATCAAAGTCTTCCAGCGACACACCCTGCTGTTCGACCCAGGTGTAATAGGCGAGGTTGAAGATACGCTCGCGGTCGAAGCGACCCAGTTCCAGAACGTGATCAATGCCGGCACCGAGAATGTTCCGGCCAAAGGATTCCGCGGCCGAAATCTCGTCAAACGGCCGGTCGAAATGCTTGCGCTCGGCGATGTCCAGTTCGGTCTGGTACAGGTCCGCCCCGTCCGTCGCAACGGTCAGCACAACGTCCTGTTCGTCCAGATCCATGTATTTTGCGTATTTGATTGCGCCAAGAATGTTGGCGATCGAGGACAGGCCGAAATCACCGAGGCTGGCGATCAATTCCTGGCTCAGGCCCTTGTGGTCCGTGAGAAACTTGCGACCGGCGGGCGTGTTGAACACGAGGTTCAGACCGTCGCAGGCCCGGTCGGAAACGCCGATCACGAAGTCGGAAGCCAGAACATTGTGAATCAGCGGAACATGCTTGTCGCCGATCCCCTGAATGTTGTGCTCGCCATAGCCGTTATACAGCAGGGTCGGGCACTCGAGCGCTTCGACAACCCCGGTATGCGTTCCCAGCACTTCCTTCAGATGGTCGCCGGCGGCCAGCGTACCGGCGGATCCCGAGGCAGAGACAAACGCACGCGGACGCAAATGACCCTCTGCATTCAGGTGATCGAACATCCGCTGCAGGGCTGGTCCGGTTACGGAACGGTGGATGATGTAATTTCCGTATTCCGCGAATTGATTCAGGATCAGGTTCTCCGGGTTTCGGGAGAGCGTGCGGCAGGCGTCATAGATCTCCTTCACATTGCTTTCCGTTCCGGGCGTGCGAAAGATATCTTTCGGGTCGGCAAGCCATCGGTTGAGCCAGTCGAAGCGCTCCTTGCTCATGCCTTCGGGTAGAACGGCGATCGATCGGCACCCAAGCAGGGTGGCGATGGCGACGCCGCCTCGACAATAGTTGCCGGTAGACGGCCATACCGCGCGGTGGCGGGTCGCATCGAACGCACCGGATACCAGGCGCGGGATCAGACACCCGTAGGCGGCCAGCACCTTGTGCGTGCTGATCATCGGAAACCGGTTCCCCAGGGCGATCGCGATTCTGGCAGGCACACCGGTGAGGGCCTGGGGCAGGACAACATGTTCAGGCACGTCGACCATTTCCGTGCGGTTTGCGCCGTTGTGCCAGTGAACCCGAAACAGGTTGCGCGCGTCCGGTGCGTCAGGATCGGCGGAAGAGATTTCCGCAGCCCTTTTCCGGAGGCGGGATGTGGGATTCGCCAACTCTTCAATCCGAGGTAACACGACACCGGTCTCGTGCAGCCTCTGGACATTGCGCTCATAGGCGGCTTGATCGACGATTTCGTGCTCCAGGCCCGGATACATGCGATTTCCTTTCGTCATTGCCGCGGTCGGGAACTGCGGATGCGCAAGTGTCTCGATCGGCAACGGTCAGACGTGTACCCGCTCCTGCTCAAAGCGTTGCCAGCCGGTTCGGTGCAACCGATCGTCCACGCCGGGCGCTTCCCTTCGATGTGCACCCGGGCATGCACGAATTGCCGGGTGTCGATCCCGACCGGGATGCGGGTCTCGATACTTCGCGGCGGGTTCCGGGCAGGAGATGCGGCGCGGGTATCGACCAACGCGCTGGATGGGACCGTGGCTCTTTCGGCGAACACCATCGGAGGAGGCACTACCGGATCAGCGGGATCTCGGCAGGCGCACGGCGTGACAGCAATCTTGCACCGGCCTCGCCAACCACGATGTTCTCTTCGTGAAGCATGATCATGACGTCGCCATAGCCCATTCCCGGCTCGATGGTCAGGACCATACCGGCCTCGAGGACGGTAGAGTCATGCGCCGAAAGGGATGGACTTTCCGTGAGTTGCATTCCGAGACCATGGCCGAGTCGCCCGACACTGCCGGTGCTCCCGCCGCTGGACGCCATTACTTCGTCGATGGCCCTGTACAGATCGGCGGCGGTAGCGCCGGGTAGCGCTGCCGCAATCCCGGCATCGGTTGCGGCATACACCACATCGTAGGTCCGGCGAAGGTCATCGCCGATCCGGCCGAACGCGTAGTTTCGGTCAAAATCACAAAAATACCCGTCAAACATCGACCCGGTATCGAGCATCAACACGTCACCATCGACCATCATCCGGTCGGTCGGCGGCTTGATTACATCCGCATAGCCCCCGGATCCAGAGCCGCCGACCAGGTAGGGAACGTCATCCGCGCCCCTTTGCAGCAGATCGACCCGCATATTCTGGAACACGTCCCGTTCGCGGTCCCCCGTCTGCAGAATATCGGGGAGGTGCTCGAAGGCGCCTGACGCGATGGAACAGGCATGTTCGATCTTTTCGATCTCGGCGGCCGACTTCACCATGCGCTGGGTACGGACGATTTCCGTTGCATCCACGAACCGGTCAATACCGACCAATCCCCGCAGTTTGTCGAAGTCGGCAACCGGCATGCGGACATGGGTCTCGTGCCCCATGGGGATTCCGATGCGATCGCCCGTTCCGGCAAATTCGAACAGGGTATCGGCGAGAAGTGTTACACCGTCATCTTCGGGCCGGGGAGCGGGCCATGTGCGAATGTCGTCGATCCAGGTCGTTGCCATGCAGTCCGCCCCTATGCCGGGGATGACGGCCACCGGCTTGCCGTGCAGGGGAACGACCAGAAACCAGGGGCGCGTCGGGCTTTGCCAGAACGGCGTTTGAAATCCGGAGTAGTAGCGGACCTCCGCCTCTGTCGTCAGCAGCAGCGCCCCGATGTCCCGCTGATCCATCAGCGACTGGGCCCTTGCGGTTCGGTCCCGGAATTCGGACGCTGCAAATCCCCGCCTGGGCGATTGTGTGAAGGTCATGGGTCTGTCTCCCGGATCCCTCAGGCGTATCCCGCTGATCAGATGTTCAGCCGGGCGGGCGGAAGGCACTGCATCGGGGGCAGACGGTTCGTGTCCGCGATGGCTTGTGTGCCATTCCGGTCCCGAAACAACCTGGGGGCGGACAAGAAATCCGCGAGTTCGAGCAGGGTCGTGGCTTGGCCCGTTTCCATTCCGCGCCTCGGATGGTCCAGTCAGAAAGCGACCAATTCAACGCCTGGGCAGCAGTGAGGTGCCTGGCCGGGAGAAGATTCGGCCGAATCCGCGGATCTCGTCCCTGATGCCGGCGCGACGAAGACAACTCCAGAATTGGGCCTGATTGGAGGTGACCACCGGTTTGCCGGTGGCTTCTTCGATCTCTTCCGCGACCTCCAGCGCCCGTATGCCGCCGCAACTGAGGAAGATCGCATCGGCCATTGGCTGATCGATCTGAGTCGCAAAACCCTTCCAATAGGCG
>CAZPXZ010000050.1:5020-25811 GCA_964590405.1 uncultured Rhodobacterales bacterium | reverse complement strand
AGCGCTTTGTAGGTGTACCGCTAGCCGCGGCAATATATGGGCGCCGTGAACTGGAGGTCAGCCCACTAAAGGTGGCGGTGGAAGAGGATTTGAAGATCTTGCGGGACTTTGGCGCTGGCAAGAGAGAGGACGCTCAAAAAGGAGTACTGCCAAGGATTGAGAACTTAGTACATACGGTTGCTAGACGCGCTAGTATCAATTCGGATGAACTACAGGAGGCTCTGCCGATCTTGGAGTATCTCGCAACTAGATTTCCCGCAACGTACCTACGGCTGGCAGACTTAGTGCTGGAGGTGAGTGGCGATAGATATGATGGAGGGTATGATAGGGCAATCGTCTATGTAAGAGAGTTTCTCAAGGAGGCGTCAGTTCAGGAGCGACGAGAGGCTTGGATGCGTTTGGCACGTCTCTGTCGTGGTAGAAACGATCATTTGGGTGAGATACACGCAATTTGCGAAGCTACTCTCCAACCGACGGTAGGTCTACGTGATCTCGGTGAGTCTGCGAACCAGATAAATAATCGTATTCGGGAGTTGAAGGCAAAGGGAGTGGACGCAGCTTGGTCGGCCGAAGTAAAGGAACTCCTGACACGAGTCGCGGATAGAATGGAGAGGAAAATTGGTCATCTCTCTGCCACCGAGTGTTCGCGATTGGCTTGGTTATACTTAAATACCGGTAGCGCGAGTAGGGCCCTGGTTGTGGCGAAGAAGGGTGTAGGGAAAGACCCGGAGAATTATTACTGTCAGAATTTGGTTGAGAGACTAGAAAAGTAATGGAGGTGCTGTCAGAACTCGTTGTCAACCGGGGGGGAAAGGCGATAGTGAGAATCGGTTGTCGACTGCCTGTAAGAGAAACTCTCATGCTGAACCTTGTCGCTCCGCACCCCAAGACATGAAAATGGCGGCACTTTCACGGCAAACAACGGCGTTGGTGTTGTACTGTGGTTTGTGCATAAGACTGTTCGTGTGGGGCGGTCTAGGTGGGGGCTTAAGGAGAATGGAGAGTTGAGAGTTGTTGGCGATCAGGAGTGTTCTTCTTGGTTCCAGTGCTCGGCACTCCTGAACGCGCACACTCAGCTTTGATTATTGACGAAGCGTGAGAAGTCGTAAGCTCGTACCCGCTTGTACTTGTAGCCTATTGCTCTGAATGATGTCATTGTAGATAGTGTCTGTCGTGGAGTTGGGTTCGATGGTCGATGGGCGTATCAAGTTCCAAAGTTCCAAATCCCCTCCGTTCAGTTTCAACGGCTCGATTGAGTTCAAATCCGTCGATGAATTATGGAGTGCGGATGCCTGTGGCCGCGCATGCGGGAGTTGATGAAACCTCCCGGACTCGGGCGACGCGTGAAATCTTCAGGGTCTTGGTATACGTAGAATTCCTGGCGGCATACTCCATCCCGGCAATGCTCCCGAGTCATCGGGCAGGGTCGGCGAATGTTTCAAGCGGACGCGCAACCCAGCGGTACTCGATGGATGCAGGTGTTGTCGGACTTCCCTGCGGGCATTCTGTCCGGCAGGAATCTGCGTGCGGCGCATTCTGTAGTGCGAATGCCGACGGCACTGCAATGGATATCCAGGACACTACGCAACGAACCCGCTCCTCCGAACGCTTCGCGCATTCACCTGGACGGCAATCCACACGGTTCGGAACGCCCCTATACCCTTCACCGGACCTCGCTTGGAATTCCGACCCTCGGCACGATCCACCGGTGGAATCGGAACCGGACTGTTATTCTCGACGGCCCGACATACTGCACGGCGTCTCCGCGGATGAGTGCAAGTGCCCGGTTGATCCGCCGCATGCAGTTCCTCGTTCGTTCACCGATTGCCCTTCCGCTTCGTTCACGTGGATGCACATCGCAATGTCGACCATCACGTCCGATGGCATTCTCGAGCAGTCCAGTGCCGATGGGCCGGATGGAAGTCGGGACAGTCGGCTTGCACATATTGGCTTGGCGTTTGCTGGACGGATGGTATTCATGACAACGACACTGGCAGTCGGGCACAACGCTCCGTCGCCGCCAGTACAATGACAACCGGGTTTCGGCCTGGTTGAGGAGGAGCGAGTGGGCAGGGCCGGTCCTTCTGCGGGGAAACGTGCGAGAGTCCCGAAGAGAGATCTCCTCACCGTCCGGGTGACTCCGGGTGCGCGGAAGAACCGGATTGAACGCGCGGCTGACCAACAGAGCCCTGCGCAGTACCGAATCTGGGTCACTGCGCCCGCAGACAAGGGTGCCGCAAACGCCGCGGCACTTGCTCTCCTCGCTCGGGAACTGGGTTGTCCCAAGTCCGCGCTTTCTGTTTTCCGCGGGCACCGTTCGCGGCAGAAGATCTTCGCAAGGTTGAGAGAGTAATTCGATGCAAGGGCAGGGATATCCCTTGACGGTGCGCATATGAGTCGGTGCAAGCATCTCCCTCGGCTCAAGGCGTTACAAATACAGGAAGGGCAATCCCCACAACAAGGGCGGTACCGGGTCGAAGATCACCCGAGGACAGAATCCAGGCAAATGACTCACTGACTCCCTATCGGAAATCGTGTGCGGACAATGCAATTTGGCGACTTTCGCCAACGTTCGAGAATAGCCGGCGACGCTTCCCTTCCAGGGTGGTCCGGGTATCCCTCCGGATCAATTCGTTGCATGCAGATCTTGCGGATCCGGTGGCATGCAATGGGGATGTTGCGGGAGAACCGCAGAGGTCCTTTTGGAGGCGGCCGGGTTCAGCCTTGCGTCTACACGACCGAAACCGAGACGTGCCGGAGTTACCTCCGACGCATCAAGCGCGGGGGCGAGTTGCAGGTTGTCCAGTACGCCAAGCAGGGGCGTGCCGGACGGTAGCGTCGGTCCTGAACGTCCAGCAGGCTTCCGTGGCCGCCGCTCTGGACAACTCCAGCCTGCGCCACCGGGCAAACCCGGCGTCCTCCGCCACCTGATCGTCCGGGGACGGTGCGTATGGATTGCTCTGGTTGGCAACGATGTGGGCACGGGTGTCGTGGGTTCCACGATGATCACGGTTTCCCGGGAAGTGCCGCGGCGGAGGTTCGCGCCTATCCGATCCTTGAGTTCCGCAATGTTCACTCGAATCATCATTCGCTCTTGCGTTCATTGCTGTCTGGATTGGCTTGACTCCTCCAACCGGAGGAACCTGGTTCCGGTGTTTCGTTCGGGACCCAAATACGTGGATTGACATAGGTGACCGGCTCCTGCAGCGGAGCGGTTGTCGTGGTTTGGTTCGAGCAAATCCGTGGTCTTGAGAGTATGGACCTGCCTGTTGATGGCTACGGTCGGCATCGGGGACTGGTGCAGTTGCACGACGAGAGGCGTTGGCGTTGCCAACCTCTACGACCCGTGAAATGGATACAAGGGAAGATCATCGGTCAACCCAAGTGTACAAGTTCCTTTCGTTTCCTCTGCGGAGACCCGGATCGATCCGGAATTCGGGCCAACACTCCATTCGTGCGCGGAACGCAAGATTCCGGCAATGCTTGCGGAAGCACGACCCATGTTGACGGGGGACCGTCCGGATTGTCTTATGGGTCTGACCGGATCCATCACGGAGCCGGGCAGGGAGATGGTATCGGCACGGCGAACCGTGCGGAGAACGAAGGAGGGACAAGGATGGCCAAGGAAATCAAGTGCGCATTTGGCGTCGACGTCGACGCCGTCGGAGGCTGGCTCGGCTCGTACGGGGGCGAGGACAGTCCATGCGATATTTCGAGAGGCATGTTCTCCGGCGAAGTCGGTTCACTGCGTCTCCTGAAGCTGTTCGACCGCTTTGGCATCAAGACGACCTGGTTCGTGCCTGGCCATTCCATCGAGACTTTCCCCGACCAGATGGCTGCCGTGGCCGAAGCCGGACACGAGATCGGGATGCATGGCTACAGCCACGAGAATCCCATCGCCATGACACCGGAACAGGAAGAGGCGGTCATGGACAAGTCGATCGAATTGATCGAGAACCTGTGCGGTCGCCGTCCGACCGGGTATGTGGCGCCGTGGTGGGAGTTTTCGCCGGTTTCGAACGAAATGCTGCTGAAGAAGGGGATCAAGTACGACCATTCGCTCATGCACAACGATTTCACGCCGTACTACGTACGCGTGGGCGACAGTTGGACAAAGATCGATTACTCGAAGCGGGCAGAGGAATGGATGAAGCCACTCGTCCGCGGGGTTGAGACCGACCTGATCGAGATTCCTGCTTCCTGGAATCTAGATGACCTGCCGCCGATGATGTTCATCAAGGCTGCACCGAACAGTCATGGATTCGTGAGTCCTAGGCATCTCGAGGAAGTCTGGCGCGACCAGTTTGACTGGGTCTATCGGGAAATGGACTACGCGGTCTTCACTCTCACGATTCATCCGGACGTGTCCGGCAAACCGCATGTGCTTCTGATGCTGGAGCGCCTCTACAGCTACATCATCGGCCATCCCGGAGTGACCTTCACGACCTTCGATTCCATCGCGGATGATTTTGCGCGGCGTTGCCCACGCGAGTCCGCCTAGGGAAGCCCGAAGCATTCGTTCGAAAGCCGGATCCCGGAACGATGTGCGGACTGTGCGGGATCCTCGGGATCACCCACTGGACCGAACTCTCCGCGCATCGCGGTTCCTTTACGTCGGACGGTTTCCGCACCGTCCGGGCCGAGCGTCAGGAGCGCGTGCGGCTCGTCAATGCGCTCCTTGCTCCGGTTCGCATCCGGGTTTCCGATTGGGCCGCATCCAGTTATCTCGTGACCTCGGCGACCGGGCGGAGCGAGATTGTCGATGACATCCAGGCCGTGTGGACTGCGGTGGAGCGCCTGCGCGGTGCGCCGCTGGATCCGCTGGACGAGAACTACCTGCGCGCGCTTGGCGCCGAGGGCCGGGTATCGTGATTCCCGTCAACATAGTTACGGGGTTCCTGGGCAGCGGAAAGACGACGCTCTTGCGCGAGGTGCTGCAACATCCTGCCTTTTCGGACTCTGCAGTGATAGTCAACGAATTCGGTGAGATCGGCCTCGACCATCTGCTGCTGGAGAAGGTCGACGAGGGTGTGCTGCTCATGGAGAGCGGCTGCATCTGTTGCACGATCCGCTCGGATTTGAAATTCGCGATCCGCGATTTGCAGGATCGCGCCGCCAAGGGCGAAATTCCCGCCTTTCGGCGAGTCATCGTGGAAACGACCGGTCTCGCTGACCCCGTTCCGATCGTGTCCACCATCCTGGCCGAGCCCGTGCTTCGCAACCATTTCCGACTTGCCAACATTGTCTGCACCGTAGACGCGGTCAACGGGCCGAGCCAGCTTGAACGCCAGCCGGAATCCGTGAAGCAGGTGCTGGTGGCGGACAGGCTGCTGATTACCAAGTGCGACCTGGCAACAAGATCGGCAATCCGGGTCTTGTCCGAGCGGCTTGAGGGACTGAACCCGACCGCCGCCCGGAATTGCGGATTTGGCTCCGGGTTCGACGTGCATGCACTGTTCACGCGCGATCTCGGTGAGACAGATCACCGCCTCGAGGAGGTGCGTCGGTGGATGGTCGGCGCGAGTCCCGATATCGATGGACAGGGCCGTGCTCACGCAGCGGGTATCCATTCCTTCTGCCTCACCTGGCCGCATCCCATGGAGTGGACCGCCTTTGGAATCTGGTTGACAGCGCTCCTGCATGCGCATGGGGACAGAGTCCTTCGGGTAAAGGGAATCCTCAACGCTCGCGACTCGCTGACACCTGTTGTGGTGCACGGCGTGCAACATGTGATGCATCCGCCGCTCCATCTCGAACGATGGCCCGACAATGATCGTCGATCAAGGATCGTGTTTATCACCCGGGATCTTCCGGAGTCGTCCTTGAAAGCCTCTTTGGCGGCGTTCATGGAACAGGCTGCGGTTGTCGTGGCGCCGGTCGAGCGGCCGGAAGATGGATTGCGCAATGACGGTGCGCGGATATGCTACGCAGAGGGGAGGCCAACGGATGCGCATTGAAGCGATTACGAATTGCCGGTTGATCGCTATCGTTGGCCCGGTGCCGGATGGATCGGTTCTGCCGAAGCCTCCGTCCCGGTGCGTCGATACATGATGACGGACACGGTTCGACGGAGCGGGCTTTGGCTACCGGTTGGTTTGTTGGAGTTCCCGGGAACTTGGGCGAAACCCATGGCAGCGCCGATCGGATCCCCGGAGGTAAATGGACGCGGGCACGCTCGCTTCGGTCGGGTTCGTACGGCCGTTGTGCAGGCATCTGTCCCGCAGGGAGCAACAAGGGAGAAGAAGACATGACGAAAAGAGAAGACGTACTGCCAAAGGGCGGGCCGTCCGCGACGCGGCGGCAGGTTCTGAAAGGCGCCGCCGCGATAGCGGGTACGGCCGCCGGTTCGGGGGCCATCACCGGGTTTCCGACCATTTGGGCGCAGAACCTGAAGGACATCACCATCAACCATACGGGCATGTCCTATTCCACCCTGATCGACATCGGACGCCAGGCCACGGAGGATCTCGGGTTTACCGTTGAGATGTCCGTAACCGACCACGCCGGCATGACCAACCGCATGGTGCAGGATCCCGAGGCCATCGATGTTGCGGACACGGAGATCTGGCAGACCAAGGTCTACGTGCCGCAGGGTGTCACCCAGGCCGTGGACACGAGCCGGATTGCACTTTGGGACAAGATCACGACGCTGTACACAACGGGCGAGTTCGCCGGGAAGGAAGTTTCGCGCCAGGGGGATTCGCCGTTCGAGATCATGTATCGCGACAGCATGGATGCCACGATGTTCGCTGACGGCATCCGCGACTGGGCGACCTTCGTGCCAGGTGTCTACAACGCCGACACGCTCGGGATCCGTCCCGACCTGGTCGGGCGCGAGGTGAGCAGCTGGGCCGACCTGTTCAGTTCCGATTTCTCCGGCAAGGCCGCGATCCAGAACATTCCGACCATTGGCATCATGGATGCGATCATGGCCCTGGAGGCTTCCGGGGACCTGACCTTTGGTGACAAGGGCAATCCGACACGGGAAGAAATCGACGCCACCATCAACAAGCTCATCGAGTTGAAGAATGACGGCCATTGGCGGGCGCTCTGGAATACCTTCGACGAGTCGGTGAACCTGATGGCTTCCGGCGAGGTGGTCATCCAGTCCATGTGGTCGCCTGCGGTTACCGCGGTTCGCACCCAGGGTGTGGACTGCACCTACCAGCCCCTCAAGGAGGGCTACCGCGGCTGGGGCAACGGCCTGGCGCTCATGGCGCATCTCGACGGGCTGAAGCTTGATGCGGCCTACGAGTATTTGAACTGGTACATTTCCGGTTGGGTCGGTGGGTTCATTGCCAAGCAGGGCTACTACATTTCGGTGCCCGAGGCGGCGAGGCCCTTCCTGACGGACAACGAGTGGGGGTTCTTCTACGACGGACAGGCGGCAACAGGCGATATCACCAGCCCGACGGGGCAGAAGACCAATGTCGCCGGCGACATGCGGGATGGTGGTTCCTACGAGGAGCGTTTCGCCAACGTTGCCGTATGGAACAATCTCATGGAGGAGGCTCCGTACCTGTTCTCGAAGTGGAACGAGTTCAACGCAGCCTGATCTTCATCGATAACGGAATTGTGGCCGGACCGGGCGGACCATTGCGGGCCGCCCGGCCCGATACCGGCACAGGCGTCAAGCGCATGGGGGAGCGGTGCTTGAAATGAACTTGCGCAAGGCAATGCCCTACCTTCAGGTCGCACCGCTCGCGATCATCCTGCTCTGCTTCGTGATCGTACCGCTTGTACTTGTGCTGGTTGTAAGCGTGTACCGCTACCAGCACCTGGTCGGCATCATCCCGGATTTCACGCTTGCGAACTATGTGGACGTCCTCACCAACAAGGTGAACTGGAAGCTCTATCTCTCGACCATCAAATTCACGCTGATCACCCTCGCGGCCACGCTGGTGCTCGGCTTCTGGATTGCGTATTTCCTCGTGTTCCATGTTCGAAGCCTCCTGGTCGCCATCGGGCTGTTCCTGGTTTGCACCGTTCCGTTCTGGACATCGAACATCATCCGGATGATCTCCTGGAAACCCATTCTCGGCAAGTACGGCCTGATCAACCAGGGTCTGATGGGAATCGGCATTGTCGACGAGCCGGTCGAGTGGCTGCTGTTCTCGGATTTTGCCGTGGTCGTGTCCTACGTGCACCTCTACACGCTGTTCATGATCGTGCCGATCTTCAACTCCATGGCGCGGATCGACAAGGCGTTGCTCGAGGCGGCGGTGAACGGAGGGGCAACCCGCTGGGGCGTGATCTGGAATGTCGTGCTGCCGCTCTCGAAGTCGGGCATCGCGCTCGGTGCGGTGTTCGTTGTGACGCTGGTGATGGGCGACTTCTTTGTCGTCGCGGTGATGAGTGGCGGACTGTCGGGTTCGGTGACCTTCGGTGTCTTCAATGACCTTCAGTTCCTGAACTATCCCCGTGCGTCAGCCAACTCGGTGATCCTCCTGATCATCGTTCTCATCTTCGCGGGAGGAATCATGCGCCTGGTTGACGTCCGCAAGGAATTGACGAGGTAGCGCCATGGAGCACTCATACGGCAAGCGCCCGTGGACCTTCTACGTTCTCGCCGCGCTGTTCACGCTGTTCGTGATCTTCCTCTACGGCCCGATGATCTCGATCTACATCCTGTCCTTCCAGGGGCCGACCGGCGGCTTGGTGTTTCCGCTCCGGGGTATGTCCCTCAACTGGTTCGAAGCCCTGTTCGGACAGGCGCGGACGGGGGACATCGGTGGCGCATTCTCGCGGTCGCTTCCCCTGGCGCTTCTGAACCTGGTCGCGACCGTGGTGATTTCCGTGGCGGCGGGACTCGCTTTCCGGCGTCGCTTTCTTGGCTCCACGACCGTCTTTTATTCGGCCCTGATCAGTCTCATTGTGCCGGGTCTCGTTCTCAGCATCGGCATCCTGGTGACCTTCAACCGGGTGCTGGGTGCGAAAGCGACCTGGTGGGGTTCGGCGTTCGGGGCCCATCTGAGCTGGACCCTTCCCTTCGGCCTTCTGATCATGTTCGCCGTGCTGAGTCGTCTGAATCCGGAATACGAGGAGGCGGCACGAGATCTTGGCGCCAACGCATGGCAGACGCTGACGAACGTGGTGTTGCCGATCGTGTTTCCGGGCATCATCGCGGTTGCACTGTTCGGATTCACACTCTCTTATGACGAGTTTCCGCGCAGTTGGCTGACTGTCGGCAGCCGCAACACGCTGCCGATCGAGATCTGGACGATGACAACGAACGTGACATCTCCTGCGCTCTACGCCCTGGGGACGGTGACGACGATCATCTCGTTTACCGCCATTGGCCTGGCGCTTGGATCGATCTGGTACATCCAGCGTAAGCGCAAGCGTCAGTTGCCGCGCTAGGCGGGTCAATAAGGGGGGAGGCGGTTGCATGGCGGGTAGCGGAGAAGTCGCACTTCGCCGGGTTACGAAGAATTTCGGCAGCCTGACGGCAGTGAACGACGTGGATCTGGTGATCCCGTCTGGTTCGTATTGCTGTTTGCTCGGTCCGTCCGGCTGCGGAAAGACCACGATCCTCAGGATGGTGGCAGGCCACGAGACCCCGACCTCCGGCCAGGTCCTGATCGGAGGCCAGGATACGAAGGGCCGGGCACCGGCTGAGCGCGGAACAGCGCTCATGTTCCAGTCCTACGCGTTGTTTCCGCATCTCTCGGTGCGCGACAATGTCGCGTTCAACCTCAAGATGCGTCGGATCCGGAAGGCTGAGCGGCACCGGCAGGCGGATGAACTCCTGGAGAAGGTACAACTCTCCGAGCTTGCCGACAGGATGCCAGCACAACTTTCCGGCGGTCAGCAGCAGCGTGTTGCGCTGGCTCGTGCGCTGATCACGAATCCGCAGGTGCTTCTGCTCGACGAGCCACTCTCAGCGCTTGACGAGTTCCTGCGCCTCCAGATGCGGAGCGAGTTGCGGCGAATTCAGCAGGAGATCGGGATCACCTTCATTCATGTGACCCATACGCAAATGGAGGCCATCGCGGTTGCGGACCAGGTTGTCGTGATGAACCACGGGGAGATCGAGCAATCCGATTCTGCGGAGAACGTCTATGCCCGGCCAAGCTCGGCATACGTAGCCCGTTTCCTCGGTGGACAGAACGTGCTTTCGGGAAAGCTTGGCGCGATCTCGGACGGCGCTGCGGAACTCGACGGCGGCGAGGCAGGGCGGTTCCGCGTTCCGTTCGACAAGGCGGGGGCTCCGGGGGAAACGGTGTTCTTCTCGGTTCGGCGCGACAACGTCAGGGCGGTTCCGGGCGAGGACCGGAAGGAGAACGCAGTACTGGGGACCGTGCGAATCGTCGAGTACCAGGGCACGTTCTACAAGGTCGCGATCCAGGCGGATGGAGTCGGGGACGAATTCGTCGTCTACGTGCCGGACGACCGCTATCGGCAGACACCGCTTTCGGTCGGTACGCGGGTTACCGCTGGTTGGGACACGGGAACAGCGCACCTGCTTCGTGGCGATCTGGGTGCGTCGGCATCAAGTCGCGGCCCATACGATCAGGCCTGACTGGACGGCAAGGCTGGGTTTCGGTCCGCTTTCGACGAAACTCCGACAGAAAGATCCGCTGAGATTTCGATTGGCAGATTTGCGGAGACGAATTGGGGTGGTTCCCGAACGGGGCATTCGGCATCAGGACTGGTTCCGGGGAGACCGGGAACCAGCGATTGTGGATCGCTCGGTTGGATGGTTTAGGTTTCCGATTGGCAAGCCATGAGTCTTGCGGTGATGGCGACCCCTGGGATGGATTTCGGTCCGAGTCTCGCTTGGTAGACGTCAGAGGAGTCGTATGCCGCTTCGCAGTCGACTGAACGGTATGGCGTCGAGCCGGCACGGATTGTAACCCGGGACTTCCACCGGAATGATCTCGCTCGCAAAAGGCGCGAAGTCAGCCCGGAAATGGACCGTACTCTTGACGGCAAGGACCGACATGTCCTCAGGTTCAATGCCGAGATGACTGAAGACCGCCCGGTCCAGGCACTGAATGCGCATGCTCGTCACCACGACACGAATATCGGCACAGCCGACAACCTGAAGGGCCGCTGAAGGCCCGATGTTCGCCCGGATGCCTCGCATCATTTCACCGCGATAGTCAAACCGGCCATCGCTGAGCGACATCACACGGAACTCGCTCTGGAACGCCGGGTTTTCGCTTCCTTCCCACCTTCCGCCCAATGCCAGGTGGATCCGGCTGTCCACACCGGCCTCGTGTGCGGCAGCAGCGACCTCGGGATCGAAAATGGCACCCACCGCTACGCGGCTCGCGCCCGCACGCACCAACTCGGCGAGCAGGCCGGTCGTGTCCGACGTCGCTCCCGCCCCGGAGTTGTCCTGAACATCCGCAAGGATGGCGGGCCGACCGGGACGGCCGACACGGATCGCTCGGCACACGGCGTCGCCGGGTGTTTCCAGCGCTACCGAAAAACGCGATTCCGAATTCAGGAGGAGGTGTTCCGTGTGTGACGCCATGCGTTCCGCGATCAGGGGATCAAATGCAGAGGCAACGATGGATGGACCGCACATGGCAATGTCGGAGGCGGGAAAGCCCATTGCCAGGTCCGCCGTTCCGGAGCCAAGGGAGCATGTGTCCGGCAGGCTGCCATACAGGGAGTGTGCCGGCTCCATGTCGGTGCATTGCGCCTGAAGTGGTACCAGGAAGGGGAGCTTTCGAAACGCCGTGTGTGGTTTGCGGTCACTTTCGATGATTTCGAGGAGGAGGTTGCCTGCGCGTGCGCCCGTTGCGGCCATGTCGAGATGAGGATAGGTCCGGAACACGGTCAGGACGTCTGCCAGCGACGCCATCTCCTCCGTGATGTTTGCGTGGAGGTCGAGGCTTACGGCCACCGGGATCTCGGAACCGAAACGATGTCGTATCCGTTGCAGCAACGCGCCTTCCCCGTCTTCGCAGGACTGGGCAACCATTGCGCCATGAAGGTCGAGATAGATTCCGTCAAGGGGCTGGTTTGCAACGAATCCGTCGCAGATCAAGTCTGAAATGGTTTGGAAGGCATCGTCGTGAATCTTGTCGGAAGGCTCTGCGCTTGCCCAGAGGATCGGCACCAGTCTTGCCTGACGTCTCGTTGCCTCGATGAATCCGCCGATCGGGATGTTGGGTCCCGGGAATGTGGTTAGCACGCCGTCGCCTTGCGTCAATCCCGGCCAGCCGTCCGCCCGGACGAAATCCTTGAGCGTTGTGGTGATGGGCGAGAAGCAGTTGGTCTCATGCTGGAAGCCGGCGATGGCAATCCGCGGCTTCTCCGTATCGTCTTGCAGGCTTTCGCAGCCGTCGACGTTACGTGTATTCCTTGCACCCGCCAATCGGACCTCCCAGGAATGGCCGTCAATGATTCCGCCGGATTCCGGCCGCGCCGCGCATACTCTCGGGAACAGGCAAGGGATGCATCCCGTCCCAACCTTGTTTCCGCATTGTGCCCGCGTTCCGGTTGACCGAACGTTGCGCCGTTGGGCCGAGGCGCCGGGAGTTCGGCTGCGCGGTCAGGCGTTCCGTCCGGCAGATTCCGGCAGATCCGCCAGCGATCCCGGAGTGAACGCCGGATCTCGCCGGAAGCGTCGACGGTCGGTCCAACCGACTTTCATCCTGTTCCAGAACTGTAGTGGAGACTTGGCAGTCGTGCCGGACACCTTCCCCCGGTACGCAGTCACACGCGCAGACCGGCCGGGAACCGTATCGATGAAGTAGAGGGTTGCGTTGTCGGCGATCATGTCCATCTTGTTGGACTCTGCATCTCCACTTTCCATCCTCGGCACGCGCTCTCCTGGCCCGTGCCCCTTGTCTGTCCTCCATTGGGGTCGCCCGCATCCATGCCTACGGAACCCAGACAAAAGGAACCGCCTGGCCCGACCTTCGCGTCAGTAGGACGGTCGCCGCGCATCTGGACTGACGCGCGGCGGAATGCAGGTCTTGCCGGTTGGCTCTCCGATCAGCCCGGGCGCGACGTGCCGAGGGCGACGCAAGCAAGATGTCCGAGCCAGACGGCAATTAGGCAAAGCAAGACCGACAGGGCGATGTTACCGAGTGCTTCGGGCCACTGACCGGTTCGCAGGAGGTCCAGCGACTGCAGGCTGAAGGCAGAGAACGTCGTATAACCGCCGCATATGCCTACCATGAGGAATGCACGTCCCTCCGGACCGGGCAGCCAGGAACGTCCGGGAAAGGGATCGATGGACGCCAGAAACCCGATCAGGAACGATCCTGCGACATTCACGGTGATCGTGCCCCAGGGAAAGGCATCCCCGGTGAAGCCGGAAACGAGATTGTTGCACCAGTAGCGCCCCACGCCGCCGATGGCGCTTCCAAGAGCTACCCAGAGATAAACCATGCCAGACCATGCTGTGTCTTCGCCGAGCTCCGAGTCGGCACGGGTCTCGTGGTGCCGAACCGTGCCCGTTTGCGCTGACGCTCTCGGGTCCAATGTACATGTCTTGCGGAACGCAACCTGTCGAAGGAAGCGTTGTGTAATCCATGGGTGGACAGGCAAGTATCGTTGTGTTGTCCCGGAATCAGACTACGGCAAGGGCGGCACAGTTCACACTGGCGTTCGGGAAGGCTTGTGTAGACAGCCACCTCCGGAATGGCGAAATGAATGGAGGCGTTAGTGACCCATCGCCCAGGGCCTGCCGTGAGAGTGTTGCAGGCCACTGCCGAGTCCGCGTTGCTTGCCGTGTCCATGGCTGTGTCCATGGCTATGGCTGTGTCCATGACCGTGTCCATGACCGTGTCCATGGCCGTACGGCTTCCCTGGCGGCACGCCCGAGGCAACCACGGGCTCATTCGCGCTTTTTTCGTTCCTTTGATGGGCGATCCGGTTGTGTGGGTTCATGTTGGCGATGAAGGGCGTGCAGACGGCGCGCTCCGACAAACCGCCGCAGTCCGGGCAGGCCATGGGATCTGCCGAGCTACTCATGCTCTGCAATTCGGAAAAGGTTCCGCACTGCCCACAGTCGTATTCGTATAGCGGCATGTCGCTTATCCTTTCTCGGATCCGCCGGGGAGTTCAGGTGCCGCCCGGCAAATGCCCGGGCGGCACCTCGGGTTCAAGACAATACGCCTTCCAGGAGCAGGTAGCCAGGCAACCAGCCCGTCAGGATGCCCTGGATACAGGTTACGGCTCCCGTCACATGGGCGATTGGCTTCTTCATCGCCAGGAGCAGGAAGTACATGAACCACAAGACTGCCCATGCAGCCCAGCAGGCTCCGAACCAGTATCCCCAGAGAGTGCTGGCCTCGCTCCAAGTGATCAGGGCAACCGGAACGACGGTGATCGCGACAAAGAGGCTATACCATCCGAGGCCTCGCCCGTCGACATCGTGGAACCGATTGTACGCCACCCAGAGATAGGTGAACGTGAAGAGTAGCGTAAGCGCCGCTCCCCGGATGGAGGCCGCGTCTGCACCCGGCCCGAACGCCAGGTAGGCGGCTACGAGCGCGGTTACCGCGCCTGAAAAAATATTTATGATCGCGATTTCGCGATCTCCGATACGCCCCATCAGCCAAAGTCCGTTCAGGAACAGAACGGCTCCGACATAGAGCAGTGCAAATCCCAACAGCATGATCAAGTCCCCCCTTCATCAAAATTGTGCTTTCGGCCGCGCCGAAAGCGGATGTTTGGGGAGGCTTCAATGCGTCCGGCAAACGCCCGCCCGCCCCGTGCGCGGCCAGCGGTGGGGCAGCGACGGCGGAACGAACACCGTTCCGCCGCCACCATGCGCCGGTTAGTTGCAGGCAGTCACGTCGACGCCGCTTACTTGAACGGTGGGTCCGGAAGCGTTCGGACGGATATCGAAATCAAAGATCTCGGTCGGAATTGCAAGCGTGCAGCATGCGTTCGGAATATCCACGATGCCGCTTACTCTCCCCTCACATGGAGCGGTGCCCAGAATCATGTAGGCCTGCTCGCCCGTGTAGCCGAACTTCTTGAGGTACTCGACTGCATTCAGGCAGGCACGCCGATAGGCAACCGTAGCGTCCAGATACTTCTGGGAGCCGTCATGCTCATCAACGCAGACGCCCTCAAAGATCAGGTAATCGGAATAGTGAGGCTCGATTGGACTCGGCTTGAATACCGGGTTGGTGATCCCGTACTTCTCGACACCGCCCTTGATGACGTCGACACCGATGTCGATCCAGCCGGCCATTTCGATGGCGCCGCAGAACGTGATTTCGCCGTCTCCCTGCGACCAGTGGATGTCGCCCATCGAGAGGCCGCCACCTGGCATGAAGACCGGGAAGTAGCAAGTGGAACCGCGAGACAGGTTCTTGATGTCGCAGTTGCCTCCGTGCTCGCGCCCGGGAACGGTACGTGCTCCCTCCAGGCCGGCAGCTTTCCCGGCATCGCCGGTCATCTGCCCCATCAGCGCCGTCGTCGTTCCTGCAAGCCCGTCAGGCAGCGTGCAGAGCGGCGGTACGCGATCCGGATCCGTATTGAAGAGTGCCGATTCGCGATCGTTCCATCTCTTCAGGAGCGGTGCATCCGGCAGCGTTCCGATGAGCCCGGGATGGATCAGTCCCGGGAACCGAACACCCGGGATATGACGTGAACTCGTATAGATGCCGTGGAAGTCCCAGCAGGCCTTGCGTGCCTCCGGGTAGTGCTTGTCAAGGAACCCGCCTCCGTTTTCGAGGGCAAAGATCCCCGTGAAGCCCCATTGCGAATCCTCTAACCAGCCAATGTCGTTGATGTCGACAACCAGGAGATCTCCCGGCTCGGCGCCCTCCACGCCGAACGGTCCACTCAGATAGTGCACCTTCGAGAGATCGACATCGCGGATGTCGTTGGCGGACTCATCATTGTGAATCTGCCCACCCGTCCAGTCATAGCACTCGACACGGAATTCATCGCCGGGCTTGAACTGTTCGACGATCGGGATATCCGGATGCCATCGATTGTGTGTCTTGACATCTTGATCTTCGGGCCATTTATCCATTTCGGCCCGAAATACGGTTTTTGCCATTTTCTTCCTCCTCTGAAAGGGGACACCTGCTTTAGTCCTAATGTCCCACCACGATCGATTAGTAAATTCCCTGGCGTTTGTCAAGCCCACGACTACGGAACTCGCGATATGAATTGGGTCTTCTGACCCATGGCGGGCCGGCGGAAAGTTCGAACCCACTTGTCGCGGCTGCTGGAATGCGCAATGCGCGAGCGAGTGTCGAACTGGCGGGCAAGGCCAAGCAGAGTCCGGGCAAATTCCGTTCCTGGTGGTGTGGAGTTCAGGATTTCGTCGGGAGCGACCTGCATTCTACGAACCCGGTATTGCCGAGTTCCGACATTGCGGTTCTGTTTCCTGGAACCGCCTGCCATATCGCGCAGCGGCGATGCGGCGGGTCTTCCGCTGTTGCATATGACGTCTCGCGGAAGCCGCTGGAACGCCGGGTGCCGTCAAGTCCCTTGCTGCGACCCCGGGGCATGTGCAGGCCGCGGCTCAGTGTGTTCCTGTCCGCGCCTTTGTCGCAATCTGCGATCCAGTTCGAGGCCCCGTATGCGCCGCAACGATGGATCTGCTTCGATGGAGCCGCCGTGACCCGGGTTCCGTGGCGCAAGCAGCGCCCCGACATACCGGCCGGCGAAACCTCGAGGAAGGGAATACCGGCGTTCGCCGCCCTGCATTTCAGAATGTCGAAGAACTCCCTTCGATCCTGCACGGCGTTGACCCGGTTCAGGTCACGCCTGTTTCTGCCCTTGTGGATCACGCTGCGGTTCTGTAGCGCTTCTATCGCGACGTATGTCAAGGAGTTCATGCACCGGTTGGCGAAGCGGTCGCGTACCAGTCGTCCTCCCTCCCGGTCCTCGCATGGTCTGTGCAGGTGCCGTCTTCGCGGGAAGCAATTATCCGGGATTCAGGTACCCGTTCGCGGTTGCGAGACCCTCTGGCGTTCCCACATCGATCCACCGGCCGGGTCGGCCTGACACGCCGCGGATTCGGTTCGTAGCGATCAGTTCATCCCACCAGCGATTGAATGACCAGACACCACGGGGCACTTGCGCCAGCGCGTTGCTGCTGATGATCTGCGCTCCTGCATAGACCAACGCGCCGGGCGCTCCGTTCGCGCGCCGGATGCTGCCGTCTGCGCCAAGAAGAAAGTCTCCCGCGCCGCGGTGGGATTCGCATTGTTGCAGTGGCAGGAGCAGGAGCATCGCGTGAAGACGGGACCGTGCCACGGTCCAGGCGTCCAGCAGCGGAGCAAGGGGGTTCGCTTCGGTCCAGATCGCGTCCGAGTTCAGTACAAGGAACGGATCGGAACCGATCAGCGGCAACGCATTGCGAGCGCCTCCGCCGGTCTCGAGAAGTTCCCGCTCGACAGCGATGGAGACGGGGATGTCGGCGCGCCTTGCCAGATGCGAGCGCATCATCTCTGCATGGGCATGCACATTGACGACCACGCGTTCTACGCCTGCCTCGATTGACCGATCGATGGCGTGGTCCAGCAATGCCTTGCCTCCGACGGCAAGAAGTGGCTTTGGCGTACTCTCCTTGAGCCGGCCCATTCGTGTTCCGAGGCCGGCGCCGAGAATGAGGGCTGTCCGGGGCGGCAAACTCATTCCGCGCCCCGCCGGGACCGTGCACGGGCAAGTGCTTCAGATGTGGGTTCAGGCGCATGTTTGCGAACCCAGTGATCGAGGGCCGCCAGGGTCGGATGCGCCAGGTCCCGGAGGAGGTGGTTCCACACGCGGGGAGTGAGGTCGAGATAGCCCGGTTTGTCGTCCCTGATACACAGCCGGGCAAAGATCCCGAGGATCTTGAGATTGCGCTGTGCTCCGAGTGCTGCACATGCGGCACGGAAGTCGGAGCGCTCGTTCCTCGACATTCCCGCCTGTTTCGTGAAGCGGTCGTACATCTCTTCTCGGAGCGCGGGGGAGGTGTCTCGTCGGGCATCTTCGAGTAGCGACACGAGGTCGTATGCGGGATGACCGGCAAGAGCATCCTGGAAATCCAGCACGCCGATCCCGCGCCATTCCACGGCTCCGCCCGCATCCAGCCAGAGCAGGTTCTCCGCGTGATAGTCGCGGAGTACCAGGACATCCGTGCAAGGCGCCACTCCGGCGACCGCCTCCGAGACCAGATGACGGAATTCCTCCGAGGCATCGGCTGTGGCAGGTGCGCCCGCGCCGGGAAGCCACCACTGGATCAGCAGCATTGCCTCCGCCATCAGCGGATCCATGTCATACGGATCGATCTGGTGGCCTGTGCCCTCGAACGCGACGGACGAGGGTGGCGGATGTCGGCCGAGTTCTGCGAGAAGGTCCACCGCCGCCCGGTAACAGGTGGTCTCGAGTTCGGGGGCATTCTGCAACACGGTTGCCACCAGGTCGTCGCCCAGGTCTTCCAGCAGGAGAATGCCCCGTTCCAGGTCGCAGGCCAGTACGGCGGGCGCACGGATACCCAGTTCCTGAAGATGGTTCGCCAGTGCGGCAAACCGTCCGACGGCCTGCGCACCGCCATCCTCGTCGTCCATCAATACCGCGCGAGACGCCGAAGGGTCTGTTGCGGAACCAAGGCGGTAGTAGCGACGCGGCGACGCGTCGCCCGCAAGGGGCCGCATCACCTGGCCGGCCCATCCGGCGTCGATCAGGAACTGCCCGATCAGGGCTTCCCGTTCAGGCCGCATGGGTGTAGCCGCGGTACCGACGGACAGCGCACTGGAGGCGGTCGAGGAGTGCTGGTGAGCCGGTCACCATCAGTTCCGCCAGCCTGGATCCGGGCCTGTCGCCAGGGACGAGGCGCACGCGGACCCATTCCTCGGGGGCGTTGTGCCCGAGCCGGTCCGGCCATTCCACGAGGGCGAGATCCATCCCGAAAACGTCCTCGAGTCCGAGTTCGACACAGTCCTCCGGGCCGTCCAACCGAAACAGGTCAATGTGGTGTGCGATGCCGCTGGGGAGATCATAGGCTTGCGCCAGCGTGTAGGTGGGACTCGGGACATTGAGGCGGCGGTCTCCGGAGAGGGACCGGAGGACTGCTCTGGCGAGGGTGGATTTCCCGATGCCGAGCGCACCATCCAGAAGCACGGTATCGCCGGGTAGAAGGACCTCCGCGAGCGACTGCCCAAGGCGGACCGTATCGGACTCGTCTGCCAGGAGTAGCGTTGCAATCGAGTTGTGCTGCATTCACTCAATTCTCGGCAAACTCGAGCAGGAGGTCCTTGGCATCGACCTGCTGTCCAGCTGAGACATGGAGGTTCTTGACGATGCCGTCCCTCTCGGCATTGAGCGAAGTCTCCATCTTCATCGCCTCGATGGTGAGAAGCAGGTCGCCGGCGACGACGCGCTGACCGCTGGAAACCGCGATGGAGGCAATGACTCCCGGCATGGGGGCTGAAAGATGGTTCGGATTGGAAGGATCTCCCCGCATGCGTCCTGGTGCGGATATTGCGATTGTTTCGTTGGTGATGCGGACGGTTCGCGGTTGGCCGTTCAGTTCGAAGAAAACGCGCAGGGACCCTTCCGCGTCGGGCTCACCGATGGCCAGGCAGCAAATGACCAGAGTCATGCCCCGCTCGAGTTCGACCGCGATCTCCTGACCCGGCCGGAGACCGTAGAAATATGCGGGAGTCGGGAGCACGGCGACCGGCCCCTTCCGTTGCCTGCGCGCCGCGTAGTCCGTGAACACCCTCGGGTAGAGGACGTAGGACAGCAATTCCTTCTCCGAGATATCCCGTCCCGTCTTTGCCTCCGCCTCGGCCTTTAGTGCGCCGAAATCCGCCGGAGCCATTGCGGCGCCGGGCCGTTCCGAGATGGGTTTGCGGCCGCGGAGAATCTTCCGGGCGAGTCCGTCCGGGAATCCCCCGGGCGGTTGGCCGAGATCACCCCGGAACAGCCCGATCACTGATTCCGGAAACGACACCTCGATATCGGGATCCTCGACCTGTTCCCGCGTCAACCCACCAGCGACCATGGATAGCGCGAGGTCCCCGACCACCTTGGAAGTCGGTGTCACCTTGATGATGTCGCCAAACATCTGGTTCACCTCGGCGTAGGCTGCGGCAACCTCGTGCCATCGATCAAGAAGTCCGAGCGCTTCCGCCTGCGCGCGCAGGTTGGTGAATTGCCCGCCGGGCATTTCATGGAGGTAGACCTCGGACGCGGGAGCCCGGAGATCCGCCTCGAAGGCGGCGTACTGATCGCGGACACTTTCCCAGTAGTCGGAAAAAGTGCGCAGCAACGCGGGGTCGAGGCCGGTTTCACGGGGATGTCTCTGGAGCGCCTCGACGACAGACCCCATCGGAGGCTGGGATGTGAGGCCCGAAAAGGAATCCATGGCCAGGTCGACCGCGTCCACACCTGCATCCACCGCGGCAAGTATGGTTGCGGCCGATATTCCGCTCGTGTCGTGCGTGTGCAGGTGCAGCGGTAGTCCGGTTTCGTCCCGCAGCGCCCGGACGAGTTCGGGTGCAGCGGATGGCTTCAGGAGGCCCGCCATGTCCTTGATGCAGAGGACATGCACGCCCGCCTGTTTCAGGCTACGGGCGATGTCCAGGTAATAATTCAGATCATACTTGCTGCGACACGGATCATGGATGTCGCCCGTGTAACAGATCGCGCCCTCGCAAATGCGGTCCGTTGCCAGTACGGCATCGATCGCGACGCGCATGTTCTCGACCCAGTTGAGTGGATCGAAGATCCGGAACAGATCGATGCCGGATCGGGCCGCCTGGTCAACGAATGCAGTAATGACATTGTCCGGATAGTTGGTGTAACCGACGGCGTTGGATGCACGCAGCAGCATCTGGAGCAGGTGGTTCGGCATGCGGCTGCGGAG
>CAZPXZ010000050.1:0-5010 GCA_964590405.1 uncultured Rhodobacterales bacterium | reverse complement strand
TTCGTCGAGAAAGCGCATCGCGACATCAAAGGTCGCTCCGCCCCAGCACTCCAGGGAAAACAGATCCAGCAGCCTGGAGTTGTAGGCATCCGCCACCTGCAGCAGGTCATAGCTGCGCATGCGGGTTGCGAGGAGGGATTGCGGCCCGTCCCGCATGGTTGTGTCGGTCACAAGAACGCGATCGGTTTCCCGCATCCAGTGGGCAACCGCCTCCGGCCCCTTGCCCTCCAGGAGGGTCTTGCCGCGGCTGATCAGCAGGTCTGGCATGGTGCGGGGTGGTACGGGGATGCGGGTTCGGGCGCGCGGCTCCGGCCGCCCGCGAGTTTCCGGGTGCCCGTTGACGGTTACCTGCGCGATGTGATGGAGCAACCTTGTCGCACGATCACGCGGGCGCGAAAATTCCAGGAGTTCGGGATGCTCGTCAATGAACCTCGTCGTGATCCGTCCACCCCGGAATGCACTGTGGGCGACCACCCGTTGGAGGAAGGCGAGGTTCGTGGCGACGCCCCGGATGCGGAACTCCCGCAGCGCCCGACTCAGCCTGGCAATGGCCGTTTCCCGGGTTGGCCCCCATGCGGTGAGTTTCTCGAGGAGGGAGTCGTAGTGCCGGGTGATCACGGCACCGGAATACGCGGTTCCGCCGTCAAGCCGGATGCCGAAACCCGTTGCGCCCCTGTAGGCGGTTATCCGGCCGTAGTCGGGAATGAAATGGTCGTGCGGGTCCTCGGTGGTGATGCGGCACTGGATGGCATGGCCGCGGATAGCCAGGTCATCCTGGGCGGGGCAGGTGTCGTCCGGACCGTCCCCGATGCGGCCGCCCTCCGCAATCCGGATCTGGGCACGCACGATGTCCACGCCGGTAATCATCTCGGTTACCGTGTGCTCGACCTGGATTCGGGGGTTGACCTCGATGAAGTAGAATTTACCGGTATCCGGCTCGAACAGGAATTCGACGGTACCGGCGTTCTGGTAGCCGGCTTCGCGGGCCAGCAGAATCGCGTAGCCGCAGAGTTGCCCGCGGGCATCTTCATCCAGGTAGGGTGCCGGAGCACACTCGACAACCTTCTGGTTGCGCCGTTGCACGGAACAGTCCCGTTCGAACAGATGGACAACCCGCCCGAAGGAGTCGGCGAGGATCTGGACTTCGACATGCCGTGCGTTCCGCACGAGGCGCTCCAGGAAGACGTCGTCCTTGCCGAATGCCGCAAGGGCTTCACGGCGCGCTGCACGCAGCAGTTCGTGGAACTGGTCGGCACTCTCCACGACACGCATCCCGCGACCACCGCCTCCCCAGCTTGCCTTCAGCATGGCCGGGAATCCGATCTTGTTTGCCTCCGCGAGGGCTTCGTCGAAGTCTTCCGGCAGCGGACCGGTCGCAGGAATGGTCGGCACTCCCGCGCGCCCGGCTGCGTTGCGGGCGGATACCTTGTCTCCGAGCAGTCGGAGGGTTTCCGGTGCGGGACCGATGAAAGCGATCTTGGCCCGTGCGCAGGCCTCCGCGAATTCGGGCGACTCGGAGAGAAACCCGTATCCGGGATGCACTGCGTCGGCGCGGGTCTCGCGGGCGACCCGGATGATCTCCTCGATATCGAGGTAGGCGGAAACCGGGCCCCGGTTGGCGCCGATGCGGTAGGACTCATCGGCCTTGAAGCGATGCAGGGACAACTTGTCCTCTTCCGCGAAAACCGCGACCGTGGATTTTCCCATCTCGTTTGCCGCGCGCAGCACGCGGATGGCGATTTCGCCCCGGTTGGCGACGAGAACCTTTGAGAATTCGGTCAACGGCATCTCCTTGCGTACGTGCAGACTCCAGGCAGCCGCCTCAGGCGGCAGAGTTGCAGTATACCGTGAGGAGGCTGATTGCCGTGCCGGTGGGCCTCTTCCCACGAGAAGCGGCAGGCTTTTTCCGCCGACCGTGACCGTGCCGAATCAGGGACTTCGGCTTGACACCTACCGTGGCCTTTTCCATAGTCTCGTCGGTGGTTCCCCGTCGGGCCTGAATTGAGAGGGCCCGGGGATCAAAAGGGAACAAGGAAGGGGTCGACCCGTCTCGGGGACCTTGGTCCTTGGCTGCCCCCGCAACTGTGAGCGGGAAGTTGGGCTCTTTGAGTGCCACTGGCGTTGCCGGGAAGGCCGGATGCCCAACAATGACCCGCGAGCCAGGAGACCTGCCACCAGCGGTTGCACATGAAACGTGTGCTTGCTCAGAACGGTTCGGTATTCACGGAGGGTGACATGTCCGACCTCATTACCGGCGCTGCCCATTCGACGCTTGCGGCATCCCGGTTCCTTACCTATGCGGCCTTGGCATTCCTGGGCCTGTTCCTGCTTTACGGCGTTGGATTCGCGCAGCCCGATCTGCTTCACAACGTCGCCCATGACGGTCGCCACGCCTTTGCATTCCCCTGTCACTAGGGGAGCGGGACCATGTTTGCGCGCTTGCTGGCCACAGCGCTGGCCTCGGGGGTATTGGCGGGCATCCTGATTTCGCTCGTGCAGGAAGTCACCACGACACCCCTGATCCTCCAGGCAGAACGCTTTGAATCACTGGGTGCCAATGCCGTTCCGGCAAATGCTATGTCCTGGAACAGTTCCGGAGTCGGTGGGTCCATCCTTCTTGTACATGATGGTGAAGCCCATGGGAGCGCTGGCGGTGATGGCGAAGGCTCGGGCGCCTGGCAGCCCGAGGAAGGGATCGAGCGCAGCCTCTACACGCTGCTGTCCAACATCGTCGCCGGCGTAGCCTTTGCGGCGCTGCTTGTCGCTGCATTCGGATTGAGCAAGACACGGATCACGCCTCGCGGCGGGATTGTCTGGGGATTGGCCGGTTTCACGGTATTTGCTGCGGCGCCGTCCCTTGGACTACCGCCGGAAGTGCCGGGGGCATTGGCAGCGGAGATTGGAGCCAGGCAGTCGTGGTGGTTCCTCTCGGCCGCGTCGACAGCGGCGGGACTCTGGCTTCTCGTGTTTCGGTCGCGGGTCCTGCTGCATGTTCTGGGTGTGGCGCTTCTGGCGTTGCCCCACCTGATTGGTGCTCCTCATCCGGAACTCGTTGGAGGACCGGTTCCGCCGGAACTCGCTGCCCAGTTCGTTGCTGCGTCGCTGGTTACAAGCCTGGTGTTCTGGGCAATTCTGGGTTGGCTTGCAGGCAGGCTCTACGGACGTTTCGTCGGTTCCGAACCGGTTGCTGCGTAAGCCGCCTGCGGCAGGGTTCACCGGTTTCCAGGACTGCCTCGATGGAGGTCAGTTCAGATGCCTGATGCGTGCAGCGCCGGCGACGTGGACCAATTCCTCCGAAACCGATCCGACATAACTGAGCGTTCCCACGCCGGCCAGGAAGCCGGAGAGAACTCCTCCCTCCATGGTAAGGGTGACTCTTGAGTTGCCCAGGATCAGGACATCCGCATCGCGCACCCGGATTCCACTCAGATCAACCCGGCTTCTTCCGGCCACGGCAAGGTCCAGCGATTCGTAGTGACCGGCATGTCCCGTGAGGGAGTTGTTTCCCGCAATTCCCAACTCGAGCTTGTCGCCTTCGAAACCGGTTTCCCTGTCGTTCCCAACGAACGAAAGGCTCAAGGGCATCCGGATAGGACACATTCACCGACCAGTCCTCTCCCTGGCTGATTTCCAGCTGCAAACTGCCCGCGGCAAGGACTTGCCGGAATTCCCGGAGTTCCGGTTGCGCAACCGTCCGGTCGCCCGCCGGCAATCCCTGTGCAGCGTGTGTCCGGGAAGCAGGCACCCACAGTGAAACGGGCAGTGCGACGATGAGTACGGCGAGCAATCCGAGCGTTCCAAGCAGTGCGATTTCACTGGTTCTCAGAGTGCGGAACATGAGCGGTTCCTTTCCATCAGGGATCGTCGTTGGCGGCAAAGCGGGCGGCGACTTCGTCCGGTCCGACCCCGAGCAACCGCATGGTTCGGACGATCCTCGGCAATTCGTTGCGACGGAACTCCTCCCTCATTTCCGAGAGAACACGTGCAACTGCGTCCTGGGTGACGAAGTATCCTCGTCCTCTCTGGTTGACGATGAGTTGCCGGTCGACCAGGGCCTGGTAGCTTCGGGCAACCGTATTCGGGTTGACGCCCAACTCGACTGCCATCTCCCGGACCGAGGGAATTCGTTCCTCCGGTTTCCATTCGCCTGCGAGAATGCGGTCACGGACCCGGTCCGCGATCTGGACGTAGATGCCCTTCGGTTCGCTAAATTCCATCGCTTACCCTGGCCTCCCGCAAACGGAGCCATGCAATCCACCAGAGAATCGGTGGTAGGAGAATGATTGCCGTGGAAAGGATCACTGCCCAGGTGTCGATGCCAGCGTGCTGCACGTTCCGGGCCGTGACCCCGGCGAGTTCGAAGAGCAGGAAATCAAGGATGTCGAAACTGTCGGGACTCCCATTCGGGAGGATGTCCCGCTCGTCCAGGAATCGCCAGCTGAAACTCGTGGTACTCAGGCGAAAGACGGCCAGAGCGAACAGCGCAAATCCCACATGCAGAAGGACGAGGGCAAAGGTCGTCTTGAGGAAAGCAAATCTGCGGAACCAGGTCGCGCCGAGGAAGTAGGGCGACTGGAGGATGATGTAGATCCCGATCAGTTCCCATATGTCTGGTTCGAAGGGATTGAAGATTGGACGATGGCTGCCGAAGAAGGCGGAATTGAAGGCTTCGACGACGATGGAAAGAACGCAGAAGTAGGCGAGGAGAAGAATGGTCAGTCCCACCGTAAGGGGGAGCAGTCGTGCCAGGAGCTTTTCCAATGCCGATGCCGGGAGCAGAAGATACGCTTCCCTGCAGGTTCGATCATGGAGCGACCGGAATGCCCGACTCGATGCCCAGATGCCCCAGATGAAGAGACACGGGCCGAAGAGCGACTGGTGAAGCGACAGATCGGGGTATCCGGCGTTGTACTCGTGTACGGAGATCAGGAGGGTGATTCCGGCCACGAGAGCGCAGAGAAAGGCGTGCATGCGCCACTCGGCGAGAAAGTCGCAGCGAATGAGCAGCCA
>CAZPXZ010000049.1:4945-25860 GCA_964590405.1 uncultured Rhodobacterales bacterium | reverse complement strand
AAGCTATTCGGAACAAATCGCCCTGCTTACGCCGAGAAAATCAGAGAAACAACAAGGGGCATCTCTTCCACAGCTTCAGCCGATCGTCTGTTGCAGAGGAATGATTGGATTGACAGGACCGTCGCATATACGATCATGCGTTTCGATGTTCTGCCGGGAGGGTCGGAGAAGGGAACGGTTTAACGGGCATGGTTCTCGAGCAACTCTCACCAAGGAACGCGCCAAGAGTGGCGGAAGTGTACAAGAATGCTCGTACGCGCAGGTCCTTGGAGACTTGCAGGGAAAACAAGGTCCTCGTTCTCGACATTCCGGTTGCCAGCCAGGTGTGCGACGAGTCGCCCTGTGCACTCCGAGTTTGTCAGTCTTTCGAAAGGCAGGGCGGAACCGTGGTGACCGGGCGGGCAGGGGGCATGGCACGTGGTCGTGGAACGACTGCCGATCACGTCACCGGCGGGCACCTGGTCCGTGCGTTCCAGCGCACTGGCGTCCGGCAACGCCCGACGGGGACGGTGCGGAAGCGGGCAGATGCCCCCGATTGGGCAGGACTGGCCGAATTCTCCCGAGCTCGCCTCATTGGATCCCATGTCCATGCGTGAAGCTGGCCCGGATGTGCATCCGGAGGATGAGGGCGGACACTCCGAAGCGTCGTCTGCAGGCTGGGTAGTTCCGGATCCGATCGCCGTTTTCGATGTGCAGGCTCCGGACGGTGCCGTGATCCATGTTCGACGGCATGGAAACCCGAATGGTCCGAGGATGGTCCTGAGCCACGGCAACGGGTTTTCGATTGACGCCTACTTCCCGTTCTGGTCAAGGTTCACCGACCGGTTCGACATCTTTGTCCATGACGTACGCAATCACGGCTGGAACCCGGTCGGCAGCCATCGCCATCACAACGTTCCGGCTTTCGCCGAGGACAGCGAACGGATCGTGCGGGAGATCGACCGGCAATTCGGCAACAAGCCACGCATCGGTATCTACCATTCACTTTCGGTCATGGTCGCCCTGCGGCAGGTGGCAACCGGCGGAGGTGGCTTTGCCGCCCTGGTCCTCTTCGATCCGCCCGTCTGCCCACCGGGCGGTCTGCCCGAGGACATGGAGGGAATCGGGCATTCCCTGGCTACGATGGCCCTGAAGCGCCGCGACATGTTTGCCTCCCGGGAACGCTATGCCAGGCTCCTGGCCCGGCTTCCCTTCTTCAAGATTATTCCCCGGGACGTGATTCACCTCTTTGCCGAGAAAACCTTAAGGGCCGCGCAAAGTGGAACCGGTTTCGAACTCTGCTGTCCCCGTGAATACGAGGCCCAGATATTCGAGTTCTTCTTCGTCTGGTCGATGACAGTGGACTTCGGGAGTGTGTCCTGCCCGGTGAAGGCGATCGGTTCCGACCCGACCCTGCCCGGTACCTACATGCCGAGCATGAACCTGAACGAGATCCGGTTCCTCGATTACGATTTTCTTCCCGACACGACGCACATGCTCCAGTTCGAGCAGCCCGGGCAATGCGCGGAATTGGTGCTTGCGTTCCTGCGAGATCACGGACTCACATAACGGAAACCACTCTTCCCGGTTCAAGAGATGGAGAGCCGCACCTGTGGTTCGGGATCTGAAGTGGCGTTCTCGGCACATGTGAGTGGGCTGAACAAGCTCGTGTGGCGGTTGCCGCGAGCCATGCTTTTCGCTCGGCGTCGGGCATCAACCACCGCCCAATGCTCCGGCCGGAGAAGGATCCCGATTCAGGATTGCGATGGACCGCGTTCGAGGAACGGAACCGTTTCCCGTTGCAGCAGGGCGCCGGCTTGAAGCAGGCGATCCTCGGAGTGCCACGGTCCGATCAATTGGAGGCCGAGCGGGAGTCCGGACTTCGTCCAGCCGCAGGGTATCGACAGGGCAGGATGGCCGGTCAGGTTCAGGGGGAAGGTGTACGGGTACCAGGCGCCACGGATCCTGCCGGCGTCCTTGCCCTGGATCATGACCATCCCGTGGGGGTTCTGGTCAACGGAGAGCGGTGGCGCTGCCAGGGTAGGGGATGCAAGCAGATCGTACTGCTCGAACAGTTTCTGCAATGCGAGGAAGCAACGGGTCCTCTCACCGCCTGCCCGCTGCAGGTCGACGGCACTCCATCGCGCACCGAGGTCGATCGTCCGGACAAGACTGGGATCCAGCAGATCCGTTCGCTCCTCGCGGTGGACCAGCAGTCGGCTGCGCAGCAGCGACTGGAGGATGACGAGAAAGGCGTCTTCCATCGCCGCGAAGTCGATATCGACCGGCTCCAGTAGAGTTCCGGTGTCTGAAAGGACTTCGAGAGTTGCAAGGGCTGCGTCCCGGCATTCGGGATCGAGGAGCGGATTGCCCACGCGCTCCATCCATCCGATCCGAATTTCTCTGCCGAATTGAAAGCCGTCCGGGGGATCGGCCATTGAGGCCTGGCCATAGGGGTCGCGGCGGTCGAAGCCGCGAATGGCATGGAAGAGCAGCCTTGCATCCGCGACGGTGCGTGCCATCGGGCCCACATAGGAATTCGCCGAGAACAGGTCCGGGACCTCGAGATGGGGGATGCCGCCGAGGGTTGCCTTGAGACCCGCGACGCCGCAGCACGCCGCCGGGATGCGAACCGAACCCCCTCCGTCCGTGCCGAGGGCGAGCGGGACCTGGTGGGTTGCAACCGCGACCGCGGATCCTCCGCTGGACCCGCCACAGGTGGCGTCCGTACCGAACGGGTTGATCGTCCGCCCGAAGAGCGGCCCGTCGGTCAGCGGCTTGTGGCCGAACTCCGGTGTCGTGGTCTTGCCGAGCAGGATCGCGCCGCTCGAAGCGAGGCGGGAAATGGCGACCGCGTCGCTTTCCGGCAGGTGGTTCTCCAGGAGTCGGGAACCCATGGTGGTGCGGACGTGCCGGGTCGCGATCATGTCCTTGGCGGCGTAGGGAACGCCATGCAAGGGACCGCGCCATTTTCCCTGCAGGATCTCCTGCTCGGCAAGCCGCGCTTCCGCCATCGCCGCATCGGGCGTGATGGTGATGAAGGCGTTCAGGGAGGGCTGCAGCGCTTCGATGCGCGCCAGCGACTGTGCAACCAGATCGACCGGCGAGATCTCACGCTTGTGAAGGAGCTCCCCCAGTTCGAATGCACTCTTCCGGATCAGGTCGCAGTTCACAGCATCCACCTGCCGCCATCCACCAGGATGGTCTGCCCGGTGATGTAGGCGCCGCCGTCCCCGGCCAGAAACGCAACCAGTTCAGCGACCTCCTCCGGTTCGCCGAGTCGCTTCATGGGGATTCCCTCCCGGACGCGTTCGGCGATATCGGGCTGCAGGCTTTCCAGTGCCCGGGTCCGTATCGCTCCCGGGCAGACGGCGTTGACAGTGACACCGTCCTCGGCCAATTCGCGTGCCAGTGACCGCGTGAATCCGAGCAATCCCGACTTGGCGGCGGCATAGTCGGCAAGTCCCGCATCGCCAACAAGGGCAGCGTCCGAGGAGATGTTGATGATGCGGCCCCAGCCACGATTCTTCATGCTGGGCGCCGCCCGGTGCGAGAAGCGGAGTGCCGTAACAAGGGAGGTCTCGAGCACGAACCGCCAGGTCTCCGTTCGCGACTCGAGGAAGAGTCCGGAATCCTCCCTGGCGCTCTGCCCGACATTGTTCACCAGGACATCGATCGGGCCCAAATCGGCCATGGCGCTCAACAGGGAATAGTCGGCGACGGAGTCACTCCGACAGTCGCCCGGGCACAGAATGTGCCCGGTTCCCTCTACGGCGAGTTCCCATCCGAGTTCCTCGAGTATGGCCTCGTCGCGGTCGATCGCCGCGATTCCAAACCCGTTCCGGGCGAGGGCGATGGCACAGGCCCGACCGATCCCGTGAGCCGCTCCGGTGACCATTGCGTTTCGTCGGCGTGGTGCGTCCATGTTCGAAACTCCCTTCGGATCCTGTCAGTGGAACACGCGGCCACCTTCGACCGCGAGGGCCGACCCGGTGATGAAGGAGGCTTCCGAAGACAGCAGAAACGCGACCGCGGACGCAACCTCCGCAGGTGTTCCGATGCGGTGGAGCGCGTTGCGTGTCCGAACGTCGTCCTCGGTCTCGGCGCCGCCGAGCGATCGGCGAAACAGGACCGTGTCGATCGGGCCGGGACAGACCGCGTTCACGCGAATTCCGTCTGCTGCAAGCTCATCCGCAAGTGCCCGGGTCGCCATGACCAGTCCGCCTTTCGATGCACAGTAGGCGAGGCTTTGCGGGATGGGCCGCAGCCCGGCGCCGGAAGCGATGTTCACGATGGCGGCCTCGGAATTCGCCCGGAGCGCCGAAAGCGCCGCGCGACACACGAGGATGGCCCCCTTGAGGTTGACGGCAAGGGTCCTGTCCCATTCGCTCCAGTCGATGTCCTCCAGCCGGTGGTGAAAGACGACACCGGCGTTGTTGACGATGCCATCCAGGCCCCCGAGGGCCTTCCCGGCTGCTGCGACACCGTCCCGGACCGCTTGCCAGTCCGCCACGTCGAACACTGCCGGGACCACGGTTCCGGATTCTTCGAGTTCCGCGGCCGTCGCGCGGAGCGCCGTTTCGTCGATGTCGGCAAGCACCACCGCCGCGCCTTCCGCCAGGCATCGCTCTGCGCAGGCCCTGCCGATGCCCGCCGCGGCCCCGGTGATCAGGATACGCCGCCCCTGCAACCGGTCTTTCATGTTGCGGCCCTGCTTTGCAGCGTGGACCGCAGTTCGTCCGCGGCATGGTCGCAGCGGGTGAACCAGACTCCGGGATGGCTGCGGATGTAGCGGATGAGGCGTTCCAGTACGGCGAGGCGGCTCGGTCTCCCGATGATCTGCGGATGCATGGCCAGGACGAAGGCCCGGTCCTCGGCGTAGAGCGTGTCGAACTCCAGCTTCCATGCTTCAAGCACTGCCGAGGGTGCCTGCATGGTCCGGCCGGGCAGCGTGATCGAGTAGTTGAAGAACGGAGCGTCATCCAGCACCCAGTGAAACGGAAACTCCACGATATCGCTGATCTCGCCGTCGATCCGATGCACATAGGGCGAGTCGTCGTCAAAGTAATTTGACGAGTATCCGAAACCGTATTCCTTCAGCAGGCCCAGGGTGATGGGCGAGAACTCCGCAGCCGGGGATCGGTAGCCTCGCGGCGCCATGCCGGTGGTCTCGCGGATGATCCGGAATCCCCGGTCCATTTCCTCGCGCTCTTCTTCCTCGGTCATGGAGACGATCCACTTGTGGGACCAGCTGTGATGGGAGATCTCGTGGTCGCCGCCAAGGATGGCGTCCACGACCTGCGGCCGCTGTTCGATCACGAGGCCCGGCACGAAGAAGGTTGCCGGAATGCCGTATTTGGCGAGCAGGTCCAGCACACGGCCGAGGCCCACCTTCCACCCATACGCACCCTGGGAGAGGATGATCGGTCTTGTGGCGTTGGCGGGGTCGCGGGATGTCCACATCGTCTCGCCGTCGAGGTCGAAGGTGAGGAGGACGGGAAAACCTCGAGGTGAGATGGGCATGATGTCTTCCTTCCGTTGTTCTCCGTGCCAGCGGTTCAGCCCGCTGCCCCGTGCAGGTGGCACGCGGCGAAATGTCCCGCACGCACCTCCCGAAACGCCGGAACCGACTGTCCACACACCTGCATCGCTCGCGGGCAGCGCGTGCGGAACACGCATCCCGAGGGCGGATTGGCGGCACTCGGAATGTCCCCCTCCAGGAGGATGCGTTGTCGCTCCGCCTCCACGGCCGGGTCGGGAACCGGAATGGCGGACAGGAGCGCTTCCGTGTAGGGGTGAAGCGGCCGTTCGAAGATCTCGTCCGTGTCCGCCACCTCCATGAGTTTGCCGAGATACATCACCGCGACCCTGTCGCTCACATGGCGCACGACCCCGAGATCGTGGGATATGAACAGGTAGGCATAGCGAAATCGCTCCTGCAGTTCCTGCAGCAGGTTGATGATCTGCGCCTGGATCGACACATCGAGCGAGGCGACGACCTCGTCGCAGACGATCAGCCGCGGGCTGAGCGCGAGTGCGCGTGCGACCCCGATGCGTTGACGCTGCCCGCCGGAGAACTCATGCGGATACCGGTCGCTGATCCGGGCCCCGAGCCCGACAAGCTCCAGGAGTTCATCGACGCGGGTCCGGATTCCGTCTCGATCCAGATCTCCCGCGATTTCGAGCGGCTCGCTGACGACGCCGCGGACGGTCAGGCGAGGATTGATGGAGGCGTGGGGGTCCTGGAAGATCATTTGTGCGCGGCGGCGCGCGGCCCGCAATTCGCCTCCCTCCAGGCGACGGAAATCGATGCCTTCCAGGTAGACTTCGCCCGCCGTGGGTTCCTCGAGGCGGATCACGGTGCGTCCCACCGTGCTCTTGCCGCTGCCGCTCTCGCCCACCAGCGCCAGGGTTTCTCCGGCCTCGATGTGGAAGCTCACATCGTCCACGGCCCGGATCATGCCAACGGTTCGCTCCAGCACGAATCCCCGCCGTACCGGGAAGTGCTTGCGGAGGGCACGGACCTCCAGGAGCGGCATGGGCTCAGGCATGGGCCACGATCTCCTGTTCCCACAATCGCTCCGTCTCGTGCCACCGCCAGCAACGCACGACATGCCCTGCAGTGTCTGCCGACTCGAGTTGCGGCATCTCGTTGTGGCAGCGCGCCTCCGCCAGGCTGCACCGGGGGGCGAAGGGGCAGCCGGTTCCAAGCTGTGCGAGGTCGGGCGGACGACCGGGGATCGGTTGCAATCTCCGCTTCGATGCACGGTCCGTACGCGGGATCGAGGCAAGGAGGCCGACTGTATAGGGGTGGCGGGGGCGGTGATAGATGTCCTGAACCGGGCCCCGCTCCATCAGGTGGCCGGCATACATGACATTGACCGTCTCGGCGAGACCGGCGACGACACCGAGGTCATGCGAGATCCAGATGACGGTCAACCCGAGTTCGCGGTGCAGTTGCTTGACCAGTTCGATGATCTGTGCCTGCAGCGTGACGTCCAGCGCGGTCGTCGGTTCATCGGCGATGATCAGCCTCGGATCGCCCGCGATTGCGATTGCGATCATGGCGCGTTGCCGCATGCCGCCGGAAAGCTCATGGGGATAGGCACGGAGCCGCTCCACGGCATCGGGAATCCCGACCCGTTCCAGGAGTTCTGCGGCCCGCCGGGTGCCGGCCGACCCGCGCAGGCCGAGGTGGCGGAGCAGGACTTCCCGAATCTGGAAGCCGATCGTGAACACGGGGTGCAGCGAGGAGACCGGATCCTGGAAGACCATTGCGATTTCCCCGCCACGGATCTTCCCCATCTGCCGGTCGGAGACCTGGAGAAGGTCCTTTTCCTGGAACCGGATCTCCTCCCCGTCGACGTGCCCTTGCGCTGGCGCGATGAGGCGCATGATGGCCAGCGCGTGAGCACTCTTTCCGCTGCCGCTCTCTCCCACGACACCGAGAATCTCCCCCTCCCGCAGTCCGTAGGAAAGGCGGTTGACGGCCGTAACAAGCCCGTCCTCGGACCGGAAGCGGACCGACAGGTTCCTGATGTCGAGAATCCGGCTCACGACTTTCCCGTTTGCTCCGGTATCGGTTCCGCGTATTGCCGTGATCGGCAGCGTTGTGTCGCAATTGTTATCATGGCGTGCCTTCCGGCCGCATGGTAGCGGAAATGCCCGCTTCATCGGCCTGAAACGGAAACAAGTTGGAGGAAACCCGATGAACGCAGAGAATTCGAGAGCGGGTCGCGTTCTACCCGCGCTGGCGGCCGTACTTGCGGTCGGACTTCTGGCTGCGCCGGCACAGGCCGACGAGGCCTGTCCGGTACGGGGCGGCACGTTCACCATCCCGTTCGACCCCGAGCCTGCGGACCTGACCCCGGGCGCGAACGCGCAATATGCTCCGAGCCTGATCTTCGGACTGATCTATGACACGCTCCTGGTTCTGGACAGGGACGGCAACCTCAATCCGGGTCTGGCGACGGGCTACGAGGTCTCGGAAGACAACCTGTCCATCACCTTCCAATTGCGCCAGGGCGTGAAATTCCACCATGGCCGCGAATTCGAGGCGAAGGATGTGGTGTACACGTTTGAGCGTCTACTCGATCCCGACTTTGCGTCTCCCTGGGCGGCCCAGCTCGGTTCCATCAAGGGAATCGAAGCAGTTGACAGCCACACCGTGGTGATGCGCTTCGAGGAATCCTTCGCACCCATTCTCAGCGTTGTCTCCACCGCCTGGTACACGGCGATCGTTCCCCATGACTTCACCCCGGAGAACAATCTCAACGAAAACGCCTCGGGAACCGGCGCGTTCATGCTCGAGGAATACGTTCCCGACAGCCATGTCCGTCTGAACGCCAATCCCGATTACTGGGAGGAGGGCTATCCCTGCATCGATACCGTCGTGTTCGACCTGATTCCGGACCCGCAGACGCAGATCTCGGCGTTCCGGCAGGCCAATGCGGATATCGTCATCCTGCGAGATCCGAAGTTCATCCCGGTCTTGCGGAATGTCGAGGGAGCACACCTGATCGAGCCGGCCGGCGCAGTGAACGAGTCGGGACTTGGCATCAACACGGCCGAAGGGCCCACCGCGGATGTGCGCGTGCGGCGTGCGCTCAGCCTGGGCACCGACCGTCAGGAAGTCATCGACACGGTACTGTTCGGATTTGGCGAGGTCGGCACCAAGATTTCCTGCGGCAAGGTACCGTACGGCTGGTGTGCGGATGTCGATCCGCCGTTGCCGTACCACGAATACGATCCGGACGGCGCGAAGGCGCTGCTGGCGGAGGCTGGCCATGGGGACGGGCTTGACCTGACCATGCAGGTCAATCTGCCGCTGGACGTGCAGACCGCGGAAGTCCTGCAGGAGCAGTGGTCCCGCATCGGCGTGAACCTCTCCATCGAGCAGATTCCGGACTTCAACCAGCAGCTGGACAATTACATCAATGTCAAGCACCAGCTCTCGATCGTGTCGCTGGTGTGGCAGCCGGATCCGCATTCGGACGTCTACCAGATCTACTACTCGACCTCGCCGATCAACCTCGGCAAGTTCGTGGACGCCGACCTGGACGCGCTGCTGGATGCCGGGAAAGTGGAACTGGATGTCGAGAAGCGTATCCAGATCTACAAGGACATCCAGAATCTGGTGGCGGACCAGGTCTACATGCTCTATCCGTACACCAAACCGGTGAACTGGCAGTATGTATGGGACCACGTCAAGAACTACAAGGCGATGCCGAGTGGAACCTACGACCACGTGCGGTATCTCTGGCTTGACAAGTCCTGACGGGCGCCGGGCGACATAGCCTGAACGCCGCGGCCGGGAGCCGCATCGGGCGCGCCGTGCCACGCGGCACGGCGCGCCTGCCATGCCCGGCGAACAGCAGGGCAGGATCGCACGCACCGCTGCCGGCTCGACTGCCGGGACGCGGCGCAGGCATGCGCTGACAGGGGGCACAGCCATGGGGAGGTACATCCTGCGCCGCCTCCTGCTCCTGATCCCCGTCGTGCTCGGGGTGACGTTTCTGACCTTTGCGCTGATCCGCATCATTCCGGGTGACATCGTGACCCAGATGATGGGAGTCACCATCGCGAACAATGCCGAGACGAGAGTCAAGATTCTCCGGGAACTCGGCCTGGATCGTCCGCTGCTCGAGCAGTATGTCTGGTGGCTCGGACGCATCGTGCAGGGCGATTTCGGCTACTCGTTCATCCACAGCAGGCCCGTGATCGAGCAGATCCTGCTGCGGTTGCCCGTAACACTCCAGCTCGGCGTCATGTCGATGGGCATCGCCATCATCATCGGCGTTCCGCTGGGGGTTCTGAGCGCGGTGCGCCAGGGCACTTCCGTCGACCTCCTGGCCAGGATGTTCGCGCTGCTCGGAATCTCCACGCCGAGTTTCTTCTCGGGAACGCTGATCGTGGTGTTCGGCGCGATCTACTTTCCGAAGATGGCAACGCTCGGCTATGTCCCGCTGCTGGAGGATCCTTGGGAAAGCGTCGCCCGGATGTTCTGGCCTGCGCTCGCCCTGGGGCTTGGCATCGGCGCGATCATCCTCCGTTACACCCGGTCCTCGGTGCTGGAAATCCTGGGTGAGGACTATGTTCGCACGGCCCGTGCAAAGGGCATGCCCGAAGCCATCGTGATCTACGTCCATGCCTTCAAGAGCGCGCTGATCCCGATCATCACCGCCATCGGGATCTGGTCCGCATTTCTGGTCAGCGGTGCCGTGATTCTCGAGGAGGTATTCGCAATACCGGGTCTGGGACGGCTGGTGCTGAGCGCCATCGAGAACCGCGACTATCCCATCATCCAGGGAACCGTTCTCTTCCTGTCCCTCGGCGTCGCCTTCGTGATCCTGTGCGCGGATCTGCTGGTGGCACTGGTGGATCCACGCGTGAGACTCGGCTGATGGACGGCGTTGCCGACACGGCTCTGGACGGAGGTCCCGGCGGTGCGACGCCTCGCCGGCTTTCGCCCTTCGGACGCTTCCTGCGGCATGTGCGGCGGGACCCGGCGACGCTGATCGGCCTCGTCATCGTGTGTTCCCTGATCCTGATCGCCATCTTCGCACCCTTGATCGCGCCCTATGGAGCAAACCAGAACGCGGGCGCCATCCTTGCGAAGCCGAGTTGGGAATACCCGTTCGGAACCAATTTCCAGGGACGGGATCTCTTCAGCCGGGTCGTCCTCGGGAGTCGGAACAGCCTCATTGTCGCGTTTCCGTCAGTCTTTCTCGCGGTTGCGATCGGGCTGCCGCTCGGGATGCTGGTGGGTTATCTCGGCGGGTACACGGACAGTGTCGCGCTGCGCACCTTCGACATCATGTTTGCGCTGCCGACCATCCTGTTCGCGATTGCCCTGGTGGCCTATCTCGGACCGAGCCTCCCGAACCTGATCCTCACGATCACAGTGCTGTACATCCCCCGCGTCGCGATGGTGGCGCGCGCACCCACGCTGTCGGTGAAGACGCGGGACTACGTGCTGGCGGGCAAGATGTTCGGGGCACGGAACGCCCGGATCCTGCGCACGCATATCCTGCCGAACATTGCGGCGCCGGTGCTGGTGGAGTCGTCGCTGCTGCTGTCGGAGGCCCTGCTGACCGAAGCGGCGCTCAGTTTTCTCGGCCTCGGTGTGCAGCCGCCCAATCCGAGCTGGGGTGCGGATCTCGGCAAGGGGCGGCAATTCATGGAACTCGGCGCGCACCAGGTGGTGTTCCCGGGCCTGATGATCATGGTCGCGGTACTCGGCTTCAACTTGCTGGGAGACGGGTTGCGGGACTTCTTCGACCCGCGTATCCGCAGGCGACGGGGTTGACGGCGGCAGCAGTCTGAAAGGAGGAACGGTATGGAAGGGACGGCATTGGTGCCACGGGTTGCCGCGATCCAGGCGACTTCGCAGGCCGTGAACTGGGAAGAGAAGTGGCAGGGGATCGACGTTCCCCATGCCATCGAACTGCTTGAGGAGGCTGCGGCCGGCGGCGCGGACCTTGCCTGCTTCCCGGAACTCTATCCCCTGGCCGGGCGCGAGGAATTGTGCGAGGCCGCTCGGAGGCTGGACGTGCACGTCATCGCCGGGCTGGCACAGGGGGAGCCTGCAAGATGGCAGAACACCAGCACGCTGATCTCGAATGCGGGGACGGTTCTCGGGGTGCAGACCAAGAACTATCCGACGGCACTGGAGGAGGATCGCGGCGTAGTTCCGGGTGACGAATTCCCGGTGATCGAGAGCGATTTGGGCCGGGTGGGCATCATCATCTGCGCGGACTTTGCATTCTTCCATGACGGTGTCGAGGCCAATAGCCGGCATCGTGCCGACATGATTTTCAATCCGGCCCTCTGGTTTGCGCTCAGCGAGGCATTCCCCCACACGGTGATCGGCCGCCACATGGAGTATTCCGTTCCGGTCGTTGGTGTGAATATCGGCCGTCCCACCGGAAAGTTCCGCGATTCCATCTTTCCGCCGGCAGGGGGGTATTCGACCGCCTGCGTCCCGCCGCCGGTTCGCGACATGGACGAACTCTGGAAGTGGTTCTGCGGCAAGCCCGGTGGAATCGACTCGACCGAGGGTTTCATCCATACGCTCGGACCGGAGGAGGACATCCTGTATGTCGATGTGGACATCGACGCGGTGCGGAGTTTCCCCGGGTATTTCTCCACCCGGAGGCCGGTGCGGCAGGGCGGGTGAAGGCAACGATTGGCGGTGCCGCGGATGTGCCGGTGCCGCCTGGTGATCAGTGGAATTAGACTTCCGGAGTTGCCGCGGAAGCGGGTGCAAGATCGACCAGCAATTCCGGGTCGAAGTCGCGTCCTTCCACGAGTCCATAGCCATAGGGATTCGCGATCACGCGCGTTTCCCCGAGCATCTCGTCGATGCGGTCGTGCATGTGACCGTGGACCCACAGCGCCGGCCGGTAGCGTGCGATCAGCCCGTCCAGGTCTGACGCGAAACCCGGATTCAGCCGGTTGCCTTGGTACCAGGGCCGGATGCACTTCGGGCTCGGCGCGTGGTGGGAGATCACGACGGCAAACAGGCCTGCCCGTTGCGCCGCTTCAAGTTCGCGTTCGATGAATGCGCGCTCCTGTGCGTGTCGGCGGGCAGTTTCGTGGGTAGAGAGGTTGCCGCGGCCGATACGGATCGCACCCAGGAAGTCAGAGAGCGCATTGCCGACTTCGATATGGGCCCACACTTCGCTGGCAGCGTCGCCCTCAAGGAGGAAGTCCGTCCAGAGCGTGGCTCCGATGAAGCGGATCCCGTCGATGGTGACCGCGCCCGGATCGAGCAGCGTGATCCCGTACCGGCTGCAGGCGTGAGCGAGTTCCTGCTGCGCCTCCCGAATCTCGGAACCGTAGTATTCGTGGTTTCCGGGAACGTACAGGATGTGTTTCGCCTGGCTCCACCGCTCGGTGATCTCACGGATGCGGTTGGTGCAGACTGGCGCGAGGTCTCCGGCGAGGATGATGGCGTCAACGTCGGGAGCAAGAGCCGGAATGGAATTGCCCTCGAACTCGAGATGGAGGTCCGAGAGAATCTGAATTCGCATCATGGCCCTTCTTGTGTTTCGCGTGAAATTGGATCGGTAACATAACCATACGTTATATGAGACGATTCTGATGCGCCGTTACGGAACCGCCGGGGCGGCAGCCCGGCCAAGTTGAGTGAGCGTCGATCGGGAGGATCAAGGCCGGTAGCAATTCCCGGCAGGACCGGGTGCCTTCGGGTTCGCGAACCATGGAGCGTGGGCGCGTGCAAACCAAATCCTCGCCACAGAAATCTCTTGCAGCCATCTGCAGGTACAGGTGCCCCTCTGAAGCGATTCCCATTGGTGGAAAGCTGCCCGGGTGCGTGGGCTTCCGGCGGGGCCGCCATGGACCGGCTGCCACGACGCCCCGGCGCCTGGGACGCCAAGCGCGAGCCCGAGGTCGAGTTCAAGTTCTCGCTGCCCGACACCTGGTCGGCGAGTCGATTCGTCGGCTTTGCCGCAGACAGGGCGTGCATCCGTACCGCTACCGGCGGCAAAGGCGCTCCCGCGCCGTGGTGCGCGCCCGAAAACCAGGCTTCGACCCGGTGGTACGGGCCAGGTACAGCCGGATCCAGAACCAACCGGTGGACTATCTCGAAGATGGAACCGATCATCCGAACACACCCGCCGTGGGTTCGGACCGCGACGACACCGTTCTCGACCGGCAACCGCCCGGCCGGACACGATCCCGGCGGAGCCTCATGGGCGGACCCGGGGCCGGCGTACTCGACCAGCAGCGCGGCGAGGCCACACACAAACCAGGTGGATGTGGCCGCTGCACCAGGCGCCGGCCGGTGCCTCGGGCAACGGTTCCGAAGCCGTTCTACGCCGCCAGCGTCAGGAGCTTCTCCGATGTGCCACTCGGGCGCTTCTCGCCACGCTTTCATTTGCGCACCAGGTCCGTGGCCATGTTGAGATGGCGCACGAACACCGCCTGGCTCGCCTGTAAGCGCAGACGGAGCGCACGGATGTCATGGGGCGTCATGTCCTGCATCGAACTCGGGCATATCCCGTCGAACCTGCGCATGGTCCGCTTCGACAAGAGGGCCGTTTCGGTCCGAACGAGCCCCGTCTCGTGTCCCGTCGCCAGGGCCTCACGCCTGTATTGCCTGATCATCGCACTCCATCTCGACAATCGCTCCGGCGGCTCGCGCGGGCGCGAGGCCCGCTCCGTCCAGCGCCGGTTACTCGTCGGCAACAAGGCCGAGGTGTCGCAGGCCCGGCATATGGTGTTGCAGTATGCGACGTCGCACGAATCGCAAGGGTCGACATCGTGGTCGAAAATCGGCTTGATCCAAAATCGACCAATTCAACGGTATGGAGCGATTCCTACATGACCGATTCCACGTTGATCAGCGGTCTGCGCTTTGCCTTGAGCGACGCCGAGGTAGAGTCGTACCACCGGGACGGGGTGATTGGACCCTATGCGTTGCTGTCCCCCGCAGAGATGCAGGAGGCACGGGCCGAGATTGACCGGGACATTCTTGAACCGGCCGTTGGCGACGACGAGGATCTTCACTATCACGACCGCCATCTCGATCACCCTGCCGTGTGCCGAATCTGCTGTCGCCCGGAACTGATTGATCGGGTGGCTTCGCTGCTCGGTCCCGATCTGATGATCTGGCGCTCCAACTTCCAGGTAAAGCAGCCGGCTGCGGAGGCAGTCGGAGATGCCGAACAGTACACCAAGGTGCCCTGGCATCAGGACGGCGCGTACTTTCCCCTGCAGCCGCTGGTGCTGGTGTCGGCCTGGATTGCCGTTACCGAGGCTACCGAACAGAACGGCTGTCTGCAGGTGGTTGCCGGTTCGCATACGCAGACGTTCGAACATGACGATGACCCGGAGCGCTACGAATTCATGAGTTCGATTCCGGAGGACGCTTTCGATCAAGACGCGGTGCGCGCGCTGGTCCTGCGTCCCGGCGAATTCGTGCTGTTCAACGAGAATACCGTGCACGCCTCGCAGGCCAATCGGACGTCGCAGACGCGTGTCGGCCTGACTCCGCGTATCAGCGTGCCATTCGTCCGCGTTACCGGCAATCCACGCAGCGCCGGCCGCGACCGAGCCCGTCACGCACCCGACGAACTGCGCGAGGTGGCGATGCTGCGCGGACACGACTACACCGGCCGGCAGCGGGTCGTTCCCCTCCCTTGCGGCGAGCGCTGACCTCTCTCAAGGCGCTTTCCGCCCAGTTCGACCCCTGTTTCGGTAACAGCGTTTGGGTCATGTAGGATGTCGGCCGCTCAGCCTCCATTTCGGGGTTCGGCATGCGGCGACGCAGTTCGCCTTGCAGGGCGCGGAAAAGAAGGAACCGAAGAGTGGCCACGGATGTTTCTTGTCGCACCTGAGGAGGTTGGGCAACCTCTCGAGCAGGGTCGCGCTCGACCTGAAGCACTGCTCCACCATTCACAGTGCCATGTATCGGACTGCGATTTCATCCGGGGTGAAGTCGGTGTTGGATTGCAGGACCCGGAGGCCGTCGAAGGGTGCTTCGGACTGGGTCTGCAGTTCGAGTCCGCCGGATGTGGTGAGGCGGTCTAGACGGCCGAGCGAGGTGGCGACGTGCTGCCAATTTGGGCCCTCGCCGCGGCAGCCGGCGGCGATTTGCAGACAGGATTGGCCTTCGGCGACCCTGGTTCGATGGAACATGCCCCGCTTCGGCGCTTTGTTGGCAGCGTACCCTGGCCCAAGTCCTGACTATGTTTCTCCCGTTTGCCGAGCCATGGCGGATTTTTCCCACTGCCAGAAGCAGCAAGACCGCGAGAAAGGGTCGAAAGCCAGCCAGGCTTCCCGTTCACCGAAGGCATCAAATGGCGGAAGTTGCGCAACAACCTTCCATCATGCGCGAAGAAGCGAGACGACCCTGCTTCGGTCGCGAAACGCGGTTCGTTGATACTCCGTCGAACGCCGCAGCAATCGCGGCATTCTCGACATGCAATTGGAGAGTCGGGACCCAGGAGATGATGACCCCGATCTCCAGCCGCTACGCGGCGAGAGCTTCCGGTCTGCCCAGTACCCGGTGGGCTTCCATCGGGATGCGCTGGCGGACCGTCTTGACGTAGCCGAGGTCGACATTCGCGGTCGCAAAGCCCGGACCGTCGCTGACCTGCGCTGCGACGTATCCCCAGGGATCGACGATCATGGAATGCCCCCAGCAATGGCGAATGCCCTCCGGCGTGGGGAAGGAACCGGATTGCCCGGCCGCTGCCACGTAGGTCTGGGTCTCGATCGCCCGGGCGCGCAGAAGGGTTTCCCAGTGGTCCTTGCCGGTCTGCAGGGTAAAGGCGGCGGGGACCATGATCAGGTCGGCACCCTGACCCGCAAGGCGTCGGTAGAGTTCCCCGAAGCGGAGGTCGTAGCAGATGGAACATCCAACCTTTACGTCTTCTGCCTCGTACACCGCGATGTTCTTGCCCCGGCCGACCGAGTCGGATTCCCGATATTCCGTTCCGTCCGGTGCCGTGATGTCGAACAGGTGGATCTTCCGGTAGCGGACCAGTTCCTCGCCGTTGCGCCCGAAGGCGACGGTGGTGTTGTACGAACGAGTATCGTCGCCGATGCGCTCGTAGAAACTGCCGCCGTGAACGATCACTCCGTGCTCACGGGCGATGGATTGCATGGTCGTCCAGGTTTCTCCGCCCGGGACATCTTCCGCGGCTTCCAGCCTGGCCTCCTCGCTGCCACCAAGGAACGAAACCATCTCGGGAAACACGATCAGGTCGGGGTGGTCCGCCGCGACTGCCTCGGCGGCCAGTCTCCTGGCCTCGGCCAGATTGTGGGATTTGTTGTCTTGGGAGTTCATCTGAACAACGGTGACGCGCATGGAATTGTTCCTCCAGACCTTCGCTCTGGCCGCACCATAAGGCGAATCGCTCGGAGATACGAACGGACACCTGAGCGGGCGGTATCCTGAGGGTCGGAATGTCCATCCCGGACAGCGTCGCGCCGGCATCCGGCCAGGGCACATTTTGAAAGATCTGGAATTGCCTCATGCTCAGTCCGCACCCCATCGAATTTCCGGAATGGCTTGGGGATCTCGCCGCCTGTGGCGCTCCGGTTCGCGCCCTCGTTGCGGGTGGGCATTCCCGGCAGGTTCTGGAAGGCGTCCGGCTGGCGGCGGATGCCGGATGGCTTGAGCCCGTGCTGGTGGGTCCACCGACGGAAACCCGTGTCGTGGCGGAGGCCATTGACTGGAATATCGATGACATCGAACGGTTTGACGCGGAAGGAGAGGGGGCAATCGCCGATGCCACCGCCAGGCTGGCCGCGGATTCGGCATGCGGCATGGTGGTGAAGGGACACATTCATACCAATGTCCTGTTGAGCGGCCTGCTGCGACGCGAGGCCGGGATACGAATTGGACGGCCCCTCATGCACGCCTGGTTGCTGACCCATCCGGAGTTCGACCGCCCCGTCGCCATATCCGACGGTGCGTTCAACGTGGCTCCGGATTTCGAGACCTGCAAGGCGATCGTGCTGTCGCTGGCAGACATGTTCGTGGCGCTGGGGCGGCCAAGGCCCAGGATTGCGCTGCTTGCGGCTTCGGAGGAGGTGCTGGACGCCATGCCTGCCACCGTCGAGGCTGCCCGGGTTACCGCCTGGGCGCGCGAGGTCGGACTGAACGCCGATGTATTCGGCCCGGTGGCGATGGATGTGGCGATTTCGCCCGAGGCCGCACAAATGAAGGGAATTCCGGAGCCGGCGGGGCACGCTGACGGAATTGTCGTGCCGTTCATCGAAGTTGGCAACGCGCTCGTCAAGGCACTGATCTGGTTCCGGTCGGTCTGTGCGGCCGGCGTAGTGCTGGGCGGCAGGATCCCGATCACGATTCCCAGCCGCAGCGATGCTCCGGAGGCCCGCCTGGCGGCGGTTGCGCTTGCGCGCGTCCTGGCCGCAAAGCGGCAGCAGGCGGAAAGCAGCTGATCCCGCGGGTACCAGGAGCACTTGTTTGATTTGTTTCCCGCTCGGCAACCAGTTGGCACTTGACGCCGAATGCAAAACAAACATGATCAATTCAGTGTTTCCTGCGCTTCCCGATCAGTTTGCATGATCGTGGTGTAGGCGACCCCAACCGTCTGAGGATTGCACGCGGGATACAGCGGGAATCATCCCACTGCGCCCCAAGGAGGCCATACCCCGGATGCCGAAGCGCAACCGCTTGAACGAGTGGCCGACCTGGGTCGTGCTCGGGGGTTGCTACGCCGGATGGGGGCTGATCACCTGGCACTGGGAAGCACTGGGACCTCTGGTTGCGTTTCCGCTCCTGATTCCGTTCATCACGCTGCATTCGAGCCTGCAGCATGAAGTTCTGCACGGGCATCCCACGCGGTATCGCTTGCTGAACGAGGCGCTGGTCTATCCAGCTGTCGGACTCCTGATTCCCTTTCGCCGTTTTCAGGATACGCACCTGAAGCATCACAAGAATGAAAACCTGACGGATCCGTATGACGATCCGGAGAGTTGGTACCTCGCGGAATCCGACTGGGCAGCACTGTCGGGTCCCATGCGCCTGATCCTGTTGCTGAACGCAACACTGTTGGGCCGTTTCCTGATCGGACCGGCGCTCGGGACTTGGGGTCTGATCCGAAACGACTGGCGTGAGGCTCGTGCGGGAGAACCGGGAATTCTCTCGGCCTGGGTACACCATGTTCTCGGCGTGATCCTGACTGTCGCCTGGATCTGGCTGGTCTGCGGGATGCACCCGCTTCTGTACCTGGCGGCGACTGCCTATCCGGGATTTTCTCTCCTTATGCTCCGCACCTATGCGGAGCACCGTGCCGGAGAGGCCGTGCCGACTCGCACGGCGGTGATCGAGGCTTCGCCCGCCTTCGGATTGCTGTTTCTGAACAACAACCTCCATGCGCCCCACCATGAGCGGCCCGCGCTCGCCTGGTACCGGTTGCCGGCCTACTTCCGGGAGAACCGAACGCGCATCCTGGTGCAGAATGGCGGCTACGTGTATGACGGGTACCGCGAGGTTTTCTCCCGGTTCTTCTTTCGTCGGCGAGAACCGGTTCCGCACCCCTTCCTGCGCCGGGACGGGAGGGATGGACAGGACTCCGCGGCAGCGGTCTCGCCAAAGGCCCAGGGAAACGAGGTGGGAGCATGATTGCCGGATTGCCGATGTACGACGAGGGGCATGCGCGCGGTGCCAATGATGCACTCTGGCGGCGGTGGTCACAGGCGCTGGAAGCGCGCGGGATTTCCGCGCCGGGCGAACTTGAGCGGCCGCGTGACCTCGAGTCCCTTTGGTCGAATCCGGAACTCCTGGTGGCACAGATCTGCAGCCTTCCCTGCGTACTGCATATGGAGGCGGCGGTCCGGATCTTCGCCTTCCCGGGGTATTCAGCACCAGGTTGTGGGAAGGGCCGGTACTCCAGCCATATCGTCGTGCGGAAGGATTCGCCGGGCGAGGACCTCTCCGAGTTCGGCGGAGCCGTGTTCGCGGTCAACGATCCGCATTCGCAGTCCGGGCACACCTCCATGGTGATGGAACTGGTTCGGCGGGGGCTCCCGATGCCGTTCTTCAGCGAGGCGCGGGTATCCGGAGCCCACAGAAATTCGATCCGGATGGTCGCCGAGGGGACTGCGGACATCGCCGCGATCGACTGCACTTCGTTCAGGCACTTCCAGGCGAATGGACATCCGCAAGTTGATCTGGTGCGGATCATCGGGCGAACACCCGCCGCACCTGCGCCCCCGTTCATCACCTCTGCCAACCGCGAACCGGAGGTCGACAGCATCCTCTACGAGACCCTCTGCGAGACCATCGCCGACCCGGAGCTTAGGCCTGCCCGCGAGGTATTGTTCCTCGACACGGTCGAGCCACCGGACGGCCTTGTCGACGCCGGAATGGAGGAGGTTCGCGCTGCCTGGAAGCGGGTGGGCGGAAGGGAAATTGCTCAAGAGTGGTTACCGCCTCGATCCGGCGACTGACTGCGCCTTTACGCTGGAAGCAGGAACGCAGTGAACGGCGTTTGCGCCCTTATCCTCGTCTCCCGAATCTGAACTTCGTATCAAGCCTACTTCGCTCACGCCGAGTTCGTTCGCCTGTGCTTGCGGACATGTGCCTCAAGGGCCTCGCGCTCCTTGTCGATCAGCACCACTTCGACCGCCTTGCCTCTCATCGAACCCCATCCCGTTGGTATCATCCACCGATTTGATAGCAGCGATTGTTACAGAAGACTAGATCAATGGCCTGTTCAACTGATCTACACGGGAGGGTTGCACGCCGGTTGATCAGATTTGAAGAACGTTACATTTCGATTGCGCTTGGTGCTGTTGATCCCTCATGTTTTCCTGCGACGGGTTCGGAATTGGAAACAGTACCGAAAATGTGGACACATTTTTCAAGGCCACGGACTTCGAGGAGAACCGAGGGAGGTCGTTGTCCTCTGGGACAGGAGGTTCGCCAGGAAGACCTTGCGATGTCGGCGGGTCGGATGGTCAGGGTCTCAGATGAGACTGTGAGTGAATTCCGTCTAAATGGGGAGCTTGGGTGTCGTAGTGTGTGTAATGCAAACCGAGGGTCTTTGATGAGCACGACAGTGAGGTCAAGGGTGGCGAGCGCAGTTTCGATTACGAGTGCATGCGTTTGCCAGATCGTGCATTTCTCAAGGTTTGAGGGATCCGTTTTCAGGTCTGCTTTGGTAACAGGCGCTGGCTCATGTAGTCAGCGGAAACGAAACGGAGATGCGATCCCGGCCTTCGGAGGAACACGCAATGTGTGGCGTAAACGACGGCGGGGCGGTAAGTACCTCCGGCAACCATAAACCATATCCCGCGCGGGTGCTCCCCACAGGGTCGTTCGCAAGGAGCACCCATGCAGGAAGTCCAAGAAACCAAGAGCCTCGCAGTCCTGATCGACGGCGACAACACCAGCCCGAAGCACGCCCAAGCGATCTTCGACGAGATCGTCAAGT
>CAZPXZ010000049.1:0-4935 GCA_964590405.1 uncultured Rhodobacterales bacterium | reverse complement strand
GCGACTTCTCGGAGAAGCGACTAGCAGGCTGGGACAGGGCGATTCAATCGCTGGCGATCCTGCAGCACCAGCAGCGCAGCAACTCGAAAGGCAAGAACGCGTCGGACATTGCGTTAGTGATCGACGCGATGGACCTCATGTACAAGCGCACGCTTGACGGGGTCGTCCTGGTCAGTTCAGATAGCGACTTCACGCGTCTTGCTCAGCGCTTGCGCGAGGAAGGGCTCGAAGTGTACGGCTTTGGCGAGCGCAAAGCGGTCGAGGCCTTTCGCAATGCCTGCAACCGCTTCATCTACGTCGAAAACCTTTTGGAGGCCGAGCCAGACGCAAAGAAGGACAGTGTGGCGCCGGTCGGGGCTGCAGCGCCGCGAAAGGATCCTCCGACCAAGGCCCGAAAGATCGTAGTGGGCGCGATCGGGGAACCCGACGCTGATGGGTGGGAAAACTTGGCGAGTGTTGGGAATAGAATTCAGGGCGCGCATCCGGACTTCGACCCGCGCAGCTACGGCTGCGCAAATCTGAGCACGTTGGTCGAGAAATCGGGCGGGTTTGATATCCGCAAGGAACGGGGCGTCGTCTTTGTGCGCCGCAAGGTTGCCGCGCCAAAGGGATCGGGTGCCGGGAAGAGGGCGTCGGTGTGACCTTGGCGAAATTGGACGCCGAAGCGTGGGTCGAGCGCATTGCTCAGTTGCTTCTCCCGCTGGCTCTGGTGCAAGAGCCCTAACTTCGCGAATATCAGGAACGGTATGCGCACGTAATTGACCTGCGGGACGGAAGGCCGGCGCCTTTCCCGTGGGAAGAATTGCGCCTGCTCTACGATGAGGCGCGCAACCGCAGATTGTGGGGTCGGGAAGCACGTTACGCTCCGTTGTGCGTGGCGCTATATCCCGTTCGTTACGCGCTGCTGGGCCACCCGGTGCTCGAGAGAGTGGCGGTGACTGGCCGTTTGATCGGAGACAATGACTTCCGGTTGGAGTCCCAGGGTTTCGGCTGGCGGATATCTGCGCGAATACTGGTTGCGGGGCTGATGGCGCGTTCCGTGGAGTTGCGGGGCAACGGATTTCGGACAGCTCTGCGCGAGTTGCATGCGTTGCTAGCGCCAGAGGGAGACAGGGCAGCCGCAACTGGGCTTGGCGTGCTCGACGAAGGTTGAAATCTGTTCCTGCCCTATATCCTGGCTCTGTCCGAGAGAGTCGAAATTGAGAAGGGCATGGCGCTGCTGCCATACGAAGAAGTGTTGTGGTTCTTGGACCGGGAATTCGTGGAGCAATTTGCCCCGCATGGTGAGGGATTCAATCGCTGGCGATCGGTGGGTGCGGTGGTCAGGCCTTTCTGTTGGCGGCCCCAATTACGTCGAAAGGGCGGTGTGAACGAATCGGTGAGGCCGTCGACGCTGCCGTTCTTTCGCGTCGCGGCGGTGTTTCTGGATCTGCTGGCGGTGAGCCATACGATGCGTATCGTGCCGCTCGCAGCAGTGTCGGACCGTATCGACGGTTCTGCCCGGCCGGGAGACTCAACGTCCGTTCGTTATCAGAGTTGGTTGGCAGGGGGTCTTGGCGTTCTTGACGAGTGCCCGTCGATATCCCCGGAGGCGCTCGCGGAAGCGCAGGGGCCTTTCGCAACGGCAAGAGTGATTGCTATGGGAGGATGGCGCAGGTCATTGCGCGGTTGTCGGAGGCACTCTCCAGGCACAGGCGGTTTGCTCTCGGTAACAAGATTCTGGATGTCGCGATGTCGCTTGAGCGATTGTATCTGCTGGATGAGGGGAAAATTGGACGCAAGTTGCGCAGACGCACCGCTCCGCATCTGGGAATTGATGCGGCGAGTGATAAGAAAATCTGCGACTCCGTGAAAGAAATCTCTGACGTGCGGTCGGACATTGTTCACAACCGATTGGACAATCTGACGTCGGATAGAGTCAACTCAGCGTTTGACTGCGGCCTTGATATCGCGGCAGTCGCCATTCACGTGGCTGTGAGAGGGGTTGCAGGTCGACAGTGTGGAGTCGGTGGTCATAGGCGACTGAAGCGTCGGTTAACGGGATAGCAGAAGCCGTGCGGGAGAGGTCTTTCGGTCTAGCAGTTTCGCGCTGAGGGCTTCTTCGTCAACAAGGGCCGCATGGTCGAATGGATTGTGCATCGCCCTGTCACTCCGATCGGTCGGGATCTGGCCGCTGGCAGCCAGGACTGTAGTTCGATCCATCTCGATGTCTCCGCCGCTGACCATTTCTTGTGAAATTCGGCGTTCAACCGGATGTTGGTTCGACGCGGTATGCCTGGTGTGCGGTTCCTTTCGGAGGCGGCGGCGCAACTCGTCAGTCTCTCCGATACAGTGCCGTTCGGTTTCGTTGCCGACGAGCCGGAAACAGTAAGAGCCTGCTGGCGGGGAGAAGAGGGAAACTGCAGCAGGCCGTTAGCGTTGTTCTGAACCCTGCCGAGAGGTTGGCAGCGAAATTCGAGTCGGATGCGAGGGTGAGTGAGGTATGTGGAATTGGCGATTCGAGTCGTGGGTAAGCCGAGGGTTTGGCCAAGAGCTCTATACGCGTTCGATCTGTTCCATATCGTTCCTAAAGTATGTGTCGCGCCCGTCGGCCTTTGGTCTTGTATCGGCGCCATCTTGAGAGCGAAGTGTTCGGCTGAGAGCTGCGTGGCCAGTGCCTCAGTGAATTTGAAGCTGGTCTTGGGTTCGAAGAAGCGCACTGTCTCCAGGGCCGGAGCCTTGAGCACTCCGCTTCCATCAACATCAAGGCCACGGCCCTTGGTGCCTTCCAGGAAAGGGACAAGATCGGCACTTATGTAAGTCTTGGTTCCGCCTCATTTTAGGGACCGGCGTCTTATTGGCTGGGCATCGATAGGAGAGCGAAATAGTCCGAGATATGGGAATCCGAAGGTCAAGTCGTAGTCCGACAGGACATCCGCTGTTCGGAGACATGCTCTCTTGATGATGAAGTCACCCTGGAACTGTGCATCCACACCGTTACCGAAAAGGGAGGAGATGGAGAGCCCTAGCCGACGGATATGCGCGCCGTTTCCCCTCCCGACGGCCAGGAGCAGGTGCGCGATCCCTCAGCTAGCTCCCTCCTTGGACGCGGACTCTGCCAGCATCAGGTCCACAACCGAGCGCAGTGCTTCCGGCTCACTGTCACCTTCCAGGAGACGCAGACGGTAATGGTCGATCTGCCGGTCTGCCCCCGTGCCCTCCCTGACGATGCCTTCAACCCCTGCGATTTCGGCTTCGCAGCCGAGGGCACGGGCATCGGGCATGAGCTCCTGCACGAGGACGGCAAGCCTGTCTTCGATGTCGAGCCGTCCGTGCCCGGAAGCAGCGTCGCCGAAGTAGGCGAACACGCCATAGCGCTGCGCGATCCAGCGGTCCTCGGCGATCAGTTCGGTGAGCGGTTCAGGCGGAAGCGCGCTCTCGCCGTCCTGCCGTGCGAGCCGCCGGACAAGGCAGGCGAAGAGGGCCGCAATGCTTACCGCATCCCCGACGCGCGGGCACACGTCGCAGATCCGCAGTTCGATCGTCGGGTAGGCGTGGGAGGGACGGATGTCCCACCAAAGCTCGCTGCCGTCCGAGATGAACCGCATCCGCCTGTACTCCTCCACGAGGCTGTCGTACTCCGCTCGGGAGCGCAACGGACCCGGAAGACCGGTGCGCGGCAGGCCGCCCACAACGCTGAGCCGGTACGACTTGAACCCGGTCTCGCGCCCCTCGTTGAACGGCGATGAGCACGACAGCGCGTGCAAGAGCGGCAGATGGCGCCGGAGCGCGGTCATCACCCGGATTCGCAAGTCCGCGTTGCCGAACCCGATATGGATGTGCATGCCGCCGATCACAAACCGGCGCACGTTCTCCTGAAAGGTGAGGGCGAAACGTCTGTAACGCTCTCGCGGCGTGATCGCCTGTGATTGCCAGGCAGCGAAGGGATGGGTCGAGGTGGCCAGCACTGCCACCCCATGCCGTTCCGCCGTCTCCACTACGATCCGGCGAGTTTCGTACATCGCTCGCGCAAGCTCTCCGACCGAACCGCACACACGGGTGTTGGTCTCGACCTGCGAGCGCAGGAACTCGCGGGTAACCGCATGCGGTTCCGCGGAATCCTGGAACGCCTCGAAGAGAGCCTCGTCCGGATCGGCAAGCAGGTCGCGGCTCTCCGGATCTACCAGGAACAACTCCTCCTCGACTCCGAGGGTGATCGGGAAATCCTCTGCCATCATGCCTGCCCTCGGAACGCCGAAGCCAACGCCAAGCAGGTGGCCGTCTTCCCGCTTTCTTCGCGTGCCTGCAACCGGCTTGAGGACAACCACGGGTAGGCACAGGCGAACCTCAGCACCGGCGAAAGGCGTCTCTGCCGGCTCAAACTCATGCTCCGGGACCGCTGGCCGTGCCCGGCCGGCGCCACGGGGTTCCGCGCCACCGGTCCGGCGTCATGGAATGGTACTCTTGTGATCCGTCGGATTCACAGTTACCGGCAATGATCGCCGGCTCCGGCACTTGCTTGCAGTCCCACGGACTGTTCGCCGGCAACGCAGTCATTCCGTTCTCACTTCCAATCCGGATTGCAACGCAACGTACCAACCACTTCCCATTCATCCCGGTCATTCTGCTACGTCCAAGGCTCACACCTGCCGCCAGCGGCACGACCAGATAAACATCCTCATTGCAGACCGTGGGCACTGGTTTGCCGCGCTGGCATTTCGAGCCGCGATCGCGCAATCGCACGAAGACGCCGCCTACCGGGTGGCCGGCATGGAGCGCGAGTCGCAAATGGACTGCTTTGGCAGAACGAGTCTAGCAAATCTTTGGGGCTTATATATTTGACTAGCCAGCGGCCAGTCCCGTACCCATTTCACGGGTCACAGGAGTCACCAACGTGCACACCCTCGCCGTGCAGTTGCGCCAGTCCCCGACGCCAGAATATTGCGGGCAGCATTG
>CAZPXZ010000048.1:12138-26446 GCA_964590405.1 uncultured Rhodobacterales bacterium | reverse complement strand
CCGTCGAGGATGTCAGGATGGCCGTCCGAAAAGCCTGGCTCGACTTCGTCGGAGATCCCGAGAGGATCCACTCCATCACCCACCGGGAGTGGGCAATCCTGCAGGCCGGATCCAACTCAACACCGGTGATTTAATAGTTGATCTGGTATAAGCGGTACCCGCAGGAGGCTTCCCTGCAAGACGGCGATGGACTCGATTGGCCCGGATAGTACTGTGGAGAACTTCGACCGAGACCGTCATGACCTCGTTCCTCCGTCAGCGAGGGGGCCGTTGACCCTGGTATTCTGGTTCCACTGGCCGCAATCGGTGGATTCGTGGCCCCGCAATCTAGGGGACCAATGGCCGAGCCGAAGCCCTCCTCTACCGGGATGGAAAGAGTTCGCCCCGCAAGACACGTACTGCAGAATTTGTACTCCTGTCGTTTGACATTCTACTGTCGTTCACCTACTGCCCTAGCGGGCATCGACGGTGTTCCGCTCTGTGCGCATGGCGGAATGGACACCGTCGTACTGGTGAACTCCGGACCCCTTTCCACGACGATCAGTTAACAAAAGGCAGCTGGCATGTGCAGGCAGGCAATTGTCAGCGTCGACGCCGGTACTTCCGTCATCAAGGCCGTGGCCTTTGACCTCACCGGACGAGAGCTGGGCAGCGCCAGCCGACGCAACACCTACAAGCAACTCCCTGATGGTGGCGTCGAGCAGGACATGCGACGCACCTGGCTCGACACTGCCGCGACCCTGCGGGCATTGTCCGAGAGGCTCCCGGAACTGTCTGAGCGCGTTCTGGCCCTGGCAGTAACAGCGCAGGGAGACGGTACCTGGCTATTGGACGCCGACAACGAGCCGATTCACGACGGCTGGCTTTGGCTTGATGCCCGCGCTGCAGACGAGGCACGCGAACTGGCCGAGAGCAAACGAGATCGTATACCGCCACACTGGCAGCGGCATCAATGTCTGCCAGATGCGAACCCATCTTTACTGGATGAAGCGCCATGCCCCGGACCTCCTTGCCAGGGCCGCGACCGCGATGCACTGCAAGGACTGGCTCTACCTGAACCTGACCGGCGTTCGAGCGACCGACCCTTCGGAAGCAGAATTCACTTTCGGTAATTTCCGCACCGGTGGCTATAGCACGGAGGCCATCTCGGCACTCGGTCTGGAAGACCTCCGGCACCTTCTGCCCCCCATCGTGGACGGATCCCTGCAAGCACATCAACTGACCGCCTCCGCAGCCCGTGCGACAGGCCTGCCACAGGGGCTGCCGGTTGTTCTTGGCGCAATAGATGTCATGTGCTCGGCCATCGGCGCCGGCATCTGCGATCCCGCCACGGAGCCAGGGCTGACTGTGCTCGGCTCGACCGGTATGCACATGCGATATGTCCGGGATTCGGACTCTGTTGTGCTGAACGACGCGCAAAGCGGATACACCATGCCCATTCCCGGCGGCGCCTATTCGCAGATGCAGACCAACATGGCAGCAACACTCAATATCGACTGGGCGCTAGGCCTCGCTGCCGAGATCCTGCGCTCCGAAGGCGTGCATCGTCGCCCGGAGGAGTTGCTTTCCGGACTTGACGATCGGGTGCTCGCTGCCCGGCCCGGCGCGGCCCTGTTCCATCCGTATATCTCCAGCGCCGGCGAGCGGGGACCATTCACGGAACCGGATGCCCGCGCGAGCTTTACCGGGCTGGATCAATCTACCGGTTGGTTCGACATGCTGCGCGCCATTTACGATGGTCTCGTGCTGGCGGCGCGCGATTGCTATTCCGCACTCGGGAACAGGCCGGGAGAGATTCGTGTAACCGGCGGAGCGGCCAAGTCACCGCTCATGCGTCGCCTTCTGGCATCTGCCATGGATCGCCCGGTACGCGCGATTGCCCAGCCCGAAGCAGGTGCCGCCGGTGCAGCCATGATCGCCGCCGTCCAACAGGGCGTGTTCCCGACAATCGGCGACGCCACCGCAGCCTGGGTACTTCCCCTTCTCCAGCAGCCAGACGAGCCAGACCCAGAACTCGTTCCAGTCTACGACCGACTCTTCGAGGCCTATCTGCAGTCGAGGATTGCCCTGTTGCCAGTTTGGTCCACGCAAGCCGCACTACTGCGGAGTTCCCAGTGACCACGGATGTTGCGATCATCGGCGACAAGTTCATGCTGTCGTCGATCTTTCAGCGTGCCTTGGAGGAGGTCTGCGGACAGGACATTCGTTGCAAGACGGTGGACCTGCCTTGGCCGGACGAACCTGTCCATCAAGACCCCCATGCACGGGGCCTGGAGAACCTGCGGGAGTATATGGGAACACCTGAGCGAGTTCTTTCCCATCTGGGCTCGGCGCCAATCCTCGTAACGCAATTGGCCCCGGTCCCGGAGTCGGTATTCGAGGTGGCCGAGAGATTGAGACTCGTGGTCGTCGCCCGTGGCGGTCCTGTCAACGTCGACCTGAATGCAGCCTCGCGCCGCGGAGTCACGGTAGTGAACACACCGGGACGCAACGCATCGGCGATGGCGGAATTCACCGTCGCGGCAATCCTTGTGGAAACTCGGAACATCACCCGCGGTCATGATGCGATGCGGTACGGAAGGTATCGCAGTGACCTGTACCGCGCCGATCTCACCGGAAACGAGCTTTCGGACATGACCGTCGGCATCGTCGGTTTCGGTGAAATCGGCCAACGCGTGGCGAGGCTTCTCCATCCCTTCGGGAGCCGATTCCTGGCTTACGACCCCTATGCTCCCCCAACGGCATGTGAATGGGACGGAATTGCCCGGGTCAGCCTGGAAGAACTGCTCCGCCTGTCCGATGTCGTGACACTGCATGCTCGCGCGACCCCGGAAACCCACCACATGATCGACGCCAAGGCGATTGCCATGATGAAGCCGAGCGCCACGCTGGTGAACACCGCCCGTGGGTCCCTTGTCGACTACGATGCCCTGTACACAGCGTTGCGCGACGGAAGGATCCGGGGCGCCATGCTGGAAACGTTTCCCGAAGAGCCGGTATCTCCTGACTCCCCGTTTCTTCAACTTCCCAACGTGACCCTGACGCCGCATATAGGTGGCGCGTCCATCCGCACGGCGAAGACGGCTGCCGCCATGGCTGCCGAGGAGGTACGCCGCTGGACTCGCGGGGAGCCTGCCCTCAATCCGTGCTGATCATCGCCTGCCCGCCAACGCAACCCGCCAATCCATGACCGACCTAACGCAAGAGCCTGCAGACCTCCTGGTGATCGGAGGCGGCATCAACGGCGCCGGCGTCGCACGCGATGCAGCCGGCCGCGGCCTGTCGGTGATCCTGTGCGAAAAGGACGATCTTGCCCAGGGAACTTCAGGTCGCTCGGGCAAGTACATCCATGGCGGACTCCGTTATCTGGAACACTATGAGTTCCGCCTTGTCCGGAAGGCCCTGCGCGAACGGGAAGTGATTCTCGAGATTGCACCGCATCTGGCATGGCCGCTGCAACTCGTGCTGGTGCACAGCCCCGAACAAAGGCCGCGCTGGTTGATCCGCCTTGGGTTGCATCTCTACGACAATCTCGGCGCGCGAAAGCGCGTTCCCGGGACCACAACTCTCCATCTCGCCACGGTGCCGGAAGGAGTTCCCGTTCGGCATGAATTCGGCACGGGATTCGCATACTGGGATGTGTGGGTTGACGACTCCAGACTGGTCGTTCTGAATGCTGTGGACGCCGCACGGAGGGGAGCCAGCATCCTCGTCCGTACGGAATGTGTATCGGCTCGCCGCGAGGGGCAATTGTGGCACGCGGTCCTCCGCGACCACAAGACCGGCCTGGAGCGCAGTGTCGCGGCCCGAGCGATCTTCAATGCCGGGGGGCCCTGGGTCGAATCGGTGCTGACCAACGTGGCCGGACAAAATGCCACGCGACGCATCCGCCTGGTCAAGGGCAGCCACATCATCATGAAGCGCTGGTGGGAGGGTACCCACGGTTACGTCCTCCAGTCCCCGGACCGACGACTTGTCTTCGTCAACCCCTACATGGAAGATCTTGCGCTGGTGGGAACCACGGATGTCCCCTATGAGGGGCGCCCGGAGGACGTCGAGGCGAGTGAAGACGAAATCGACTACCTTGTCAGTACCCTGAACCGGTATTTTCACAAGGAACTCAATGCGCGTGACGTGCTGTGGCACTATTCGGGTGTGCGGCCGCTATTCGACGATGACGAACGGAAGAACGCCTCGCGGGTAACGCGGGATTACGTTTTCGAACTTTCTGGAGACCCGCCAGGCGGCGAGGATGCGCCCCTGATCTCCGCCTTCGGAGGCAAATTGACTACCTTTCGGAAGCTCGCCGAACATGGCCTCAAACGTCTCGGGCCCTATTTCCCGGAAATGGGAAGTCCATGGACAGCCTCCGCAGCGCTGCCCGGAGGGGACATCCCCGATGCAGATTTCAGCCGCTGGTTCATGGAGTTCCAGCGTTGCTACCCGTGGCTGGACGAGAGCCTTGCCATGCACCTTGCCCGATGCTATGGCACGGAGGCCGCAACAGTTCTCGACGGTGCCCGCACACCAAACGACCTGGGCTGCCATTTCGGCGGACTGCTCTACGAGCGGGAAGCCGACTACCTCGTTGAGAACGAATGGGCGCAGAACGCCGAAGACATCCTTGAGCGCCGGACCCAGCACGGCCTCTTCCTTTCGGGCAAGGCGCGGACAGCCTTGGAAGAGTGGCTTACCGAAAGGGATCCGGTCGGATGACGGTGCACGCCAATCGGCCACCTGCAGGCGAGTACCGGGCCCTGCTTTCGGTGTCCGCCCGTCTAGGTCAGAATCCACTCCAGGTTCAGGGTCCTGGCGGCAACACCTCCCTCAAGAGTAACGGTGCCATGTGGATCAAGGCATCCGGAACCTGGCTCGCCGATGCCGAGAACGCTGACATCATGGTCCCGGTCGATGCGAAACGAATGCAGCAGTCTCTCACATCTGGAGATCCCCGAGCAGAAGACCCTGCGAACTTTGTGATCTCCGCTTCCAATCCATCGGGCCTCCGAGCATCCATCGAGACTCCCGTGCACGCCGTGCTGCCGTGGAAGGTCGTGTTGCATACCCATTGTGTCGCAACCATCGCAATTGCAGTACGCACCGACGCGGAGACCGTCGTGGCAGAGCGCCTTTCCGGGATGGGCGCTATCTTCATCCCCTACACGAAGCCCGGCGCTTCGCTGGCGCGGGCTATCCATGCTCGCCTCCGCCCGGATACGAAGATTGCTGTTCTCGGGAATCACGGACTTGTTGCTTGCGGCGACACCGTGGCAGAGGCGGAGACCCTGCTGCTGGCAGCGAGTCGACAGCTTGCCCCGGAGCGTGTCCAGCCGGATACAGATCCACACCCCTCGCTCGCCGCACAATTGCAAGGTACGGGCTGGGTTCCAGCCCCATATCCTGCATTGCACGCTATCGCCATGGACCCGGCGCGCCTGCGACTCGCGCGAGGAGCCAGCCTGTACCCCGATCATGTTGTCTTCCTGGGACCCGGCGTCCGGATCGAGCCCTCGGGTACGGATCGGCCACGACTGGAGGGCATGGAACCCCATTGCAATCTCCTCGTATTGGAGGGCGAGGGTGTCGCGGTACGCGCAGATGCCGCAAGACCGGTCTTGGCCCTCGCCCGATGCCTCGGCGATGTTCTCGCTCGTGTCGACCCGGCCGTTCAAGTCAACCGTCTCCAAGAGGCTGAGGAATTCGAACTCTTGAACTGGGACGCGGAGAAGCAGCGACAGTCTCTGAATCATGCGCTGACGGCAGTGGAATGACCGACGCGGTCTTCGTAGGCATCGACCTCGGCACATCCGGTGCCCGTGCCGCCGCCCTGGACTCCGATGGCCGTCTCGTTGCCAAGGCAGAAAGCGGGATGGATTTCGATGCTCGCCGGCGCAGGGATCCGGCAGCGTGGATCGATTCGGTGGGCAAGGCGCTGAAGGCTCTGAAGGAAAGCCTGCACCGGCGGTCGATCGAAGCCATATGCGTTGACGCGACTTCCGGAACGGTTCTTGCCCTCGATGCCGATCACAGGCCTGTCGGGCAGGCACTGATGTACAATGACGCTGTCGATCATCCGGATGCGGTCCGAGCGATCAAGACTGCGGCGCCACGCGAAAGCGCAGCGCATGGCGCCACCTCGGCGCTCGCCCGCGCCATCGTCCTGCAGGAACGGTCAGGCGTTGTACGCATCGCCCACCAGGCAGACTGGATTGCCGAACTGCTCGCCGGTCGCCCGGTGCCCAGTGACGAGAGCAATTCCCTCAAGACCGGCTATGACCCGGTTCAGCGACGCTGGCCGGACTGGCTCTCTGAAACACCGCTGATTCGGAGTCTCTTGCCGGATGTCGTACCCTCGGGAACGGAAACGGCAAGGACCAGTGGCAGTCTGGCACTCCCCGTCGGTATACCGATCTTCGCGGGCTTTACGGATGGATGCGCGTCCTTCTGGGCGACAGGAGCCGAGGCGCCCGGAGATGGCGTTACTGCACTCGGCTCAACCATGACACTGAAGCTGCTTTCGCATCGGCCCATCTTCTCCCCCGAATACGGCATCTACAGCCACCGCATTGGCAATACCTGGCTGGCCGGGGGTGCCTCCAACTCGGGTGGAGCGGTACTCCTGCAGTGTTTCTCCCGTGAGGAGATCGCGGATCTCAGTCTCCGGATCGATCCCGAGGTTGATTGCGGTCTCGATTACATCGTGCTACCCGGAACCGGCGAACGCTTCCCGATTGCCGATCCGGAACTCGCCCCCCGCATGACACCCAGACCCAGAAACAACGCCGTGTTTCTGCACGGCCTTCTCGAGGGGATCGCCCGAACCGAGCGACTCGGCTACCAGCGACTCGCCGAACTGGGTGCACCGCCTCTTGCTTGTCTTCGAACCGTCGGCGGCGGCGCCGTCAATTCCGTCTGGACACGCCTTCGCCATCGCATTCTCGCGGTTCCCTCTGCGCCCACCCTTTCCAGCGAGGCCGCTGCCGGTACGGCACGGCTCGCCATGGCCGGCTTGGGAGGCGAAATGTGACCCGATCCATCGCCGGACTCTCGGAAATTGAAGGACAGTTTGATGCCGTGCTGGCGGACCAGTTCGGCGTTCTGCATAACGGCGTCCAGGCATTTGAAGGCGCACTTTCTACCATGGCCTGGCTTGCAGATCGAAGGATTCCCGTCGCGGTCCTGACCAATTCCGGACGGTCCCCGAGGGCAAACTCGGAGCGACTGGCTGCCCTCGGCTTTGTCCGTACACAGTATCGGGAAGCAATAACGTCCGGAGGACTCGCGACTGCCAGACTCAACGAAATGCTGGCAACGGGAGGGCTGCGCCGCGGAGATCGGGTCGTGGTAATTGCCTCCCCATCCGGCTGCGATTCACTTGATTCGCTCCCGCTTCGAACAGCGTCGAAGGACCAACAGGCCAGCCTCGTCCTGATTGCCGGAGCAGACCCGCTTCGCCATTCGAGAATGGACTATGCCAGACGCCTCCACCCCCTTGCCAAGCAAGGGATTCCGGCACTTTGCTGCAACCCGGACCACGTCATGTATGCCGGCGGCGAACCGCAATTCGGACCCGGGCGCGTCGCCGAGGACTACAAGTCGGCTGGTGGCGACGTGGTAACGCTCGGAAAGCCGGGAGCGGAAATGTTCCGTGCGGGTCTTCGGGCTCTCGGAAATCCGCCTTCCCATCGGTGCCTGGTGATCGGAGACAGCCCGGTGCACGACATCGCCGGCGCGAAGGCTGCTGGATGCCGCACATTGCTGATCACTTCGGGCGTGCAATCCGAGGTGGCAGGATCCGATGTGTCATCGGACTTCGAGATTTCCTTCCTTCGGCCTTGAACGTGCCTCTCCCGACCATATGGGGAAGACAACGGGCCGCCAGTTGCGTGAACCACGGCCTGAAGTCTGCATCAACGGGAGTCCAGCGCGTTTCCGGGTGGCAGCGTCTCCGTCCGGATGACCGGTCGCACGTCCACACTCTCGGCATCTGCGGTGCCTGTCCCGGCTCTCAGCCTCCCGGCCGATACGCGGCAGCCTGACGGGCCGACAGAGCCTCCCACTGAGCGCACACTGTCGGGTCCGGTTCGATAGTACGGCCCACACTGCTCATTGCATCCGCCGCAGAAGTAAAATCCGGAAACCATCCGCATCCAACAGCTGCCGATATTCCCGCCCCAAGCGACGTTGCCTCAAGGCTGCGGCTGATGGAGAGCGGAAGCCCCGTGGCATCTGCGACCATTCTCGTCCAGAGCGAATTCTGCGCACCGCCGCCAACCGCGATGATTCTCTGTGGGCCGAGGCCCCCGGCCTTCCAGGCAGCGATCGTTCGCGCGCTTTCCAGCGTGAGCGCTTCGAGTGTCGCACGATAGAGATGACCGATACCGTGGGTTGGGGCTAGTCCGGAAAAGCTCGCACGTGCAGCAGGATCCCAATGGGGATCCATGCATCCTGACAAGTACGGACATACGGTGACGCCTTCCGATCCGACCGGAAGCGCTGCTGCCTTTTCCTCAAGCGCAGAGAATACCCGGGAATCTCCTCGCCCACCCGCGCAGGTATTGATCAACCAGTCCAGCAGGAACGTACCGGCCCGCTGGCATCCTTCAAGGAAATACCCCTCCCCGGTTGGTGAGGTCACGGTACGCCAGGTCAGGTTGATCGTCGGATCAGCCGACCAGGTTCCTGTGATGATTGCGGTCCCCAGGTTCAGATAGACGATTCCCTTTCGCACCGCGTTTACACCAAGGCCTGCGCATTGGCCATCTCCGCCGGCCGCAAAGAGGGGTGTACCAGCGGGGAGTCCCACAGCCTCCGACGCCTCCTCGGAAACCCTGCCGATCCGCGCTCCGGGGCGTGCCAAGGCCGCGAAATGCCCTGGTGAAAGACCCAGTGCATCCAATACCGGCTTCGACCATGCCTTGGCCTCGATATCGAAGACTCCGAACGGATCCGCACTCGTCCAACTGGCCGTGGCCCTGCCAGTCAGGCGCAATGCGAGATAGCCGTGCACATCCGTTATCAGCGCTGTCTGCTCCAGATCTCCTGGAGCACAGCGCCGCATCCAGGCGAGTCGGTAGGTAACTGGAGCGACATTTGGCGGTTTGCCGGTGATCCGGTGCAATCGGTCAACGCCAATGAGGTTGCTGAAGGTTTCCACTTCCTCCGCTGCCCGCTCGTCCAGCCACACCATCCCTGGCCGGACGGGTTGCCCATCGGCATCCAGAAACGCCACCGTTTCGCGCTGGTTGGAGATTGCCAGCCCGGCCACGCTTGACGGGTCGATCTGGCCGACGACAGCACGGAGCGCAGTGCGTGCAGAAGTCCACCAATCCTCGGCCTGTTGCTCCACATAGCGTGGTTCCGGCATGTCCATCGGAATCGGAGCCCGGCCTTCGGCAAGCGACTCACCCTCCCTGCTCCATGCGACCGCCTTGGTTGATTGCGTCGAACTGTCGATTCCGATAACGATACTCTTGCGCATCACTCGTCCCCGAGCAGTCTCTGTGCTGTATTCTCGTCGGTTACCAGGTGAGTCGCATAGCCTCCCGACAGGACTGACCGGAGCGCCTGCAGCTTTGCCTCGCCCCCCGCAATGCAGAACCGCTTCGGCACCTCGCGCAACTCATCCAGTTCCATGCCGATCTGGCGCCCGGCCAGCGGGCCCGCCAATTCCCTTCCCCGCGAATCGATGAAGCGTCCAATCAGCATGCCTACGCAGCCCTCGCGCAGATAGGCTGCGACCGAGGGCCGAATCAGTCTGTCGCTGTCCGCCCAGCGGGCATGAAGTGTCAGCTCACCAACGCCAAAGACGACAATCCCGCACCGGCGAATGCGTTTGAAGTGGCGTTTCAAAGTCGGCTCGTCCATCAGGGCCGTCCGCAGCGATGGCGAGGTCACTACCGCCGGGGCATGGAAATTGAAGCACTTCGCTCCGAGCCGGTGTGCAATGAGGGCCGTGCATGCTTCCGGCGAAGCCGTATCACCACCCAAAGAACTCCCGGAGATCTGGACAACGCCCAAGCCGGGAAAGTCGCATTTCGGCAACGATTTGCCAAGTTCCGACATGGTCCGTCCCCAGGCAACGCCGACCATTTCGGCTTGTTGAAGGTGAGGAACCAGGGCATGTGCTCCCGCAGCTCCGAGACGCGTTCGCAATATCCCGGTCCCGCTGCTTTCGTTCCGCAGGGGCAGTATATGGGCGGACTCGATCCGAAATTGCTCCATGATCCGCTTGCTGAGCTTCACTTGGGCAAGGATGTCAGGAGCCAACCGAATTTCCACCAGTCCGCGGCTTCGAGCAGAGGACAGGTAGTTTGCCACCGAAGCCCGCGAAACACCGAGTATCTGCGCAACCTCCTCCTGCGTGCAGGACTCGCTGTAGTAGAGCCATGCGGCCGACATCTCGATATCTGCACGCAATTGTGGCGGCACCATTTTGCCGTTGTCATGCGCTGTCTGCGTCATGGCAGTTGCAACCTCGAAATCGCCATCATTCCATCTTTCCCAATACCGGATTGACGAGGGTCACCATATTCACTAATCAGACACCATGCCCCGTAACGTGGAAACAGCCTTGCCCGCACCAGCGGATGCTCAGCCGTCCACGCGACCGCGCGGCGCGCCGCCGGGCGGATGGATGCAGGAGATTGATGATATCTATATGGGGCGCTGGGTTCACCCGGCATCCGGCCGGCGGGCTCCCCGCGCTCCCGTGGAACGGATTGAGATCGCGGACAATCTGGAGGGTGCCGAGTCGGAATTGGCTCGGTCGGCTGGAATCGGCAAGCGCGTTGCGCTGGTTGCGGACCCCGCTTCCTGGGATGCACTTGGCTCCCGTGTCGCGCGCAGCCTCCGTCGGGATGGAGTCGACCTGTTCGAGGCAATCGTTCCCGGCGGCACGCACGCCTCGCTTTGCGCGGCCGACTCGCTGGCTTGCCAGATTGCGGACGCAGACACGGTGGTCGCTGTCGGTTCTGGAACAATCAACGACCTTGCAAAATACGTAACTGCACAGAATCAACGCACATATGCCGTATTCGGAACGGCACCGTCCATGGATGGCTATACCTCGCGAACAGCTTCCCTCTCGTTGAAAAACGGTCTCAAGACCTCTTTGCCCGCCCATCCCCCTAGAGGCGTTTTCCTGGATATATCCGTGCTCGCAGCGGCCCCGGCACATATGGCCGCTGCCGGATTCGGAGACTGCATCTGCTCCAGCGTGGCGCGTACCGATTGGTGGATGTCCCATCGACTTCTCGGCACACCGTTTCACGAGGAGCCGTACTGGATTCAGGAGGAAGACTCCCGCATTCTCATGCAGCATGCGGAGGGCGTCGGGAAGCGGGATCCCGTTGCGATCGGCTATCTGGCTCGCTCACTGCTGCTTTCCGGCCTGGGAGTGAATTTCACCGGCGTTTCCAACCACGGATCCATGGGGGAACACCAGATTTCCCACTACATCGACTGTTTTGCGGGAACTCGCCATCCGGGAACCCTCCATGGCCTGCAGGTCGGCGTCGCCTCGTTGACCATGGGCCGTATCCAGCAGGGCATTCTGGAGTGTGAGAGTCCTCCCGTCTTGCGGCCCACTCGGGTGGACCGTTCGGGAATGGTGAAACGGATGGGGCCGGCGATCGCAGTCGCCTGCGAAGCCGAATACCGAATGAAGGCACTGGACGAGGCCGGTACCCGGCGACTGAATGAACGCCTTCTTGAAATCTGGCCAATGCTACGAAACGAATGCAGGCAATGGATCGATCCCGTCCCGGTCATGCGTCAACGCCTCCGGGCCGCGGGTGCCCCCACAACCGCCACCGAACTGGGAGTTCCACTGGAGTTCTATCGAGAGGCGGTGCGGCACGGACACGAGATGCGCAACCGGTTCTCCTTTGCAGACCTCGCTTGTGACGCAGGTCTGCTGGATGCGATCGCGGCAGCGGAGGGGTAGTGCGATGCAGTCCATTCACGATATCTCACCTGCAACGGCGCGTGCCATCCATACGGTACTGACAGACATAGACGACACACTCACCACCGATGGCCGGCTACCCGCATGTGCATACTCCGCGATGGAGAGCCTGGAGCGCGCAGGCCTCCGAGTCGGCGTGGTCACCGGGCGACCTGCCGGATGGTGCGACATGATCGCGCGCTTCTGGCCTGTGACTGGCGTCATCGGGGAGAATGGCGGCCTCTGCTTCTCCTATGACCGAATGGCACGAAGCATGCGGAGAATCTATTCCAGCAGTGAACAATGCCGCACCAGAGATTCGCAGCGTCTCGAACAGATTCGTGACAAGATTCTCGCAGCAGTGCCACGTGCGCGGATTTCGGCTGACCAGCCCTACCGGGTATCGGATCTTGCGATCGACTTCCGTGAGGACGGTGAGAGCCTTTCGGAAGCAGAGACAAACCGGATCCAGGAAATTTTTGTCGAGAATGGCGCGCAAGCCAAGATTTCCTCCATCCACGTCAACGGCTGGTACGGCAATCACGACAAACTGAGTATGACACGCATGTTCGTCGATGAAATCCTTGGTCTTGATCTTGACCGGGAGTGTGAGCAAATCCTCTATTGCGGCGACAGTCCCAACGATGCGCCAATGTTCGCTTTTTTCCCGCATGCTTGTGGCGTGGCGAATATTCTTCAATTCAAGGGCCAGCTCAGTGCAGAACCAAACTGGATAGCCCGGCGGCGAGGCGGCCAGGGGTTTGCCGAAATCGTCCACCGAATCCTTGCGGCCCGACAGTAGTGCCGAGTTCAAGCGTCCAGCGCAGGTTGCATGCCCCGTTGCCTGCGGGGAAAGACAGCCTTCCTGACATCAGGTGCGACGCGACTTGACCGCTATTCTTGTCACAGCGCAAACGAGATCAGCGTCCGTCCGAGAAGAACCTCGGAATTGCCCCAGTTGGCAAGTGATTGGAATGAACCTGAAGGAGGTCAGTAATGAAGCAGGCAGAGCGAGAATTACGAGCAGAAATCGTCCAGCGATGCAGGGAGATGAATTCTTCCGCCATCAACCAGGGAACATCCGGGAACATTTCGGCGCAATTCGGAGACCGAATGCTGATTTCCCCAACAGCCACTGCCTACGACACCATGACTCCCGACATGATCGCGTCCCTCCCGCTTGAGGACGAGAGCGGCCAGTGGGAAGGTCCCCTGAGGCCATCTACGGAATGGCGCATGCATCGTAGGCTGCTGCTGGACCGCCCAGACGTAGCCGCAGTTGTCCACGCGCACCCGACCTACTGCACTACGCTGGCCATCGCGCGAAAGGAGATTCCGGCCTGCCATTACATGGTAGCCGCGTTTGGCGGAAACTCGGTTCGCTGTTCCGGATACGAAACCTATGGTACAGCGGCACTTGCCGAAAGGGCCGTAGAAGCGATCAGCGACCGAACGGCGTGCCTGCTTGCCAATCATGGAATGATCGCCGTTGGAGACAGCCTTGCCACGGCGATGTGGCGCGCAATCGAGTTGGAGACGATCGCCCGCCAGTACTATCTGAGCCTCAACATTGGCGGGCCGGTGTTGCTCGATGACAGGGCCATCGAAGATACACTGCGAGCATTCGCCAACTACGGCGTTTCAGTACCGGAGGTCAAGGCAATCGTGCAGACGCGGCATGTCGATCCGGGAGGCAAGCCTGTGCAGGCCTGAGTGCGGAGAGAAGAGAAAACGAGACTCTTCCCGACCGCGAGCCGGGATCATGATGGTCGCGGCGGCCGGGTACGGCCGCCGCCCAAACTCTGATTACGTGGTTCCGGGAAGCCAGGACCGCCAGCGACTCTCGTTGTCCGCCAGCCATACTTCCGCCGCATCGACAGGTTCCATGCCATCCACGTCAACCAGCTTCGCCATGATCGCAACATCGAGGTTGGTGAGGTTGATGTTCTTCAGGACGGCTGTTGCCGCGGGCCACATGTCGGGCATTCCCTCCCAAACACCGATCTTCAGGTACCCACCTTTCGGGTTGCCGCAGTCATGCGTCAATTCCTTGTTCATCCCCCAGGCGGGATCATCCCGACAAGCCTGTTCGAATTCCGGGAACTCGATGAACTTGCCCTCATAAAGCGCCTCGATGAAATTCGGCGTCCAGTTGAAGAGAACAATGGGCTCCTTCCGTTCGCTGGCCACCTTCAATTCCGCCCACAGTGCGGCGGCCGATCCGGCATTCACGACCTCGAAGTCCATCTCCAGTCCTTCGACCCGCTCCGCGTCCTTCTTCAGCCAGTCGGCAGGACCGGCAAGAAAGCGGCCGTTTGGGGCCGTTTCGGGTGTCGAAAACATCTCGGCACACGCGTTCAG
>CAZPXZ010000048.1:10218-12128 GCA_964590405.1 uncultured Rhodobacterales bacterium | reverse complement strand
CGGCGGGGGGGCCTGCCCGGCGCCGGTAGACCCTGGCGGCGGGCGCGACGGGGCCCCCCCCACCGCGGGGCCCCGCGAAGAGTGGTGGGACCCGATCTATGGCGAGGAGCAGTGCCCCGGCCTGCTCCTCGACATAGATCGGGTACCACCACTCTTCGCGAGTCTTGGCATCATGAGTGGCCAGATCCAATACGCAGCCTTTTTCCACTTCAGTCTCAAACGCAACACCGAACGCGCCCTGCCAGACTTCGTGTACGAGATCGATATCACCTTCGCACATGGAGGCGTAGACGGCCTGACTGTCACTGTTGATGTACTCGATGCTGGCACCAGTCTGCTCAAGGATATGCCCCACGATGTACGCCCCGACAATCTGGCTGGACCAGTTATGGATCGGGATCTTGATCGGATCACTGGAATCTTGCGACCATGCGGCATGCGGTACCGCAAATGCGAGTGCGCCGGCAAGCGCCATCACGCTCTTCTTCATGATTGTACTCCCTCTTCCATTCAGGGTTCCCGGACACTTGTGACGGGCCCGCCGCAATGGCGCACGGTACCTCAGGCAGATGTTGGAACCCGTTGGTCAAAAAGGTACTGTGAACCAGAACATGCAAGCAATGTTGGGATTCGAATTGGTACAAAATTGGGATTTTCAACAGAGAATTTGCACCGATTAGCCCAACTCGGCGCCGCAAATTCCGTGCATGAATGCACCTATTGATCGGATTCACGGCAGAATTCAATCTAATGAATACTACTCTGTTCACCTATTCACGGATGAATTATCCTTATTTTCTCATATGATTCGGTCATTTTCTCACTTGATTCGTTTGGTTGTCGTCTCGCATTCCATTTGGTTACGAATTGGTCCAATTCCAACCAGGTTTCCGTGTATGGTTCTGCTGCGGTATGCTGATGGTGGATATGCAAGCTACGCTGCCGGCGACCGGAAACGTAGCGGAACCGACCCTGGAGGCCGCATGACAAACGGACGCGATCAGGCAGGGTCGCCAAACACTCCAAGCAATCCGCGTATTGTCTGCCGGGGCGTGTGGAAACTGTATGGAGCCGATCCGGAACGATTCCTGAAGAGTGCGGGGGGCTCACCCGGCCTCGAGGAGATCGAGTCAGCTGACTATGTTCCCGCGGTTCGGGATGCCAGTTTCGATGTGGCGTCCGGTGAGATTCTCATCATCATGGGCCTGAGCGGAAGCGGAAAGTCAACCCTGGTTCGGTGCCTAACTCGTCTGATCGAGCCGACAACTGGTGAAATTCTTGTTGACGGCCAGGATCTTGCCAAGGCCGGAAAGCGCGAACTGATCGAATTGCGGCGCCACAAAATGGGCATGGTCTTCCAGCATTTTGCTCTTTTTCCTCATCGCAGCGTCGTGGACAATGTCGCATTCCCGCTCGAAGTGCGCGGCATGGGCCGAACCGAACGACGTGAACGCGCGCAACGCGTCATCGATCTTGTGGGGCTCGGAGGTCGGGAACACCATTTCCCGCGCGAACTCTCCGGCGGCCAGCAGCAGCGCGTCGGGATTGCACGCTCCCTCGCCGTGGAGCCGGACATCTGGTTCCTCGACGAGCCCTTCTCCGCCCTCGACCCCTTGATCCGTCACGAGATGCAGGGCGAGTTTCTGCGCCTGCAGGGCGTTCTGCACAAGACCATCGTCTTCATCACCCACGACTTTGATGAGGCAATCCGGCTTGCCGACCGCATCGCGATCATGAACGAGGGTGAGATTGTGCAGATCGGAACCGCGGAGGAAATTGTTACGCGGCCGGCCAATCTTCATGTCGCGGAATTCACCCGCAACGTCCCCAGACACAAGATCCTCCGCGTACGCTCGATCATGACGCCCGTTTCCGACAGCGAAAACGGTGGTGAGCATACTGGAGACCTG
>CAZPXZ010000048.1:0-10194 GCA_964590405.1 uncultured Rhodobacterales bacterium | reverse complement strand
ACTCTCGGAAGCAATGCCGATCCTCATGGAACAGGAGAAGCCCGTCCCTGTCTTGGATGGCACCGACCTGGTCGGTTCAATTGACCGGCAACAGGTCGTGCAGGTGATATTCGGCGGATCCCGGTGAACGTTCAAGCTAGCCGTCTTGCACCTTTCTCGCCGTGGCTCGTACTGGTGTTCTTCCTGGCGACCCTGCTGCTTCGACCCGTGCTGCCGGAATGGACGGTCACGCCTCCCGAGTCCTGGACCCTTCCCTTCACGGACTGGATCAACCTCGTCACTGATTTCCTGCGGACGGAACCATTGGTGTTCGGTGCGACCTTCAAGGACTTCTCGCGATTCATTGCAGATCTGGTGCAAATCCCGCTGAACCTGCTGGAGGGCATCCTCTTTGCCGGCTTCAAGCGAAGCCTCGGCGTGCCCGCCCTGCCCTGGATCGCGGTTACCGGTCTTGCGACAGTGTTTGCCTGGCGTGTCGGAGGCTGGCGCCTGGCACTCCTCACCGGTGTCTGCCTCGTTTACTTTGCCGTATTCGGCAAGTGGAAGCTCGCGATGCAGACTCTCTCGTCGGTCCTGACGGCGGCACCGATTGCAGGCGGGATCGGCCTCCTTCTCGGAATCGCCGCAGCCCGGTCGCAAAGATTCGAACGCATCCTCTGGCCGATCCTCAACGTCATGCAATCGATGCCGCATTTCTCCTATCTGATCCCGGTTGCCGTCTTTATCGGTGTCGGTCACAAGGCGGGCACTATTGCAACGATTCTCTTCGCGATGCCCCCTATGGCTCGGCTGGCACTAACGGGTCTCCGCGCTGTACCCCAGGAAGTCCGGGAAGCGGGAATCATGGCAGGCTGCAATGCTTGGCAGATGCTCTGGAAGGTCGAGATTCCCAGCGCGCGCGCATCCCTGCTGCTTGGCATCAACCAGGTCATCATGCAGTGCCTCGCAATGGTGGTCATTGCCTCCTTCGTCGGCGCCAAGGGATTCGGTCACGATCTGCTGTTCCGACTCCAAGCGCTGCGGATCGGCGAGGCTCTTGAGGTTGGCGTAGCCATTGTCTTCATGGCGATTACGCTTGATCGGATCAGCCATGCGTTGGCTGACCTTGAGCCAAGACATGATCCGAGCGGTCCTTTCTGGCGACAGCGTCCTGCCACCGTAGCCGCGATTGTCGTACTGGCGGTGTCCATTCCGATCGCCATGGCTTTTCCGGTGGCCGAGGCGTATCCGCGCGAATACGCGTTGACCACTGCGCATGTGTGGGACGCACTCGTCGATTATGTCACGGTCGAATACTACGATGCGCTGGCCTTCATTCGGGACGGCCTGCTGGTCAACGTGCTGATCCCCATCCGCACGGCATTCCTGTATCTGCCCTGGATCTCCGTGCTTGCGCTGGCCGTCCCCGCTGGATGGATCATCGGCGGGCCGCGCGCCGCCCTGGCAGTGGGAGGGTTCCTGGGCTTCGTTGCGTTTACCGGCTTCTACGAGCGGGCTCTCATCACCGCATACATGGTGTTCTGCGCGGTGCTCGCTTGCGTGCTGATCGGCTTTCCTCTCGGAATCTGGGGTAGCCGCTCCCCGAAGCGAACCCGGGTGCTCCTGTTTCTTTGCGATACGTTCCAGACATTTCCTTCCTTCATCTACCTCATTCCGGTCATCATGCTATTCCGAGTCGGAGACGTTGCCGCGATCTTTGCCATCGTCATCTACGCGACCATTCCTGCCGTCCGATACACGATATTCGGACTGCGGAACGTACCGAGCGAAATCGTCGAGGCCGGCATCGCTTCGGGATGCAACGAGCGCCAACTGCTGTGGAAGGTCCGCATGCCACTCGCTTTCCCCCAGATGATGCTGGGTGTAAACCAGACCGTGCTCTTTGCCCTGTTCATGGTGATCATCGCGGCATTCATCGGCACCCGCGACCTCGGACAAGAGATTTTCCGGGCGCTGGGTTCTGCCGATGCCGGCAAGGGAATCGTCATCGGTCTCTGTGTTGCCTTCATGGGCCTCTCGGTGGACCGTCTGATCAGTGATTGGGCCGCCCGGCGCAAGCGCGACCTCGGTCTACTTGCCTGAGTCGGCATCCCTTCCAGCCAAACGCAGACGCGGCCCGGAACTTTCGCAACCCGCCCGGAACCTCGCCCCGCCCCGCTGCCTCGATCAATCGAAAGGACCCACCATCACGGAACCAGCCCGGGTCAGGCGAGATCAGTGCCAGACACGGCTCCGCAAGGCGGGCAATAGCCGGTCGGGATAGTCTGTCACGATCGCATCCACACCGAGACTGGCCAATTCGGACGCACGCGCCGCATCGTTCACCGTGTATACGCGAATGGCGAAACCGGCTGCCTTCACCGCATGGACAAGTTCTGGTGACACCGCAAGGTGATGGCAATGAAGACCCTCACACTCGAGGGCACGAAGACGATCGATCCAATCATCGGGAACCTCCTCGAACAACAATGCCCGGGGAAATGCCGGTGCAGCCTTCCTTGCTACGGAGATGCAAGTCGCTGAGAAACTGGAGATCAGTGGCAAGGACCGGTCCCCACCGATCCCGCTTCGAAGCAGCACCCGGACTGCAGTCTCCGCAGTGGTCGTGTCACATCCCGGGGACGGCTTGATCTCTGCATTTGCCCGCATGTCATCGACAGCGAGCAGGCGCATTGCCTGCTCCAGCGTTGGCACCGCCGCGCCCCTGAAACGGTCCCCGAACCAGGATCCTGCATCGACTCCGGAAAGGCCGCGCAGGCTCCATTCAGAAATCGGGCCAGAGGAGTCGGTCGTCCGATCCAAGGTATGGTCATGCAGCAACACCGGCACGTCATCCGCCGTGTTGTGAACGTCAAATTCTACCCAGCGGAGTCGGAAGGTCCGCGCCATGTGCAATGAGGCGAGCGTATTCTCCGGAGCATGCCCGCAGGCTCCCCTGTGTCCGATCAATTCAACCATGCGCTTCGCAATTCCTCCGTAGCATGGTTACCAGGCCCGTTATACCGAACATCTGCCAGCCCCTGGTGAAGTGGCTGCCCTTGCCGTCCTGACCCGCCTCCGGCATTCCCGTCCGCGGACGGACTTGCCGAAACCCAGCTTGTGCAGACTGGCCAATCAGGAACTCCGTGGTTCGAGGCTATCCCCGCATGGCCGGCAACCGAACACTACAAGCAAGCACATTCACAACGTCCCAGCATATGCAAAGCGGTCGAAGCACAAACGAGAAACACGCGTCGGCGCCATCGCCCGCGCCAATGTGAAATATCCTTTCGAGTATATAACCATGGATGGCGCAACCATGTGCAAATGGAAGGATACGATGGCAAAGACACACGAAACCGATTCGGCCGAACACGCCTATACGATGGGCTACGGCGAAGAATTCCAGAAAATGCTGCGCCGGCGAAGCGCGGAACTCAATTCGGCGCATCTGCTACCCCATCTGCGGCCAGGAATGCGTCTTCTTGATGTCGGCTGTGGGCCCGGAACCATCTCACTGGGCCTGGCCAGGGCGGTCGAACCGGGTGATCTGCACGGTATTGACATCGAGGAATCACAGATCGAAATCGCACGCAACGCCGCTGCAGCCGGCGGACACGGGAACGCGCATTTCCGCACCGGAGATGCGACGTGCCTGCCATTCGAAGACAGTTCGTTCGACGTCGTGCATAGTCACGCACTCCTCATGCATGTGCCGGGCACCGACTCCGTCCTCGCGGAAATGATGCGGGTGCTCAAGCCCGATGGGCTGATCTCGGCCAGGGATATGATCGGCGCCTCGTCCTTCATGCACCCCGAACTCGGAGACCTGGCGGCCGCCTGGCAAACCTTCACCAACCTGATCAAGGCCAATGGCGGGCAGCCGGACATGGGCAAGCACCTCAACTGGCACCTTCGGGAAGCCGGCTTCGAAGCCATTTGCGCAAGCGCTTCCTTCGAGAGCTATTCCGGCGCCGAAGACATCGCGTTCTTTCATGGACTCGCGACAGGATGGTTTCTTGCGCCGGACACCGTGGCCGCCGCCTGCAAGGCCGGTCTCGCGACTCACGAACAGTTTGATGAATGGCGACGCAACCTCGACGCATGGAAGTGTGCGTCGGATGCATTCAGCGCGTTGGCTTGGGGGGAAGTCGTCGGTCGAAAGCCGGACAAGTCCGGTCCGTGACGAACGACAGGCCAGTTGGCCGGCAAAGGCGCTCCTGCCGGGACTCGTGTATTCTCTGCGACGCAACCCGGCACGTTGCCGGGACCGATCACTAGCTTGAAGGGAGAAGGTATCGTGAACGCACAACCGACCAGCCTTGCCGAAGCGGCCCGGGAGAAGGGCGTGGAGTATTTTCTGGTTTCCTTCACGGACCTGTTTGGCTTGATGAGGGCCAAACTGGTGCCCGCATCGGCTATCGGGGAGATGGAAGCCGAGGGCGCCGGATTCGCCGGGTTTGCGGTTTGGCTCGACATGACACCTGCACATCCGGACATGTTCGCCATGCCGGATCCATCGAGCATGATTCAATTGCCCTGGAATCCGTCTGTTGCCTGGGTTGCATCCGATCTCCACATGGAGGGGAAACCCGTGGAGCAAGCTCCGAGAGTGGCGCTGCGGCGTGCAGTCGAACGCGCCGCGTCCAACGGCTACCGAATGCGGCACGGCGTCGAATGCGAGTACTTCGTGATCACCCCCGAGGGCGACGCGATCGCAGACCCGCGAGATCGTCAGGTGAAGCCCTGCTACGATACGTCGGCCCTCATGCGGCGATTCGACCTGATCTCCGAGATTTGCGACTCCATGCAGGCGCTGGGCTGGGAGCCCTATCAGAACGATCACGAAGATGCTTGTGGCCAGTTCGAGATGAACTGGGACTATGCCGACGCCCTTGTGACCGCGGACCGGCATGCGTTTTTCAAGTTCATGGTCAAGAGCCTGGCGGAAAAGCACGGACTCCGGGCCACGTTCATGCCCAAGCCGTTTCCAAACCTGACGGGCAACGGTTGTCATGCCCATGTCAGCCTCTGGAACACAGAAGGCGACAACAATCTCTTCGAAGATTCCGGGGATGAACTCGGCCTCTCCTCAACCGCGTATCATTTTCTTGCGGGTCTTCTCCAGCACGCACCTGCGCTTTGCGCGATTCTCAATCCGACTGTCAATTCCTACAAGCGGCTGAATGCCCCGCCTACAGCGTCAGGGGCGACCTGGTCCCCGAACACGGCGACCTGGAGTGGAAACAACCGTACTCACATGATCCGAATTCCGGCGCCGGGCCGCATGGAAATTCGTCTCGGGGACGGTGCGACCAATCCCTATCTCCTGCCCGCGGCCCTTCTGGCTGCCGGCCAACACGGAATCGTGCGGGAACTGATGCCGAGCAAACGGCTGGATTTCGACATGTATGCAACGCCACAGCGCGCACGGGGCGCCCGCAAGCTACCGCTCAATCTCCTGGACGCACTCCGGGCACTCAAATCGGACCGCATCCTGACGGACGCAACCGGAAGAAGCGCAATAGAGGCCTTCCTGAACCTCAAGCAGACGGAGTGGGATGACTATGCCAGGCATCTCACGAGCTGGGAGCGGGAAAACACACTCGACTGCTGATCTGCCGTCCCCATTCAGCGACGAGCACCCGCATCGACCAGCGACTGCCGCGCCAGGCCAAGGTGATCGGCCGCCGCCAGCGCCGCTCCGTCCGCGTCGCGCCGACGGATTGCCTCCGCAATCGCCCGGTGCTGGCGGTTGTATGCCGCGATCATCTTGCCAGTGAGCGTTAGCCGCTTCATCTCCGCCCACTGCTCGTGACCGCGAACCTGGTTGATCCACTTGCAGATCCAGATCAGCATTTCATTCCGCGTGCAAGCAGCTACCGCACGGTGAAAGTGCTCGTCCGCAGTGGAAAAACCGTCAACCTCACGCTCGCACTGCTCAACTTCGCGCAGGGCCTTCTCAAGTTCGTATACCGTGTTGCCGCTCGCATGCAGGGCAGCAAGACGCGCCACATGCGGTTCCACGGCCAGACGCGCATCAATCAGCTGCATGGGTCCTGTCGATCGGATCACGGAGTAGGTTTCCGCAGCATCGGAATAACAGACATAGGTGCCACTTCCGCGCCGCCGGGTGACCATCCCCATGCGCTCCAGTCGCGCGAGAGCCTCACGAACCGTTCCGCGCGCCACGCCGAAGCGTTGCGCAAGCGCTCGTTCCGTGGGAAGGCGGTCATGCTCGCCATGCTCCAAATTGAGGATTTCCTCACGAAGAGCCGATGCGATGTACGCCGCACCCTTCCCCTGGTCAATGATTCGCCCGCCCTCGCCCGAAGGATTGCCTGAAACTTGCCCATTCATGACCCAATCCTATACCAAAATTCTTGTGCTGGTTGAAGGCCGGCCGTTGTGGTGGGAAATTCTACCGGTGCAGGTCGGCGCTGGTTAATACTAATGCGATCACACCTGCCGGGTGAACCGGGGGCCTTCCCCGCAAGCAGCAAGAACAGGAGGGGTTGTAGCATGGCCAGGCAGCATATCGAAGAATTCGTGGAGGCACCGGGCCGCGCTGAAGCAGTGCGAGAGATCCGCAAGAGGATTGACAGCCTCGGCATCGAATACCTGTATCTTCAATTTGTCAGCATCACCGGCCGCATCTGCGGCAAGGGCATCCCTGCCCGACACTGGGAATCCATCGCCGAGAAGGGCTTTCAGCTGGTCTACGGAGCAACCGTAAACCTCTTCACGGACCGGGGCGGAGACTATCTGGGCTACGGGCCGGAAGCGTCGGAACTCGTGGGCATTCCCGAACCGGAAACCTTCTGCCAGTTGCCATGGGACAAGCGTGTCGCCCGTGTGTTCTGCACCCTGTTCCGCAACCGTGAGGAAAGGGAAGACGCCGGCGCATTCCTGACAGCGGATTGCCGAGGAAACCTTCGCCGGATTCATGAGCAGTTTCAGGCGGAACACGATGGACTGCATATGCGTCACGGAACAGAGCCCGAAATGATGTGGCTGAAACGGGACGAGAACGGCAAGCCGGCTGGTGGTTTTTCCAATCCGTATTGTTACCACATCGACCAGTTCGAGAGCCTGCGTCCGGTCTACATGAAGGTAATCGAGTACGCAACGGCAATGGGCCTCGACATGATCCAGGGCGACCATGAGGACGCCCCGGGGCAACTGGAATTGAACTTCACCTTTGACGACGCGCTTCGCACCGCGGACCGACTCACGACCTACCGCCAGCTCTGTGCGCAGGTGGCGCGTGAGTTCAACCTGATCGCCTGCTTCATGTCGAAGCCGTTCATGGGTGTTTCGGCATGAAGCAGGCGATCAGGTCGAAGCCGTTCATGGGTGTTTCGGCCTCCGGATGCCATCACAACATTTCCTTCTGGTCCGGCGGCGAGGACAAGACCATCGATCTCGGTATCGATCAGGCTGTAGCGTCGGAGGAAGTCTTCACCTATCGGACCGGCGGCGAAAATCTGTTCATGCCGGAAGGTGACGACCCGCAGATGCCGGGACGCGTTGGCCGACAGGTGATCGGTGGCATCGTGGAACATCTTTACGCGCTTACGGCGATCGGATGCTCAACCGTCAACTCCTACCGACGGTTGTGGGACACCGGATTCTGGGCACCGGTCTTCGCGGATTGGGGCTTCCAGAACCGGACCACAGGGCTTCGGGTCTCGGCACCCGGACGCTTCGAGTACCGGGCGGTCGACTCCATGGTGAATCCGTACCTGATCGCAGCGGCGCTGATCCGCGCCGCAGACGACGGTATCCGACGCGACCTGGACCCGGGCGAACCAGAGGAACGCAACATCTACGAGGCGATGGAAGCCGGCAAGCAAGTCCGCAAGCTTCCGATGACGCTTGGCGCCGCCCTGGATCATCTTGCGGAAAACGATGTGATTCGATCCGCGATGCCCGGAGAAATGTATCGACTCTACGATCAGTACAAGCGCGACGAATGGGAGCGATTCAATCACACTGTAACCGAGTGGGACGTCGAGACCTATCTCGACTGCCTGCCGTGAGAAACGACACGGGTATCGCAAAGCCACCAGCAAGCCGGGAGAATCATCCATGTGCGGAATTGCGGGCGTAATACACCGCGGGAGCGCCTCGGGCGTCGGACGCGAAATGACTGCCATGCTCCAAGCCATGAAACACCGGGGCCCCGACTCAACCGGGTTTGGGCTCTTCGGTTCCGATGGAAGCGAAGACCGATACGTGCTGCGGCTCAATCTGGCCGAGCGCGAGGACGCAGAGTCCGGGAGTTATCACATCAAGGGCCAAATCAGCGAGCGGGAGGAGGAGGCCCGCAAACGTCTCGGGGAGCGGGGAGCCGAAGTGATTGCAAGCGGGACCCCCACAGAATTTGCGCGTCGATTCGTCCTTGGATTCGACGGCGACATGGGCGAACTCGCCGGATACCTCGAGGACATCGAGGGAGTGGAAATCCTGTCCTTCGGTCGCTCGCTCGAACTGATCAAGGATCTCGGTGACGCCCGCAATGTGTCTGCTTCCTACGAACTCGACGAATTCACGGGCACGCATGCGATCGGGCACACCCGCATGGCCACGGAATCCGATGTCGATATCCGGTCGGCACACCCCTACTGGGCGTTCCCCTACAGCGACATCTGTGTGGTTCACAACGGCCAGGTAACCAACTATTGGTCGAAGCGCCGGGAAATGGAACGACTCGGACACCGCTTTGTCTCCAACTGCGATTCGGAACTCCTGGCTGTTTATACGGCGCACAACCTGGCGCATGGCGTTCCGCTGGAGGAATCCCTGGAACGCTCGATCAGTGAAATCGACGGGGTGTTCACCTATCTAGTCGCGACGCGGAACGCGCTCGGCATGGCAAAGGACACGATGGCGGCCAAGCCGCTGGTTCTCTACGAAAGCGACACGATGATTGCTCTCGCTTCGGAGGAGGTTTCCATCCGCGCCATCCTGCCGCATGAAATCGATACTTGGGATCCGTATGACGAGGAGGTTCGCGTATGGCAGGCATGAGCAGGGAGCGCTCCTATGAAATGGGGATGCATACCGAGCAACTCGGTGGCCGCACTCTCGAGACCTTCTTCGATCCCGAGGAGGGTGAGAACCTGGTTTATCCCTGGGCGTTCGCAGTGGATTCGGCAAAGGAACGGGAGATTGACGCAACAGACCTCGAACCACCCGAGGTCAACCGCATAATTCGGCAGGCCATGGAAGATGGATGCGGCACCGTCCGGATCCTCAATCCAGGCGCCAAGCACTCCCTCGGCGTCGGAATTCTGAATCGCCTTGAAATGGTCTTTGAGGGTTCGCTCGGCTATTTCGGACTGGGACTGATCGATGGTCCCAACGTGCGTGTCAAGGGTCGGGTCGGATGGTCCTGTGCCGAGAACATGATGGCCGGCACCGTAGTGATCGAAAAGAACGCCGGTTCCACGTTCGGCGCGGCGATCCGGGGCGGCGATCTGGTCTGCCGAGGATCCGTCGGGTCCCGAACCGGAATCGATATGAAGGGCGGCACGATCATCACGGGTGGTGACACCGGACCATACTCCGGGTTCATGATGCAGCGCGGGCGCATGGTCATCTGCGGAAACGCGGGCAAGAATCTTGGCGATTCCATGTATGACGGCACCATCTTCGTCGGTGGCAGGATTCAGTCACTCGGCGTAGATGCGGTGGACGGCGAACTGACAGAAGGCGACCGCGCCTGGCTTGAACGCAAGTTGGCAAACTACGACCTGCTGGACGGGGTGTCCCCAGGTGCGTTCAAGAAGATTGTCGCCGGCAAGCAGCTCTGGAACTACGACAACCTGGAGCCGACCGAAAAGAAGATCGTGCTCTGAGGCAACGGGAAGGAACGGAGATTATGGCCCAGAACGACGACGGACGCGGAAACGGCCGCAATACCAGCCTCCTTGGCAGGAGTTCCATCTTCACGCCGGAGGTCATGGATGACATTCATATCAAGTCGGAACTCGGCCGCTACCGAATGCGCGGATTCTCGCTGTTCAAGAAAATTCCGCATTGGGACGACCTCACATTTCTTCCCGGGACCCTCACTCGTTTCGTGATCGAGGGGTATCGAGAGAAATGCGAAACAAAGACGGTTATCGGCCCGAAGGCGAAGCGTCCGCTGGAACTCGACATCCCGATCTACATCACGGGCATGTCGTTTGGTGCCCTTTCGTATGAGGC
>CAZPXZ010000047.1:14398-26762 GCA_964590405.1 uncultured Rhodobacterales bacterium | reverse complement strand
CAATTGCAGGTTGGAAGGCTATCAATGAATCGGACATGGCGTTGATGCCGGATGCCTCCTTCTCGTTCCAGGACCCGTTCTATGCAGAGCCGACCCTCGCGGTTGTCTGTGACATCAACGAACCTGAGACGGGTGCCCCCTACGGTCGTGATCCGCGCTCGACCGCCAAAAAGGCGCTCGCCTATCTGCAGCAAACAGGCATTGGCGAGACGGCATTCTTCGGCCCGGAGGCAGAGTTTTTTGTCTTTGACGATGTGCGTTTCGAAGTCCTGCAGAATCGGGTCCGGTACGAAATCGATTCCGAGGAGGGACCGTACAACAGCGGGACCGCGTTCGAAATGGGCAATATGGGTCATCGTCCGGGACCCAAGGGCGGGTATTTTCCGGTCAACCCGGTTGACAGTTGCCAGGATCTACGTTCTGAGATGCTGTCCACGCTGACCTCGATCGGAGTTCCGGTGGAGAAGCATCACCACGAAGTTGCACCTGCACAGCACGAACTCGGTCTCCAGTTCGGAGAGATGGTCGAAACTGCCGACCGCATGCAGGCCTACAAGTATGTCGTGAAGAATGTCGCCGCCGCTTACGGCAAGACGGCGACGTTCATGCCGAAGCCGGTTCTGGATGACAACGGCACCGGAATGCATGTTCACCAGTCGCTGTGGCGAGGGGGTGATCCTCTGTTCGCCGGCTCGATGTACGCGGATCTCTCGGAGATGTGCCTCTTCTACATCGGGGGCATCCTGAAGCATGCCAAGGCGCTGAACGCATTCACGAATCCGTCCACGAACTCGTACAAGCGACTCATTCCCGGATTCGAGGCACCGGTGCTGCTCGCCTACTCGGCCCGAAATCGTTCGGCCTCCTGCCGGATTCCGCACACTGCTTCTCCCAAGGCAAAGCGGGTTGAGGTTCGCTTCCCGGACCCGTCCGCGAATCCATATCTCTCCTTTGCCGCCATGCTGATGGCCGGACTGGACGGAATCCGCAACCGTATTCACCCTGGTGATGCGATGGACAAGGACCTCTATGCGCTCCCGCCTGAGGAACTGAAGGACATTCCCACGGTCTGCGGTAGCCTGCGCGAAGCGCTGGACACGCTGGCGGACAGCAATGAGTTCCTGACTCAGGGTGGTGTGTTTACGGCGGACCAGATTGAAGCATATCTAGAGTTGAAGTGGGAAGAAGTATATCGCTTTGAGCACACTCCACATCCAGTTGAGTTCCAGATGTACTACAGCGTTTGACAAGCGCGATCCCTGCACCGGCAATCGGTCCGGAGGCATGCCTTCCGGGCCGAACCCACAGTGCGGACAGGGTTGGAGTTCACTGGAACATGAATATTTATGCTGACATTGGAATACGTGGCGGACAGAGCGTGACGCTTGTGCGGGGCGAGATGGATCGCCCGGTACCAATCGGAAAGGCACCTGTGGACCTGGCCAGGCACTACATTGGCGAAGGCGCGGAATGGCTGCATGTAACGGATCTTGATCGCGTCGCCGGTGAAGGCGACAACCTTGAGGAAATCGGCCGAATTCTGTCACTTTCCTCCATTCCGGTTCAGGTTGGGGGCGGAATTCGGACCCTTCCCCAGGCGCAGGAATTGATGGACATGGGCGCGACGCGACTCGTTATCGGTACTTCCGCGATCCTCGATCCCGAGTTCCTGGGACAACTTTCCCTTTCCTGGCCCAGGCAGATCGCGGTGAGCGTGGACGTCTGGCAGGGACGGGTAGCAATCCACGGCTGGCGTTCGGTTACGAGTTTTGAACCCATCGAATTCATGGACGTGCTAAACAAACTGGATCTCGCGGCGGTGATCCTGACCGACATTGATCGCGATATCGATCTCCCGGACAGCAGCTTTGCGCTGACCATGCAGGTGGGAGAAGTCGCCATCCCGCCGGTCATAACCAGCGGAACGATCAAGACTCTCGACGACATATCCACCGTCCGCTACCTTCCGGGGATTTCCGGTGCCATTGTGGGCCGGGCATTCGTGAATGGCACATTCACGGTTGCGGAGGCGCTTGCCGTAGCACGACAGTAATGCGTGCAACCCGTACGCGACTCCGGTTGTCGCAGGACTGCTAGACCAGATTTCCGAATGCCTCCATAGGCGAGTGCCAGAACCGCTTTTCGGAGGACTTGGACATGGCATTCGGCGACCACCGTACGTTCTCGGTTACCAACCGGAAGATCGACCCGGGTCGAAGGGGCGCGCATGGCGTTCGACCGGACGGAACTCCAGACGATAACGACAGGGTAGAGATAGGCCCCACCGCCCTTGCATTCGAGGAATGGAAGCGCGACGGCGTAGAAGCACCAGATCTCGATGGGCTTCGATCCTACAGGCTGCAGCGGATCCGGGGAGAGTTGGCGAAGCGAGACCTAGCGGCCGCTCTGCTCTGGGATCCTCTCAACATCCGCTATGCAACGGACAGCACCAACATGCAGCTCTGGTGCGCGCACAATTCGACACGGGCATGCTTTGTCGCGACAGATGGGCCAGTCATCATGTTCGACTATCCGAACGCTGTGCATCTGACGGACTATCTGCCCCTGGTGGACGAGGCAAGGCCAGCGCAGACCTTCTTCTACTTTTCCAGCGGCGACCGAGGCGTGGAGTTCGCCGAGCGATTCACGGACGAGATCGAGGACCTCCTGCGCACCCATGGCGGCGGCAACCGGCGCGTGGCAGTCGACAAGATGGAACTTCCAGGTGTTCGCGCATTCGAGCGGCGGGGTATCCGCGTCGAGGATGGCCAGGCCGTGATGGAACATGCGCGGTCCATAAAGAACGCCAATGAGATCAATGCGATGCGATGTGCGATCCATGCTTGCGAGACGAGCATGGACATGATGAGACAGGCAATGGAGCCGGGCATGACAGAGAACGACCTATGGGCGGTTCTCCATGCCGAGAACATTCGCCGCGGTGGCGAGTGGATCGAGACGCGATTGCTTGCCTCCGGACCGCGCACCAACCCGTGGTTTCAGGAATGCGGTCCGCGGGTCATCGGCGAGGGTGACATTGTCGCCTTCGATACGGACCTTATCGGGCCCTATGGATACTGCTGCGACATATCCCGCACATGGATTTGCGGTGATGCGCGCCCCACCAATGAACAACGGCACATGTACCAGGTTGCCAAGGAGCACATCGATACCAACAGGAGTCTCCTCCGTGCCGGATTGGGATTTCGTGAATTCAGCGAACGGAGTCATCAGCTGGCAGACGAATATCTTGCCCTTCGGTACGGCGCCCTCCTCCATGGTGTGGGCCTATGCGACGAATATCCGGCCGTCAAGTATCCGGACCAGATGGGCGAGTCTGGCTATGACGGTGTATTCGAGGCGGGCATGACGGTCTGCGTCGAAGCGTATGTCGGGGCCGAAGGCGGATCCTTTGGCGTGAAACTGGAGGACCAGGTACTGATTACCGAGGATGGGTCCGAGTTGCTGTCAACCTATCCCTTCGAATCCGCGTTTCTCGATTGAGGTTAGCGGCGCTCCGGGCCAGTCTAGCAACAGCACCCGGACAAGGGGATTGGCAGCCGTTCCCAGAACACCGTGGGCGCGGCATGGCAACCGGCGGCGCGTGTGCTTTGGCTCCGTTCAAGTTCCTGCAGTATTTCGCGGCCGCCCTGCCCTTGCCGTCGGCAATGCAATTCGTATGATGATAGGAGAGGCAGTAGAGACACCGGAAAACAGGTGGTCCAATGAGCAGGAACAAGGCAGCGGGTACCGGGGGCAGCGCTCGCGTCCGGTACGATGCGCAAGATATTGATGTCCTGGAGGGGCTTGAGCCCGTACGCCGCAATCCAGGCATGTATGTGGGAGGACGCGACCAGCGGGCTCTCCATCATCTGGCGGCGGAAATTCTCGATAACGCCATGGACGAAGTTGTAGCGGGATTTGCTTCCCGGATCGATGTGCGGTTGCTGGCGGACGGTTCCCTGGAAATTCGTGATGATGGAAGGGGAATTCCTGTAGACAGCCATCCCCGCTATCCCCGCAAGACTGCGGTCGAGGTTGTGCTGACCACATTGCATGCCGGCGGAAAGTTCCGGCGCGGAGATGATGGTGCGTACATGAATTCGGGTGGATTGCACGGAGTCGGGATTTCCGTGGTGAACGCTCTTTCCGAATGGCTTGAGGTCGAGATTGCCCGCGACCGACGTCGCCACCGCATGCGCTGCGAACGCGGCGAAGTATCGGGTGGCCTGCAGGACTGTGGTCCCATCCACAATCGGCGGGGTACAACGGTGCGTTTCCTTCCCGATCCAGAGATCTTTGGACGCAAGGCGATGTTCGACCCGGCCCGGCTTTACGGCATGGCCCGGTCCAAGGCATATCTCTTCCGAGACGTTCAGGTGACCTGGGAATGCGCGAAGGAGCGAATCAGCAGCACCACGGATGTGCCGGAACGTGACAGCTTTCAATTCTCGAACGGGTTACGCGATTTTCTGATGGCGGAACTCGCCGGTGCGTCAACACTCTGCGAAACCCCCTTCAGCGGAAAGGCCGAGTTTCCCGTTCCAGCCAAGGGGTCCGTTGAATGGGCCATCGCCTGGGCTCCCGACCGGGACTCGAGCATCGCATCCTATGCAAACGGAATCGGAACTCCAGACGGCGGAACCCATGTGGTCGGAATGCGAGACGCCCTTCGAAAGGGCATTCGTGCCTACGGAGAACTAGTTGGAAAGAAACGTGCGGCCCAGATCACTTCTGAAGACATTCTCTCCTGTACGTCCGCCGTGATCTCCATCTTCGTACCCAGTCCGGAATTCGCTGGGCAGACCAAGGAGCGCCTCGGCAACCCAGAGGTGCAGAAGTTCGTCGACGGTGCAATTCGGGACCGGTTTGACAGTTGGCTTGGGGGTGATCCCAGTACTGCAAATCGTATCCTCTCCCACATTCTAGAAGTGTCGGAACAGCGGATTCGGCAGCGGCAGGAGCGCGAGACCAAGCGGAAGACTGCAACACGAAACCTGCGCCTTCCGGGCAAGCTCGCTGATTGCAGCAGCAATTCGCAGGAGGGCACCGAGATCTTCCTCGTCGAGGGCGATTCCGCCGGTGGATCGGCCAAACAGGCGCGTGATCGCAACACGCAGGCAATCCTGCCGCTTCGTGGCAAGATTCTGAATGTCGCCAGCGCCAGTAGCGACCGCTTCCGCGCCAACAAGGAACTTCAGGACCTTCTGCAAGCACTCGGGATCCGGACGGGAAGCGGGTACCGCGAGGAGGACCTGCGCTACGAGCGGGTGGTCATCCTGACGGATGCGGATGTGGACGGCGCGCATATCGCTTCCCTGCTGATGACCTTTTTCTATACGCAGACCCCGGACCTCGTCGCAAACGGCCACCTTTTTGTTGCGAACCCTCCCCTTTACCGGCTCGCTGCAGGCGACTCGGTCTGCTATGCCCGGGACGATGCCCACAAGGATGAACTTCTCAATTCTCGCTTTCGAGGCAAGGAGAAGGTTTCCATTAGTCGCTTCAAGGGGCTCGGAGAGATGATGCCGGCCCAGTTGCGGGAAACCGCGATGAGTCCGGCGACGCGAAACCTGTTCAAGATCAGAGTCCGGGAAGATCTCGGCGGAGAGACGAAAGAGATCGTTACCCGGTTGATGGGGCGCAAGGCAGAGGAGCGTTACCGGTACATACAGGACAATGCGCAATTCGCTCCGGATCTGGATGCTTGATTGGTAGCACGTCGAATTGGACCGGTCTCCTTTCCTCTATAGGCCGTCTTTTCGGGGTTGATCCGGTTGAAAACGTGTTCCGCCACAGACTCTTCCATATCTATCTGGTGTGCCGTTGATTTCGACGGGCTGGAGGTTCCCGGGTTTCCGGGATGATCTTGCGGGCAGATTTGGAGGGTAACTCGCCGGAGTTGCCCTGCATCTTCTCACTGGAGAAGTCACATTCCACAAGCAGGTTGATATGCACCCACGATTGGGGCGAATGGATTGTCATTGTTCGCAGGAGCCTGTTCTGTTCGTCCGGGGTTCTGCTGGCCCCACAACACGTGCCAACCTCTCGAACAGGATAGGAAAGAACAGAATCCCAAAATCCAGGTCATGGAATCTCACGGCGGAAACAGTACCCTTGTTGGGTTGGACCCGAAGTTCGGCTTCTCCCGTTCGTCCCGGGCCGCTCCCTGTCAGGCACTTTCCACGACGTTCTTACCTTGAGCAGGTGCCTTCCCACCCAGAATTTTGCGGGCGACTACACGGGCCTCCTCCCGATTGCCGACGATCCGCTCCGCGGGCAGGCTCTCGAGGATGTCCAGCGCGTCGATCGTGTGCACGACAGGAGGATTCGACAATCCCATTACGATTACCGCGGTTTCCGTCTTGTCTGCTGCGTCAATGAGTTGCCAAATCAACATGGCGGCGCTGTCGTCGATGTAGGTTGTCTCCGAAAAATCGAAGATGACGATCTCATGTCCCTGGATGTCGGCCCCGATTACGCTGACAAGCTTGTTGGAAGAAGCAACAGTGAAGCTGCCCTTTAGCACAACCAGGCCGACCCGCATCGCGTGCTCGTCCTCGTTTGCAGATGCCTCACCCAGAAACGTTCGGTCGAGCAGCGGAACGGCAACCACGCTGTCCAGTTCAAGATTCTGCAGCTGCCTGGCATGCGCCATGCCGCCCGCGATCAGTCCAATGCCCACGGCAGTGACCAGGTCCACGAATACCGTGAGAACGAGCGTCAGCAACATCACCAGAAGATGTTCGCGCCGGATGCGATGGGCACGTAGGAGCAGTCGCCAGTCGATGATGTCCCATCCTACCCGCATCAGGACGCCGGCAAGAACTGCGAGTGGGATAGATTCGACATATTGACCGAGGCCAAGCACCAGGGCGAGAAGGAGCAGTGCGCGCAATGCGCCTGACACGCGGGTCTGCCCACCGGCACGGATATTGGTAACCGTGCCCATGGTGGCGCCGGCTCCGGGCAACGCGCCGATCAGGCCGGCGACCATGTTCCCTATTCCCTGGCCTACGAGTTCCCGGTCTGGGTTATGCCGCTCTCCCGTCAGCGAATCGGCGATGAGAGAAGTCAGCAAACTGTCGACCGAGCCCAGCAAGGCGAGAAGCAGGGCTGGCTCCACTGCGCGTAAGAGGAACTCCGAATGGGGCCAGGGCAAGTGGAAGTCCGGCAATCCAGTGGGGATTGGTCCGATCACTGGAGTATCGGTAAACCAGAGAATGCCCAGCAGGGTGCCGACGACAAGTGCCACAAGGATACCGGGTACGGCGCGATCAAGGCGACGCGGCCAGAGAAAGCAAATTGCGAAAGTCGCGGATGCGATCATGAGCGCATCGAAGTTGGCATTGTCGAGTGCCGCTGGAAGTGCACGTACAGCGCCGACTGCTCCTCCCTGCACGCCCGACTGGCCGAGGAACGGCATCAGTTGCATCAGCATGATGATGATGCCGATCCCGGACATGAATCCCGACACGACGACATGAGGCGTATACGCAACAAATCTGCCGACCCTGGACAGGCCAAGCAGAATTTGCATCACACCCGCCAGGACAACGATGGTCAGGGCCTCGGTTAACGTTGCAGAGTGGTTGGTAATGACGACGGCCATTGCAACCGTCATCGGGGCGGTAGGACCGGATATCTGGCTCTTTGTGCCGCCAAATACGGAAGCGAAGAAGCCGACCGCAATGGCACCGTAAAGGCCGGCTGCCGCCCCCATTCCCGAGGCGATGCCAAATCCGAGCGCAACAGGAAGCGCGACAACCATCGATGTGATGCCACCGAAGATGTCCCCCCGGAACTGGCGAATGTCGTAATTCACGGGAGTTTAGCCGTCATGGCGAAGATGGCCGACAGGTGCACTCTGCCATCACCGAAGCGTCCTGCCGTCGTCTCTTCATGGGACTGAAGACTTCCTTGCCGGTGGGAGAAGTCAAAACGCTTCAGTTCCTCCGGTTGCCGAATGTTGACCAAGGACATACATGCGCATGGGCGATTTACGCAGTGTATATCAAATTAATACTTATCTATTGCTGATAGGAAATGTTTGGAACTCCGAAATTGGGCTCGAGCGCCTGACCGGCTTGCCCGGTGCCAAACGAGCCATTCGACGAACCGGAGAGCGGCATCCGGCCACATTGCGCCGATCCGAAAAGCCACTACCGCTACGCGTCTTCCGGGAAGGTGAATCCGTGTTGATCAGGGCAACTCTTCCCGACTTCCAACGCCAGTCCATTCAGTATTCCACGCCCGGCTGCGCCGCGACTCCTGATCGGAATGGATGCTTCAGCAGGGTCATTTCGGTGGCGAGGTCTGCAAGTTCGATGATATCGGCATGTGCGTTTCGGCCCGTCAGGACGACATGCGTCATCGGGGGCTTCTCTTCCTTCAGGAATCGGGTCACCTCATCCACATCCAGGTAGCCGTATCGGATGGCGATGTTGATCTCATCAAGAAGCACCATGCGGTTTTGCTCATCGCGAATCAAGGACTTGGCCTTTTCCCATGCGGCCGCTGCCATTTCCATGTCGCGAGCCCGGTCCTGTGTCTCCCAGGTGAAGCCCTCCCCCATCGCATAGAACTCGCAAATATCGGAATACGATTTGGTCAGGAGATTCTTCTCGCCGGAGTCCATGCCTCCCTTGATGAATTGGACAACCGCTGACGGCATTCCATGGGCGATGTGCCGGAGAATCATCCCGAAGGCGGCCGATGACTTGCCTTTCCCCTTACCGGTGTGGACAATCACCAATCCCCGTTTCTCCGTCTTTGTCGCCATGATCCTGTCCCGCGCCGCCTTCTTGCGGGCCATCTTTTCGCCGTGCCGACGCAATTCCTCTGCTTCCGTCATGTCGATTCTCCAATGTCAGCTTCCAGTTCCGCGCGTGCGGAGTTCGAGCGCGGAATCCAGATCTCCCGGTCGATTGCTTCTCGGAGGCGTTGACGGATTTCCCGCGATGCTGCCGGATTATGCTCTTCGAGAAAGTCCGCGCATACCCGATCTTCGACAAACGCACAGTACACCAAATCAAAGTGATGCGGTTTTACAGCGCCTGTCGTGGCGGCAAAGGCGAAGAGGTAGTCAACTGTAGCAGCGATCTCCGCGGCCCCCTTGTAGCCGTGCCGCATCACGCCGGCGATCCATTTCGGGTTCACCACCCTGGCGCGCATCACCCGACCTATTTCTTCCTCAAGGGTACGAATGACCGGTCGCTCCGGTCGTGAATGGTCGTTGTGATAAATTGGCGGACGAACGCCCCGCAGTGTCGAAATGGCCGCAGCAGCCCCGCCTTCGAATTGGTAGTAGTCGTCGGAATCGAGCAGGTCATGCTCCCGGTTGTCCTGGTTGTGGACCACACCCTCGCTCTGTCGAAGGCGTGTCTCGAGTGCGAACCGATCAGGCGCACCGTAGCGCTTTTCGCCATAGGCGTAACTGCTCCACTGCAGATAGGACTCGCCCAGATCCTGCAAGTCGGTCCAGACCCGTTCGTCGATCATGGCCTGCAAACCGGCACCATAGGCTCCGGGTTTGGAGCCGAAAATGCGGGCACCGGCACTCATGCCGCCCGCTGTCACCGCCTCAGCCCGAAAGCGCGCCGCCGCTGGGTTGACCGCCTCAGGTTCGTCGAGCGACATGATCGATCTGGCGGCACGGTCCATCAGGTCGATCTGGGCGGGGAACGCATCTCGGAAAAAACCGGAAACCCGAACGGTAACATCCACCCGCGGACGGTCCAGCACGCTTGAGGGCAGGATTTCGAAGCCAGTGACGCGACCGGACTGGTCATCCCATGTGGGACGAACACCCATCAGTGCCATCGCCTGCGCAATGTCATCGCCTCCAGTACGCATGTTGGAGGTTCCCCACATGGAGAGCGTCAGCGCGGTTGGAAATCGGCCGTGATCTTGCGCATAGCGCTCGACCAAGTGTGACGCGGAGCGGAAGCCGAGTGTCCAGGCGGCAGCGGTTGGAATGGCTCGTGAATCCACGGAGTAGAAGTTGCGGCCGGTTGGCAGGACGTCGAGGCGACCGCGCGATGGGGCACCGGACGGCCCGGGAGTAACATGGCGTCCTTCGAGGGATCTCCGCAACCCCGCCAGTTCGGCATCCCCGCATTGTTCGATCGCGGGACGGAGAGTGCTCAGCACCTCTCTCAGGACTGGAGGGGTTGCCCTCCAGTCCGGGTTCTGTTCCTCCGTCCCGGCAACCAGTTTCGCGGCGAACAGTTCCAGGCGCTCCACAGTATCGCCGCAATTCCGCCAGGGATCCGAAGATACCTGCTCCAGTTGCGCCGGACGAAGACCACTCCAGGGCATCTCGAAGGCGCAGGATAGAGGGTCAAAGTCCTCGCTCAGTATTCCGAAGTCCTCCGCCAGTGCGCGGAGGATCGACTGATCGTGACCGGCTCCCCTTCCACGCGGCACAACCGCGAGCGAGGTCACCAGGGCGTTCCGCAACTCCCCATCCGGCGAGCAGCCAAAAACATGCAAGCCGTCCCGTATCCGGCTCTCCTTGATGTCACAAAGGAATGCATCGATTTTCTGAAGCGAGGTCTGAATATCTTCGTCGGGTTCGATCCCGGCGTCTTCGTCGACGCGGTGGACTCTAGCAAGATCAACGATCTGGTCGCGCAAGAACCTTGTTCGCTTCGGATCACCCTGCACGGCCTGGTAGTACTCGTCCACGAGTTGCTCCAGGTCACGAAGTTCGCCGTATGTTTCTGCTCGGGCGAGAGGTGGTGTCAAGTGGTCGATGATGACCGCTTGCGCGCGACGCTTGGCCTGGGTGCCCTCCCCCGGATCATTGACGATGAAGGGGTATACATGGGGCAATGGGCCCAGCACCGCCTCGGGAAAGCAGGACTCCGAGAGCGCCAGGGATTTGCCAGGCAGCCATTCGAGATTGCCGTGCTTGCCGAAATGCACGATCGAGTGGACCCCGAATTCGTGCCGGAGCCAGATGTAGAAGGCAAAATAATTGTGAGGCGGAACGAGATCCGGAGAGTGGTACGTCTCCTTGGGATCGATGTTGTAGCCGCGGGCGGGCTGAATACCCAGCACGATGTTGCCAAAGCGGTGAAAAGACAGGGCAAACGCGTTGCCTTCCACGAAAGGATCGTGTTCTGGTGGCCCCCACCGATCAAGCACAGGCTTTCGAACAGCGCGGGGCAGCGTCCGAAAATGCTCCCGGTATGCCGAGAGGGATAGCCGCTCCCCTCCGCTGCGCGCCGACCGGTTCGAAAGCCAATTCGTCGGTCCGGCGAGTACCCGGTTCATGAGGTTCTCCACGGTGTCGGGTACGCTTTCGACCTTCCAGCCGGCCTCCTGCAAGCTGTTGAGGGCTACGAGTACGGAGGCCGGTGTATCAAGGCCGACACCATTTGCAATCCGTCCGTCGCGGTTCGGATAGTTGGCGAGAACCAATGCTGTTCGTCGTTGCTCGACAGGGGTGTGTGTCAGTCGAAGCCAATTGCGTGCGAGTTCGGCCAAAAATTCGATTCGGTCCGGAACGGCACCATGCCGAGCAACGGGACATTGGCACGCCTCATCGTGTGCCGCTGCCCGCTTGAAACTGACCGCTCGCGTGTAAATTCGTCCGTCTAGTTCGGGGAGTGCTACGCCCATGGCGATGTCACGGGCGGAGAGACCGTTTTGGCCGGACTCCCAATCTTCCTGTCGGGATCCCGCGAAAGTGATCTGCAGTACCGGGGCCCCGACGGCATCCAGAGGTGTTGAGGCCTCCTCTCCAATCTCCAGCTGGGGCCGGGACACTGCGAAGCTGGTTCCATTTAGCACGAGACCGGGAGGGGCCTGGTCGAAGACCTGCTGAACGGTCGCGGATGAAACCGGCTCCTTCAGGGAGGCTACGAAGAGCGGCAGGGCGTTGATGTCTCGATCGCGAAGCGCCTGAGCGAGGGCGTCAATGGGTTCCAGATCGCCGCTCTGGAGAAGGGCTCGGTAGAATACGATTGCCGCGACGGGATTCCCTTCGCTCCATGCCTGGTGCCGAAGTTCGGCGAGGTCGCTTGCGCCTCTACCTGGGCAATACACCCCTGCACGGAGGAGCCTGCGAGCGGGTTGGGGTCGATTTTCCCCATCGAGCATTGTCTTTGCATACAGGAGGAAAGACTCGAAATTCTCCGTTCCGCCTTCCAACAAGTAGTGCCATAGAGCAGTCCGGTCGGCCTCGCCCATGTTGGAAAACCGGAGCAGTGTTTCGTCCGGGCGGTCATCACCGGGAAGTGCGGCAAATTGCACGCCAGCGGCGCCGAGCCGGTCCGAGAATTGCTCCAGCCCGTAGCTCCAATAGGCATGGCCGCCCAGCACCCGGGCAATCACGAGTCTGGATCGCGAAGCGGTG
>CAZPXZ010000047.1:4345-14388 GCA_964590405.1 uncultured Rhodobacterales bacterium | reverse complement strand
CGTCGATGTACCGGTCAACCGTGAACGGGTGGTTGAAGTTGAGCAAGTTCGCGAGACGAACAGTGGTGTTTCCGATCCTGCCCGCCGCGGCCAGACGATGTCTTGCAGCTGACAACGCCGCAAGCTCGGTGTCCGCGGCAGAGAGAATGATCAAATCAGCCGGTTCTTGGCCGAGATCAACCGGCTCGCCCAATTCGATCGGCGCACCCGCTTGGGCGGCCAGGAGATGCATCAGGACACCAGGATCTCCGCGACGGCAGTTCGGTCGAGTCCGGACTTGCCGATCACAACCAGTCCAACCCCTCGGGTCTCGTCCTCCCGTAGTACACGGTCGAAGTAGTACTCCGTCCGTGGACCGGTGGCCTGGAAGACCGCGCGCAAGGGGCGATCCCCAACTGCGCCAAATCCCTTTACACGGTAGATATCGAATCGTTGCATCACTTCCCGAATGCGGCCCGCCAGAATCTCCGGGTCCGAAACATTGTCGACGGAGAGAGAGAAGCTCACGAAATCGTCATGGCCGTGCGCATGTTCCAGTTCGGTGACCTCCGGAGAGCCGGCGGGCTCGTCCTTTCCGTCATGGTGATTGTGGTGGCGCTCCCTCCGACTTTCCAGATCTGCTTCCGCTTCTGCACCGATGCCGAACACCGCAGCGATCGGCACCCGGCTGAAGGCAGCGGCAATTACCCGTGCGCCTTTGCGCATACGCGTCTCCAACGCATGCTCGAGTCCCGGCAGTGTTTCTGCCGGGACCAGGTCGGTCTTGTTCAGGACGAGAAGATCGGCACTTGCCAACTGATCCTCGAACAATTCACCAATGGGCGTGTCGTGATCCAAGAGAGCATCCTTTCTCCGGAGTTCTTCTACCGCCTCCTCATCCTCGGCAAACTGCCCCGTCGCCAACGCCGCCGCGTCAGCAAGCGCGACAACCGCATCAACGGTCACCCGATTTCGGATCTCTGGCCAATTGAACGCTCGAACCAGCGGCTGCGGCAGTGCCAAGCCGGACGTCTCGATGATGATGTGCTCGGGAGGGTCACTCCTAGCCAGAATGCTCTCCATGGCAGGAAGGAACTCCTCCGCAACGGTGCAGCAGATGCAGCCATTGGCCAACTCCACGATATCCCCTTCCTCCTGGCAAGCATCGAGGCCGCATCCGCGAAGGAGGTCTCCATCCACGCCTAGTTCTCCGAATTCGTTGACAAGCACGGCAAAGCGACGCCCGTCCGCGTGTTCGAGCAGGTGGCGGAGAAGGGTTGTCTTGCCTGCACCGAGAAATCCGGTGACGACAGTCGCGGGGATCCTGGTTCTCATCATGCAATCCCTGATGTGCGGCCGGAACGGTGAAACCGTACGGGCGGGGAAGTTGTTCTCACATAGCGCTGAGTATGACGGTGTTCAACATTTTCCTCCCGAAAGGCCAGGCATTCTGTGCTGCGCAAACTCGCGAAAGACCGGAAGCGCCCATGGCGCAGGGTCCATTGGCTGGGAATCGCCACTACCCGCGACTTGTCGATTGGCCTGCTGGCTGACAATGGGATGACGCGGCCAATCGTGTCATCCGATACATCCATTTCGCCTGTCGCCTGACTCTGCACACACCATGGCGCATCGCCGGCAGGCATGATCGGCGTGGATGGTCTACAGGAACCGTGCCGCCTGCGTGGCGCGTGGATGCCGGCAATGCCCGCAGTACGGGAGACCAAGCGCCCTGACTCCGCATGCAAACACCGGCGATTATCCTATTCCTGCAAGAGAGGTTCTCGAACGGCCACAATTCAGCATCGACGCTGCCCCGATGTGGGATTACCTTCCGTTCCTCGCATTGTCGGCTGTCCTCGGTCACGAGCGACATCCACCATGTGAGCACGACACTCACACCCAAGGGGATTGCCCCCCGAGTGGGATGCAAGCAACGGACTCCAACGTGCCCAAAGGCGCTTCAAAGGAAATCTCATATCAATGCGCTCGATTCTTTCCGCCGTCGCCGTCGCCCTCGCCGGATCTCTGGCTACCGCGCAGGCTCTGGATGCCCGCAGCCCGAGTCACCAGCAAGCCGTCGACGAACTGGTCCGCATTTTCGAGTTTGACGGGCTCTGGGCAGATACGCTGTCGGCCCAGGTTGATCAAGTGGTTGCACAGTTGAGGACGGCGAGGCCGGATCTTGAACCGGATGCCGAGTCTCGAATCCGTGCGGTTGCTGGAGACTTCTTTCTCGGCCTGCAACCGGAGTTGCTTGAGGTTGTTCGGCAGATCTTCTCCAACCACTTTACGGAAGAGGAACTGCGTCAACTTGTCGACTACCACAACAGCGAATTGGGCAGGAAGACTCGGCTCCTGATGCCGTCGATGATGCAGGAGCTAAATTCCCGTGTTGAAGAAATCGAGAAGATCAAGGCCGAGTCGGGCCGGGAACCCGAGTATTCGGAAGTTGCTGCGGAGTTATTCCGCGTCATGGGGTACGAAGAGGTGTTTCTGCAAAGCGGTGAACTGTTTGCCCGGCAAATGTTCGCGGAAATCAAATCCGCCAATCCGGACATCGAACCGGCAGCAGAGGAACAGATTTATGAGGAAATCCGGAACAAGTTGCGCAACACCCTACCGTGGTTGAAGGAGTTCACTGACCAGTTCCTTAACGAGCATTTCACGAGTGATGAACAGCTTGCCATGCTCGAATACACGAAGAGCGCTGTCGGACAGAAGGGAATCCAAATCATGCCGGTGGTGATGCAGGAACTCGGGGCCTGGATGGGGCAACTGGTCACGCGAGAAAGTTTCTGGGAACTTGTAGCCGAACTGAGTGCCATTGCCGGAATCAAGTGAGGAGAACGGGAAATCGGAACGCCCCTCCCAGCAAATTCCTAGCAACGGCAGTAGCCGCGCACTCGGGCACTTTGTCGCAAGTGCCCGCGCAAAGTGCGAAGCGCTCCATCAGGGTCCCGTTCCGTCAGGGCGGCTATCACCAGCGCACGCCCGGACGCAAATGGTGCCACGGCATCGAGTGTACTATGGGGATCGTCGGTCAGGTTTCTCAAATCCGCCAAGCAATCTCGACTATGAAACTATTCGGGAGTTTCCACCATGTTGGCATACATTCACACAAATTGGACGAGTATTGAACAATTTGGAGTACTACTTTTCATGTATGGAGCACAATCGCGACCGGAGTTTGGCTCGAATTGGCCGTTCGCATTTCGGCAGGAGCAGCTTGCAGAGCCCAATTGACAGTCGCCAATGCCAGATTGTACGAAGCACGGATGATCGCGCGGTACATGGCGTCGGTGCACACTGATTCTGACTTGGTGGAAATGATGATAGCAGCCCAGCGACGGAAGCTCATATTGGAGTACCTGCGAGAGCATGGGGGTGGATCGATTGTGGAGATTGCCGCGATTCTCGGCTCTTCCAGGTCAAGCGTGCGCCGGGATCTGGATCACCTGGCCGCGTTGGGAGCGATAACTCGTAGCCGTGGAGGTGCCGTGCTGGATTCCGATCCGCTGACCACGCTAGAGCCCCGCGGAATGAAAAGGACCGCCGCATTCAAGGCGGAGAAGAGGGAGATAGGCCGTGCCGCCGCAAGACTTGTCGAATCCGGCCAGAGCGTGATCTTCGACTCGAGCACGACTGTGCGAGAAGCGGCGAAGGCCGTCGGAATGCGCGATATCTCGGTGACGGCCTGCACGAACGATCTGGAAGTGGCAATGACGCTGGCAAATCGTGCCAATGTCCGGGTAGTTGTTCTTGGTGGCTCGGTTCACCCCGGGTCTCCGACGATCATTGGCGAACCCTCTTCGTTTTACCTCGGCAAACTGCACGCCGACATTGCGCTTATCGGCATTCATTCTGTCGCGGATGGCAGGTTGTCGGAAACTTCGATTGAGGTTTCGACGATCAAGCGCCAGATGATCAAGTGCGCTGGACGCGTCGCTGTCCTTGCCGATAACTCGAAATTCGAGCACCCGGCCTTTTGTGAAGTTTGCCCACTGCATGAAATTGATGTGGTTGTGTCAGACAGCGGGCTGAGCGATGCCTCGGCGAGGCTGGTGCGAGAATGCGGGGCAGAACTCGTTGTCGCAGAAGTTGAGGTATAAACGGGCAGCGGCCGCCCGCACTCGAAGATTCTTGAGTTTTTCCATTCGCGACTCGAAATCCGCTTTGCTGTATACCAATGGCATCGGTACTTTCTCGGCGACAGTCCAATCCCCGTACGGCAGCAACCGCAATACCGCCGGTTGAGGAGTACATTCGGTTCGGAGAATTTTGGATTCAGTGTTGTCAGGAATTTAGCCGGACGCTTGTGGGCGTTCGCTGGAGTTATGTATGTTTGCCGTGAAAGTGCCGCCACTTTCATGTCTTGGGGTGCGGGGCCACGAGGCTCAGCATGAGAGTTTTTCAAGGAATCGAGTTTCGTCTGCACTCCTGCGTTCTGCCTACACACCGAAGATTTTGCGGCTTGCGGGACTGGCTTGGCGAGATTGCCGTCGGCAGTTCGAGCGCATTCTGCTGTTGTTCGGTCATGGTGGTCATGAGGTCGAATATCTTCGTATCTCTTGTCGCGGTACGAGGCCTGGGCGTTGCTTTCGAGGCGTCCGATCAGGGTCTGGAAGCAAAAGGCCGGCGGGCCGTCTTTCAGGGTCGCGGTAGTTGACCGTTTGCTCTGAAACTCGGAACGCTCGGCGGGGCGACGGGATCGCGGATCCTGGCATCCTGCTCGATTTTGGGCCGGCGAAGAGGAATTGGTCCCGCGCCTTCGCATACTTGGATCCGCTCCTAACGCAGCAGCAGCCAGTTAATGGTGGCGCAGAACTCCTCCTCTGCCGCGCATTCGGTGCCGACGATCTCTTGCTGGGTGTTCTTCCACCATCGGGTAGTTGCCAGCATTGAATGCGGCCGGATAATCAGGGCGATGATCATGGCGCAGGCCAGGCTGCACTTCCGGCATGGCGTGGATCCGTGCAGCGTCGGCGGTGCGAAGCGCTAGAAGGCGGGGTAGACCGCCTCGACGGCACCGTGGGACCGCGGGGAGCGGGCGACATCGAATGAGGCGCCTGCCTGGACATACTGCATGCGATGGAGACGGCCACGAATTAGCACAATGGTCTCGTCGGAGAGGAGGAGAGTTGGCAAGGGTTTCCTTCTGCACCCTGCCCCAAGCATCGCAGTAGGACCGTCGCACGAGCTTCGAATGGTAGCCTTTTCCGCGCCTCCTGCTGTTGATGATGGCTATATGCTGCTGGCCATGAGTCGCCTCCCGAGTTGTGTCCACAATTTGGCGTGTCAAGCGAGTCGTGCCGCAACATCTAGTGCCAATATTCAGCGGTCTCCGGCACCGGGGATCACGCCAAATCTCAAGATATCAAACAAGATTGTACAAATCGACACGACTTCGACCCATCAGAACTTCAGGCCAATCACCAAACGGCTCAAGTGTTTCGGCATACGCTGGTTCGAGAATGGCACCGAGCTCGCAAGCCTGAGCCGCCGCGGCCGATGGAAATTCGGCCGACACGGTACTGCGCAGGACGAAATCATGTGCACAATGAAACCCGAAGAACGCGAGCTCCACTCTCATGAACGAGACAACGTGTCGAATTTCGTGGATTGGCAAAATTTCTCCAGACGAAATTCCACCCTTTCCGACCATGAAGCACGACCGCGGATAGTATGAATGCTTGGTGCACGGCCTGCGTCAGGTTATCGCGGGCAGGACTTGGGCAATTTTGGGTATCGCATCGTTGAACCGACACAAGGAAATCAAGGACGGTTCTCGTCGACTGCGCGATCATTGGAATGTCCGTGACAGCAGGCGCACTCCCCAATTGCTTGAAGCCTCAACCGGCGCCACGAACGTGTCGACAGGCAGTCGTCCACTCGCGCTCAAGTGACGGGGTGTCGTAGGTACGGACTTCGGCAATCCTGCGAATGCCCTTGGCAAACGCGTCACTGGACAGCTCCCTACTCGAACTCGCGCAGGCGACCGCCGTTGAGTTGTGCCAGTATGCCGGGCAGAACGGGCATGAACTTCTCACTATGGCCCTGATTCAGGGCCAGTTGCCAGACTTGGCTTGCGGCTTGCGCGAGAAACGAGGCCATCCCAGCTTGCTGGGCAAGTGCCGCGTAGGTTCGAATGTCTTTCGCGGCGATGCGAACCGGACCCTTCAAGTGGCTGTCATCTCCCGAAAGGACCCAAGGCATCATCATCTGGAACATGGCGCTGTTTGCTCCGCCAGCAGATACCACCTCGTGCAGCTTGTTCAGGTCAAGGTCCAGTTTCGACGCCGTGGCGACGGCCTCGGCGATGACTGCGCTAGTGCCGATCGAGATAAAGTTGTTTACGAGCTTGCAGGTCGTGCCGGTTCCAATTGGGCCGGTTTCAACGATTGTATCGGCGAAGGATTGAAGCACCGGACGGACCGTCGCGATCGTCTCGGGGTCACCTCCAACATAGGTGCTGAGTTTTCCTTCTTCAGCCTCCTTTGGCGTCCGTCCCAGCGGAGCGTCCACCATGCGAACTCCCCGCTCCGCGAGATCTTGCGCGACTTGCCGTGTCACCGTGGGATCAGCCGTTGTCGAGTCGACCACGATCAACCCCTCCCGGCATCCCTCAATCACTCCGTGGTCGCCGTAGACCACGGCGCGAACTTCGTTGGAACTCGGGAGGCACAGGAACAAGATGTCCACTCCTGCCGCCGCCGCGGCCACGGAACTCGCCTCGCTCGCTCCGCGGTTGACCAGATCTTCCACCGGTTCGCGCTTGCGGTGCCCGACAACAGTCAAGTCGTACCCGCCCCGCTCCAGAATGTTTTTGGCCGCTCCGTGCCCCATGAGACCCACGCCAACGTATCCAACTCTGGTTTCTTCAGCCATGTCTTTGTTCCTTTGATCGTACTTCGGGTTCTCTACACCGGAAGACCCGCGTGGCCAGGGACGCTTCAGGCACATGAGATGCTGAAAGCCATTCGCTTCCGGCAATGCCATCGGTCTCCCCGCCGAGGCCGGCGCTCCGTCGGCACATCAGTCTTGATCTGCCCGACTCAGTGCGCAAGACTTGCAGACCACGGAGTAGAATTGGATAGGGCTCCGCGACAAGCGAGTTGGCAAAGGCAAATACCGCCTGCGCCTGTCCAGTTGCAGCTCCGCGCAATTGCTTGCCACCGTGAACGGACCCTGGACAAATTCACTTATATCGGTAGCTCATCGCTTCGACATCGAACGCGATGCTGATTCGTTCGTGCTCCGACTCGAACGGCACGGTCCGGTGAAAGTAGTACGACGGAAATACGACCAACTGGCCGGGCTTGGGGCTGATGAAGACAGAATCGCTCGACGATCTCGGCTCCATCTCGGGATCGAAGCGGCCGATCTCGAAGCAACCCGCCATCGGATTGTCTCCGGAATCCAAGACAGGCGAGTCGGTCAGGTACACAACGCCGCTGAGCCATCCGTTAGGGTGAATGTGTGCAAGCTGTCGTCCCTGGCGCACGAGGACGGTGGCCCAGATCGCGAGGGCGTAGGAATCGGGCACCCTAAAGAAATGCGGGTGCTCCGGCAACACCGCGATATCGTCAAGATGGTTGTTCAGCCAGTTCTTCAGCCTCGCGACCAAGCTTCCCATGGGCCCGGGTTCCGCCTCGTCGATACGAGCAGTCTGGCTGCCGGACCGGGTCGACTTTCCAGCCGGTTCCCACTTGAGCGACGGATGGCCCCGCACATGGGCGCGGAGATCGTCCAGGATCTGGTCGGAAAGATCAAGGCTTGCCCGAACAGGGTATCTTGAGAAATCCACGAGAGGCTCGGTTCCCGGTCCCGATTTGTCTGAGCCTTGCACGAGTGAAAGGTAGGCAAGCGCGCGGGCGTCGCCGGGATGGTGTCGGAGGCACTTCAATAGTCGCGCGGCCGCACCCGACTCGTCACCGGTCCTGAATGCCACATAGCCGAGGCCGAAATTCGCCTCGGCCAAATCGGGAAGCTGGGCAAGGGCGGCCGAGTATGCCGACGATGCAGTGCTCCAGTCGTTCATTTCGCAGAGCAGGTTTCCCTTGTTGCACAGTGCCTGCGCATTTCCTGGATCCAGTTGGTGCGCGCGCTCAAACGCCTTCAAGGCATCGCTCGTTCGCTCCGCTTCCTGAAGAGCAAGCCCAAGATTATTGAGAAGAACTGGTGAGTCGGGCTGCAGCGAGAGTGCCCGCTCAAATGCTGCCACGGCGTCCGACGGCTCACCAAGCTCCTGGTGTGCGACGCCAAGGTTTCCGTGCGCTTCCACAAAGTCCGGCTTGAGCGACACCGCCCTCGAAAATGCACTCCTGGCTGACCGAAAATTGCCGTTCTGTGCAAATGCCAGCCCGAGATTGTAGTTGAGACCCGCATCGTCAGGACAAATTGCCAAGGCTCTCTCATAATCGGCAATGGCGTCGCCCAGCCGTCCCAGGTTGACCAGAGCGACAGCGCGGGTGCTCAAGAATTCCGATATCCCGGGAGCGGCCTCTACCGCTTTGTCGAGATACGGAAGGGCTTCGTCGGCCTGATTCTCCCCCAGCAGCAGCAAGCCCAAGAGGTGCGCGGCGTCGGCGTTTCGGGGTTGACGCATGAGCACGCGGAGATATTCGGTCTTGGCGGCGTCTGCGTGACCGCCCTGATGCAACTGCATTGCCCTTGCCAGAATCTGGGAAACGTCTTGCATGGTTGGTTCGGTCAAATCAATGGTTCCAGGCTTGTAGTGAACTGGCCTTGCCTGGGCCTACTCAGTACCCACAAGTGCAACTGAACAAGTTGATACGTTCAATGTACTTGTCCTTGCATGAAGGTTCAGAACCAGATTCTTGGTACGCTTCGACGGGTGGACTCGGAGCGTATCGGCGCCACTGTGTGGAACGATCCAGGCACCATACGGACAGGGCGGCAGCGCATTCGGCCCTTCACCCGGATTGCCGAGCCCGCCCTGCCGTGAGGCCGACCTGAACAAAGTTGGCCGCCTTGAAGCAGGTGCCTTCGTGCTCCAGACCGACAAGTATCTCCACATACCAGGGACTGTAGCCATATCGCGCGGCGAAGTCCCCGGGCGGCGCAAAGCCAAGCCCAGCATATGGCTCGCCACATGCCGAAAACCCACCCCGGGCCGGAAGCAAACACATGCTGCGTGGTGCCGAACGGCTGAACATGGCAACCGTCGGTTACCACATCGCACAGGCAAGAAGTGCCGGCACGCCACTTGTCCAAAGCGAATTGTGCGTACACGGTAGACCTAGCCTCTTGCAAACAAGCCCGCGATTCGTCCTCTGAGTTCAATTTCGCTCACCAGTATGTACACGGCAATTGCCCAAGCGACGACGGACGTCCAATATTCCGGGTGGATGCTCAATACAACGGCCACTGCTGCCAGACCAACCTTGTGAAGGGGAATCCGTCGCGTGAGGAACTGCTCGGTTACGACCGACATGCAGAAGACTGCGACTGCACCTCCAATAATCGCAAACGCCACGTCCGGGAGTGAATGCGTGTTCCAATGCACGATTGCCGGCCAGTAGACATAGTAGAACGGAACGAGATATGCGGCGATTCCCAATTTCATCGCGGTGAAGCCTGTCCGCATGATGTGGGCGCCGGCAATGCCAGCGCCGACATAGGCCGCGAGGGCGACCGGAGGAGTAATGGCGGAAACGCCTCCCCAGTAGTAGGCAAACAGGTGTGCCGTGAGCGGCGTTATGCCAATCTCGACCAGTGCGGGAGCGACGAGAGTCGCACTGATTATATACACGGAAGTCGTAGGAAGCCCCATGCTGAGAAACAGCGATGCGGCCGCCGCGAACAAGAGAGTCGGCAATACCCAGCCACCTGCCAGATTGACAATCCATTGCGTGAAGATCAGCCCTAGTCCGGTCAGGGCAACGCTGCCGACAATGAAGCCGACGGCCGCGCACGCCATCGCCGTACTCACGGTATTGATGGCACCCAGCTGGAGCGCTTCTAGAATTTCCCGGAGGCCCATCCTCGTTTCGCGGCGCAACCAGCTCAGAACGACGACCGATATGATTGAGAAGAAGGCC
>CAZPXZ010000047.1:0-4315 GCA_964590405.1 uncultured Rhodobacterales bacterium | reverse complement strand
GGAGTATCATGTGCCCGTAGTTCAAGAGCACCCACTTCAATGCAGGTAGCCTGTTGCGCGAGATGCCTGTCAGCCCCTCCTTCTTGGCCCGCATGTGAACCTGGAGGAAGACGGCACCGTAATAGAGCAGGGCTGGAAAGATGGCGCCAAGGGCAACGTAGCCGTACGACACGTTCAGGTATTCCGCCATGATGAAGGCCGAAGATCCCATGACAGGCGGGAGGAACATCCCTCCCGTTGAGGCGACGGCTTCAACAGCTGCGGCGAAGTGTGGCCGCAATCCGATAGACTTCATCAAGGGAATCGTGAACATGCCCGTCGCGGCGACATTCGCGGCCGATGATCCCTGAATCGTCCCCATGAGGCCGCTGGCAATGACTCCCACCTTTGCAGGGCCGCCCGGCGTATGCCCGGCAGCGGCAAGTGCGAGGTTGGCGAACAGTTTGGTCGTGCCGGACTTATTGAGGAACGCTCCAAAAAGGATGAAGAGGTATACGTAGGTGGCGGACACTCCGATAGCCACGCCTAACACGCCTTCCACGCTCATATACATTTGCTGGGCGACACGGGAGAAACTGAAGCCGCCGTGCTGAAGAAGGCCGGGAAGCCAGGGACCAACAAAGGTGTAGAGCACGAAGATTCCCGCGAGAATTGCAAGCAGCAGGCCGATTGTCCTTCGGCACGCCTCAAATATGAATGCGCAGAAGACTACGGCGAGCCAGACCTCGTAGGTTTCGAACGTCCCGCCCCGCCGCGCGATTGGTGCGTAGTTGTATGCCAGGTAGAGTGTCGGGGCGGCCGCGAGGCACGCGATCAGGAAGTCATGCCACCGAATTGGGTCGTCACGCCGCGACTTTGTGGCAGGGTACAGCATGAAGGCAAGAAAGAGCATGAAGGCGACGTGAATCGGCCTTTGCTGCATTGCGGGAAGAAGCTTGTAGCCGCCCGTGTACAGGTGGAAGAGCGACGACACGATGCAGACGACAAGAGTGACACGCGCCCACAAGCCGTCAAGCTTCTTGGTTTGGCGTTCTGGTGCCTGGCTTTCGCCAAGCTTGTCAAAATCAATGACTTGATCGTCCGCGTTGTCCGCTCGCGACTCGCCGCCGGCCATACCGTCTACCGTTCCCAGACGTGTGCATTGCGAGGCTGCGGGCGCGGCTTGGTCAGCCACGCCCGCAGCCCCTTGTGTGGTACTACATCAATCCGATTTCGCGGTAGTACTTGATCGCCCCCGGATGCAAGTCTCCGGTCTGCCCGTCCAGTGCCGTTTCCGTACGCCAGAAACGCGTGATCGGGTGGATGTTCTCAAGAAAGTCCAGATTCTCGAACACGGTCTTGATCATGTGGTAGACCAACTCCTCCTCTACATCGGCACGGGCCACAAGCACAACGGAGGACGCCCAGGTCTTTCGCGGTTCGTCCAGGCCGGGAACTGCTCCGGCGGTCTGGGTGTACGGGAAGTCCAGAGAGTTCTCGGTCATCCCCTTGATCACATCGTCGTCCATGTCCAGAATCCGCGCGAAGCCCGTCTCCATCATTTGCACGATCGAGGATGATCCGGCGGCGTCCGGGATTACTACGGCATCGATTTGGCGGTTCCGGACCTGATCGATGGCTGCCTGGTGCACCGTGAATTCCTGTTCCACGTCTTCGTGGGTCATCCCGATGATATCCATGATCTGTTTCCAGACCGCCTCGCCCTGGCTGCCAACCAGACCCATCGACACGCGCTTGCCTCGCAGGTCGCGCAGCGAATTGATTTCCGGAGCCCAGTCCATGGCCAGGAACCAGACCGGGTTCGGGTAGATGCTGCTGACGAACTGGACGACCTTGTAGCGGTCCGCCGCGCGGTCGGCAAAGCGACCGGCATTGTTGTAGGCCTGATGCGCCACGGAACCTCCGGCAGTCGCGAGTTCGACCTCGCCGTTGGCCAGCAACTCCATGTTGTGGACGCTTCCGCCGGTTGCCTGCACAGAGGCCTGCAACTTAATGTCGGTGAGTTTCTCGTTGAAGAGCGCTGCCATGCCGGCACCGACCCGGTAGGTGTTGCCTCCAGATCCCGCGGTGGCGATTCGAACGAAAGTCTTGTCGCCGAATTTCGGGGCTCCCGCGATCGCGGTACCACCGGCGGCGGCGAGAGCGGTCGCCGCCAAGGCGCCTCCTATCGCTCCCCTTCTCGTGATTTTGTCCATTGGACGGCCTCCATCGTTTGGGTGTTTTGACCGTAGTGGCCGCAGACGCTGCACGGTTGCAGCGGCCATCCTCCTCATCGGCCGGAGCCATTCTAGCACAATTTGACGCAAACTGAAAAATTCCTACCGAAACTAAAAAACTGTCGTGGATGACCCATTCTCGCGAGTCGCTTGAATTCCAGCGGTGAGCCGTCAGTCCAGATCACTCCTGTGCATCCATGTTTCAGGTCGAACCCGAATCCGCTGGATATGGCGAATTCAAGTGCAGTTCTTGCCCGGTCGTCCACAAGCTTTCCATAGGTAATGCGCCAGCCACCATGGTGGGTTCCGGTATCCACAGGCTCCCCTTACAAAGCAATCGATTGGCAAGAATGATGAGCTCTCGCATGATCACAATGAGGACTTTGTGCTCTTTCCCGGCGACCCTCAGACGACCGTGGACGGCTGTCATATCCGGGCTGTATGGAGCCGTGTTGGTTGCCGCCATGTACGTCGCCTTGCGTGACCGGCGATGGCCGCTGGGGAAATGGCGTGCGCCGGATCTCTTACTGCCGTCCTTCGCGAACGGCGCCGCACCGAGAAAGCTGGCCGCCTGGCAGTACTCGATGTGGCCCAACTCCGGCATCCAACATTTGAGCATCGCCGAGTTGACTGGGCCGATGCCGGCGGTCCATCGGAGTGCCTCGTTGCGTAGTAACTATTCCGGGAGTGACTGAGTGTGTGGGGCGACCACGACTTCCAATTTCTCAATGCACTTGCCTACGGTTCGGCGCAGGCACTTCAGCGGTTTCACCGCGGCAACGCCCATCTCGTCGGTCGTCTGGCCCAGGCCGACTCGGACACTCACCAAGCTGCCGCGGGTCACCAGCAGCACTTCCAGATTGTCTTCGAAGCCCCCATGGGCTTTCTGTGATGCGCTACATTCTGTGTGAGAACCAGGTTGAATGCCGAGCAACACTCTCAGCACGAACTGCAATGTTGAAGCGCAAGAAAATGGTCTCGAGTATTGCTGGTCCCTCTTCGTACAGTATGTAACCTGGGTCCACCTGCCCTTCTTGCTTAGCCGTTCCTGTTTACTGGGCGCAATTGCTCACTGGAACCCCAAGCCCGGTAGCGGTTGCGGCCAACTGTGACCAAGTCACGCTGTCCACCGGAATTCCTTCCCTCTTGCGCAGCTCACGCGTTTGCGCCTCCACTTCTCCCGGAAGCAAGACTGATCCACCTGCACTCATGGGCGGTGACCCGCAAACCCATTCGACCAACCGGTGGACGTCTTTCAAGAAAAAATCCGAACCTTCAAAGACCGAGGGGTCAAACGCGATTGACAGCATGTTGTTTACAAGCCGATGGCTTGTAGGGTTGTCTGGATTGCTGGCAAACCCTCCGGTAAGCGAACCCGCCAAGACTTCGCAGAAGAAAGACAAGCCTGATCCCTTGTGCGCGCCGACCGGCAGAATTGCTCCCGGCGGGTCGGCGTAGAACAGGTTGGCGTCGGTCGTGGGAGCCCCGGTTCCATCGATTACGGAATTTGCAGGAAGGGGCTCTCCCTTGTTGCGCATCATCTGGACTTTCCCTTCGGCGATGATCGAGGTGGCCATGTCCAGAACAATTGGGGGGCCGTCGATTGTGGGTGTTCCCACGGCAATCGGATTGGCCGAAAGCCGCCGGTCGGATCCTCCGTGCGGAGCAACCAGTATTCCGAATCCGGACGTATTCACGAAGTGAACCGAGACAATGCCCGCGTGCGCCAGCTTTTCCGCCCACGCGCCGATTCTGCCAAGGTGTCCGGAATTGCGGATTGCTAGCGATACGGAGCCATGCTTCCTGACCCGATCAATCAGCATGTTCATGGCTTGCCACCCGATGACCTGGCCGTAACCAAACTCGCCGTCTACAAGAAACGCAGCACCGCTGTCACGCACAACTTGCGCATGGCGATTCGGAACCACCAATCCTCCGGATGCCCATTCGACATACTTGTGCACGCGAACTATTCCGTGTGAATCGTGGCCAACCAGATTGGAATCCACGAGGTGCTCGGCAATGGTGCGTGCCTCTTCGTCGCTTGATCCTGCCGCTCTGAATACGGCAGCCACCAAGCACTCGACTTGTGCGGGATC
>CAZPXZ010000046.1:0-27033 GCA_964590405.1 uncultured Rhodobacterales bacterium | reverse complement strand
ATGTATCGCCGATTTGATCAGTTCGGCTTCGTCGACTTCCTCGACATAGCCATTGCGGATCTGCTCGAAGATCACTGCGAACAGATCCAGGTACTCGTACGTTTCTTCCTGGTCGGCCCGGGGGGTGGCGGCAGCGATGATCACGCCGACCGTCAGGCCGGCGATGGCCCCGATTAAGTATTTCCGCATTCCCATTCTCCTTTGCGGGAAAGTGCCGGAAGAATAGCCCGGTTTCCGCCGAGGTGTCAGGCGCCAGGTCATGGCAGCAGGAGGGATCGGCCGGACATTTCTGCGGGTTGCTCGATTTCCATGAGTTGCAGGAGCGTGGGAGCGATATCGGCCAGTCCGCCGGGCCGGAGTTCGGGGACGGAAGGTTCGCGCATCCCGACCAGAACAATAGGTACCAGGTTCGTCGTGTGTGCCGTGTGCGGTTTCCCGGTTTCAGGATCCGCCATCTGTTCCGCATTCCCGTGATCCGCCGTCACGAGGGCGATCCCACCGAATTCAAGCAGCGCATCCAGAGCCCGACCGAGTTCCTGGTCCACGGTCTCGACAGCCTCGATGACAGCGGACAGGTTACCGGTGTGACCCACCATGTCCGGATTGGCAAAATTGGTGATGATCAGGTCGTGTCGGCGTTCGGTGATCCCACGGACCAGCCGGTCTCCCACCGCGCGGGCGGACATTTCCGGCGCGAGGTCATACGTCGCGACCTTGGGACTGGGCACGAGAAAGCGGTCCTCGCCTTCATCCGGCGGCTCTACTCCTCCATTGAGGAAATATGTCACATGGGGGTACTTCTCGGTTTCCGCGATGCGCAACTGGCTTCTGCCGTGGCAAGAGACATGCCGACCGAGAGACGCTTTCACCTGTTGTGCAGGAAACAGGATCTCGACGCCCGGGTCGAGTTCCCGGGAAATGGGAGTCGCTGCAGCGAGGATTCGCGGGGGCAGGAATGCGCCCGTTTCAATCTTGGCGAGATTCGGTTGCGAAATGGCGGCGAACAGTTGCCGCATGCGGTCGACCCTGAAATTGGCGGACAAGAACGCGTCTCCAGGCTTGATTCCGTCGTAGCCGGCAAGGACCGTCGGCGTCAGGAATTCCTCGCTATCGTCGCCATGTGCAAGGCAGTCGGCGACTTCGGTGGCCGTGCCTGCGCACTCTCCCTCGCCGATCGCGATGGCACGCCATGCCTTCTCGGTTCGCTCCCACCGCTTGTCGCGATCCATGGCGTAGTACCGTCCCGAAATGGTCCCGATCCTGCAATCGGGCAGTTGGCTCGCATGTTCGGCAAGTGTGCGAATGTGACCCGGCGCGGTGCCCGGGATCACGTCGCGTCCGTCGAGGAAGAGGTGAAGCCGAACTGCTACTCCCGCATCCGCTCCCTGCTTCACCAGTGCGGCGATATGGTCGATGTGGGAGTGTACGCCTCCGTCGGATGCAAGCCCAGCCAGGTGCAGGGTGCCATGGGAGGCACTTACCCTTTGCAGAAATCGCCCTAGCGATGCGTTGGATGCAAGTTCTCCGCCGGCAACGGCTGCATCAATTCGTGGGAGGTCCATCGAAATGATGCGGCCCGCACCGATGGTGAGATGGCCGACTTCCGAATTGCCGATCTGCCCCGCCGGCAAGCCCACCGCTTCGCTGGAGGCTTCCAGCGTCGTGTTGGGATACTCGCGGCGCAGTCGGTCGAATACGGGTGTGTGAGCGAGCGAAATTGCGTTGGAAGGACCGGGGACAGATTCCCCCCAGCCGTCGAGAATAATCAGGACGGTAGGTCCTAGCACAGGAAGAGCCGACTCAGGTTCCGGTCAGGTTATGGCGTGTTTCGCCGTACCACAGCTTTTCCAGGTCGTAGAATGCGCGGATTTCGGGCCGGAATACATGCACGATGGCATCACCGGCGTCCAGCAAGACCCAGTCACAGACGTCGGTACCCTCAAGTTGGCTGACAATACCCCGCTCCTTCTTGAGACGCTCTGCAAGTTTCTCCGAAATGGCCCGTACATGCCGTGACGACCGCCCGGAGGCAATCAACATGTGATCGGCGAGAGGAGACTTGCCCCGCAGGTCGATGGAGGCGATATTCTCGGCCTTCTCGTCTTTCAGCGCTGCTACCAGATAGTCAACCAAGCCGTTTGCACCGCCTGGGTCGTTAGCGACTTCCGGCGGCTTCAGTTTCTGGTTCAATTCGACCAGCGAATCCTCCTTGGCAATGAATGGGATTCAACCATCCCGCTATGTCTACATGTAGTGGAAACGCGCGCTTGCGCAAGGGTGCCATCGTGCCACGACGGGGCAAGAATATGACAGTCCCGTGTCTCGCAGCGCTTGCGGCGACCGGGGCACGGGATCGATGGCACTTGATGTCACCGAGGGCGACAGGACTGTACAGGATCTGGACGGGAGGCCTGCAGTTCGGGATTTCGAATCCATCCGTCCTCGAACCTTGGACTTTCCGTCGCCCGGCGCATCGGAGGCTCCGCCACACCTGCCGTCCATTCGGGTCCCGCACGGTGCGTGGAGAGCACCGATCTCGCTGCGCAATCCGGGAAGCTTCCGGTTCGGGATCACCGAAAGGCTTTGTTGGTCTCCGAACGACAACGCTTGTCTTCTGGTCCATGTCCGAACACGTCAACCGGTTGCCGGACATGAGCAATCGGGAAGTAGTCTTGCGGCGCGGTGAGAAGATGGGATGTCTCGTCCCGTACCGCTCAACCCGAGCTCTTGATCGCCAGAACCTGGCCCGCAACGACCAATTCGACGCGGTCTACGCAATCTGCCATGCGCTGGTTCATTCTCCCGTGTGCGTCCCGGAATGTCCGGGAGAGTTCGGTTTCCGGATGCAGTCCCATCCCCAGTTCATTCGAAACGAGGATGATCCGCCCTTCGCTATTTGACACGGCGCGTACGAGTTCATCGATTTCATCTGCAACATCACGGCCCGCATTGCCAAGATTGCTCAGCCACAGGGTCAGGCAGTCGATGACCACGGTCGCGCCTGGCCGAGCATGCTGCCGCAGGGTTGCCGCGAGTTCGATGGGTTCCTCGATGAGCGTCCATCCGGAGCCTCTTTCGGCGCGGTGCCGCGCGACCCGGACTTCCATCTCGTGATCATCCGGTTCCGGTTGCGAAGTGGCGACGAAGCATCGGGGCGGATTCGCCAGCGAAATGGCGCGGGCCGACTTTCCGGACCGTGCACCACCCAGAATCAGGGTCGAGCGCGTGGCCACGGCTTGGTCATCTTCAGTTCGATCGGGGTAGCGAAGGGAACTTTCTCCCGAAAGAGTTCCGCGAATACTGCGCCCTCATGCACGACCCTCGCGGCCCGAATCGGCCCTGCATGGGCGACGACGACAGTGCCGGGATCAAGTTCGCTGAGCGCTTCGTTGACGCGGTGACTCAGTTCCGCGAAGGTCTCGCCTCCGGGTGGACTGACGTTCCAGGGATCTGCCGCCCAGGGATCCGAAGCTTCTCTTCCGATCACGTTCCAGGGCTTGTTCTCCCAGTCCCCGAAGTACAACTCCCGGAGGCGGGGGTCGCGTTCGACCGGGATGCCGTCGCGAGCACCGATGCGGCTTGCAAGCACAAGGGCTCGCGAGAGATCGCTGCTTACGATTCGTTTCGCGGACGGGGTGACGTTCAACGCGATTCGAATTTCCTCACGTGCCGCGTCGCTGAGTGCGACGTCCGTGTGCCCATAACAGATTCCCTTGGCCCGGGTGGACGGGTGGCGAAGCAGGATCAGTCTCATCCAGGACCTCCGACGAGCACCGCAAATGTCCCAAGCTCTGCAGCGATACCGATCGCGCCAAGAACGTCCCCTGTATATCCCCTGATGCGGCGTTCCACGCAAGCGAGGACCAGTCCCCCCGCCAGGATGCCGACGACAAGTGCCAGGAGTCCGGTCCATCCCACCAGAATCGAGAGCACGAGTGGTACGGCAAGACACCATGCGGCATCCGGACGCAAATCCACGGAGGAGAACTGCTTGCCAAGGCCGTCGCTGCGCGTGGCGCGGGAGATGGCGGCCGCGATCACCATTGCCGAGCGTCCTGTTGCGTGGACCAGCACCAGTGCCAGCGCACCTTCCCATGCATTCGACGATGCCAGCATTGCCCAACGAAGCCCGATCGCGGTTGCGAGGGCCGACGCACCATAGGTGCCGATGCGGCTGTCGCGAAGTATTTCCAGAAACCTCTCGCGGGAGGAACTTGCGCCAAGCGCATCAAACGTGTCGGCCAGCCCGTCCTCGTGGAGTGCACCCGTCAGGAGAAGACCTGCGATCACCGCAATTCCGGCGGCGACAGGGGCTGGCAGAACGGCTCCGGCCAAGAGCCAGAATGCGCCGATCAATGCACCGATCAGTGCTCCGATCGCGCCAAAATACGGTGCGGCTTCACGAAGCGGCGGCAGGTCCTTGCCGAGCACCCTCGGCAGGGGAATGCGAGTCAGGAAGCACACCCCGGCGAGGAAGCGGCGGCCTTCGCGCGTCACGTGCCGGATCATCATCCTGATTCCCTGGTGGAAACACCTGCCTCTGCAAATTCCGTCATGTCGGTACGCATGGCGCAGGCTGCGCGCAGGATCGGCAGTGCAAGGAGCGCACCGGTTCCTTCACCCAGCCGCAACCCGAGGTCCAGCAATGGCGTGGCGTTCAGCCAGTCGAGTAGAAGCGGGTGGCCTCGCTCCGCCGAACGGTGTCCAAAGACACAGTAGCCCAGAATTGCTTCCTTCATCGACATCGCCGCCAGGACCGCCGCAGTCGCGATGAATCCATCCACCAGTACCGTGCGCCGCGTTGCTGCGGCACCAATTGCAAGGCCCACCATGACGGCCATTTCCAGGCCACCATATGCCTGGAGGGCCGCCAGTCCGGTAGCGCGACCCTCGTTCCGTGAAGCGGCTCGCTCGAGGATGCGGATCTTGTGCTGCAGTCCTTCCTCACGGAGGCCGGCTCCGGGCCCGGCAAGTTCGCGCACGGGGATTCCCGTGATCGCATGCGCCACGAGGGTCGCACTCGAGGTGTTGCCAATGCCCATTTCGCCAAGGGCAAGGACGCAAATACCGTCTTCTGCGGCGAGCCGGGCCTCCCGGACGCCAAACGCGATGGCTTGCTCTACTTCGGCAAGGGTCAGTGCATCCTCGACCAGCGAGTTCCGGGTGCCCTGACGAATGCCGGCGCGAAGAAGTTCAGGATGATCGGGAACCTGGCTTGCCACACCGGCATCGATCACCCGGATCTGGCAGTCCATGACTCGCGCAAAGACGTTCGCTGCGGCTCCGCCAGCCAGGAAATTGGCCACCATCTGGGCCGTAACCTCCTGCGGCCAGGCAGAGACTCCTTCCACGGCAATGCCGTGATCGCCTGCACTGACATAGAGTCGGGCGGGATCCACGGAGGGAGCATCGGTGCCCTGCATACGCGCCAGATCCGCAGCCAGGGATTCCAGACGTCCAAGACTGCCAGGCGGTTTGGTCTTGCGGTCGATGGCCGCCCTTGTCCGCTCCCCGGCGTCGTGATCGAGCGGGGGAATGGCGGAAGCGGCGGCCAAGGGGCTATTCCGGAGCGGTGCGGGGAGGTATTCGTCCCATGAAGTGGCCTCGAACCCCATCCGGCCATTGCCTGATGGGGACGATGCCGTTCTCGCTCTCGCTGTGGAGCGCTGCATATTGGACGATCGCGGCGGCGGATTCCGCATCGGGTGCAAACTGCGTCAGGTAGTAGGAGTACTTCCCGTCGCTCACCACGGTGACGTTGCAGTGTCGCTTGCAGCCCGCGAGGCAGGAGTGTCGTTCTACGGCGACACGCGGTTCTGCCTCGGCCTTGCGTTCAACGAGTTCGGCCAGAACTTCACCGCCGGTCTTGCTGTCGCTCTCGCGACGTCGGACATCGGGTTCCCAGCGGCAGGTGTCGCAGACGATGATGGTGGATGGACGCATGGCTGTACCTATCTGTTACCGCGGACGAGACGGTCGTACTCATCGCTCAGCCCACGTACGAGCGGACCGATTTCAAAGTTGTAGTCGCCGATTGACCGCACCGGCGTCACTTCCGCTGCGGTTCCGGTCAGGAAGCACTGCTGAAAGGTCTCCAGCTCATTCGGTTCGATATGGCGCTCATGGACAGGAACATCGTCCCGTGCGAGGAGTTCCAGGACCGTCCTGCGCGTGATGCCGTTCAGGAAGCAGTCCGGTGTCGGTGTATGTACCTCCTGGTCTCTCACAAAGAAGATGTTGGCGCCGGTGCTTTCCGCAATGTAGCCCCGGTAGTCGAACATCAGCGCGTCGGTGTATCCCTTCCGGTCCGCCTCGTTCTTGGCGAGTGTACAGATCATGTATGCGCCTGAAGTCTTGGCGAGGCAGGGAAGGGTTTCCGGGGACGGGCGACGCCAGCGGGCGATGTCGAGATCCGCACCGACCTTGCGCGCCTCTCCGTAATAGGTGCCCCAGGGATAGGCCGTGACGGCGACATGCGTGTTGTTCGGAAGTCCGGATACGCCCATGGTCTGCGAGCCACGCCAGGCGATGACGCGAACATAGGCATCGGAGAAATCGTTACGGCGAATCACCCCGGCCTTCGCGTTCTCTAGCGCCTTGACATCATACGGTATGTCATAGTCCATGTAGTTCGCCGAGTTGTGCAGTCGCTCGGAGTGTTCCACGCTCTTGAAGATGACACCGCCATAGGCTCGTTCTCCCTCAAAGACCGCGCCACCATAGTGAAGCGCATGCGTCAGCACATGCAGTTTCGCATCCCGCCAGGGGACGAATTGACCGTCCAACCATAGCCAGCCATCGCGATCATCGAACGATTCCGCCATTTCCCTCTCCCCGCTTTCCGCACACTGTGCCTGCTATCCGATCATGGTTGCACCCTCCTTAACTTGACCATAGAGTTACGTCAATAGGGCTGACACAAATTTGCGTCCCCGTGCTTGGGACTGTTTCGGAGCAGGGCATATGGCGGATGGCGCACCGGAGAGGGCCGATCGGAGTCTGCCAACCAGTGGCGAGCGGCTTCTTTACCTCACGGATGACCGCCTGCGACAAGGCATCGAGATGCTCTTCTTTGCGTATCGCGACTTCACCACGGATCCGGACCGAATTCTTGCGCAGTACGGTCTTGGCCGGGCGCACCACCGTGCCCTCCATTTCATCGGGCGACACCCGGAACTCTCGGTCGCGGAACTGCTTTCCATTCTCGGTGTCACCAAGCAATCGCTGAATCGGGTTCTCCGCGACCTCGTGGACCGGGGGCTGGTGATCAAGCGGGTAGGCGACCGCGACCGGCGAAACCGGCTGCTCGTCCTGTCACCCGCGGGACAGAAGCTTGACCAGACGCTTTGCGAAGTTCAACGCTGCAGGGTGCGGCACGCGTTCAAGGCCGCCGGCGCCGATGCAGTCGTGGGCTTCCACCAGGTGCTGGAGAATCTGATCGACGATTCGGAACGGGAGGCCATCCTGCATGTCATCCGGACTGGGCAGGTACGGTGAACTGGAGCCCCGCGTTTCGCAATCCTGCCCTGCGGTCACGATCATCCGACACTCACATCCTCGTGGTGGACGACGATCCCCGCCTGCTGCAACTTCTCAAACGCTACATACGCAGTGCCGGATACCGTGCAACCGGGGCCGCGGACGCCGGAAGAGCCCGTACTCTCCTGACAATGCTGCGCTTCGATCTCGTCTTGCTGGATGTGATGTTGCCAGGAGAGTCCGGCCTCGAGTTGACCGCTGAAATCCGGCGCAGTCTTCGGACCCCCGTGCTCCTCCTAAGCGCACTCGGCGAAGCCGAGAACCGTATAGCCGGGCTCGAAGTCGGCGCCGACGACTATCTCGGCAAGCCGTTCGAGCCTAAGGAATTGCTCCTTCGCATCCGGTCGATTCTGCGCCGGTCCTCGGCAATGCCGGATGATGTGGCGTCTCCCGGTGTACTTCAATTCGGTGGCATGCAGTTTGATCCCGTCCGATCCGAGCTTCGTACCAGCGCCGGAGAAGTCATTCTTCTTTCCGGAAGCGAAGCCGCGCTGATGCGGGTGTTCGCCCGCCGTCCAGGCGAGGTGATGAGCCGGCCCGCGCTGCTGGCGGAACTGCGCGAGGGACTCGGCAACGGACAGGACCGGATGATCGACGTGCGGATCACCAGGCTTCGGCGAAAGCTTGAACCGGATCCGGCCCAGCCGCGCTACTTGCGCACCGTGCGCGGCGCGGGCTATGTGCTCGTACCCGATGCGTCGGAAGTAACCGCTGGTTCGCGGCCGGAGGAGGAGGAGGGGCGATGACAACGGCAGTGTTGACGCATGCCGCATTCAGCCGGCACCGTACGCCTCTTGGCCATCCGGAGCGGGTGCAACGGATACTGGCGGTCTGGGAGGCGCTGGACGCACCGGAGTTTCGCACATTGCACAGGGAAGATGCACCGGAGGCGTCTCGGGAACAACTGTGCCTCGCGCATCCGGAAGCCTACGTGGACGCGGTGCAAAGGGCCGAGCCAACCTCCGGCAACGCGCATCTCGATGCGGACACGTCGATGTCGCCGGGTTCGTTCGAAGCGGCACTCCGTGCAGTGGGTGCAGTCTGCCGAGGCGTCGACCTTGTCATGGATGGTGCCTGCAGGAATGCATTCTGCGCGGTGCGGCCTCCCGGCCATCATGCGGAGCGCGCCCGGGCCATGGGGTTCTGCCTGTTCGGAAGCGCCGCCATTGGTGCACTTCATGCGCGCCGACGTCATGGTGTAAGGCGTGTGGCGGTCCTCGACTTCGACGTTCACCACGGCAACGGCACGCAGCACATGTTCGAATCGGATCCCGATCTACTCTTTGCGTCCACGCATCAGATGCCACTCTTTCCCGGAACCGGGTCCGAGTCCGAGCAGGGAGTAGGCAATATCATGAACGTCCCGCTCGCTCCGTTTGACGGTGGCGAAGAATTCCGCAGCGCCTGGTCGGACCGGATCCTGCCGCGGGTGGAAGAATTCGGTCCCGAGCTGATCATCGTTTCCGCCGGCTTTGACGCTCATGCGGACGATCCGCTTGGGCAACTCCGCCTCCAGGACGGGGACTTCGAGTGGATCACACGGCAAGTCCTGGATATCGCCCAATCCGTATCAGGTGCGCGGGTAGTCTCCACGCTGGAGGGCGGGTATGATCTCGGCGCACTGGCGCGTTCGGTTACCGTTCATGTACGGGCGCTGATGCAGGCCGGGAGCATGGAACAGGCAGGATAGGCTTGGGGAAACCGGATGGCGGAAAGCGGCACGAGCGGGATCGAAAGCCTTTCCTTCGAGGAGGCACTGGCCCAGCTTGAAGAAATCGTAGAGAAGCTGGAAGGTGGGGAAGTTCCGCTCGAGGAATCGATCGACCTGTATGAGCGGGGTGCTGCGCTCCGCGAGCGCTGCACACAGAAGCTCCGGGACGCAAGGATGCGGATCGATCGGGTCGTTGAAGGCGGCGCAGGCACTGTTCCGCTGGATGGTCGTGATGCCGGGTCCGGGGAAAGTCAGGCAGGCGACTGAATTCCGTAGTCTGACGGGCGTGGCTCCGGGTCCCATTCGTAACGCGTTGAACGTGATCTGAAAGCATCGTTCCGGTCCGATTTCGCTCGCATGAGTTCCGGTTTGTCTCTCGTCCGGTTTCAGTGGAGGACTCCCCCTGAACAGGATCGCTTTGGCTGCCGTCCGGACCAGTCGCGCCGGAATGGAATGCGGCGCGGACGGCGCGCTGGACGGCGTAGCTGACCACCAGGTGCGATCATGGTGACGCTGGTTGTTCTTGCTCTGCTCCTGCTGCTGGTGGGTATTGCCGTGTTCCGCCCACTGCTTTCGCCGGAGTTCGATTCATCGCCCGGTAGGGGTCTCGAGGCAGAGCCCGCGGCTTCGTGCGGGGCCGCGGAGGCAAAGGTGTCGGAAGAGCAACGAGACCTTCAGGAGGCGCTTGCTGAAGGCAAGATCAGCGAAGCGGACTTCGAAAAGGAGGTTGCACGCATCCAGCGGGTTGACGCCGCGTTGAGCCTGTCACAGGTGCCTGAAGGTGTACGCCCCGGAAAGCCGGGGCAGCAGCCCTCTGCCTATCCCCTGATCGCTGTTCTTGGTTGGGGGAGCGCCGTTGCGTTGTCGGTCGGCACCGCCCTGTTCGTTGATCGCCTGGACATCATTCGTCCGAATGTTCCCATTCGTCCGTCTCCGGTCGCAGAAGCGCAGGGATCCGGCGTACCCCTGGCGACCGGCGATGTCGTTCCGGATATTGGCGCCATGGTCGGCCAGCTGGAGGCCAGGATACTTCGTGGCGAGGTGGGGCAAGAGGACATCGAGATGCTGGTCCGTTCCTATACCGTTCTCGGACGGGGGGATGAGGTGACGGATTTCCTGCGGGCCGCAGTGGATCAGAACCCGGATCATCCGGTGTTGCTCCTGGCACTGGGCATGCGCTTTTTCGATGCGCCGGATCCCGAATCCGACCGTGAGGCGGAAGCCTTGTTCGATCGGATCATCGAGAGCGATCCCGGACATCCGGTGGCGCTTTGGTACAAGAGCCTGGTACTGGTCAGGCGCGGAGAAATCGATCGGGCGGTAGAGCTTCTCCGTGAAGTTCAGACGATGGTCGCAGCCGATCCGAACGCCAGGGCAATGGTTACCGAGTTGATCGAACGTCTCGTCGGTCCGCCGGAGGTTGGCACAGCGCCGGAAGTGGACCAACCGTGAATCCGGGGCCGAAGCGCAAGGCCATTTTTCCCTGGTTAAGGATCATCGTCATCCAGAATCGCCCGCAGGCCCTCCCGGTATGTCGGATAGGCGAGGGTGGGCAGGAGATGAGCTTTCATGCGCCGGTTCGAGACCCGTCTGCACTCTGAATACATCGCGCGAAGCCGGTTCGAGATGGATGCGTCCTCGAAAGGGAGAAGCGGTGGCGGTTCAACACCGATCAAGGCTGCCGCATGGGCGACAACATCCGCTGTTGCGGCCGGCTCATCGTCCGCAAGATTGAACACTGTCTCCGTTCGGTCCGCGCGCAGGGCTGCTTCCAGCGCGGCGGCAATGTCCTTGACGTGGATGCGGGAAAAGACCTGCCCGGGCTTGGCGATGCGACGCGCGCGCCCCTGTCGCACCTGTTCCAGCTGGTTGCGCCCGGGTCCGTATATTCCCGCAAGCCTGAACACGGTTACCGGCACGCCGATTTCCTGGCCAAATCGGCGCCATTCCCGTTCCGCCGCAATCCGACGCTTGCCCCGTTCAAAACCCGCGGAACAGGGTGATAATTCGTCTACCCACGCTCCGCCGGTGTGTCCGTAGACCGAAGTAGAGGAGAGGTATCCGATCCAGCGAACGGAACACGGGCGCGTACGCAAGGTGGACATGCAGGATGGAAGGAATGGATCTCCCTCCGCTGTGGGCGCTGCCGACACAAGAATGTGGGTGCAATCGCGCAGGCCGGATGCAAGCGGTTCGGCGGAGGGTTCGATCACCTGGATCCCAAGCGCTGCGAGCGGCCCGGCGCGGTCGGCATCCCGCGTGGTTCCGGCGAGGTGCCAGCCCGAGCCCAGCAGTCGGCGGGACAGGCTGCGGGCCACATAGCCGCAACCCAGGTAAAGCAGGCTCGTACTTGTTCCTGTCACGCTCGGATCCTCTCTGGAGAAGGCCCCCATTCTTCGATGACCAGATCGTCGGATTCCTGTGGAAGCCTCGCCTCGCGCTCCCGCAGGAACTCGGAAGGCGCGAGTTGCTGTAGTGCCCAGATTGCCGCGCCCCGGACCAGTGCAGAACCATCGTCAAGCATGCGCCGGGCGGTTTCTGCAAGTGATTCGTCGCCGGAGTTTCCGAGGGCGATCAACGCGTTCCGAACCATGCGGGCCCGCCCGGTGCGCCGAATCGGTGTCTGCCGGAACCGCGAACGAAATTCGGTGTCATCCATTTCGGCGAGTTCCCGAAGATCTGCAGCGTGCACGCCGTCCCGCGCTGCGTAGGCGTTCGCCACCTGGCCGGCCTGGGCGAATCGGTTCCAGGGGCAGACCGCGAGGCAATCGTCACATCCGAAAATCCGGTTGCCGATCGGTTTCCGGAATTCCCGGGGTATCGGTCCCTTGTGTTCGATGGTCAGGTACGAGATGCAGCGTCGGGCGTCGAGCTGGTACGGTGCAGGGAATGCGCCCGTGGGACAGATGTCCAGGCACTTGCGGCAGCTACCGCAGTGATCCTGGTGCGGTTCGTCGACCGGAAGTTCCGCCGTCGCGAAGATCGCTCCAAGAAAGAACCAGGATCCGAGCCTGCGGGAAACGAGATTGGTGTGTTTGCCCTGCCATCCGAGTCCGGCCGCCGCGGCAAGCGGCTTCTCCATGACCGGAGCCGTATCCACGAAGATCTTGACTTCTCCGCCGGCGGCGGATTGCAACCACCCGGCAAGGCGCCGGAGGCGCTTCTTGAGGACCTCATGGTAATCGCGACCGCGTGCGTAGGCGGCGACCGAACCCCGTGCCGGCGACTCGAGCGTTTCAAGGGGATTGCCTGCCGGGTCATACGGATCCGCCAGCATCACGACGCTGCGTGCGTCAGGCCAGAGCACCCGAGGGTCGGCGCGCCAGTCGCTGCGACTGGCCATCCAGCCCATCTCCCCGTGGCAGCCGTTCGACAACCATTCGCGCAGGCGGAGGCCGGCAAGGGCAGTGGACCCGGGACGGCAAACTCCGATCGCCGGGAAACCCTCCGCCTTGGCACGTGTTTCGAGTTCGTGTCGGAGTGGAACCATGGTCGGCAGCATAGCCAAACCCGGAGGCCGGGAAACATGCGGTGCCGTCTGCGCGCCGGTAGAGTTGCATGGTCCATCTTGGGGATACGCCGCAATGCACATCAAGGTCGCTACCTGGAACATCAATTCGGTCAGACTGCGGCTACCGCTGGTGCTCCGCTTTCTCGCCGAGGAACAGCCCGATCTGCTTTGCCTGCAGGAAATCAAGGCTCGGGCGGAGGCGGTTCCTACGGAGGCATTGGCGTCGGCGGGTTACCCGTGGGCCGTGCTGCGGGGCGAGCCCGGATACAACGGTGTCCTCACTGTTGGGCGGATTCCGATTCGCGATGCCGGCTTTCGCGACTACTGCCAGCGGGGCGACGCACGGCACGTCGTTGCGGAACTCGAGAACGGTGTCCGTGTCGCAAATTTCTATGTACCGGCGGGTGGAGATGAGCCGGATCCGGATTTGAATCCGAAGTATGCGCATAAACTTGCGTTTGTCGAGGAGATGGCGGACGCGTTCCGGAAGGAGTCGGGTCGGCCCACCATACTTGTCGGCGACCTGAACATTGCTCCCCTTGAGTGCGACGTCTGGTCGCACAGGCAACTGCGCAACGTCGTATCCCACACCGAGCCGGAAATCACCCGGCTACAGCGGGCAATGGAGGCGGGTTCCTGGACGGATGTCGTCCGCGAGCGGATTCCTCCTCCCGAGCGCCTCTACACCTGGTGGTCGTACCGGGCCCGCGACTGGTCTGCGTCTGACAGGGGTCGCCGCCTCGATCACATATGGGCTTCTCCAGAGATACGAGACGGGATCCTGGACGCTCGAATCCTGCGGGAGGTCAGGGGATGGGAACGGCCGTCGGATCATGCTCCGGTCGTGGCGGAGTTCTTGCTATGAGCGCTGTCCGGGTATCGGTCGACGGGTTCGTTGCACGTCTGACCCTGGACCGGGCGGACAAACGCAACGCGCTGGACCTTGAGGGCATCGAGGAGTTGCGGGATGCGATCCGTCGCCTCGCCGGCGACCGTTCCATTCGTGCCGTTACCCTCAACGGTGCCGGTGAAAGCGTGTTCTGTGCCGGTCTGGAGTTTGACGACATCTTTCGAATTGATGGAGGGAACAATCCCTTCACTGCAGCCTGCGACGAACTTGCCGTGCTGCCGGTGCCGACAGTTTGCGCGGTGCGGGGCGGTGCCTATGGTGCGGGAGCGGATCTCGCACTGGCCTGTGATTTTCGGGTGGGTACTCCGGAATGTCGAGTCAGGGTTCCGGCCGCGGCGATTGGCATCCATTACGACGGCAGCGGGCTGGCGCGGGCCATACGCACGATGGGCATGCAGGGTACGCGCCGGATGTTCCTGGCCGCTGAAACACTGCTTGCAGAGGATCTCCTGCGCATCGGGTTCCTGGACGAGATCTCGCCTACAACTGATCTTGAGCACCGAGTTGAGGCCCGGGTCCGGAATCTGACCGCGCTCGCTCCTGTCGCAGTTCGGGACCTGAAGCGTTCCATCGCCGGACTGGCCTCCGGTTTGGCGGTAGAGCGGCAGGTTCACCAGCGGGTGGTTCGCAGTTGGGAGTCCGCGGACTTCCGGGAAGGCGCGACTGCAAGAGCGGACCGGCGCGTACCGCGCTTCGAGGGCCATTGAGAACGACGCCCGGCATCCCGAGATTCACCGTCTCTTCGAGTGCCCTCGCCAGACATCTGCTGATCGAGTCCCGGCAGAGATGATCTCGCGCTCCAGTACCTTGCAGCCGTCAGTCCACCATGAGGGGCCTTCCGGATTGTGCCGGCAACGGCCCAAGTGTGATCACTTGCTCATTTGTGCAGCTTTGGCTCGACGGGTTTCTCAGCGTGCCAATGGCGACGAGTGGAGTTCCAGGCTGCCGATGCATTGGCCATCTTCGGGAATCAGAATATGGGCCAGCAGTTGTCGAACCGGGAGATGGGAGAGTTGGTGGAGGCGCGGGACGGTCGCCTGGAGACATGCTGCTTGCGCCATATCCGGTATGGCGACTTCGGAGAAGCGCTGGATGCCAGGACGGACCAACAGCCCCCGGCATGGACTACAACGGAGACAGACGAGTTGCAGCGTGCTTTTCAGGTCGACTTGCCATCCCGAGATGGTCCAGGAACCGCACTTCAAAGACGTTGCGCGGGTCAGGAATGTCCCGGCGATCGACTTGCGGGACCTAACAGGATTCATCCCGTTTACGAAGATGATCAGCGAGTTCTCGTCGCAACGATTCAGATCAGATCACTCCATGACCGGGGAGGATGTCCTCGAAATGCTTGCGGCCACATTATTTTTTTGTCGGGCGACCATGTCCGCAAGTTCTGAGGGCCGGAATGCGCAGCATCGTTGACCTGGTGGTTCGAACGGTGCCGGATGCGCGGCAGCGCAGTTCAGTATAGGATTTGGGACCTGACAGGGCACTGGGAGAGGTGATCGATGGGTGGCGAAGTCGCAGAAAGCAACCTCTTGGTTCGGAATGACCTCAACGAACTGGCGCGCATCTCGGCCGCAATCGATGACTTTGCGGAATCGAACGACATACCCATGAAGGCCCAGTTTGAAGTCCAGCTGTGTGTGGAAGAGATTTTCACGAATATTGTCAGCTACGGCTTCTCCGACGGCGAACAGCATGAAATCGAGATTCTTCTACGTCTGGACCCGGAAGCCCGGGTACTTGGTATCACGCTGGTTGATGACGGGATCGAATTTGATCCGGTTCAAGATAGTTCCAAGCCCGCGCTGGATGCGAATCTGCAGGATCGGCAAATCGGGGGCCTGGGACTTCACCTTGTCCGACAGTATGTCGACGAGTTGGAATACAAGCGTCGCGATGGCCGCAACCATCTCATCCTGACCAAGACTCTGTCTGCCGGGAACTAGGTGTCGGACGGTGTGGTGCTCGCGCCGCCCGTGATGGTACTGAACCATTCAGTCCGACAGCGGCTGGAATGGGGAAACGGGCGGAGTTCCTGCTGGTATCTTGTCGAGACCTGGCCCCCGCGGCCATTGAACGGCGACCGTCCGTTCGGCCGAATGGAGGGGACTCCCGATACGCTTTCGCGGAAAGGCGATGCTGCCGGGACGGACCTGCATTTGCAGGGCCGTGACATATGGATTGGTAGCGCAGGGAGAGATCTGCGGACGCATTGAACGAAGGTGCGGATCATCCGCACGGATGACAATCGGGTCCAACAGTGGACAGCGTCCCGAGCGCGTCGACGGGGATCAATTACGCTGCATTCGTCCAACAGTCGCGAGGTCCAAGACCTTGTCCCGCGACGTCAGCGCCGCGTATAGTGCCGGCATAGTCCCTCGGAAGCGTGCACCATTCGGGTCAAGGTTTGGCAACACCATGGCAGAACGAAGTTTTTCGAAAGAGGTGCGCTCCCTTGGACTGGGGGATGGAGAAGTTTTTCACGGCGAGGGCATTGTGGCTGTCGCCAAGGCGCTGCTGCAATCCGGAGTGTCGTATGTCGGCGGCTACCAGGGAGCCCCGGTATCCCACATGATGGACGTATTTGCTGACGCCGGTGATATTCTGGATGCTCTCGGTGTTCATGTGGAGGTCTGTGCGAACGAAGCGGCCGCCTGTGCAATGCTCGCGGCGTCCATACATTACCCGGTGCGGGGCTGTGCCGTCTGGAAATCGACGGTTGGCACCAATGTGGCGTCGGATGCTCTTTCGAATCTTGCTTCTGCCGGCGTGAATGGCGGTGCGCTCATTGTCGTCGGCGAGGACTACGGGGACGGTTCCAGCATCATCCAGGAACGAAGCCACGCATTCGCGATGAAGTCGCAGGTCTGGCTGCTGGATCCGAGGCCCAATCTGCCTTCGATCGTGCGCGCCGTGGAAAAGGGATTTGAGCTATCGGAAGCCAGCAATACGCCGGTCATGCTGGAGCTTCGAATTCGCGCGTGCCACGTGCATGGGAGTTTCGAGACCACGGATAATCGGCCGCCGGCCTATTCCAGTCGTCACTTCCTCGATGGTCCTCGTTTTGACCATTCACGTGTCTGCCTTCCGCCGTCGACCTATGTCCAGGAGCGGCACAAGGTGGAGAAACGATGGCCTGCCGCGGTTCGGTTCATTCAGGAATCGGGGCTCAACGAGCATTTCCCGGCGAAAGGCCCGAGGGCACAGGATGACGTCGGCATCATTATGCAGGGCGGGTTGTACAATGTCGTTCTCCGCTCTCTCGCCCTCCTTGGATTCGCGGACTCCGCAGGCAACTCCCGCATTCCGGTCTTCGTCCTGAATGCGACCTATCCTCTTGTACCGGACGAGATCGAGAGTTTCTGCTCCGGCAAGCGCGCTGTACTTGTCGTGGAAGAAGGGCAGCCAAACTATCTGGAAGAGGCCATCGGCAGTCTTCTTCGCAAGTCCGGCCTGAAGACGTGGCTCTACGGAAAGGGGCCGTTTCCAATGGCTGGTGAATACACCGGTGAGGTCGTGCTTCGAGGGGTGGACGCGTTCCTGCGCGAGATGCTCGACAGCAGCCAGGCACCGGATCCTGATGTTGTTGCGGCGGTTGACGACGTCAAGCGGCGTGCAGCGCAGATCCTGGATGGGCCGGTGCCCGTTCGTCCTCCCGGATTCTGTACCGGGTGCCCGGAGCGTCCCGTCTTCAGCGCGCTCAAGATTGTCGAGCGTGAGGTCGGTGCCATGCATGTCAGCGCGGATATCGGTTGTCATACATTTGCGACTCTTCCGCCTTTCAACATCGGCAACACCGTTCTGGGCTACGGGCTTGGCCTGTCGAGTTCGGCGGCGGTCAGCCCCCAAATGGGCAAGCGGACCGTGAGCATCATGGGGGACGGTGGTTTCTGGCATAACGGGCTGGCCACCGGCGTTGCGGGTTCGGTCTACAACAAGTCCGATGATGTGCTGATCATCATGAACAACGGCTACACGGCGGCGACCGGTGGTCAGGCAATCCCATCGTCACTTCACGGTCAGGCCAGCCGGGCCCCGGAGGTCTCCCGGCAGTTTCCGGAGTCCGGCGCCGCAGGGAGCGAGAGCATCGAGGCGGCATTGCGGGGTGTTGGTGTAAAATGGGTGAGGAGAGTTCCCACGTACTCGGTCGAGAAATTGGTCGGCGTTCTCCGAGGAGCCCTCGCCGGCAAGCAGAAGGGGTTGAAGGTAATCGTCGCAGAGGGCGAATGCCAGTTGATGCGGCAGCGTCGGTATCGCCCGTGGTTTGCGAAACGCCGCAAGGCGGGACGCCGGGTGGTACGTACTCGCTTTGGGGTGGATGAGAATCTGTGCACGGGAGATCATTCCTGCATCCGCCTGTCCGGATGTCCCTCACTGACGGTCAAGGAGAACCCCGACCCGCTTCGGACCGATCCCGTCGCACATGTGAACAATGATTGCGTGGGGTGCGGGGTTTGCGGTGAGGTCGCACACGCAGCGGCATTGTGTCCGTCATTCTTTCGCGCGGAGGTGATTTACAATCCAACTTCATGGGACCGGTTTCTGCATGGCTTGCGACGCCGGGTGATTTCTGCGCTTGCGCGGGAGTAAGGCACCGGCCGATGTCAGACGCAGATGCGGGTCCCACCGGAGCGGAGGATGCCGCAGGTCGTTCCGGGACGGCTACACACATGCGCCACGGTGCGGGGGAAGGAATCCGGAATCAGCCGGAAGGGGCGATCACCACCATACTGATCGCGGCTCTGGGCGGAGAGGGCGGAGGGGTGCTCTCCAGCTGGCTGGTCGATGCCGCTCTGGCGGATGGTCGCAGCGTTCAGGCAACTTCTGTTCCCGGCGTGGCGCAGAGAACGGGAGCCACCACGTACTATCTCGAAGTCGGACCCCGCGCGAAGCGTGCGGGCGAGGCCAATTCCGAGTCCGGCAGGGGAGTACTGGCTTCCGGCTGCAACCGGGAACTGCCGGTCATGGCATTGCTTCCGACGCCCGGCAACCTGGATCTTCTGGTCGCGTCCGAACTGCTGGAAGCGGGCCGCGCGGCCCAGAACGGTTTCATTACTCGCGACAGAACCACGGTTATCGCTTCAACACATCGAACATACGCCATATCCGAAAAGAGCGCGATGGGGGATGGTCGTTTCAACGACTCCCATGCCCGGCGCGCTGTTCGTGAGCTTTCTCGTCGCCACATTCTGACCGATCTCGGTGCGGTTGCCGAGCGGTCAGGGACCGTGCTGAGTTCCGTCATGCTCGGTGCCGTGGCTGGGTCCGAGGCGCTTCCCATTCCCCGCCATGTGTTGCGAGCATCCATCGAACGGATGGGTGTCGCGGTTGAAGTGAATCTCAGGGGATTTGACGCGGCTGCCGAACTCGTTGACGGGAGCACGCAGGTAACCTCGTTGACCGAACGAGGGGAGACTGATGCCCAGCCGGCCTTGCCGAGTTCCCAGGAACCGTCGACTCGGGTTCCTGCCTCCCTGGCACTTCGCGTGGACGCGCTGCCTTGTCGGGTCCGGGAGATCGCGCAGACGGGCTTGGCGCGAACGGTAGATTTTCAGGATCTGCGCTATGGCCACAGCTATCTCGATCGCATTGAGCGACTGCTCGGGAATTCCGGAAGCGGCCCCGCAGCGTCGGGCGAAAATGCAGGTCGCCAGATCCCAGGCGCGGCCAGTGTTGAAGCATTGCCGGCGTCCCGTCAGGAGGTTGTCCGAGAGGTGGCTCGTCAACTTGCGCTCTGGATGTGTTTCGAGGACATCATCCGGGTTGCGGACCTGAAGACGCGGCGATTGCGGATGGATCGCGTGCGGGACGAAGTGCGGGCAAAGCCGGGTCAGCCAGTGGTTGTCACGGAATTCCTGAAGCCCGGAGTTGACGAGTGGTGCGCCTTGCTACCGGCGTGGCTTGCTCGAAGAGTGATACGCGCGGCGGACCGGGGCGGATGGCGGCATCGATTCAAGCTGCGGTTGCGTCTTCGCTCGAGTTCCGTTGGCGGATTTGCGGTGCTTTGGACGCTGGCGCGACTCAAGGTGTTTCGACGGAGGCTGTATCGTTTTCAGGCGGAACAGGAACGAATGGAAGCGTGGCTCACGCAGGTGGGGGAGGTGTGCCGGACAGATCCGGAACTCGCCCTCGAGGCGGCGAAATGCGCGAATCTCATCAAGGGCTATGGCGATACGCACCAACGGGGCGTAAGCAACTTCGAGCGGACGATGGCGAGCCTTGCAGATTGCGCCGATGCAGCCCAGCCTGCTGCATCCCTTCGCCGATTGCGGCAGGCGGCACTCTCGGATCCGGAAGGGACGAAGCTCGATGAGGCCATAGCAGAATTGCGGGCCGTGTCGGTTGTCCGGAAATGACTTCTCCGATGTCGATGTCAGCGTCTCTTCGACGACGAATTTGGTGCTGGGTTGCACCAGAAGGAATGGTGTTCGGCGGGTTTGATCGCCCATGTTCCATGCGTTGTCGCGCGGCGCCGCCGACGGTTGTCCAGACCTGGCAGGCACAGAAACCGCCCGTCGTGTCGCATTCCGGGATTGGCGCGGAGTCGGCAACTCCGCTCCCGTAATGCTCTTCTCGTTCATGGATTGGCCCGTCATATCGGCGGGATGGAGTGAGACTCGCCAGCGCAACGTGGTTTCGCCGCCGTGTAGAACGACGCAGCTGGCACCGGGCGAGGAGGCAGTCTGGCGTCGCTGGTCGAGCGGACGCTCCATTCCGCCCGAATCCCCGCGACTTCGAAGCGCGGACATGTGCTTGAGGCGGGGATGCGGACCAACCGATCCCGAGCGGTCATGAACCGCGATTCTTGACTTGCCTGGATTTGAACACTAGTCAACGCGGCAGCGTGGGACGTTCGGTTGGAGGTGATCGTGGACTTGGGACTGAACAACAAGATGGTGCTGATCACTGGTGCGTCGCAAGGGATTGGCGCTGGCGCGGCAAGGGTTTTCGCAGCCGAAGGCGCGGACCTCAAACTCACGGCGAGGAGAGGGGACCTTCTCGATCGCTTGGCCGCGGATCTGACCAGAGCGACCGGCGTGTCGGTCGAAACCTATCCGATCGATCTCGAGGTGCCAGGCGCGGCGCAGGATCTGGCGGACGCTGCAGGAGATGTCGACATCCTGGTGAACAACGCGGGCGACATCCCGGGCGGAGACCTTGCGTTCGTCGATGAGGCGGCCTGGCGGGCCGGATGGGAGCTGAAGGTATTTGGTTACATCAATCTTTGTCGGATCTATTACGCGCGGATGAAGGCGTCCGGGAACGGTGTGATCGTGAACAATATCGGCAATGCCGGCGAACGCCTCGATGCGGAATATATCGCGGGCACGACCGGCAATGCGAGCCTGATGGCGTTTACCCGCGCTCTTGGCGGACCATCACTTGATGACGGTGTTCGGGTCGTCGGGATCAATCCGGGTCCGGTAGATACGCCGCGCATCTACAAGCTTCTGCGGCAGCGGGCGGTGGAGTGGTACGGGGACGAGTCTCGATGGGAGGAACTGCAAAAGCGCTATCCCAAGGGACGTCCGGCCAGCGTACCGGAGATTTGCAACGCGATGGCCTTTCTTGCATCTGATTGCTCGGGCTATACTAGCGGGACGATTCTGACCATCGACGGGGGGATCGCGTCGCGGTCGTCCATCATCTGACGCGAATGAAGAATTTGCAGCGGCCGCTGGAACAGTGAGCAATGAAGACAACACCAACAGGAGGAAATTGAATGAGACTGATGACAATGGCTGTCGCTCTGGCCCTGGCCACCGCGATGCCCCATGCGCAAGCGCAGAGTTTTCCTGACGGACCGATTACCTGGGTCGTCAATTGGCCAGCTGGTGGTGGGCAGGACACGACCAGCCGCTTGGTAGCCGAAATGCTGAGCGATCAACTGGGTGTCCCGATCGCGGTCAAGAACTACAGCGGTGCTGGCGGTCTGACGGGCATGCGCGAACTGGCTTCTGCGGATCCCGACGGGTACACCATCGGCATGTTGGGGGCATCGAGCATCATCCAGCAATACACCACCGACGAGCCGGTAATGCTTGACGAGTTGACCGTCTTGTCGTTCTTCGGCCCGGATCCGGGTGCCCTGACTGTGGCTGGGGACACACCCTACGAGAGCCTCGATGCTTATGTTCAGGCGGTCAAGGACGCTCCGGGCGAAGTCATCAACGGCAATGATCCTCCAGGCGGTGCATCCTACATTTCCGCGGCGATTCTGGAGTCATCACTCGGGTTGCAGATCAACAAGGTACCCTACAGCGGCTACGCGCCGACGGTTACCGCGTTGCTCGGCGGCGAGGTTGCAAGCGCGACCGTGCCGGTTCCCCAGGTGCTGGAGCACCACAATAATGGAGATGTCCGGATTCTCGGCGTCATGGCGGGCCAGCGGCACTTCCTGGCGCAGGACATTCCGACCTTCGCGGAGCAGGGATACGATGTAGTTGCGGGTGATTTCCGCGCCGTCGTCGGTCCTTCGGGTATTCCTGAAGATCGGGCGGCGATTCTGACCGACGCCCTCGTCGCCGTGCTTTCTTCGCCGGAGTTCGTCGAAAAGGCCAACGCCGCAGGGTACATGATTGAGCCACTCGGTGCGGCAGACGCGGCGATGCGGATCATGCAGTTCGACGAGCAGGTTTATCCGGTACTCGAACAGGCTGGCCTCGTCACCAACCCCCGCTAATTCTCGGGAACCAGGCTATGGCCGGCCGCGAGGCCCGTAGGGATCTCGCGGCCGGCGCACTTTCTGCCGGCCTCGCCATTTTTCTGTCGACGGTGCATGTTCGGCAGGAAGGGCGACTCCACGATGATTACGGCGCTGAACCGGGACCGGCGCTTCTTCCGGAACTTCTACTCGCCGCACTGGCCCTGATCGGTGTCGCACTGCTGCTTCGCGGCCTTTGGACCGGTCGCGCAGTCTTGCTGGCACGCCACGAACAGATAGAACCCGGGGACGGAAAGGACGGTCGCGCATCGCTCTTTGTCTTTGCGCTGCTGGCTGCGGCGATGTTTGCGCAGTCCGCGATCGGTGTGGGCGTTGCGATAGCGATTCTGGGTGCCGTGCTCGCCGTTTTTCTGGCCAGGCAGGAGCGCCGACCCCTGCCGCGCGCCGTTCTTGAAGGTGTACTCGTGGCTGGCGCTCTCTACGCGATGTTCAGGTTCGTCCTTTCCGTGCCGTTAACGTGATGGTCCGGCAACGCATGAACGACAGCACATGAGTGCGCTCTTCGACAGGCTCGGATTACTGATCCTCGACCCGTGGGCGCTCGGCCTCAGCTTGTTTGGTGTGGTCGTGGGACTGGTGTTCGGAGCCTTGCCCGGGGTCAGTTCGACCATGTCTCTGGCAGTCATGCTGCCGCTTACCTTCGGCATGTCGACAGAGAACGCCATGATGTTCATGTTGGGCATCTTCTTCGCCAGCGTTTACGCGGGATCTGTCTCGGCGATCCTTCTCAACATTCCGGGAACCCCGGGTGCCATGGTGACGGTGCTTGACGGAAACGCCATGGCCCGGAAAGGCCGCGCGGGCGAGGCCATGACGTACGCACTGATCGCCTCGTTGTTTGGTGGCGTATTCGGCTGGGTTGTCATGGCGACGACGGCTCCGGTGATCGCGGCCTACGCATTGAAGTTTGCGAGTCCCGAATACGCCGCCGTAGTATTCTTTGGTTTGGCGCTGGTTGCCTACGCATCTTCCGGGGACACCCTGCGCGGATTGCTGGCCGGGGTCCTTGGACTCCTTCTCGGGGTTGTCGGACGCGACGCGGTCACCGACGTGCCGCGCTTTACCTTTGGCACGGCCGAGTTGCAGGGCGGCATCGATATCATTCCGCTCGCGATTGGCGTTTTCGGCATTGCCGAAGCCATGACGGCCTTCGAGACTGTTCCGCGGACCGGGTCGGCTTTGCGGGCCCGAATGGGTCGGCTGCTGCCAGGCATGCGGGCGCTGTTGGCCGAAACCCTGACGGCGATCCGTGGCTCGACCATCGGGGCATTCGTCGGCGCGATCCCCGCCGCGGGGTCGGCCGTCGCGGTCGCCCTCGCCTATGCGCTCGAAAAGAGGCTCTCTCGCACACCTGGCGAGTTTGGCACCGGAGTGCCTCGCGGTGTCGTTGCACCGGAAGCGGCCAACAACGCCTGTGTCGGCGGTGCGCTTATCCCCATGATGACCTTGGGAATCCCTGGAGACAGCATAACCGCGGTGCTCATTGGAGTTCTTCTCCTCCACGGTCTGCGACCAGGCCCTGGGCTCTACGAGAGCCAGCCGGAGTTTGTCGCGACCGTCTACGCCGCGCTTCTCTTCGCGATCATCTTCACCGGGATCGTGGCCGGAACGCTCGGGCTTCGCGGGTTCAATCGCGTGCTTCTTCTGCCGCGCCGGATTCTGCTGACTGGCGTCTTGCTACTGTGTGTCTTGGGGGCTTTCTCCGTGCGCAACTCCATTTTCGACGTCTGGGTCGCCATTGCGTCGGGAGGGGTCGGTTACGCCTTGTCGCGCATGGGCGTACCGGTCCTGCCCCTGGCGTTCGGCGTGGTTCTGGGCCCGATCCTCGAAGAGAACCTTCGTCGTACACTGATGATACACAGGGACTGGACTGTCTTCCTGGAACGCCCAATCAGCCTGACCTTGATCGTCGTCTCCTTCGCCGTGCTCTGTGGCCCTCTGCTCTGGCAGGCTGGGCGGGGCCTCGTGCAGCGCAACCTGGATCGCGGAGAGTCAAAATGAGACCAGCGATGGCTCCCTACCGGGCAGGCTTCATACTGCCTTCCTCCAACACGGTTTTCGAGGACCGATGCCTTGACGTACTTGCGGGCGAGCCGAGAATTCGCGCTCACTTCGCACGTGTGCCGGTCGTGAGTCTTTCGGAGAAGGAAAGTTCGCTCGACCAGTTCGGGCAGGACCGGATGCTGATTGCTGCGCGCAGCCTTGCCGAAGCCCGCCCGGACTGCATCGTCTGGGCTGGAACGGCGGCGAGTTGGCTTGGCTTCAGAGTCGATGAGACACTCTGTCGTACCATTGAGGACACATGGGGCGTGTGCGCTCTGTCTACGACCCTTGCCGTGAATGCGCGCCTGTCCGAGTTGAAAGTCGGAAGCCTCGGACTTGTCACGCCCTACAGCGCCGGGCTGGAGGCGCGCATCATGAAGAACTACGAAGCGCTGGGGATCAGGATTGTCGGGGCCGAGCGTCTCGACTTGACAGAAAACACGGACTACGCAGCTGTGCATCCGTCGCGTGTTCTTGAGATGGTTCTGAACGTGGCAAGGGAAGGCGCGGATGCCGTTGTTGTCATGTGCACCAACCTTGCGGGAGCGACCATTTGCGAGGAGGCCCAACTTCAGATTGGCCGACCCGTACTGGATTCTGTGGAAGAGACTTTGAACTCCGTGAGGGAGGCAGCGAAAGTCCAGGCTGCCTGAATTTCCTCGGCAATCGTAATGGGGTCAGTTTCACTGTATTCGTTCGGTGGAGGTCAGGCTTGAGGCCCCTCATCGGGTGGAGTTGCTTCCCGGCTGTCAAGGATAGAGAGAAGCGAGACCAGGAGACGGAGCGAGACACCGCCATCTCAGATGTAAGAGGGACGTGTTCCGAGGGGATCGGGACATGCTTGGGGCGGCGGGCGCCGGAATCAGGATTCTATCCCGATATTCGCAGCATGAATCATGAGCGAGGGGGGAGGAGAAACCGATCAAGAAGAGCCCCTCGCAACAGACAATTACGGTGGGGTCGATCTCCACCGGGCGTCGCGCGCGGCGACGAAGTCTCCCAGGCCTCGTCGTCGAGGGTGATCGCGGGGCGCTTGTTGAGGACCTCGATTGCTGCCGTTTCGCTTGATCCCAGCACGAACTCGGCCCGGCTGACGCCCCGGATCGCCGCCGCAGGGTCGATGACAGCCAAGGGCTGCTGGACTTGCGGAAGTTCACCTGTGGCATGCCGGTCTCCTTCCTCCGGGCAGTACCGGGGTGCTGGCTGTTTGTCGGACACAGAAATTGTGTAAGTGGCGGACAAGCCACCCACCTGCGGGCGCCGTCCGTTCCGGCGGTCGGCATGGCGGCTGCGAAGAGGTGGAACGGCCTCAATATCAGGCGCCAATCTCCGGATCGCCGTCCTCGGAGTGCATGGAGGCGGCAACCAAGGCGGTCAAGGCCGAGCTGGCGGTTCAATCGATGGCTACCGCAGGCGAACGCATGACCCCGAGCCGCGAAACCAGGTCATGTGGCAGGGCTACAGCACGCTCACCAAGGCAACCATCGGTCATCCAATCGGAGCCGACGCGGGTCGGCAACGGGGCTTCGAAGCCCGCAAACGATACATGCTACGTCATCGCGATTGATTTCCAGATAACGGATTGTCCAGAACACCCAACATCATCCACGCTGCAGGCAGGGCCGCGAGGACGATTGGGATGGCGAAGATCCGCACATCTAACATGTCCCGCGTTTGTCGTCGCTATGGTCCTGCGCGCAGGAACCAATTGCCGGCGCGGGCGAGACGCCGAACTGAATGGACGCTCAGCGTCAGGATGATGATTGCACCGCCGGCCACGGTGTACGGGCCAGGGTCTTCGGCCAGGACGAGCCAGACGATGAGTGGCCCGAGGATCGTTTCCAGCAGAGTGATCAGGGCAACTTCGGGAGCGGGCAGATAGGGCGGGCCCAGGCTGACCAGCGCAATGGCAAGTGGTTGCAGCACGATGCCGTTCGCCAATAGCAGTCCGAACTGCGTGACGGTCAAGTCCGTCTCGGAAACAAATGGCCAAGTGGCGAGCCCGATCACGAGGTATCCCATTCCGACAAAGGGAATGGCCGACTGCCCCCTGATATGACGGACAGCCACAAAGAAGCCGGCGATCAGCACGGCGTTCAGGACAGCGTAGAGCAGCCCTCGCATCCCGCCACCTCCCGTAGCGCCAGCTGCGACAATCAGCATCCCGAGGAGAGCGAAGAAGAGGGCAACAGCCGTGTCGGGCCTGAGCCGCTCTCCGAGGAACGCCCAGGCCATGATTGCAGCCAGCATGGGCATGATTGCAAAGGTAACAAGCACGTTCGCTACGGACGTGTTGGTGATGGCCATGTTGAAGGCAAGCAGTGAGGCCGCATTCAGCGCGATGAGCAGCAACCCGATCCGGCCACCTGCTCGAAAGACCAACCAGACGTTTCGGCCGTATACAAGCGCGGAGCCAAGCAGGATGACGATTCCTGCCAACACTCCGCGCCAGGCGGTAAGTGTCAGTCCGTCGGCGCCGATCAGGCGCAGCATCAGTCCGTCGGGTGAAAACACGAGCACACCGGACACCGTCAGGAACAGTCCGAGTCTGTAGTTATCCCCCCCGGTCACCCGATCCACTTTCG
>CAZPXZ010000045.1:13747-27725 GCA_964590405.1 uncultured Rhodobacterales bacterium | reverse complement strand
ATCTCGATCTTCACCTTGGGCAGGAAATCGACAACATATTCTGCGCCCCTGTACAGCTCAGTGTGACCCCGCTGGCGACCGAATCCCTTCGCCTCGATCACGGTTAAACCCTGTATGCCAATTTCCTGAAGCGCTTCCTTCACTTCGTCGAGCCTGAACGGCTTGATAATCGCCTCAACCTTCTTCATTACAAGCGTTCTCCAATCCATCTTCCCCGTGAAGTTGGGCAACACCTTCGCAGGTGCAGCATAGTGTCGTTTCGGCAACCGGTAAAGGGTTTATTGGGACCTGAGCCAATTCCGCACTCTCTGGAGTATGGGCGGTATGTTGCACTCAGGTGCCCCGCTCGGAGCAGCCATTCCGGAATGGACATGCGAGGTCGTGGGTTCTCCGGAGTTGTTGCCGGGATGGCGACTGGGAGGAACAGAACCATTACACGAAGTGAACGGTCCACAGATTCCGACAGCCGGGAATGCCCGACATTCCTGGAGCGGCCAGAAATCTCTCGGCGGCATGTGCTGTTTACGGTTGCCGCCACCCGGGAAGCGGATCGGATTGCCGTAGAATCCGGAATCTCGATTGCGCAACTCATGGCGAATGCTGGAAGGCGCGTTGCTGAATCTGTCATGCAGCGCTGGCCTTTGCGCAGAACAGAGGTGCTGTGCGGACCGGGAGACAACGGTGGAGACGGGTATGTTGCCGCGCTGCGCCTGTTCATGGCAGGTTGGCCGGTTACGATTCGCGCCCTCGGCGCTCCGAATTCCACTGCTGCATCTGCAGCGGCGGATCGCTGGACGGCGGCGGGAGGAAAGACGAGTCTTCTCGATACGACTGGCGCAGAATCAATCCTGGCCGGCGGAACGGATGTTCTGCTCGTGGACGCGCTGTTTGGCGCCGGACTATCTCGTCCTCTCACCGGTCCCGCGGCCGAGATTGCACTTAGAGCCCAAAACGCCGACGCAGACGTACTGAGTGTGGACGTTCCATCCGGTGTCGACGGAGACAGCGGACGAGTCGAGGGGGTTTCCTTCAATGCCAGGGTGACCGTCGCTTTCGAGCGCGCTCGACCGGGACACTTTCTCGGGGAGGGAGGAGGAAGGACGGGCAGGCTGCTCGTCCTGCCGATCGGCATTCCTGTCCGTATTCTTGATCGGGTTGCGGGGAAATCGCGCATCATTCGCAACCATCCCGCGGCCTGGCCATTCCGGGTCGGCCGTCCGCACGGCAGTCCGAAGCACAAGTACCGATATGGGCACGTGCTCGTCTACGCGGGTCCGCCGGGCCGCGGTGGTGCCGCACGACTGGCCGCCCGGGCGGCGTTGCGCACTGGGGCAGGGCTGGCAACCGTCGTGCCGCCGCAGGCAGCGGTTCCTGAGCATGCAGCGCAACTGGACGCCGTCATGGTTCACGGCATCGAAACAGCCCGAGACTGGACGGCACTGCTTCGTCAACGAGGAGCTTCCGCGGCTGTGATCGGTCCGGGGGCGGGTCGTGGTGCGAAAAAGGCGGTGATTGCAGCCCTAGAGTCTCAAAAGGATCACATCGAGCCCATCGCGCTTGTACTGGACGCAGACGCATTGACCGCGTTTGAAGAACAACCCGAACAGTTGTTTCAAGGGCTTGCAGGGCATCCGGCCCTGCTGACTCCGCACACGGGTGAATTCTCCCGTCTCTTTCCGGATCTCGGTGCGGAACTCGGTCGGGGAACTCGGTCCGCTGTGGATATCGTGCGCGATGCCGCACGACGCTCTCATGCAGTAGTCCTGCTGAAGGGGAGGTGCACCGTCATTTCGAGTCCGGATGGAACGGCTTTTCTGAACGACACAACGGGACCGATGTCCGTTCCCTGGCTCGCCACAGCAGGGGCAGGGGATGCGCTGGCTGGTGCGGCAGGCGCCTTCGCGGCGGGCGGAGCCAGGCTTGACGCGGCCGCCGCCGCGGCTTCCTGGGTTCACGCGGAGGCGGCGCGCATCCGGGGACCCGGGCTTACAGCAGACGATCTGCCGGAATTGCTTCCGGCCGCCCTGAACGAGGCGATCCGCCTGCAAGGCGGGTGATGGCCAACGCAGCAGCTTGCCAAACACCTGCTGCAGAGGCAAGCTGAAACGCGATGTGGCTATGCCGGGAACGTGCAACCGCGCGGACAGGAACTCCCACGGCACTTGGAATCATCATGCAGCGACAACAATCCGTCCTCTGCCGCCCAGGCACTACGGCGTGGTCTACTTCGAGCACGATGCGGGCGCAGCACTCTCAAGACCAAAGAGAGGGTTACCTGCGGAAGGTCAACACGCATCGAAGTCTTGCCGAGTCCCTGCCATCAGGCCCGTTTCTCCCCGACAAGCCTGGATACTCACTGGAATTCGGCCTCCTTTGAGATTCCCGGGAGGGGGAGCCCGCGCCTTCCGCCAGGCTCGAACCGGGCGACGTGATGATGCCTGTCTAGGGCAGGGCATTCCATTTCTGCGCAGCAGTTGTGTAATTCACGCCACAATGACCGCCAGCACGGGATGTCCGGCCCAACCAGGAATTCCGATTGCCCGACGCGATTGCGTACCATCCTTCCGGATGACCGGGCGATAAACCAGCAATGCGGTGAGTCGGCACGCCGTCCACTTGACAATTCGGTCCCAATAGGGGATTGTGGCGGATGTGCAACAGGCGTTCAGTCGTCGCTTCGTTTGCGGACCCGACAGGGGGAGAGAGAGCCGGGTTTCTGGCATTCCCTTGATAGAAGTCTTGGCCAACTCATTGACAGATAAGCTGACGCAAAGAGCTGCCCCGCGTGTAACGCGCGCCCTGCTTGCATATGGACTGGCTGTTGTCCTACTGGCGCTCGGCGTGTTCGCGGTTTACGTGTTGCGCGATTACTACGGCACCGAGCCGGAAACCCGCACCGCACGTGACGTCTGGCTCGTACGGGCGGCAATTCTTGCACTTGTTGGTGGGACGACGCTGGCCATCGCGCTACTCGGCCACCGGATGTCAAAGCTGATCTTGGCCATGCGCGCACGCAAGGTTGGCTCGAGATTCCATATTCGTCTCGCACGTCGATTTGCCTTGATCGGAATCCTCCCGGCCTGCTTTATCGCGATCCTTGCGCTCCTGACGGTCGTCTACGGCCTCGACAGATGGTTCTCCTCCCGCGTTGGTGCAGTGGTCGAGAACGCACAGGTACTGGCCACAGCGTTCGATCAGTTCATCGCGGCTGAACATCTGGAAACGCAGCACACGATCCTGGGGTCGCAGTTGCGCGATACGCTCGGCCGAGCTTTGATCGACGGTTCGCTTACGCTGGAGGAGAGACTGGCACAACTCGGCAACGGCCTCCTGGCCGAACAATGGGACGAGCAAGAGTGGAACGCCATTGCCAGCATTATTTTCAATCCTCCGGTTTCCGCCATGCAGGTTGCGCTGTTCTCCAGCCAGCGAATGCTCCAGGTGAGCAAGATTGAGGCGAATGAGCCGGACCCGCTACTCGACGAGCAGGTCATCAAGCGTGCGCTCGCGGCCGGAACCGGCGTACCGGTAGCTGCACGAACGCGGCCGCTGGCAAACCTGTCAGAAGCCCGGTGGCCCTTGGAACTGGTCGTAGCATTGCCCTCGGAGGTGCCACTCTTTCTCTATATCGACAGTCGACGGGAAGCCCCGATCATGGAGTCTGTCCTCTCCATTTTCGAGAACTCGTCGGAATATGACCAAGCCGCGCGTGCGGGCCTGGGCGTGGCTTGGGGCTTCGCACTCATCTATGGAGTGGGAGCTGCAGTGGTAACCGTAGCGGCGATCATGGTCGGCTTCCTGTTTGCGGACCAAATGGTCGGACCCATCGGTCGCCTGGCGCGTGCAGCGGCCAGAATTGAGGCCGGCGACCTGTCCGCCCGGGTGGAGGCGGGAGCTTCACGCAGCGACGAGGTCGGGAACTTGATCGGCACGTTCAACCAAATGGCGGAATCACTTCAGAGTCAGCGGGAAGAACTCATCCATAGCCACGAAAGGGAACGCGATGGCCGACTGTTTGCCGAAGGCGTACTCCGTGGATCCGCTGTGGGCATTATCGGCCTCGACAGGTATGCGGACATTCGCGCAGCGAACCGCGCTGCATCCGATATCCTTGGAGCCACGCGCAACCTGCATCCGGGAGTACCAATCCATGATGCCTTTCCGGAGATCAATCCACTGCTGGAACAAGCCCGCAACGCGCCGGACCGTGTCGCGGAAGCAGAAGTCAGCGCGGAATCCGAGCAACTCACGCGGCAGTTGCTGGTTCGGGCCGCACCCGAGCTAGAAGATGGAGCGCTTCATGGATTTGTCGTGACCTTCGAGGACATCACGGGCCGCGCCGTTGCAGAACGGATGGAGGCATGGAAGCACCTTGCGGAGATCATGGCCCATGAAATCAAGAATCCCCTGAATCCCATCAAGATGAAGGCCCAGGCGCTGGAGGAAATGCTTCCAGCCCTGACCGAGGGAGATCGACAACGAATGCTCGCGGCAAATACCGAACTGGTTGTCCGCAAGGTTGAGGAGATTCGGCGATTGGTGGACGACTTCCGGAGCTTCGCCAGCATGCCCGAACCACATCTTGAATGGGCCAGCCTATCAGAGCTTGTTGCCTGGGCAGTTGATCTGGCCCGTACCGAGGACGACGAGGTGACAATCCGGCTCCAGTCACCTCAACATCTTCGCGCTTGCTGCGACCCCGCCCAATTGTCGAGGGCGTTGGCAAATGTGCTGGTTAACTCTGTCCTGGCAACCCGGGAACGTGCAGAGACCGAGATGGCAGAAGGCAAGAATCCGACGGTGCGGAAGGTCGACGTCAGGGTTGCCGAGTTGGGCGATTTGGTGGAGATCTCCGTTCTCGACAACGGACCCGGGTTTCCACCTGGAGCACGCGAAAAGCTCCTGGAACCCTACGTTACCCACCGTCCGGATGCGTCCGGAACTGGCCTAGGTCTCGCCGTTGTACGCTGGATTCTGGAATCCCATGGTGGAGAGGTTCTACTGAGAGACCCGCCCGACGGCTCGCCCGGAGCAGTCGTCCGCCTTCGTTTCCCCGCAGGCGGACCGTCCAGGGCCACCGACGAGCGGCATGCTGAAAGGGAAGCGGTTCGCCATGGCGCATGACATCCTTGTGGTCGATGATGCTCGCGACAATCTCATGGTCCTGCAGGAGCTGCTTGAATTTCACGGACATGGCGTTCGCACCGCGACCAGTGTCGCCGCCGCATTGGAGAAGATTGACGAGAAGGCGCCGGACCTCGCTCTGATCGATCTGTGGTTGGGAAGTGATCCCCGCGGTGGCATTGAGATCCTCAGGGTGATGCGGGATCAGTGCCCGATGGCTCCGGCCATCATGATCAGCGCTCATGTGAACGTCGAACGTGCGGTTCACGCCATGGAACTCGGTGCATTTACGTTCCTTGAGAAACCAATGAACGTGCGGCAGATCCGGGAAGTCGTGCAGCGGGGATTGGAGTACCGAGCTCAGTTGCTTGACAGCATCACGATCCGCAGCGGCGACATTTCCGATCACTGCCTGGTCGGCGACTCCAGCGCGGTGAGCCGACTGCGAAGGAAAATTGAGAAGGTTGCACCAACGAATGCGCGAGCCCTCTTCATCGGTGGCCCCGGAAGTGGAAAGGAAGAAGCGGCTCGATACCTTCACCTATGCTCTCCGCGCGCCGAACGACCGTTCTTCCGCGTCAACGCAACTTCCGCCCGCGACGGTGGTGGACCTGACCGCAGCGCCTCCGAAGGCGATTATTGGCCGCCGGTTGAAGTGCTTCGCTGCGCAAATGGGGGCACCCTGCTCATCGATGAAGTGGACAAGCTTTCCGGTGAACTGCAACCGAGACTTCGCCAACTCCTGGCCAGCCGGCTGGGACCCGTGGAGAAGGGGGGAAGCAGCCGGATTGACGTGCGGATCACTGCGTCGGCGGACGAGGCACTGGAGGAACGCGTCCAAAACGGTAATTTCATGCGCGACCTTTACGACCGACTCGCGGTGATGGAGTTCAGAATCCCTCCGCTACGCGAACGATTGGCGGACATCCCGACGCTGGTCGAGCACATTGCGCGGCAAAGGGCAGACGAACGCGGATTCGGGCTCGCCACCTTCACGGCGGAAGCCATACAGGCCCTGCAGCATCATCACTGGCCAGGGAATGTTCGCCAATTCCAGAACGTGGTTCGGGAAGCCGTCGACCTGAAATCCGGTGACGAACCGGTAATCATCGATGCGTACGATCTGCCGGACCATTTTCGCATTACCGCCGGCACTGGTTCGCGAACCCGGCTGGACATTTCATCCCTGGCGGAGATGTCGGTGAAGGAGGCGCGGGTCATTTTTGAGCGGCAGTATTTCTTGCACCTCATCGAACAGACGAAGGCAAACATGCCGATCATCGCAGAGAAAGCCGGAATGGAGCGCTCCGCACTCTACCGCAAGCTCCATTCGATCGGCATCGGGCCATCCATGTTGGCGAGCTATCGTGTTGAACCCTCTGCCGCGAAATCGGATCAAGACTGTCACACAGGAGAGCGGGAACCCTCTGACCATCAGCAGGAGGACCCGTCATGAAGGCAATTGTGTGCGGTGCCGGAAGGGTAGGGCGACAGATTGCACGTCGGCTGTCGATGGAGAAGGCCGACGTCACCGTGATCGACGCCAAGGAGGAAATGGTTCGACGCGCGGTCAGCGACTTCGATGTGAATGGTGTCGAAGGGATGGCGTCAGAACCGGCGGTCCTGGAGCGCGCTGGCGCACATGATGCGGACATCCTGATCGCTGCTACACGGTCTGATGAAGTGAACATGATGACCTGCCAGGTAGCCTATTCCATCTTTTCCGTGCCGCAAAAGATTGCCCGGATTCGCTCCTCCGGCTATCTCGATCCTCGCTGGCGCTCCATGTTCAGGAGCCAGCATATGCCGGTCGATGAGGTGATCTTCCCCGAACAGGACGTTGCGAACTCCGTGTCTCACTGGCTGGATGCGCCAATGGCAACGGAAGTCATGCCATTCCTGGGAGGCAAGGTCCAGTTCGTTGGTCTCCGCCTGGGAGAGGACTGTCCGGTTCTCGATCAACCCCTGCGGCACCTATCCGAATTGTTCGAGGGTTTGCATACCATTGTCGTCGCCGCAGAGCGAGGACATGAATTGCTCATACCGGGCGGTGACGATGTCCTCCGACAGGGAGACGTCGTGCAGTTCATCGCCCAGCAAGAGGAAGTCTCCCGTACACTCACCCTCTTCGGCTACGAGATGGAAAGACTGCGGCGGCTGGTCGTCATCGGCGGCGGAAGCGTTGGATCCGCGCTCGCAGGACGGGTTTCCAGGGCACGGAGGGGCGTGCGAGTTCGGTTGATTGAACGGAACGAGCAAAAGGCCCGGCAGGTTGCGCGACTCCATCCTGGCGTCAACGTAATTTGCGGCGACGCGCTTGACGCCGGCGTTCTGGATGATGCACAACTTGAAAAGGCAAGTGCGGTCGTATGCGTCACCGATGACGATCAGGCTAACGTGCTTGTCGCTGCCATGGCAAAGGAGAGGGGAGCCAAACGGGCACTAACCCTGGCGACCAAGGATGCCATCCGATCCATTGCCGAGCGTCTTTCCATCGACTCCACCATCAACCCCGAGACTGCCACTGTTTCGTCAATCATCGCGCATCTGCGCAGAGGCTCGGTTCAGGCGCTGCACAGTGTTCAGTATGGACAGGCCGATCTCATTGAAGCGAAAGTGATGAAAAGCGCCACAATTGTCGGAAAATATCTCAGGGACTCCCCTTTTCCGAATCGATCTCGGATCGGCGCGGTAATGAACCGGAACGGTGTGCTGAAGGAGATTCGCGGAGACCTCCGTTTCGAGGATGGCGACCAGGTTCTCGTTCTGTCTGACAGCCGTGACACGCGGAGTATCGAAGCACTCTTCCGTGTTGGCATAAGCTTCTTTTGAGGAAACCGTAGCGCGTGGCCCGCGAGGAAGCCTTATCGAGCCGCAGCATCGCGGTCCTTCCCTGCCTGGTGCTGGTAACCGGCGGAGCAATGCTGCTCGCGGCCGCCGACGCGGCGCTGGCGGACGAACGGACGGCCGCTACCGCTTTCGGCTCATGGGCCGCAGTCATACTGGCGGGCGGTGGGCTTTGCAGCTTCGTCATCAGGGATCCGAAGCGCGAAGCCGCCGGCAGCCTCCGTCTGCGCAGCGATATCCTGCTCCTTCTATTCCTCTGGCTCGGTGTTCCGGCGCTTTCATCGCTGCCGGTTCACGCGATCATTTCCGAATTTGCGTATGCCGACGCCTGGTTCGAGATGGTGTCCGGATTCACTACAACCGGTGCAACCCTCCTTGCGGATCCGTCTGCTCATCCCCGTTCTCTCCTGGTCTGGCGGAGCATGACCCAATGGCTCGGCGGCCTTGGAACCCTGATCGCGGTCCTCGCCGTATTGGCTCCCAGCGGCCTTGGCGCCTTTGCACTTGATTCCGTGCCCCTTCCGGCAAGTCCCCGCTATGTAAGAAGCCGATCGGGAACGGGCACAGCGGACCGCTGGTTGCGAGCGACCATCCGCGTCACACCGCTCTACACCACGCTTACGATTGTGCTGGTCGTTGGCTATTTCCTTGCGGGAATGAGCGCATTTGACGCATTCAACCACGCCTTGACCACCATATCGACAGGCGGCTTCTCAACACGAGCCGGATCATTGAGCGAATTTGCCTCCTGGCGCATCGAGGCAGTCGCCGCAGCCGGGCTCATTCTTGGGGCAATCGGTATCGGCGCCTACGTCCACTTCTGGAGGCGGAGGTGGAAACGTGCGGCCGCAGATCCGGAACTTCAACTGCTATTGCTGTTGGTTGTCGCTGCCACGGGCACCGCCTATGTCCGCCATTTCCTGGGTGAACCGCTTGCAGATGCGGACGACCGATTTACCGTCCTGTCGGCAACGCTTTGGTCCGAAGCGTTCGCCGCGATCTCCGCGGTGACCACTGCCGGATTTCCCTCCTCCTACGCGGGGGCCGGAGAGATGTGGAGCGGTCAGGGCGCCGTGCCTGCACTCTTGCTCGGTCTCGCGATCGCCGGCGGAAGCGCAGCTTCCACGGCGGGAGGAGTTCGGCTCATGTCCGTATCCCTTCTCATTCGCCACAGTCTCGACGAGTTTGGCCGCATCGGACGTCCCCGTTACGTTCGCGGGCGCAACCAGATTCGGGATGCGGCAGGACAATTCCACATCGCGTGGATCGGCTCTATGCTGTTTGCGCTGACCGTGTCGGCGGGCACTCTGGCCATCTCCATGCTGGGACTGGACTTTGAAACCAGCATGTCTGCAGTTGTCTCCAGCCTCGCGAACGCCGGCCCCCTTCACGGTGCACTCGCAGACAATCCCACGGCATGGCGGGATATTCCGCCCGAGGGTCGGACACTTTGCTCCGTCTTCATGGCGTTGGGCAGGGTAGGGGTCGTTAGCGTTGTCGCCATGCTGTTTATCGAATAACCACACTTCATGCCACAATTGCCAAACGACAAGAGTTTGCGAAAAGTGTACGCTATAGTCCTCGCATGGCATCCGCGACGCCAGGCAAACAACGAGGCCAAAGGGCACAGGAAAGATTCAAGCAATGACCGCACGAGCAAACTTGCAGGATACATTTCTCAATGCAGTACGGCGGCAGAAGGTGCCGGTGACCATATTTCTTGTGAACGGTGTCAAGCTGGGCGGCGTAATCACCTGGTTCGATAACTTTTGCCTGCTGCTTCGACGCGACCGCAGTTCACAATTAGTTTACAAGCATGCGATTTCGACCGTCATGCCCTTGTCTCCTGTCAAATTGTACGAAGCGGATTCTGAGGCGGAACGCGAGGACGTCGACCAGGAGGCGGAAGCGGAGGCGGAGGCCGAAGACGATTGAACATAATCAACGTGACCAAGACAAATGCCTGGGTGCTGCATCCCGTACTGACCAAGAACCGCTGCTGTTCCTCGCCAGATGCACGTCTGGCGGAAACAGTGCAACTGGCAGTGGCACTCGGGCTACGTGTGAAAGGCAGCAAACTCGTTCGAATCCGCAATCCGCGAGCCGCGACGCTGTTCGGAAGCGGCTTTGTGAAGCGAAGTGCGGATGAATTTCATGACGCCGGAACTGACCTCGTGGTCGTGGACGGAGCTCTGTCTCCCATCCAGCAACGGAATCTCGAGCGGTCCTGGCACTGTAAGGTACTCGATCGGACTGCATTAATCCTGGAGATTTTCGCAGACCGCGCCCAGAGTCGCGAGGGCCGCGTGCAGGTCGAGCACGCTCGATTGTCGTACGAGAAAAGCCGCTTGGTACGAAGCTGGACACATCTTGAACGCCAACGCGGTGGATTTGGATTTCTCGGCGGGCCGGGCGAAACACAGATCGAAGCGGATCGTCGTGCGCTCAATGGTCGACTGTCCAAACTGGACACAGAATTGCGGCGCATCGTTGGCAACCGACATACGCAACGCAAGCGCAGACAGCGGTCCGGCGTTTCCTCTGTAGCCCTGGTCGGCTACACGAATGCCGGGAAGTCCACACTCTTCAACCGGCTTTGCGACGCGGCCCAAGACGAGCGCGACCTCCTGTTCGCGACACTGGATCCTTCCGTGCGATGCCGCCGGCTTCCGCGAGGTACCCCGGTTGCATTCTCGGATACGGTTGGCTTTATCTCGGATTTGCCGACTGAACTGGTGGCTGCGTTCCAATCAACCTTGCTGGAAGTCACCGAGGCAAGAATTGTATTGCACGTGATCGACGCCTCGTCCGAGAATTGGGATTCGCAGCGAAGCAGTGTTATCGAGACTCTTGAAGAGATTGGTGTAAACCCCAGCGACGGATCAACAATTCTGGAGGTTCACAACAAGATCGATCTCCTGGATCCACAGGAGCGAAACGCGATAGCAGACCGATTGGCCCGCAACGGGCGTGGCGTTGCAACATCAGCGGCCACCGGCGAGGGTCTTGACATGCTGGTCGCGCGCATCGAGGAGATGCTCTCCGCCGATGCCACACCATACCGGATCCGTTTCCTCCCGCACGCCGGAGGCGCGATTGCCTGGCTGCATGGACAGGGGGCAGTCCTTGATGAGCGCCTTGCACCGGCAGGGCCTGGCAAGGGCGGCACCCTGAAGCCCGCGACCGAAGAGTCGCTGGAAGTGATCGCCCGCCTGACCGTTGCTGATCGCAATCGTCTCGAGCATCGTTTCAGCAAGGAAATTCACGACGTGCAGGTGATCGGTTGAAATCGGCACCGTGCTGGCAACGGGAAGAACATCCGGATCCGGGAACGACAGATGCTGTAGTTTGCACGACGCAAGGTCCATGATATTGTGTGTCGCCTATCCAGCCCCTATGTAACATAATACTCCTTATGCGCCATTCGTAGCCATTGACGCTTGGCTGGCCGTGCCTGTCAGATGTGCGACCCTTCCCCGGAACAACAGCAATGCCAGGCCGACTCGCATGTTCTCGCATGCATCGCCGGCGTGCGTTCTCCTCTGGTCGATGCATGAAAGCACGCATGGTCGCTTCCGGTCGGTGCATGCTCTTGCCATGGCTGATCTGCCTGCAAGGGAATCCGCAAATGCAGGGAATGCAGGTGCTATCGGGACGACAGCACGAAGCGGATCCAGTGTATCCGCGATCAGCGACGGAGTTTGCGATGTCGATTTCGTGACGCGGGATAGATGTCATATCAATGAAGTCGAGGCGTTGAAAGCAAGGCAAATGGCGCAATTGTCGGTCAGGATGATCAGCGAAGAACTGGTGGTTGCGCTTAGGAAACGAGCGGCGGCAAATGGCCGGTCGGCAGAAGCCGAGCACCGCGAGATCCTGCGCACAGCATTGCTCGGTGAGAAATCGGACTTTGTTGCTGCGCGGGCGAAGGCGCTCAGACAGCGATTGCGCTTATCTGTCGATAGAAGTGAAACGATACGTTCGGACCGTGATCGGGACAGCACGGCATGAATGGCCTTGTGGTGGATGCCAGTGTAGTCGTGAAATGGCTGGTGCAGGAAGATCTCTCGGACGAAGCAGCAAGTCTGCTCGTGTACGGCGCTTCACTCGCTGTTCCAGCACTCCTCTTCGCCGAGGCCGGCAACGCACTCTGGGCTGTTTATCGCCGCGGAGATCTTACGGAGGACGATATGGCAGATGCCGTCGATACATTGCGTAGCGCCAATTTCCGTTCCGCTTTCCATGCTGGAATTGACTCCTGCGGCTGTACGCCTGGCTTCGGACCTTGCGCACCCGGTATATGACTGCTTTTATCTCGCGCTAGCGCTCCAGACCCAATATCCGGTGGTGACCGCTGATCCGGCGCTTTCATGAACGGGTGAGCCGTCACCCCTATCTCTCGGACTGGATTCTGCATGTCGCGGACACACGGTCGCACGGCAAGGTTCACCGCCGGTCATCTCCTCGATCGTGATTGCGGCGTATCCTCCGCCTGTCCCGCGAAGGGACCACGCGCCTTACTCTCCTCGATGTCCCGTACGGTCCCGGCCACTCCAATGGGACATCGCCCTCTCCTGCCGCGTTCGGCCTGCGCCGGAGCGCTTGACCTCTTCACGAAGCCTGCATCCGCTGGACTAGGTCCAGCCCTCCGGAAGCGATCAGTCGGAGCGCAAGAATCGCGAGCAGGATATTCAGCCCGATCCTGAACCGACGTTCGTCAATCCTCGTCAGCACGGCCCGTCCGCATACGGTTCCCAGGAATCCGGCCGCGATCATCATGGCCACGAGTGGCAGCCACTTGCCGAAGGAGAATCCCAGGACACCGAATGCCAGACATTTCAGCAAATGTTGCAAGGTCATGAGTGACGCATGGGTGGCGACATACTGCAAGCGACCCAGTCCCAGGGTCTTGACGAAAGCGGCAACAAACGGACCGGTTCCACCAATGAACATGGTCAGGAAGCTGGAGAAAATTCCTACGAGTATGTTGGACTTCCGCAGAAATGCCGGTGGAGAGAGGAAGACCGACCAGAGAATGAACAAGCCGATGGCGACCTGGAGAGTAGCCGCCGGCACCTGGACGACGATCATCCCGCCGAGTGCAACGCCGACCAGCGCGCCAAACGCGAAGGGCAGCAGCACGGACCGGTCGACATGGGAGAACAGGACCGAGACACGGCTGATGTTCGAGCCCAGCTGGACTACACCGTGAACAGGAATGATTGCAGGAGCGGGTAGCAGGTTCGCAAGTACGGCGAGCATCACCATGCCGCCGCCCAGGCCAAACGAAGCGGAAATGAGCGAAGTGATGAAGCTCAGGGCCACGATCGAGGAAGCTGACAGCCAGCCAAGGCCCGCATGCAGAAATTCTGCCTCCATTTCAATCGGTTACAGTATGGTCTTGAGCGACTTCTTCGCCTCGGACCGTTCCACACCCGAGCGAGTCGGAAGCAAGTTCCTTCGCATGTGAGTGTCCTTCCGGCAATGCGCCCATCCCGCCTGAATCCAGTGGCCGATTGGATGCACGTTAACCAGTGACTGTCCAAAGCGCCATTTCGGACGCGCGAAGTGCAGTCGCAAGTGTTACTCCCGTCAACCGCGTAGCGCCCTCGCCTCCCCGTCTGCAAATGAACAGCATTCGGCGTCCTCCTGCTGTCTTACATCCGGACCGAGCCGAAATTCCAGTCGGCGACACGCGACGGAAGGCTACTCCCGTTCCTCACCGACAAGGCGGAAACCAATCTTCACCATGCCGCGACAGATTCAGCTCGAGCCGTGATCCGCAATCGCGAGGAGTCGTAACCGCGAGGTCGTCGCCAAGGCACTGATCGTACCGCAGGATTCCTGCGCCCGCGGGCGTGGGCATTTCGCGCATAGGAAAGCCGCACTTGGCAACCGGCACGATTGCCCATAATGAAGCGGGGTGTCAGGAAGAGAATCTTGACGACCACGGCACCGCTCTTGCGGGCCGCCATGCCGCGGCCCTGCAGGCCGGGACATCCTGCTC
>CAZPXZ010000045.1:0-13737 GCA_964590405.1 uncultured Rhodobacterales bacterium | reverse complement strand
AAGGGCGGCGGGCCTTCCGCAACCACGGGAACTGCTTCGGTCGCCTGGGGGGAGATTCTAACGACAGAGCACCTTCCGAGACTCCTCGTGCTGTGCCTCGCGGTCTGGCTCCACGCCTCCAACTCCATGTTGGCGGCAACGACGCTGCCTGCAGCTGTCGTCGAGATCGGCGGACTGGAGTTCATCAGTTGGGCATTCTCCCTGTACCTGATGGGCTCCATCCTGGCAGCAACGGTAATCAGCGCAAGCGTGGCAAATTATGGTCTGCGTCTCACGATGGTAGCCGCTGCGCTGGTCTATACGCTCGGGTGCCTGATATGTGCCGCTGCACCGGCGATGCCGGTGTTGCTCGGCGGACGCACATTGCAGGGGCTCGGTGGTGGGGCACTGGTTGCCCTCGTCTACATCGCCCAGGATCGCTTCTTTCCAAGCCGGCTCGTGCCGCGCATAGTCGCTTGCCTTTCTGTGGTCTGGATGGCGTCAGCGGTATCCGGGCCACTCATCGGCGGCAGCTTCGCGACCGCCGGACATTGGCGGCTCGCCTTCTGGTCGTTTGCATTCCAGGGCCTGGTGCTTGTCGCGGTCGTCCGCCCCCTGCTTGCGGGAGCGAGACCAGGAACGGTCGCGCAGAGGCGCAAGGTTCCGGTCGTGCGACTGTCCCTCGTTGCTGGCGCCATCCTTGCGATTTCGTTCGCTGGCAACATGAACTCGCTCGTCTCGGCAGCGGCGCTCATCCTGTTCGGATGCGCATGCCTGTGGCTGTTCGCCATCCGGGATGCGGGAGCGAGCGACATGACTCGCCTGCTTCCATTCCACGCAACCGATCTTGGCCATCCCGTTGGCTGCGGTATTGCGATGAGCTTTGTACTCTGCCTCGGCATGATGTCCTTCGTCGTGTACGGGCCGGTGCTGCTGATCCACCTCCATGGATTGACGCCACTGGAGGCTGGACTTGTCATCCTGACGGAATTCCTGGGCTGGACTGCAGGAGCAGTGTTTCTGTCTGGGGCAGCCTCGGCACATGAGCGCAGTCTGATCAGGGCGGGAAGCGCCATTCTGCTCTGTGGAATTGCCGCGCAATCCTGGCTGATGCCCCACGGACCGCTATGGCTCATCATTGCAGCTGCTTTCGTTGGGACTGCTGGTTTCGGCATGATGTGGGGACACATCATCAAACTCGTGGTGATGAATTCCAGCGCTGGAGAGCGAGACCGTGCCGGTTCCCTGCTGCCGATCACAACGCAAACCGGCTTTGCTCTCGGCGCCGCCCTTTCCGGTGTTATCGCGCATGCGGTCGGATTTGAGCTCATGTCGGAGGTAGCGGAATTCCGTGTGGCGGCATTCTGGCTCTTTGCGGGCTTTGTCCCACCGGCCCTGCTTGGAAACGTGATCGCATGGAGATTCAGTGGCCTGATCCACAAGAGAGATTCGAGCGTGAAACGCGAGTCCGCATCGGATTGCAGTGGATCTCCCCAGTGACGTCGCAAGGCACTTGCGGCTGCAACGAGGCGGTGACACGACCCAGAGAGGAGGTCGTCGGGCGCTCCGGAACGGACCCGAGCACGCATTCAGCAGTGGTTTCCCTTGATCACCGGGAATTCTGGGGTCTGTTTCCGAACTCGTGACCCCGCTATTACCTTGCGTCACAGGATACGTCGCGATAGACAACGCACACATGGCAAGATCCTGGAATGGGCACTTCTATCCGTTTCAGACCGTCCCGGCCGATATCACTCAGTACGGATTCGCCCGGATGCCCTGCCCTACCTGTTGCGCCTATGGTCGAGACCGCGATGACAACCCACGCCGAAGCATTGCAACTAGCTGTTCAGGATCGTCAACAGGACCTTGCATCATTTGCCCAAGCGCTCGTGCGGATCCCCACGGTCAATCCTCCCGGTAACAATTATCTGGAATGCGTACGCCTGGTTGGCGAACGACTTCGCCGCTCTGCGTTCGAAGTCGAGTACCTGCGTGCGGAAGGAACGCCGGGCGACAGTGACCGCTTCCCACGCTGGAATGTCGTGGCACGCCGGGAAGGTTCGCGACCAGGTCCAACCGTGCACTTCAATTCCCATGTCGATGTCGTGCCCGTCGGAACCGGATGGACCGAGAGTCCTTTCGGTGGACGACTCGAAGGAGGTCGGCTCTTCGGGCGTGGTGCCTGCGACATGAAGGGCGGGCTAGCCGCTTCAGTCATCGCGGCAGAGGCATTCCTTGCGACCCATCCGCGATTTCCGGGAGCGATCGAAATCTCCGGGACCGCCGACGAAGAGACCGGGGGGTACGGCGGCGTCGCGTGGCTCGCCGAACGCGGCATCCTGGCTTCCCCACGGGTCCAGTTCGCAATTATCCCCGAGCCGCTCGGAAACAACCGCATTTGTCTCGGCCACCGAGGTTGCGTCTGGGCCGAAATCGAGACGCGGGGTCGCATTGCCCACGGGTGCATGCCTGACCTGGGCGAATGCGCGGTCCGCCACATGGGCACCATACTCGGCGCGTTCGAAAACGATCTCTATCCCGCTCTCGCCAACCGAATCACGCACCACCCCGTCATTCCGCCGGCGGCGCGACGCTCCAGCATGAACATCAATGCACTGCATGGCGGACAGCCTGATGGTGCCGAGGGCTTCCTCTCCTCCTGCGTTCCCGACTCCTGTCGACTCACGGTAGATCGCCGGTTTCACGATCCCGAGACGGTGGAATCCGTTCTGGGTGAACTCCGGACGTTGGTCAACCAGGCAGCGCAGGAAGGAAATTTCTCGTGGAAATTTAAAGAGTTGTGGTCCATTCCTCCGGTGCGAACTGCAGATGGGTCCGCCCTCGTTTCAGCGCTCGGCTCTGCGATAACCCAAGTCCTCGGACAACCGGCAGAGCATGTGCTTTCACCCGGGACCTACGACCACAAGCATTTCGACCTGATTGGAGGCGTGCGGAACTGCGTGGCGTATGGTCCCGGCGTCCTCGAGATGGCGCACCAGCCGGATGAGTATATTGATGTGAGCGACATGACTGCCGCTGCTTCCGTCATGGCCATATCGCTCGAGCACCTGCTCTGCGACTCGCCGAGTGATTCGGGGCAAGTCACAGCAACCTAGTTCAAAGGAGACAACATGAGGCACTCACCATTCAGATTGGCCGCCGCCCTGGCACTGGGACTTCCCGCCGTCGCCGTGGCCAAGGACACCGTCACCATCGGCATGCAGCTGGAGCCACCACACCTGGATCCAACTTCCGCCGCCGCCGCTGCCATCGACGAAGTGGTCTACGCGAACGTGTTCGAGGGCCTGACTAGAATTGGGCCGGATGGGTCCATTCAACCAGCCCTTGCAGAGTCCTGGACGATCAGTGACGACGGCCTCGAGTACGTTTTCAAGCTTCGCAATGGCGTGAAATTCCATGACGGCACCGGATTCGACTCTGCGGACGCCGTGTTTTCGCTGGACCGCGCTCGATCAGAGGACTCCACCAATGCGCAAAAGGCGCTTTTCGAGCCCATTGAGTCCGTGGAGGCCATGGATCCGAACACGCTTCGGGTTGCGCTGAAACGCCCGACCGGGGGATTCCTATTCTCCATGGGCTGGGGTGATGCCGTGATGGTTGCGCCGGAGAGTGCAGCCAACAACCAGTCCGAACCGATCGGGACCGGACCGTTCCGCTTCTCGCGCTGGGCGAAGGGCGACCGCGTCGAATTGGTCCGGAACGACGACTACTGGGGTGAACCCGTCGCACTTGCAGAGGCCACGTTCCGCTTCATCGCAGACCCCGCCGCGGCGTTCAATGCCGTGATGGCGGGGGACGTCGATGCCTTCCCCGTCTTCCCGGCGCCGGAGAGCCTCGCTCAATTCGAGGCCGACGACCGGTTCCAGGTTGTCGTGGGTAGCACGGAGGGCGAGACGATCCTGTCTACGAACAACAGCCGTCCAGTCCTCAGCGACATCCGGGTTCGACAGGCGATCGCGCATGCCATCAATCGGCAGGCGATCGTGGACGGGGCGATGTTCGGTTTCGGCACGCCGATCGGCACTCATTTCGCACCACACCATCCTGCCTATGTCGACTTGACCGGCCTCTACCCGCATGACGTGGAACGGGCCAAGGCATTGCTTGCGGAGGCCGGACACGAATCCGGATTGAGCCTTTCCCTCAAGCTCCCGCCCCCGTCCTACGCACGTCGTGGCGGCGAGATCCTCGCTTCCCAACTCCGGAATGTCGGAATCGATGTCAAGATCGAGAATGTGGAGTGGGCGCAGTGGCTGGAACAGGTCTTCCGGGGCTACGACTACGATCTCACCATCGTTTCACACACGGAGCCCATGGACATCGGGATCTATGCGCGGGACGACTACTATTTCCGATACCAGTCGGACGAGTTCGACGCGATCATCGACGAACTCACGGTGACTGCGGACCCCGAAAGGCGGAACGAGCTGCTCGGAGACGCGCAGCGGCGTATCGCTGAAGATGCTGTCAACGGGTATCTCTTCCAGCTTGCCCGCACCGGCGTATGGCGCAAGGGCCTCGAAGGACTCTGGAGGAACGCACCGACGCAGGCGAACGACCTGACTGAGGTCCGCTGGACCGAGTAATCCCGACGCAACGCCGTCCGGGCGCCATGCCCGGGCGGCCAAGCCTGATGCACCAATGATCCGCTTTGCGTTGCGCCGAATTCTGGCGCTCGTCGCCACACTTGCGGTCGCATCGATTCTGATCTTCCTCGTCATGGAGGTCATTCCCGGCGACCCGGCCACACTGATGCTGGGGATTGGCGCGACAGAGGATACCATCGCCGCGCTCCGTGCCGAACTCGGCCTGGACAAGCCCCGACTTGAGCGTTACCTCACCTGGACGATCGGCATGCTGCAGGGCGATTTCGGCGTCTCGTACACGTACGGCGTCCCCGTACAGGAGTTGATCCTCGAGCGTGCCGCCGTAAGCGTTCCACTGGCGCTGATCGCGCTCTTCCTGACAGCGGCCATCGCACTTCCCACCGGGGTGCTCGCCGCAGCAAGGCGAAACCGGCCGGCAGACATCGTGATCATGGGCGCCACCCAACTGGGAATTGCGGTGCCGAATTTCTGGTTTGCCATGCTCCTTTCCCTCCTGTTCGCCGTCGTGCTGGGCTGGTTCTCGGCCGGTGGCTTTCCCGGCTGGGATGCGGGCATCCTTCCGGCGCTGAAAGCGCTGGTCCTGCCCGCAATTGCGCTCGCCCTGCCACAGGCCTCCATACTCGCCCGTGTCATGCGTTCCGCATTGATCGACACTCTCGGCGAAGATTACATCCGCACCGCGCGCGCCAAGGGACTGACCCGGCGACGGGTGCTCTGGTCGCATGCGGTCCGTAACGCCCTCATACCCGTGATCACGATCATGGGTTTGCAGTTTTCGTTTCTTCTCGCGGGCGGCATCATCATCGAGAATGTGTTCTTCCTCCCCGGCCTCGGTCGGCTCGTCTTCCAGGCGATCACCCAGCGCGACCTCATCGTTGTCGAAAGCGTGGTCGTACTGCTCGTTGCCACGGTGGTCATCGTGAATTTCCTCGTGGATATGGCCTACGCCGCCGTAGACCCCCGCCTCCGAGCGCGCCGCGGTTAGGATGCGTGCCCTGCAGGCCCGCCTGGGCTGGCATCCAAGCCTTGTGCTCGGTGCGGTGATCGCGACGGTTGTCGTCCTCGCCGCCGCGCTCTCCCTGGTCTGGACTCCGCATGATGTCGCAAACCTGGACATCTCGCAGCGACTTCAGGGCCCCTCCTCCGTCTACTGGCTCGGTACCGATCATTTCGGACGCGACATCCTTTCCCTGCTCCTGAGCGGCGCACGGAACTCTGTCGCGGTCGCACTGATCGCGGTCGGCCTCGGGGTTGGCGTCGGTGTGCCCCTTGGGCTTCTGGCTGCGGCGCAGGGCGGCGCCATCAGCGAGGCGGTCATGCGGACCAACGATTTCATATTCGCGTTCCCGGCTCTCGTCGTCGCCATCATGATCACTTCCGTATTCGGTCCGGGCGCCGTCAACGCAATTCTGGCCATCGGGATCTTCAACATCCCCGTCTTTGCACGCGTTGCCCGCGGCGCAGCACTGTCGCTCTGGACAAGGGAATTCACCCTCGCCGCCAGGGTCGCCGGCAAGGGCAAGTTCCGAATTTCGGTCGAACACATCCTTCCCAACATCGCCAGCCTCCTCATCGTGCAGGGAACCATCCAGTTCTCTCTCGGCATCCTGTTCGAGGCCGGCCTCTCCTATCTCGGACTCGGCGCACAGCCTCCCGCGGCAAGCTGGGGCCGGATGTTGGCCGACGCACAGACCCTCACCACGATCGCTCCCCAACTCGCGATCTATCCCGGCCTCGCAATCATGTTTGCGGTGCTGGGAATTAATCTGCTCGGGGACGGGCTCCGGGATGTCCTGGACCCGCGCCTGCACCGTCGCCAATGAACCTCCTCCGTATTCAGGGACTCCACGTCTCCGTAGGCGGGCGCGACGCCCTCCGCGGCATTGACCTCGACATCCAGGCGGGAGAAACGGTCGGGTTGGTTGGCGAATCCGGCTCGGGGAAGACCATGTCGGCACTTGCCGTCATGGGCCTGCTTCCTCCGGGTGCACAGATTCGGGGTAGCATTCTGTTTGATGGTGCCGACCTTGTCCGGTGGAGCGAACGCGAAATGCAGCGCTTCAGGGGACGCAAGGCGGGCATCATCTTCCAGGAGCCAATGACCGCACTCAACCCTTTGCTTCGCATTGGCGATCACGTCTCGGAAGCAATCCTCGCCCATGGTGGCACCACCCGTGCTGCAGCCTGGGAGACCGCCTGCGAACTCCTGGTCCGCGTGGGACTTCCGCCGGACCGTGTCGGCCCTGAGCGTTATCCACACGAACTTTCGGGTGGCCAGCGCCAACGGGCGATGATCGCCGGTGCGATGGCCCTCAAGCCGCGCCTCCTGATCGCGGACGAACCGACTACCGCGCTCGATGTGACGACACAGGCCCGCATCCTGGGCCTGCTCCAGCGTCTGGTTCGCGAGGAAGGGACAAGTCTGCTCCTCATTTCGCATGACCTGGGCGTGGTGGCCGACATGGCCGACCGGATCGCGATCATGCGCGAGGGAGAGATCGTCGAGCAAGGGCCATGCCCGGCCCTGCTCCGGAATCTCCGCCACCCCTACTCGCAACAGCTGATCCGGGCGGCTGCACCAAGGCCCCTGGACACCCACATGATCGGACATCCGACGGAAGCCAGCTCCGCGCTCAAGGCGGAGCAGGTCGCCTGTGCCTACAGACTCCCCGGAGGGCGTGAACACCTTGCGGTCGACGGGGTAAGTCTCTCCGTTGCCAAGGGCGAGCGTGTTGGACTTGTGGGAGAATCCGGATGCGGCAAGTCAACCCTGGCGCGGGCACTTCTCGGCCTCGAGCCACCCTCGCGAGGGAGCATTCGCATTCAGGGCGAAGACCTTTACGGCAAGAGCGCTCGCGCCCAACGGCAACTCCGCCGGCAACTGCAGGCAGTTTTCCAGGATCCCTATGGCAGCTTCAATCCGAGACATCGGATCGGTCGTATTGTCGCCGAACCACTCCACCTTCTCGGCAGTGAGGCAACCGGCGAATTTCGGAAGCAGGCAGTCTCGAAGGCGCTGGCAGATGTCGGCCTGGACCCGGGCGACAGTGACCGTTACCCGCACGAGTTTTCCGGCGGACAGCGCCAACGGATCGCCATCGCGCGCGCACTCGTGCTTCGTCCCTCCGTCGTCGTCCTTGATGAGCCGGTATCAGCGCTCGACGTGTCCGTGCGTGCACAGATCCTGGGGCTCCTTGCGGAACTGAACGAGAACTTTCGCGTCGGCTACCTGTTCATCTCCCACGATCTCACCGTCGTGCGTGCCGTTGCCGAGCGCGTACTGGTCATGCGGAATGGCCAGATCGTGGAGGAAGGGGATACGCGATCCGTGTTGGACTCGCCCCGTCATCCCTATACGCGCGCCTTGATCGAGGCGGCCCCGGACCTCGCTCGAACACTGAAGGCTCCCGTCGCGCAACAAACTCCCTGACTTCCGCATGGGTACCGCGAAGCGGGTTCAAGTAGGTCGGCTCCGGTCGGAAACCCCAACCTTCGAGCGCAAACGCCCGGCACGCCCTCGCTGTTGCGGCTGGCTCCGCGCCAGCCAGTCCGGGAGCCAGGGTCCATGCGCTTCCACCAACTCGTCCACGAGATCCCAGATCTGGTCGAGATCCAGTTCCGCTGCCGTGTGCGGGTCCAGCATCGCGGCATGGTACACATGCTCTCGCTTCTCCTGGAGAATGGCGGACACAACCAGTTCCTGAACGTTGACATTAGTACGAATGAGAGCAGTCAACTGGGGCGGCAGCGCTCCTACATGGACCGGCTGGATTCCATTCCGGTCCACGAGGCATGGCACCTCGACACAACATCCTTCCGGAAGCGACACGATCAGATCCCGATTGGGGACATTGCCGTTAATCACCGCTGGCTCGCCGGTCCAGATGGCATTTACGATTGCAGCCGCGTATTCCTGGCTCGGCTCCACACTGAGATCCGCGGATGCAAGCAATTCGCGGGATTCACCCGTCCATTGTTCGATCTGCGCCTCACAACGACGGCAGTACTCGTCCAGCGGCAGGCCATATCGTTTCAGCAAATCGGACCGGCCGGACTTGATGAACCACGGGACGTACTCCGCGAAGTGTTCCGAGCTCTCCGTTACGAAGTAGCCGAGCCGGGTCATGACGTCGTATCGGACATGGTCGGGACAATGGGGGTACGCCGAATTCGGTCCTGGCAGCCGACCGGCTTCGTAGCCCTCCTGCAGAGCCGGATACAGGTCCCGGATCGATCCACCCGGCAGCATCTCCTCGAAGCGGAGATAGAACGCCATGTGATTGATCCCTGCACAGAGGTACCGTATCCTGTCGGGCGTCACCCCGGCATCGCGGGCAAGCATCTCGGCCGTTCCCTGCACCGAGTGGCAAAGCCCTATCGAACGGATACCCGGATAGCGCTGGGCTATTGACCACATGTTGATGGCCATCGGGTTCACGTATTGGAGCAAGAGGGCGTTCGGACAAAGTTCCGACATGTCCTGGCACAGGCCGAAGAGATGCGGAACCGTGCGCAATGCGCGCATGATGCCGCCAATTCCGAGCGTGTCGCCAATGGTTTGCCGCAAACCGTATCTCTTTGGAACCCGGAAGTCCGTGATGGTGCACGGATCGTAGCCGCCAATCTGGAAGGAGACGACGACAAAGTCTGCGCCGTCGAGTGCGGTGCGCTGGCAGGAATGCGCCGATACCGTCGCCTCGGCACCCAGCGTCCGCGCGATCTTCTCGGCAAGGGTCGTAGCGTAGGCGAGACGACCCGCGTCGATGTCCATCAGAGCAACATGGGCGCCGCGGAGAGCGTCCCGAAGCAGCAGGTCGCCAACAATATTCCGTGTGAATACAGCCGAGCCCGCGCCGATGATTGCGATCTTGGGGTAATCCGGCATGGAAATTGGTCCTTTCCCAGGTCGAAGGTAACGATATGCCGTGGCGTTCCCTCATATCGCGAAGACAGCATGTTGCATAGCCTTCTACCTCGGCGAAGGCATGTTTTCGGAATGGCGACTACGAGCGAACCCTTCCCGCGCCCGAGCGGGTTTCGAAACCGGAAAGCCTGGAGCACGAAGTCGATGTGGGGGTCGCCCCTGCACGAAATTTCGTGTGGATGGCGGCATCGAAGGCGAACCGACAGACCGCTACGCCGAAATCCTCTGCCTGAACCTCGTCTTCCCGGATGGGACCGGGACTCGGAATCCTGCCGTGTTGTTGGTGCGGTCGACCATGTCCATCACCGGTGATGTGCGTCCGAGAACAGAACTCTGACGAGCATACGCGCCTGGCTTGGGCTCGCGACCGAAACCCTCGCCACCAAACACACACGGCAAGCCATCGTCCTGCGCCGCACCTGTAAATGGTTCGGCCGCAGTTCGACATCCGTCCACACCAGCACATGTTGGGATGACCTGACGGTGCCGGCCGCTCCGGTGGCAGGCTTCCCCCCGGCGGCGACCTCAATCGATGTGCCGGATCTGGCGCGACAGGCTCTGCAGGGGCTCGGCGCCATCAACTCCGATCAGAAACCCGTCTTCTATTCGCAACCCACCCCAGGGAGCGAAGAAGAATGGAATGTCGATCGAGAGGACCATGTTTTCCACCAGGGGTTCCTCGTGCCAGGAAGTCATGATGGGCGGCTCGAATTCCACCACACCGACACTGTGGATACCCGAATAGGCAAAATACTGCTCAAGATCGGCTTCCCTGCACCTGTCCCGGGCGATCCGGTCGAGTTCCTTGCCGGAGATACCGGGCCGCATCGCGGCCCGCACAGCATCCTGGGCTGCAATGGCGGTTTCGACGGCCCCCGCAATTTCCGGCCGCACGTCTCCCACGTTGGCAACACGGCCGATTGCTCCGTGGTATCCCTCATATCTCGGAGCGATCGTGAGAAGCACGTGATCTCCAGCCTGTACCTGCCTGAACGTCGTACGCGTGAGGATCGGTCCGGTGTGCTTCGCACCCGAGCCCACGATCGTGTCGATGCCCATTCCCTCGCTGCCCATGCGTCGCATCACGTATTCGGCTTCTGCTGCAATCTCGCGTTCGGTTACGCCTCTTGCGACGGCACCCAGTCCGGCCTCCATGCCCGCCTGCGCAATTCGGTACGCGTGCCGAATCACCCCGATTTCCGCTGCAGACTTCTTGGCCCGGAGGGCAAGAATGAGGCCGTCTCCGGCAACGATTTCCGCTTCGGTGTTCGCCCGAATCTGCCGGTCGATTCCCTGCGGAATGGCGTCGAGACCGGCAATGGCAATCCGCCGATTTCGACCGGAGACAAGGCCGCTCAGAATGTCCGCCAGCCGCTCGATACGGGAATGGGGGTACTCCTCGTCCGGATGCGTGAAACAATCGACAAGGCGGACATCCGAGCAACAGGAATGCGCCTGGATGAAGTGATCCGACTCCGGCCCGGTGGCGATAAACGCATTCCCCTCGCCGGGAACAAACACCAGGGCCGGCTCGAAATGCGGCTGGTAGTTGAACAGGTATCGAGCGTGCTGCTGGCCATAGGTGGCACGGTCGTCCGCATAGGCAATGAAGAGGTCGACTGATTCCGCTTCCATCGCTTGCCGGAGACGCGTGCGACGATCGCCGAACTCTCCGGTCGGGATGACGGGTCTGGTGGGCTGGTTCATGCGTTCACTATTCCTTGGGGATGAGGGCAAGGGCCCGGATCGGAGATCCCGAACCCCGGCGAATTCGAAGGGGCGCGGCAAGGAAGAACACCCTGGGCGGCAAGCCGTCCAGGGCAGCAAGGTTCTCCATGATCAGGATGTCGTTGCGTAAGAGATGATGATGAGCCGGGATCTCCGTGCTGCCATGCGCGTCCAGTCCCAGGCAATCGGTTCCGACCGCCCGCACGTTCCGCTCCAGGAGGTACAAAGCGACGTCCCGATGCAGACCCGGCCAGTTCTCGATGAAGGCTGCGCCGGCAGCCCCGAGTTTCCACTTGCGATGCCAGCCGAAATTGAAGATGACGGTTTCGTTTCGGCGGATCGGGCCGTACCGCTCCTCCCAGGCATGAACCACGTCCAGGGGAAGCAGGGATTCCCGAATTCCGGATACATCCAAGACGGCCGCAGGTCCGATCAGGGCATCGGGGCGCACACTTTGCATGAAGTGTCGATCCGGGTCCGGTCCCTCAGCGATGTAATGGGCCGGTGCATCCACATGGGTGCCGTTATGCTCATGCATGAGAATCTGGAACATGAGGGCTGGATCGTCAGACCGGCTGACATCCATCTGGTGGAATCGCGTGTGAGTCGGAAAGAACGGAATCCCCTCCTCCAGCATATGGCTGAGATCCCGGACCTCGAACCGGTTGATCAAGTCCGCGAATTGGTCGATCAACCCAGGACCTGGATTTCGGTTCGGAGTTGTAGCCATACTTCGGTCCTCCCTGTCAGCCAGTCTCCACGACTTTCTGGCCGAACAGATCGATTGGCGCCGTCCTCCCGGACTGGCAAGCAATCATCGGCGAGCGAGAATCCTTCCAGGCGAAAGAAGATACGGTGGCAGGCAACCCGCCAGGTTGCTGAACGGCAACACCTCATCACGCAAGCGGATACCCAGTGTCTCGTGCATGAATTTCCTGCGGGCTCCGATGCGCGCCCACGCGGCCGGATACCGGGTCGCGAACGCCCGGCGACCCGCCTCGTCCAGCAGGCCGATTCCATCCTCGACATTGACCGTGCCGTACTCCGTCCCCGTTGCCGGAATGATGTCCACCTGAATTGCTTGTCCAGACTGTAGAATTTCTGTGCTTCCGGGGTAGATGGGCGTGTTCATCCACTCGTCGAGATGAATCAGGTGACCTGGGTTGAGGCTCACACCAAAGAACGGGTCCCCCAGGCGATCATCCACCAGCGCATAGAGCGTGCCACCGGTCACACCGATCCCGACCGTCTCGTACCATTCGGCAACGCAATCGAAATAAGGTGCCGCGAGCCGTTCCACGTAATCTCGCACCGACGGCGGCAACTGTGCGTCGTCCTCGACCAACCAGCCGGCGCGGCAGCTTAGCCCACCCCAGATACCAACCGCGACCTGCGCCGGTTCACCTACTGCCATCTTCCGGTCTGACGGACTCGCCAGGCCAAGGCGAATTCTCGGTCCGCTGGTGACAATGGGATGGCAACTGAAAGGAAGACCGAGCGGATGGATTCCTGATGCTGCCTCGATTTCCCTGACGCCCGGCCCGAACGCGGCGATCACGCGCTTCACCGCTTCGGAGGCATGACAGGCGGAATACTCGAACTGCGCCAATTGGTCGATTTCATTAACGGCACGCAACCCGGAACTCGGATGCATCAGCAACTGTGCCGCATTGACGACATTGCGGGTTCCGACAACCGAACGAATGGCATCCACGACATAGGCGGGTGTCTCGAGGCACCGATCCGGTTCGGTCGTCTCCGCGAGCGTAAAATACTTCCAGCCCGCGAGACCGACCGACATGCCGTTTCGAAGACCGGCATCCTGGAGCAATTCTCCGAGCGGGCGAGTCCGGCTGCGATCCTGACCAAGTAGTCCGAAAGGTGGGTAAAGTTCTCGAACCAGTTCGACTGGCGAGATTTCCGAATAGCCCTGGTTTTCCGGACCGGTGATCAGCACGGGAGCCGCCCCCGGCAGAAGCACCAGGAGCGCCTCCTCAAAGCGAGGCTCGAATCCTGTCAGATAGGCAATGTTTGCACAGTGTTCCCGATCCGCGAACACAACTACCGCATCCAGGCCGGCAATCTCCGCTGCGGACAACAGGCGGCGGATACGCTCCTCATGGATCTCTTGTCGAATTTGCGGTTGCGACTGGGGCAGCCCGAACTCTGGCGGGACGGCCTCGATCAATTTGACGCGGGGCATATTCCTTTCCTGACGCGGGCGGCATCCGGCACCGGATGCCGCCCAAACGCTTTCTATTCCTCGATTCCGGCGACGGTCTTCAGACCATAGTTGAGATCCTCGAGTGGAGTCTCAAGCTCGGAAATCCGACCCTCGGCCTGCAGGTTGTTCACGATCGTTTGGAACCGATCGCGCCAATAGAACTGGCCACCCTCGGTTACGACCTTGGAAACGTACCATTTCTTGCTGTTGGGAAAGAACTCCATGACATTCCAGACGCCCTTGAGGTCCTC
>CAZPXZ010000044.1:11069-27847 GCA_964590405.1 uncultured Rhodobacterales bacterium | reverse complement strand
GCATCCACGCTCTATGACGGCACGCTGCTGGAACCGGGGATGCGGTTCGAGGGACCCGCCATCATTGAGGATCCCGGCATGACGGTCGTCGTGCATCCCGGAAACAGGGTTCGCATGGACGGATTCGGAAACATCATCATCCAGCTGGATTAGGAAGGGCGAAAAAGGGCAATGGCTACCAGGACAAACGATCCCGTAACACTGGAGATCATTCAGAACTCGTTGCAGTCGGCCGCCGACGAGATGTTTGCGGCCATGAAGAAGACGTCCATGAGTTCCATCATTTACGAAGTGCTGGACATGGGCACGGGAGTGATGGACAAGAACGGAGAGATTGCCAGTTCGGGGGCCGGCATTCCCGCCTTCATCGGGGTGCTGGACAAGGCGACGAAGGTAATCGCCGAGAAATTCATGCCTTCGGGGGAAGTCCGTCCGGGAGACGTCTTCGCGACCAACGATCCATATTACGGCGGCGTCACACACCTGAACGACATTGTCGTGGTCATGCCTGTCTTCGCAGAGGGCCGTGTGATCGCCTGGACCGCCAACATCGCCCACAATTCGGACGTCGGCGGGATGGCGCCCGGGTCGCTGACAGGGGAGGCAACCGAGATCTTCCAGGAAGGGTTGCGGCTCCCCGCCGTTCGGATCATCTCCGAGGGCGAGCCGATCCGCTCCGTGTTCGAGATCATCAAGGTGAACTCGCGCATGCCGGAGGTCCTTGAAGGCGATGTGTGGGCGGCGATCGCGTCGGTTCGCATCGGTACGAACCGCCTGCAGGAACTGGCGGAAAAATATGGGGCGCACGTCTTCGAGGAAGCCATGTCTTCCTTCATGGATTTCGGTGAGCGGGTTTCCCTCTCGGAACTTTCCAAGCTGCCCAAGGGCACGTTCGAACTCTCGGAGGAACAGGAAGACGGGCGCGTGTTCAATGTCGCCATCACGATCTCGGACGACTCCTTCCTGGTAGACCTGCGAGACAATCCGGAGCAGGCGTCGGATCCGGTAAACACCAGCCGTGACGGCGTGATCGTGGCCGCGCAGATCATCCTGAAATCCCTGACCGATCCGTATTCGCCGTGCAATGCCGGGTCGTTCCGGCCGCTGCAGGTTCTGACCCGGGAAGGGACGATCTTCCACGCCAAGGAACCTGCCGCAATCGGTTTCTACTACGAACTGGAACTTCGCGTGTACGACCTGATGTGGCGGTGTCTCGCCCAGCACATGCCGGAACGACTCGGAGCCGGGCACTTTGCCTCGGTTTGCGGAACGTTCATAGGTGGGATCCATCCCGACACCGGCCGCCAGTACACGATCATCGAGCCGCAACTTGGTGGCTGGGGAGCCCGGGACGGCAAGGACGGCAACAACGCGATGTTCTCGGGTTTCCACGGGGACACGTTCAACTGTCCGGCAGAAATCAACGAGGCGCGCAACGGGCTCTACGTGGACCGAATGGAACTCAACCTGGAGCCCGGGGGTGAGGGCCGCTACCGGGGCGGCCACGGAATTGTCATGGACTACCGTCTCCGGACCGACAATGGATTCCTGACCATCTGGTATACCCGCTCCAAATTCCCGGCCTGGTCGCTGGACGGCGGACGGGAGGGCTCTCCGAACTATGTTCACTACATTCCCAGTGAAGGCGAGAACCGCAAGATCACCTTTGCCTCCAACTACACGACGCACAAGGGGGATATCATCCGCGTTGTCTCCGGAAAGGGCGGTGGGCTCGGCGATCCTCGTGAGAGGGATCCGGAGCTCGTTCGCCAGGATGTCAAGAACGGGCTGGTAACAAGGGAGCGAGCACGGGAAGTCTACGGCCTGGAAACGGATTAGAGACTTGCCGTAGCGTCTTGCATGGACAGATCTGAACCGGGGGGGAGGTCAAGCAATGACTTGCATTTTGTTTCGAAACGTCCGCATCTGGGATGCGACGCGCCAGGAGCCGCAGGACGGGGAAGTCCTCGTAGAGGACGGACTGATCAGGGAGGTGTCTGACAGGCCGATCCAGGCTTCTGCAGTTCAAGTGGTCGATGGCCGCGGGGGCGTCCTGATGCCGGGGCTGATCGACTGCCACATCCACGTCACTCTGTCCGAGCTCAATATTCGGAAACTTGGCGATATCCCGGTTACCTTGATGACGGCACTCGCGGCGAAGAATCTCCGCGAAACGCTCATGCGCGGTTTCACGACCATCCGCGATTGTGCAGGAGCCGACCGGGGACTGGCCGATGCGGTGGAGCAGGGGCTGTTCCTCGGCCCCCGGATCTTTGTTTCCGGGATGGCCCTGACGCAAACGGGTGGACACGGTGATTTTCGTCCGCAGACCGAGTCTTCACAAGTCTGCTGCGGTGACAGCGCGCTCGGCATTCAGAGCCGCATCGCCGACGGCGTGTCCGCAGTACGGGCCGCTGCCCGGGACGAGCTCCGAAAGGGGGCTGACCAGGTCAAGGTAATGGTGTCCGGTGGCGTCGCGTCCCCGACCGATCCCATTGATAACACGCAGTATTCCGCCGAAGAACTGCGCGCAATTGTCGAAGAGGCGAAAGCCTGGAATACCTATGTCGCGGCGCACTCCTACACGTCTCGCTCCACCGTGCTGGCGGTCAAGAGCGGTATCCGGACGATCGAGCACGGCAACCTGATCGACCGCAAGACCGCCGATCTGATGTCGGAACACGGAGCCTACCTCGTACCCACGCTCGCGACCTATTACATCATGGACAAGTTTGGCCGGGAACTCGGTCTTCCCGAGGTCAGCATTCAAAAGCTCCAGAATGTAAAGGACGCTGGCATCCGGGCGGTGGAGCACTGCCGGGATGCAGGGACCCGAATCGGATTTGGATCGGATCTTCTCGGCGACCTGCGGGAGCACCAGTCGTTGAGTTTTCGATTGCAGGCGGAAGCCCAGACGGCGCGTGAAGTGCTCGTTTCCGCTACGCAGGTGAACGCGGAGATCCTCGACCGCCAGGGAGCGCTCGGTGTGATCGCGCCAGGGGCCATTGCCGACATCCTTGTCGTCGACGGCAACCCGCTCGACGACCTAGGCCTCCTAGAGGAGCAGGGGCGCCATCTCAGGGCCATCATGAAGGACGGTAGCTTCGCCAAGTGCGAACTCCTCTGACTGTGGCCCGTTTGCTGCCAGGGGGCGGCCGGAGCGGTCGAAGCACCCCGATGCACGCGGGAAAGTTCTCTGCCTGCGGCTGCCCCGTTTGCAGTTGGTGTGTGCACCACATACAGTTCCGTTGCTAGTATCCGCTTGCAAGGACGTGCGGCGCGATGGCACGGCCATCGGATGACCGCAGGATCTGGTCGTCGACCGGAGACCGCCAGGCGTAGTGTCCATAGTCGGGCATTCCGGGTTGGCGGTGCAGCAGAACACTTGCGTTCTGCGGCTGGTGGCCAGTAAAGATGGAGGAAATCAGATGAAATTATCAAGGCCAGAACTTTGGCGCAGGACGCTCCCGGTGTTCGCTGCCGGCCTCTTGTTGGCCGGAGGCGCAACGGAGAGCTTCGCCCAGTCGGACGAGAACACGCTCATCGTTGCGGTTCCGGGGGATCTGCAGAACGTCGATCCCACGTTGACCAGCGGGAACACCAACACGTGGGAGTTCCTGACCAACGTCTACACATGGCTGATCGACTACGAAGTGGTAACGCTCGAAGACGGAACCCGGATCGGGGACGCGAACAGCTTCGTGGGCAGCCTCGCCGAGAGCTTTGAATGGAGCGAGGACGGCAAGACCGTTACCTTCAACATGCGTGACGGGCTCAAATTCTCGAACGGCGACGATCTGACCGCCGAAGACGTAAAGTTCACGTTTGACAGGCTGTTCGATCAGCAGGGCGTAACCGTCGGCAACATGGCGTTGGCGGAGGTGCCTGACAAGCACCATATCGAACTGATCGATTCCGACACGATTGCCATCCACCTCGATCGGGCGAATTCACTCCTGTTCGGCAACATGGCGCAGGCGGGCAACTCGATCCTCAATCCCGACGTGGTCGGACCGCACATGACGGAGGATGATCCATCGGCCCACGAGTGGCTGAAGTCCAACTCCCAGGGAACCGAGCAGGGGCCCTATCGACTGGAGAGCAGGGATCCCGGCAACCAGTACGTGTTGGTGCGGAACGAGAATTACTACGGTGAGCCGGCGAATATCGAGCGCATCATCTTCAAGGTTATTCCGGATCCGTCGAGCCGTCTGGCGCAGCTCGTCAGCGGTGCCGTCGATATCGCGCTGCAATTGCCGACGATCGACGTTCCGGGGCTCGAGGCAAATCCCGACATCACGGTGCATCGCAACACGAGCCGGTCCATCGCCTATATCGGCATGAACAACGAGGTCGCACCTTTCGACAACAAGCTGGTCCGCCAGGCAATCTCCTACGCGTTTCCGTACGAGACGGTCCTGAACGATGTCATGAATGGCTATGCCATCCAGCTGAAGAGCCCGATTCCGCTCGGAACGCCCGGGCACACAGACGAGTTCTTTGTCTACGAGCATGACCTTGACAAGGCGAGGGCGCTGCTAGAGGAAGCCGGATTCGGGGACGGATTCGAGAGTGTGTTCGAAATCCCGATCGGAAACCAGGCCGCCAAGGAAGCTGCCGTGTATCTGCGCCAGTCGCTTTCGGAAATCGGTATTGATATCACCATCCAGGAACTGCCGCACGCTGCGTTCTTCGAGAAGATCCAGAAGCATGAACTGGTCTTCTTCTATGCGGATTTCTGGATCTCCATCAACAACGACCCCTATTACCATGTGTACTGGAAGTTCCATCACAGCTGCTGCAACTATGCGAACTATTACAACGCCGAAGTCGACGCACTGATCGCGGAGCACACCATCAGCACGGACACGGACGCACAGGCGGCGGCGTTGAACGAGATTCAGAGGATTCTGCTGGATGAGGCGCCCTGGGTGCTGATGTATCAGCCGGAATTTATCCTCGCGATGCGGTCCAACATCAAGGGTTACGTGTTCTACCCCGCGGACGAGTTCACGCGGTACCAGTTCCTGTACAAGGAATAGGGGAACACTTCGCAAGGGAGCAGGCGAACGGATGACGTGCGTACCCGCGCCAGGGGCGCCACAGGATCGCTGCTAGTGCGTTCGATCGTGAACTCGGCGGCATGATCCCGTTTATCTCGCGTCGCCTGCTCCTTCTCATTCCTGTTTTGCTGGGGGTGACGGTCGTAACCTTCACCCTTACCCGCATCATCCCCGGCAATCCCATCGACCTGATGGTGAGTCCGCTTGCCAGCCAGGAGACTCGCGACAGAATTGCCGAGAACGCGGGACTGAACGATCCGCTCTGGGTTCAGTATTTTCGGTATATCGAAGGGGTTACCCGCGGAGATTTCGGCGACTCGTTTGTGACCAACCAGCCGGTGCTGGATGATTTGACGTCGCGCTTCATGCCGACATTCGAACTCACGCTCTTCGCGATGCTGCTTGCCATACTCCTCGCGGTGCCGCTGGGAATCGCTTCCGCCGTCTGGCAGGGCACCTGGATCGACCATGTTTCCCGCCTGCTCGCGGTGTTTGGTGTGGCGATGCCGGTCTTCTGGGTGAGCCTGGTCGCGATCTACGTCTTCTTCTTCCTTCTGCACTGGCTTCCCGCCCCGCAGGGCCGGATCAGTGCCATGATCCAGCCGCCGGAGAGCATTACCGGGCTGTTCACCGTGGATGCGCTCCTGACCGGCAACTGGCAGGCGTTCCGGAGTACGGTGCAGTCGCTCCTCATGCCGGCCGCGGTCCTGGCGTTTGCCGCCATGGCACCGCTCGCCCGGATGACGCGAGCGAGCATGATCGAAGCGCTCGAAGCGGACTATGCGAGAGCTGCACGCGCATTGGGACTTTCCGAATGGTCCATCGTCCTCCGGCATGCGCTTCGCAACGCCATTCTTCCCGTGATCACGATGATCGCCATCGTCTATGGTTACCTGCTCGGAGGCGTCGTCCTGGTCGAGAACGTCTTCGCCTGGCCCGGTCTGGGTCGTTATGTGTACAACGCCATCGCTTCCAGCGACTATCCGGCGCTGCAGGGCTTCATTCTCTACTCCACGACCGTATACGTGTTGCTGTTCCTGCTGGTGGACATCCTGTATGTCCTTCTGGATCCAAGAGTGCGGATCTGAGGTGACCGCTACAGACCATCATTTGCCCGGCCGCCTCTGGAGGCTGCTGCACTGGTGCCGGAGAAATCCGGTAACCGCGCTCGGGTTTGCGATCATTCTGGGGCTCGGACTGCTCGGACTCCTGGCACCTTTGATCGCCCCCTACGATCCCTATGCGCTCAAGACGGGGCCCCGCATGCAGGCTCCCTCATGGGATCACCTGTTCGGTACGGGCCTCTTCGGCGAGGACATATTCTCGCGCGTTCTGTACGGAATTCGAATTGATTTCGGTATCGGACTCGGCGCGGTTGCCATCGGGCTGGTGGCGGGATCCACCGTCGGTGTGCTGGCCGGATACTACGGTGGCAAGATCGACGAAGTCTGCATGCGGCTGATGGACATCATCGCGGCTTTCCCGGGATTCATCCTCGCGATGGCGATTGCCGGTGTGCTCGGTCCGAGCATTCCCAACCTGATCGTCGCGATCTCTGTCGTGAATGTTCCCGTGTATGCCCGTCTTGCGCGTAGCAGGTTCCTGGTGATCAAGAGTTCCCTTTACGCCATGGCGGCGCGCGGCGTTGGTGCCTCCGACTGGCGCATCCTCACCTGGCATCTCCTTCCCAACAGCCTTGCACCGATCTTTGTCCAGTCGACCCTGCAATGTGGCTGGGCAATTCTCGACGCGGCCGGACTGAGTTTCATCGGGCTGGGCGTCCATCTGCCGACACCCGAATGGGGAGTGATGATCGGTCTCGGTGCGCCACGGATCATTTCCGGACAATGGTGGCTCTCGTTCTTTCCGGGCCTTGCCATCGCGATTACCGTGATGGGCTTCAACCTGATCGGTGATGGCCTCCAGGACCTGCTCGATCCCAAGCGGCGATGATCGGTTGGACGATGGTCAGCGGACAGGAATTGCCACAAACACGGGGCGGTAGCGCGGACTCTCTGGCAGGCGGGGCTGTTCACCCCGGACGGGAACTCCTCCGTGTCGAGGGTTTGCGCGTCGAATTCCATATGCCGCACCACACGGTTGTCGTTCTCGACGGGATCGACCTGCAGGTAAACGAGGGCGAGATCCTCGGACTTGTCGGGGAGAGTGGTTCCGGGAAATCGGTAACCGCGCTGACCATCGCAGGATTGATGCGACCTCCCGGCGTGGTATCAGGTGGAGAGATACGGTTCGCCGGGCGAAACCTCCTGGAACTCGATTCCCGGGAAATGCGTTCCATCCGTGGCGACCGGATCTCCATGATCTTCCAGAATCCGCGTGCCTCCCTGAATCCCGTACTGTCGGTCGGGAAGGTGCTCCGGGAGGTGCTTCGCGTGCATGGCGGCCTCCGGGGAGCCGGGGCTACCCGACGCGCCATGGAACTGCTTTCCGATGTCGGGCTTTCCGACCCGAGGGCCGTTCTCCGCCGCTATCCGCATCAACTGTCCGGGGGGATGGCGCAGCGCGTGATGATTGCGCTGGCGCTCGCCTCCTCGCCGGACCTGCTACTGGCGGATGAGCCGACCACCGCGCTTGATGTCACCATTCAATTCCAGATCATCCGCCTCCTGTCGCGGTTGCGGAAGGACCGCAATCTCACGCAGATCGTGATTTCGCACAATCTCGGAGTCATCGCCGAGCTTTGCGATCGTGTGGCGGTGATGTACGCGGGATCGATCGTCGAGGAAGCGACCGTGGAGCAGATCTTTGATGACGCACGGCATCCCTACACGAGGGGACTGATCGCGGCCCGCGCCCGAACGGAAAGCGAGGAGGAATTGGAGAGCATTCCCGGTCAGGTTCCGGATTTGCGCCAGCGGCCCCACGGGTGTCCATTCCATCCCCGTTGCGCGCATGCCCGCGATGCTTGTCGGTCGGCGCAACCAGTTTTCGAATTCGTGAGTTCCGAGCACAAGGTGGCCTGTCATCGCTGGAGTGAACTTCCATGAGCGAGCCGTTGTTGCAGGTTGCGCGGTTGGTAAAGCGGTATCCGGTGCGAAGTGGCCTGTTCCGGCACCGGGACCTCGTTGCGGCAGACGATATCTCGTTGACGCTGCGCGCCGGGGAGACTCTTGCGCTGGTCGGCGAGAGCGGAAGCGGCAAGTCGACCGTCGGCAGGTGCGTCCTGCGGCTTGAGTCTCCGACCGGCGGCCGTGTACTTCTGGGCGAAGAGGTGGTGACGGACTTGCGCGACCAGGAAATGCGCAAGATGCGGCCGCATATGCAGATGGTGTACCAGGAACCACTGGATTCCCTCAATCCGAGGCATCCGGTCGGAAAGCTGGTAGCGGAACCCTTGCGTCTTCACAAGATTGTTCCGAGACAGCAGGTGCACGAACGTGTTGTCGAACTGTTCCGCCTGGTGGGCCTTGGCGCTGAGCATGTCGCGAGATATGCACATGAATTGTCGGGAGGCCAGCAGCAACGCGTGGGAATTGCGCGTGCCCTGGCGACCAATCCCGGGCTCCTGATCCTCGACGAGCCGACATCCGCACTCGATGTGTCAGTGGAGGCGCAGATCCTGAACCTGCTTCGGGACCTGCAGAAACGTTTCCAACTCGCGTATCTCTTCATTTCTCACGACCTTGCGGTCGTCTCCATGCTTGCGGATCGAATCGCGGTCATGTATCTCGGCCAGATCGTTGAAACCGGACCTACTCGGGAAGTACTCGCCAACAGCTATCATCCCTATACGCGTGCACTCGTATCGGCAACGCCGGTAGATCATCCCCGGCAGAAGAAGCAACGCATCATGCTGGAAGGCGAACCAACTTCCCCCATCGATCCGCCCCAGCATTGCAGGCTCGCGCCCAGGTGCCCCTACGCCTTGCCGCAATGCAGGCAGGGAAATGCCGAATTGGCCGAGATTTCGTCGCACCGGTCCACCCGCTGCATCCGCTTCCAGCAGGAACACCTGGACGGCGTGTGGAATGCGGAACCGGAGCGCGCGGGCTAGACCGGTTCAACATCGGGCAGTCAGCCGCTCTTCCCCCGTCCAGGCGTTCCCGGGTCGGGCGAGCAAACTCCCCTGGTTGCTTGTGTCATTTGTGGAGGCGCGGGCGCAGGCTTTCCGTGAAGGCACGCAACGTATCCAAGCGCGGTTCCGCAAATTGCCCTCGCGTGGTTTCATGTCTCATGGGTTGGGTTCCGGCCATGACTTGCGGCTGCAGCGTATCTGCCTCGAGCCAATCCTCGAACCCATCGTGCGAATCGCAATACTTGGGAAGGTTCTCACAGCCGTGCGGACGCGGCTGAAATCCGCAATCGGCAGCAGTCTTCGCCCCGGTGGTTTCTTGCTCTCAAATACGTCCTTCATGCTTGCGCTGATGCTGTCTCGTGGTGGACAGGGAATTTCGCTGTTTGCGATCTACCTTCAACGCAACGTTGACCGGATTTGCAGCAGCCAAATCAATTCTCTTGCGCTCCGTGCGTCGCGGGCGAGAGTCCTGCCCAGGTCCTCCACCGTTGCCGTGATTCCGTCGGCCATACCTCTTTCGCCTGTCGGGGTCGATACCAGAACGGGAGTTTCCTCAATCGTCGGTTCCGGCGTCGACGATTCCGGCAATCAGGTGTTCTGCTTGAGCGTTGAAATCGATAGTGGCAATGATCCAGCTGATCGTGATGAATTTCGTCCTTTCGTCCCATCAACGCTCAAGTCGCTCGGCAGAGGACCGAAAGTCTGGCCATTTGAGGTGAAACCACTTTCGGAGTTCATCCGAATCTCAAATATCGGAGATTGAGCATCCAATGCTCTGCGCAATCGCAGATTTTCCAGTTCCGGGTCTGTACTCCCGACCACCGAGAGCCCGAATTCCAGCTCACACCATTCTGGCCACTCCTAGACATGGCAACAAGTTGCGCAATGCAAGAATCGCCCGGCCAAACAAAGAGATATCCTACAAGTCTCAACGCCGCAGGTCGTATAAGGTCTGGTCTCCTGCCCTGTGGGTAGGAACTGTCCTAGCGTTGACGCCGGCGTGATCGCGACGCGAGCGCAAGTTCCTACAATCGAATCAATGCTTCCGGCAAGCCACGTCAAACGGGATTTCCGATAGGATTTTCGTCCGCTACAGTTTGCCAAAGCAACAATCGGGGGAGAGAGACATGCCACGCGCTTGGGTGATTCACGGTTCCACGGGCTACGAGGGGCTGTCCTTGGTAGAGATGGATGAGGAGGAGCCGGGTCCGGGAGAAATCCGGCTTCGGGTAAAGGCGTTCGCCCTGAACTGGGGCGACATGAATCTGATGCGCGGCCGGTATTCGTTCAGCTTCTCTTCCTTCCCGGCAAGAATTGGGATCGAGGCGGCGGGTGTCGTAGATGCGGTCGGGCCGGACGTGGCGGGGATCGAGCCGGGCATGCGCATGTGCACCCTGCCGTATTTCTATGACAAGCGCGGGGTCAGCACCGAGTCGGTGGTGATTGACCATCGCTACGTGACGCCGGCGCCGGAGGGCCTCAATGCGGTTGAGAGCGCTTCGATCTGGATGCAGTACATGACCGCCTACTTCCCCGTCGTCGAACTGACGCGGGCGGCCCCCGGCAAGGCCATCCTTGCGTCGGCGGGAACCGGCACTGCAGGCACGGCCGCACTCGAAATCGGGCGCCATTTCGGGGCAAACATGATCACGACGACTCGGTTCGAGTACAATCGCGATTTCCTGGAAGAGGTGGGCGCGAACCACGTCCATGTCGACGGAAGCGGCGACATGGCGGAGATGATCCTCGATGTTACGGACGGCAAGGGCATCAACGCTGCATTCGACGCCGTCGGAGGCGGGCTGATCGAACAGTACTCCCCGGCCCTGGCCCGTGATGCGCGCATCTTCTTCTACGGCATGCTGGACGGGAACTACCCGGAGTTGCCGATCGTGGACATGTTTCAGGCGAATGCCGTCTTTCACCCGTATTCGCTGTTCAACTATGTCGAGGACCTGGACATGCAGGCGAAGGGGACGGCATTCGTCTACGACGCCTTGCAGCGGGGCCTGATCGCGCCACGAATTGATCGCGTGATTCCGATGGAGGAGTACCGCGATGCCTGGGACTATATTCGCGCCCCCAGGAAGAGCCACGGCAAGGTGGTGGTCGAGACCGGAGTGTAGTGGCCTGTGACAAGGGCGGCACTGCGGCGCGTTTCGAGACACCCAGGCGGACTTCGGCATACGTGGCAGGTCCGCCGTACTTCGGCGCGGGAGAATGTTGCGGGCGCGTGCCCTTCGCCATTGGTGTGTGTTTCGGACTCAGTACGCTAGCAATCGGAGCGCCTCGGCGAGCACCCGTATGCCATCCACGCAGTCCTCCGTGGTGGAGAATTCCTCTGGAGTATGGCTGAGGCCGCCCCTGCTACGCACGAAGATCATCGCAACCCGCGCAATGCCGCTCATCTGCTGCGTATCATGGCCGGCGCCGCTGGGAAGGGTGATCGTCCGGATCCCGCAATTGGCAGCAGCCTGCTGAAGGGTCATCACGAGTCCCGCGTCGCACTGGCACGGTTCGTGGTCGATCAGTGTGCGGAAATCAATCGCAAGCCCTCTCCTCGCGGCAGTTTCGCGAACGAGGTTCTCGTGGACTGCGTACATCGTCTTGCGCTTCTCGGAATCGGGATGCCGGGCATCAATGGTGAATGTCACCTGGCGAGGAACTACTGCAGGGCCGCCGGGGTCCACCTCGCACCGACCGACAGTGGTCACTGCCGGTCGGCCAAGACGGTGCGCGTGATCGATCAGCCGGCCTGCAATCTCGGCGAACCCGGCCATCGGATCCCGTCGAAGGTCCATCGGGCAAGCACCGGCATGATTCTGTTCGCCGGTCAGAACCGCCTCGAAATGCGCAATTCCGGTAATTGCGTCGACGATCCCGACGGCTACTCCCGCGTCCTCGCAGATCGGACCCTGTTCGACATGGAGTTCCAGGAACGCGTCGATGTCATCCCGATTCGCTTCCGGAATCCGGTCCGGGTCCAGGCCCGTCGCCCGCATTGCGTCCCCAATGCTGATACCGTCCTGGTCCCGGATCTCGTCGGGGTCCGTCGCGGAGATCTTCCCCACCGCGGCGCGGGAGCCCCAGAACCCGGCTTGGGGAAACCGGCTGCCTTCCTCTTCGCAGAGGACGACCGCTTCCAGAGGCTGCCGAGGCTGCCCGATCTGACGGCCGAGAGTCTCGAGGGCAAGGATTCCGCCGATAGCACCGAGGGCACCGTCGAAGCGGCCGCCGTTACGCTGGCTGTCGATGTGGGAACCCGTGACGATGACAGGGCCATCTGTCCGTCCGGGAAGTCGCGCCCAGAGATTTCCGACCGCGTCGGTCCGTGTCTCCAGGCCGGCCGATACCGCCCACTTCCGGCATAGCGCCATGGCGGAGGTCCAGGCCTCGGTATAGACCAGGCGCCGTATGCCGGTACTTCCAACTGCGCCATGCGCGGCGAGTTCGTGGAGGCGCCGCTCGAAGACAGCGGAGTCAATGTGCAAGGATGGGTTCGGCATTGAGAAACTCTGACCCCATTTCAGGTTCTGAGCACGGTTACTCCGGCAGTTCCGGAGCTGCGGCAACCAGTTGCCGCGCGTACTCGGTCTGGGGGTCTGACACGATCCGGGCGGCCGGACCGGTTTCCACGACGCTGCCCGCCTGCATGACCAGGAGGGTATCGCACATGAACCTGACCACGGGGAGATCGTGGGTAACCAGGATGAGCGAGAAGGCGAAACGGTGCTGCAGTTCCTTGAAGAGATTCAGGACCTGGGACTGGACGGAGACGTCCAGCGCGGATGTCGGCTCGTCGAGAAGCAGCAGGTCGGGTTTCACGGCCAGCGCCCGGGCGATGGCGGCCCGCTGTCGCTGACCGCCGGAAAGCTCATGCGGCAGTGTGCCGTGCATGGCGGGGTCGAGTCCGACCTCGGCGAGCAGGCGCTCGACTTCCTCCTGGCGCAGGGATTTGCCCTGTCGCCCGTCCGCACGAACGCCAAGCCCGATGGAACTGCCGATGGAGAATCGCGGGTTGAACGTGGAATAGGGGTCCTGGAAGACCGGTTGCACGCGGCGCCGAAACGTGCGCATCGCAGTCTTGTCCATGCGCGCGATCTCGATGCCGTCGAAGGCGATCGAACCGGAGTCGTAGGATGTGAGACGCAGGATGGTTCGCAACAGCGTCGACTTTCCGGACCCGGATTCACCCACGACCCCGAGCGAACTGCCGGTCTGCAGGGAAAAACTCACATTGCGGAGGGCAGGAACCTCGGTCTTGGGAGCAAGGAGGCCTCCCCGCCGGAAGGTCTTGCACACATTCTCTGCCGTGAGAAGCATGGGTCTAGGCCAGCCAGCATCTTGCGGTGTGTTGGCCCTCCACGCGTCGCAAAGTGGGGGTGGTCGTGCACCGCGCCTCGGCCATTGGGCACCGCGGCCGAAAACGGCACCCCTCGATCTCTTCGCTTGGTCGCGGTATCCGTCCGGGAATGGCCGCCAGCCGTTCGGCGCCGCCTCGAAGTCGCGGAACCGATCCGATCAGGCCCCGAGTGTACGGATGGCGAGGTGCGCGAAAGATCTCGTTGCGCTCGCCGCTTTCCACGATCTCACCGGCATACATGACATAGATTCGGTCGCAGAGCGTCGAGACCATTCCAAGGTCATGCGAGATGAACAGGAAACTGGTGCCGGTATCGTTTCGGAGATCTCGGATCAGTGCCAGGATCTGCGCCTGGATGGTGACATCGAGCGCCGTGGTCGGTTCGTCCGCCAGGATGAGCGGCGGTTCCATGGAGAGGGCCATGGCGGTGAGCACGCGCTGCTGCATGCCGCCGGAGAATTGATGCGGATAGTCGGCAGCGCGAACCGCCGAATCCGGAATTTGAACCCTGCGAAGCAATTCGTTGACTCGTTGTCGGATAACGGACGGTTTCCGGCTTGTATGCACTTCGATGGGCTCACCGACCTGGCGGCCGACGATGTGTACGGGATTCAGCGCGTGCAGCGCGTCCTGGGGGATGAGGGAGATCTCGGCACCGCGGATGCCGCGCATGTCCTGTGCGCTCAAACGGAACAGATCCCGGCCTCGAAATTCGGCCTTGCCCTTGGTGATGCGAATGCCGCGGGGCAGCATACCGATCAGGGACTTGGCGGTTACCGATTTCCCGCTTCCCGATTCCCCGATCAAGCCGACAATTTCACCCGGGTCGACACGCATGGACACGTCGCGCGCGATCGCGGCAACGGGGTGTCCGCGGCGTTCGTGATGGATGGTGAGGCCCTCGACCCGGAGCAGCGGTTCCACGCTGCCTGCCTGCATTGCTGCGACCTGGTTCTCAGGCATTGAGTTTCGGGTCCAGAACGTCGCGCAGCCCGTCGCCCAGGAGGTTGAACGCGAACACGGTCAGGAAGAGCGCGGCGCCCGGCGCAAGGCTGATCCAGGGAGCCTGGTCGATGAACCCGCGTCCCGTATTGATCATGTTGCCCCAGGAAGGCTCCGGCGGTTGTGCACCCAGTCCCAGGAAGCTGAGCGCACTCTCGAGCAGCACCGCGTAGGAAAAGGCCACGGCTGCCTCCACCACGACGGGACCGATGACATTCGGCAGGATTTCCCGGACGATGACGCGGTATCCCGGGACGCCGAGGCAGATCGCGGCCTCAAGGAAGGACTGGCGCTGCACGGTCTGTGCGACGGCCCGGGTCAGACGTGCGAATCCGGGTATGAAGATAATTCCGATCGCCAGCATCGCGTTGAGCACAGAGGTGCCGAGATTGGCCATTAGGATGACCGCGAGGAGGATTGCCGGAAAGCAGAACACGATGTCCATGAAGCGCATCAGCAGCGCATCGATGGCACCGCCGAAATACGCGGCAAGGACGCCGACCAGCGTGCCGCCGAGGGATCCGATCAGAACGGCAACGAGTCCCACGGTAATCGAGACTTGCGACGCGTGGATCATACGGCTCAAGACATCCCTTCCCAGTTCGTCTGTCCCCATCAGATGTGCCGCTGACGGACCCTGCAGCATGACCAGGACATCGAGGGCGTAGGGATCATATGGCGCAATGACCGGAGCGAGTGCCGAAACGGCAAAAGCCAGTACGACAACGGGAAGGGTTACTGTGACCAGCCCGTAGCGGCGCCAGTTGAAGTTCCGGACCACCGCTCAGTGTCCTGTGCGTACCTGGCGCGGATCGATGATCTGTGCAGCCAGGTCGACAAGCAGGTTTACGACGAGGACGATTACCGTAATGGACATCGCCGCCGCAAGCAGGACCGGGTAATCCCGGTTGATGATGCCCACCAGAACCAGCGACCCGATCCCGGGAATGCGGAACACGTCCTCGATGATGACGACGCTTCCGACCAGGAACCCGAACTCCACCGCACTCACCGTGAGAAACGGGATCATTGCGTTACGAAGGACATGCGCAGTAACCAGCCTGTAGTTCGATACACCCTTGGCCTTGGCCGTTTCGATGAAGTTTGCCAGCATTACCTCGATGACGGCGGTGCGCATGATCCGGATCAGCAGACCGGACGAAACCAGCCCGAGGGCAATGCTGGGCATCAGCATTCCGGAGAGGTTGGCCAACGGATCCTCGACGAACGGCGTGTACCCGCCGGTAGGAAGCCAACCCAGCCGAATGGAAAAGAAGTAGATCATCAGTGTCGCGAGCCAGAAGTTCGGCGTTGAACCGAACAGCGTCGCGAGTGTGGTCACTGCGCCGTCGGCGGGGCTCTGGTGCCGTAAGCCGGCCAGGGCGCCGAGAGGAACCGCCAGACAAATGGCGACCAGGAAGGCCATGGCTGCCAGTTGCAGGGTGACGGGTAGCCGTTCGAGGACGTTCGGGCCCACGGCAACCGCATTCTGGAAGGAAGTCCCGAAATCCCCGCGTAGTGCATTTCCGGCCCATTCCAGGTACTGCACCGGCAGTGGCCGATCGAGCCCGTGCTGGTGCTCGAACCGTTTCAGAGCCTGTGGCGTGGCATGGATCCCGAGAGCGGAGCGGGCCGCGGAGCCCGGTACGACGTTAACGGCAAAGAAGAGGATCACCGAAGCCACGAATAGCGTGGGAACGAAGGAGATCAGCCTCCAGGCGATGAGGCGAAGCATGACGGTGAAGCTCCGGTCCGGACCGGTTTGACCGACCGGACCGGACCGGAGGACGGTGCCGGGCTACTCGAGCCAGGCATCCTTCAGTGTCTTCAGGAAACCTGTCCGCATCGGCCGGAAATTCTTCAGCCGGTCCGTATGGGCGGTCAGCACCCAACCATTGACCAGCGGAATCACGTCCATCGTATCCAGCGAAAGTTGCTGTTGCTGGCGATAGAGTTCCTTCCTTTCCTCGACCGTAACAGCCGACTTGGCCGCGAGCATCAGGTCGTCCATCTCCTTGGACCCGCCCAGCTGGACATTCACCGCGGACGTGGTGGCATAGGTGTTGGTGACAAAGTCATCCGGGTCCGCGAGAGGCGAGAGCCAGTACATGACCGTGAGATCGAAATTGCTCGGCCCCCAGACCTCGTCCCAATAGCGGGGGACTTCCATCGTGTCGATGGTTGCATTGAAGCCGATCTGTGCCAGGTTGGCCTGGACGATGGGTGCCATCGACATCATCGGAGGCCAGGACGAGACCATTGTCAGCTTGATCGGGGTGCCGGGCTGCACGCCTGCTTCCGCCATCAGCGCCTT
>CAZPXZ010000044.1:0-10983 GCA_964590405.1 uncultured Rhodobacterales bacterium | reverse complement strand
CTGGAATAACACCTCCGAGGATCGCGGTCGCCTGGCCGAAGAACGCGCCCTGCACGATCGCCTGCCGGTTGAGCGCATGTGCAATCGCCCTGCGGACCAGGGGATCTCCCAGCACGCCGCGCTCGTGATTGGGTACCATCCAGAAATATCGTGAACCCTCGATGGCTGCATCCACCATGTTGGACTGCGAGATGATGGCGTTCCAGTCCTTCGGCGGAACCTCGTTGGAGAACAGGATTTCTCCTGATTTCAGGCCGTTCGAGAGCGCTGTCGGGTCCGAAATGATTCGATAGGTCATGGCGTCGAAAAAGGGGCGGCCCTTTTCGTAATAGTTTTCGTTCCGGACGAATTCGATGGCGTGCCGTGGGGTGTAGGACACGAACTGGAAGGGTCCGCTTCCGACGGGCTCCGCGTTCAGGTCGTGCCCGCTTTCCACCAGGTCCCTGGGAACGATGGAGGAGCCCGGGAAAGCCATGTAGATCTCGAATGGTCCGGTAACCCGATTCAGCTTGAATTCCACCGTCAGGTCATCGACTGCCACCACTTCATCGATCGTTTCGATCTGCGAGCGATATGCATAGCCCGAGTCTTCCGGCAGGATGCGCTCAAACGTGTACACGACATCCTCGGCGGTCAGGTCTTCGCCGTTGTGAAAAGTGAGTCCGGGACGCAGCTTGAAGGTCCAGGACAGGCCGTCGTCGGACTGCGACCAGTTTTCCGCGATTCCGGCATAGGGTTTCGCGTCCGCATCCAGGTTCAGCAGCGTCGAATAGACCTGCTCGATGACGACATGAGACATTCCGCTCGGACCCCGCGCAGGATCAAATCCACCCGGATCAGCCGAGAACGCAGCGACCAGCGTGCCCCCGTGCTTGCCCTCCTCGGACAGTGACTCCCCGGCTGTCCCGAGGACCAGCACAGCACTCGCGAGCATCCCGAGCAGGGTCCCCGCGCTTCTTCCCGTTTTCATCAACATTCCTCCGTTGTCCTGCCTGGCGCACTTTTGCGCGCAGTGCAGGCATGCTACGAACGAAGAATTAAGGCGTCAACGATGCGACCGGCCGTTTCGCATGCGAGCTTGCGGCACAATGGCGGTCGGTCCAGTCGCCGAATCGATGATCTCGCGGAGTGGAGACGTCAGGGAAGCGCTTAAGAGGGGCGAAACCGGGGTGGACTTCACAACAGACATGATCGCGGCGGCAGAACGGGTACTGGGTGTCTGCTATACGGATTCGGAACGCAGGCTCATGGTCGGCAACCTTGCGCCTCAGGTCGAGAAGGCGCAGCAGCGCCGATCGCTCGTGTTTCCGAACAACCTGGCTCCCGCATTGCGTTTCGATCCCCGACCTCCGGGCTTCCGGGCGCCTGCTCCCCAGCTTCCGGTCCGTTGGAGCGAGGACGGGCCGGACAGCCTGCCCGGGGACGAGGAGAGCATCGCGTTTGCACCCGTTGCGCATCTTTCGCGCTGGCTTCGACGAGGTGTACTCAGCAGTACCCGGCTCACGGAAATCTACCTCACCCGAATCGAGGCGCATGCGGACCAGCTGGAATGCTATGTCTCCGTGGCTGCCGAGCAGGCCAGGGCAGAGGCCCGGGCGATGGATGCGCTGTTGCTGGCGGGCACGTATCTCGGACCGCTGCACGGCATTCCATACGCGCTCAAGGATCTGTTTGATGCCAGGGGATTGTCGGTGACCTGGGGCGGCGAGCCATGGGCGGATCGTATTGCCGAGTCGGATGCCGCAGTGGTGGACCGGTTACGAAGGGCCGGGGCTGTCCTGCTCGGCAAGTCGTCGGTCGGGGCAGTTGCCTACGGAGACATCTGGTTGGGGAGGAAGACACGCAACCCCTGGAACCGGGACGAGGGATCGAGCGGCTCCAGTGCCGGCTCCGCGTCGGCGACGGCGGCAGGGCTCTGCGGTTTCGCGATCGGCACGGAGACACTGGGCTCGATTACTCTCCCGTCAGAGCGGTGTGGAGCGACGGGCTTGCGCCCGACCTTCGGACGTGTGCCGCGGACCGGATGCATGGCACTCTGCTGGTCTCTCGACAAGGTCGGGCCGATTTGCCGGTCGGTCGAGGACGCAGCGATGGTGCTCGAGGCCATCAATGGGGGGGACAGCCGGGATCCCGGATCCATCGACCAGCCCTTCAATCATGACGCTCTCGCACCGATCGATGGGATCCGCATCGGTTACCTGCCTTCAGCCTATGAGGAGGACGCGGTGACCGAACTTGATCGACAAGTGTTGCGCGAGGTCCGCAATCTGGGGCTAAAGGTGTCTGAGGTAACGCTGCCGGATCTGCCGTATGCATCACTGGTCGCCACGCTTTACGCGGAAGCGGCGGCATCCTTCGAGCAACTCACGCTTTCCGGAGACGACGACAGTCTGACCAGGCAAGATGAAGGAGCGTGGCCCAATGCGTTCCGGAAGGCTCGGTTTCTCTCCGCGGTGGACCATGTACAGTTGGACCGGCTTCGGCGCAGGGTGATGGACGCCGTGGATTCACTATTCAACGAAATAGACGTGCTGGTCGGGCCGGTGTCCACCGGGCCGATGCTGGTTGCGAGCAATTTCACGGGACATCCGGCGCTGGTTTTGCGGGCGGGTTTCGATCACGTTCCGACCCGATCGGAGCTCTCCTTGGCAAAGGCGAAGCTGGAACTGGGGGAAGCCCGCGGGACGGGCCCGGTACGCGAAGTTCCGCGCGGCCTGTGCCTGTGGAGCGGGCTCTTCGAGGAATCGGCCCTGATCCGGGTCGGCAAGGTGTTGGAGGGAGCGCTGGGCGTGGCAGACAGGCGTCCTTCTCTCGATTCTCCATAGCTGGCTCCTGCCTGGGAAAGGCGGTGGATGATGGGAACATCCTGAGATGTAGCGGAACGTGCCTTTCGCTGCGTGCAGGCAGTGATCGACGCCTGAGTGTCGGGTCGTACAACCCTTTCAGACGTTCCGGCCTCCATCGTCGTTGGCATCGGCTGGTTACCTCCGGGACGCTCCGAACGCGGCCAGGTCCGCGCAAGAGGGAAGGGGCCCGGAGTTGCCGCAGCCCGGACGGATTGGACGGGCTTTCAAGGCAAGGCGTTGAACCCGGTGTCCGTCCCACTTCGCCGCAGCCGGGTTTTGCGCGGAATGGGCAAATGATGCTATTTTGTGTGCAACGCAACAAGAATGCGGAAAACCGGTCATCAGGAAGAGGTCATGGTCAAGTCGAAGGTGGAGGCGCATACGTCGAAGCCGAGGAAGGACGGCGCTGAGGCAGCGCCAACCGTGATCAAGAAATATGCCAACCGGCGTTTGTACGACACGGAACGAAGCACTTATGTGACTTTGGCGGACCTTGCTGCCATGACACGGGAAGGCCGCAATTTCATTGTCAAGGATGCCCGGACCGACGAGGATATTACAGCGTCGATCTTCGTTCAGATCGTTCTGGAATCGGAGAATCGCGGCGAGCATCTGCTGCCAATCGGATTCCTGCGGCGCCTGGTTGCCCTGTATGGAGATACCATGCAATGGGTGGTGCCGAGCTACCTGGATTCCAGTATGGAAATTTTCAGTCGCAACCAGGAAGCCCTCAGGAACAAGATGAATTCTGCGTTTTCCAATCCCGCCACCGCTGGCCTCGAGCAGTTGAATGAAGTCAACCGTGCACTGTTCGAGCCTGCGCTGAAGATGCTTGCGATGTACTCGACCGATTTCAAGGTCCCGGACCAGGATGCGGGCGGTGGCGTCGCATTGGGCGATGGCGACGCGGCCGATAGTGCCGAGGCCCAGATCCAGGAGCTTCGGTCACAGGTTGACGAGTTGAAAACCCAGGTCGCAAAACTTGCCGGGAAGTCCTGAGGTCAGGCCGCAGTCGGCTCCGCAGCGTTGCAGTTGGTGCGGCGGGGACCCTACCTACGTCGCGTATCATGACGACGAATGGGGGGTTCCGATCCGGAATTCGGAGAAGCTGTTTGAGGCGCTCATCCTGGACGCATTCCAGGCAGGCCTTTCCTGGATCACCGTGCTGCGCAAGCGGGAGGCATTCCGGCGGGTCTTCCACGGTTTCGACCCGGCAGCGGTGTCGCGATTCGGCGAATCCGACGTGGCACGGCTCCTGCAGGATCGTGGGATCATTCGTCACCGCGGCAAGATCGAGGCGGCGATCGCTGGTGCGCGCGCCTGGCACCGAATTGAGGAACGGGAAGGCTTTGGCTCGTTTGTCTGGAGCTTTGTCGATGGCCGGCCCGTGCAGAACGAATTCAGGCACATGGGCGAGGTTCCGGCCAGTTCGCCGGTGTCCGTGCGGCTTTCCCGTGCCTTGCGCGAGGAGGGCTTCCGGTTTGTGGGACCGGTATGCGTCTATGCCTTTATGCAGGGTGTCGGCCTGGTGAATGATCATCTTGTCCACTGTTTCCGGCATGCCGAGGTCGCTCGGCTCGCCGGACATGGCGAACGGGAGTAGAACGCATGTTTCAGAAGGTACTGATCGCGAATCGGGGTGAAATTGCCCTGCGCATCATGCGCACGGCGCGACGTCTCGGAATCGGAACCGTTGCCGTGTATTCGGAGGCGGATGCGAGTGCGCCACATGTCCGCTTCGCAGACGAATCGGTCTTGATCGGGCCGGCGCCGACGGCACAATCCTATCTGCGCATTGATGCCATCCTCGACGCGGCACGGAAGACCGGCGCGGATGCTGTGCATCCCGGCTATGGCTTCCTGTCCGAGAACGCTGCCTTCGCGAATGCGTTGGCAGCGGAGAGTATCGCTTTTGTCGGGCCGCCCGCATCCGCAATTTCCGCCATGGGGGACAAGGTCGAGTCGAAGCGGATCGCCACCGCGGCAGGTGTCAGCACCATACCCGGGCATGCGGATGTCATCGGCTCGGAAGACGAGGCGGTTGCCATCGCCCGTGAGATCGGCTTTCCCGTAATGATCAAGGCTGCCGCCGGGGGTGGCGGCAAGGGTATGCGGATCGCCCATGACGATGCGGGCGCGCGCGAGGGGTTCGCCCGCAGCACCTCCGAGGCCCGGTCGAGTTTTGGCGACGACCGGGTGTTCATCGAGAAGTTCATCGTCGATCCCCGGCATATCGAGATCCAAGTGCTCGCTGACAGCCACGGAAATGCCATTCATCTCGGCGAACGGGAATGCTCGATTCAGCGCCGCAACCAGAAGATCATCGAGGAATCGCCTTCGCCGTTTCTGGACGCGGATGGCCGGAAGCGGATGGGCGAGCAGGCAGTGTCACTGGCCCTCGCAGTGGGCTACCAGAGCGCGGGGACAGTGGAATTCGTGGTGGATGCCGACCGCAACTTCTATTTTCTGGAGATGAACACCCGCCTCCAGGTCGAGCATCCGGTGACCGAACTCGTAACCCGGACCGATCTCGTGGAGCAGATGCTACGCATAGCTGCCGGCGAAGCACTTTCGCTGGCCCAATGCGACATTGTCCAGAAGGGTTGGGCGCTGGAGTCGCGCATCTATGCGGAGGACCCGTTTCGCGGATTCCTCCCCTCCATCGGCAGGCTGACCTGGTATTCGCCACCGGCAGAAGGCGGCGGCGTGCGGGTCGATGCCGGCGTGGCGGAAGGTTCCGAGATCAGCGTCCACTACGATCCCATGATCGCAAAGCTCTGCGCATTCGGTGCCGATCGAGCGGAGGCGCTTGAAATCATGCGCGGAGCTCTGGATCGCTTCTGCATGGCGGGCGTAGAGCACAACATACCATTCCTTTCTGCGGTGATGGACGATCCCGACTTCATCGCCGGCAACATGCACACCGGCTTTATCGATAAGCGCTACCCGGAAGGTTTTTCTGGTGTCGAACTCCCGGTGCGTGAACTGGAATGCCTGGTCGCCGTGTGCCTGCTGCTCCGCTGGCGGCTGGAACGGCGGGCCGGGGGCGAGCCGCCTGCACTGTGGGGAGCCGCAATTGGAGATACGGCCTGGGATTTCCGTATCGCGGAATCGCCGTCCGGCCTCCTCGTGGAGCGTATGAATGGCGAGCAACCTCTTGGCTCGCCGATGACGGTCGAGGCGGACTGGATTCCCGGAACGCCCGCCTGCGAGGCATGTGTGGACGAGACGCAGATCGCCTTTCAGCTCTGGCGCAAGGGAGAGGAGTTCCGCGTAACGCGGCGTGGCGCCCGCCTGTCCATCGTGTTGCGGAGCAAACGCCATGCAGAACTTGCGCTCCGAATGCCTCGGGAAGAGAAGGAGGATCGCGCCGCCGCGCTCCTCTGTCCGATGCCTGGTCTGGTGATCTCGATCAATGTCCGGGAGGGAGAAGCGGTGGAGGCAGGCCAGGCTCTTGCCACGATCGAGGCCATGAAGATGGAGAATGTCCTGCGGGCGGACCGCAACGCCACGGTGGTGCGCGTTCTGGCGGCTCCGGGGGACGTACTTGCGGTTGACGACGTCATCCTGGAATTCGCCTGATCCGTCTCGCAGGGTTCAGACCCGCCGGGATCCGGATTCAGTCCTCGCAGGCGCTGCGAAGGCGGTGGAACGCGGCCGAGAGGTCGTTGATCAGGTCGTCCGGATCCTCCAGGCCAACATGGATCCGCATGAGCTGTCCGGTCGGCCCGCCACTTCGTGGCCACTCGGTGACCGAGCGCATCCTCTCCGGATTGACGGGCAGCAGGAGGCTTTCGAAGCCGCCCCAGCTATACCCCATCGCAAAGAGTTCCATTCCGTCAAACATTGCCGCCAGCGCCGCCTCGTCGCCGGAAAGGCTTGGGTGAACAGCAAACGAGAACAGTCCGCAGGCACCGGAGAAGTCGCGTTTCCAGAGCCTGTGTCCGGGATCGTCGGGCAGCGCGGGATGGAGTACAGCCTCCACTTCGGGCCGCTCGTGAAGCCAGCGAGCGATGCGCAACGCGGAATCCTCGTGTCGTGCCAGACGGGCAGGCATGCTGCGAAGGCCACGCAGTGCGAGATAGGCATCGTCAGGCGATACGCACAAGCCCAGTTCTGCCCAACCCTTCTGCAACGTCGGATACACTGCCTCGTTGGCGGTGACCGTACCGATGACGAGATCAGAGTGGCCGGCGATGTACTTGGTGGCGGCGTGGATCGAGATGTCCACGCCAAGCGCAAAGGGCTTGCAGTGGAGAGGTGTGCCCCATGTCGAGTCCATGATTGCCAGCGCCCCCGCCGCATGTGCCGCTGCGCTGATGGCGGGCACGTCCTGGACTTCGAAGGTCAGGGATCCGGGTGACTCCATGAAGATCGCGCGGGTCTCCGGGCGGATCAGTCGCTTGATTCCTTCGCCGATGCAGGGATCGTAAAACTCTGTTTCCACGCCGAACCGGCGCAGCATGCCGTTGCAGAAGATGCGCGTCGGGTCGTAGGTGCTGTCCGTGACAAGGAGATGGTCGCCGGGTCTCAGAAAGGCGAGGAGCGGGCCTGTGATCGCTGCAAGTCCGGAGGGGGCGAGGCGAGTGCGGAATCCGCCCTCCATCCTGGCAATGGCCTCCTCCAGGGCAAAGGTTCCCGGGGTTCCGTGAAGTCCGTATGTCACCGCATCGCCCTGTCGGATCCGACGCGAATCGCGCAACTTCTTCAGCGTGGGCCAGATGATCGTCGAGGCACGGTGGACCGGAATGTTCACCACTCCACTGTGGGAACGCGGGTCACGCCCGGAATGGGTGGCAATGGTTGCGTCGCGCCATTTGGGAAGATCTGGCATGTCGGTGCTCCGGGACTCGAACGGGAGGAGGGCGCGCCATCATACCGTTCCGGTGCCGCAAGTGCGGGTAGCGGATTGCAGGATGCGGGCGGAGCGCCGAAGAAAGGTCTCCGGGCGCGACATGAGTCGTCAGTTGCATTTGTGCTTCAAATCATCGAATAGTACGGGAAGTGGTGCCGGAAACTCGCATAGTTTGAAGTTATTCGAAGCCGCCTGCATTCCTAAAAGAGACTGATTGCGACCGGAACGGGTTGAAGCTTGATGTCTTACGGGGCATACTCCCCCCCAGTGATGGACCTGCGCTGCTTGGGCGGAGGCTTGCATCCCAACAAAGAAGAATTTCGAAACAAGGAGACTCAGCATGAGACTACGGGTACTCACGGGTGCCGCTGCCGCAGCGGGCATGCTTGCCATGGCAGGCGCGCTCCCCGGGCAGGCGGCCACTCTCGATGACGTGCGCGCAGCCGGCGAGCTGAAATGCGGGATCAACACCGGTCTTGCCGGATTCGCGTATACCGATGACGACGGCAACTGGACAGGGTTCGACGTCGCGTATTGCCGGGCGCTCGCGGCGGCAGTGCTTGGTGATGCTGACGCTGTGGCGTATGTCAATCTGACCGGGAAAACCCGCTTTCCCGCACTCCAGTCAGGTGAGATCGATGTCCTGTCGCGTAACACGACCTGGACCTTTTCCCGCGATGTCGATCTAGGCTTCACCTTCATCGGTGTCAGCTACTACGACGGGCAAGGCTTCATTGGCCGGACCGATCTGGGTGTCATGAGTGCCACCGAACTGGGCGGCGCGTCGATCTGCATCCAGACCGGTACGACGACGGAGCTCAATCTGGCCGACTTCGCGCGTACCAACAACATCGAGTACGAGCCTGTACCGATCGAAACCAATGCCGAGGCGCGGGCCGCGTACGAGGCCGGGCGTTGCGATGTATACACGACCGATGCATCCGGTCTTGCCGCGACGAAGGCGACCTTTGATGATCCCGATGCCCACATGGTGTACCCGGAAATCGTTTCCAAGGAGCCGCTCGGGCCGCTGGTGCGCCAGGGTGACGATCAGTGGGCTGACATTGCTCGCTGGGTGCTGAACGCGCTGATCATTGCCGAGGAACTCGGGGTGGACCAGGCCAATGTAATGGACATGGCCGGCAATTCCGACAACCCGGAGGTCCGCCGGATGCTGGGCGCTGATGGAAGCTACGGCGAGATGCTTGGCCTGGATTCCGATTGGGCGGTGAACGCGATCGCTGCCGAGGGAAATTACGCTGAGATCTTCGACCGCTATATTGGTCCGGACACCAAGCTTGGCCTCCAGCGCGGGTTGAATGCTCTCTACAATGATGGTGGTATCCTCTACGCACCGCCGTTCCGTTAATCCCATTTGACATAGGCCCCCGCCGTCGGCAGGCTTTGCGGTCGGCGGGGGCCTGCCTATTGACGTTTCATGCAGCAGGCACTGAGGTGCTGGACCACCGCAAGCCGGCTTGAAGGGCGATGGAGGTCATGCGGGACGCCAACAGATTGACCCTTTCCACTCTCTGGAGAAACGAGCGAGCCCGGTCAATCGCGTTTCAGGTATTGCTGATTCTTGCCCTTCTGGCCCTAGTCGCAGCGATCATCGACAACACGGCTAGCAATCTCCAGCATGCGGGCCTTGCATCCGGCTACGGATTCCTGTTCCAGACCTCCGCCTTTGACATCAACCAGCGACTCATCGAATACGACTCCACGCATACGTACGGCAAGGCGTTCATCGTGGGGGGCCTGAATACCGTCCTGGTTGCGGTACTCGGAATCATCGCGGCGACCATCATCGGGTTTGTGGCCGGTGTACTGAGGTTGTCGAACAACTTTCTCATCAGCCGCATCGTTGGCGCCTATGTCGAGTTTACGCGCAACGTACCGGTTCTTCTCCAGATCATCTTCTGGTGGATCGTGCTGCTGGCACTGCCCCGGGTCCGGGACAGCATCTCGATTGGAGACATGCTTTTCCTCAACAACCGGGGCATCCGGATTCCCTCCCTCGTGTTCGAGGATGGCTCGGTGTTCGTGGTTGTGGCCATCGCGATAGGCGTTGTTGCGACGATTCTGCTCAATCGCTGGGCCAGAATGCGACAGGAACGTACCGGACAGACCTTCCCGGTTGCGTGGTCGGGACTGGCACTCATTGTGGTCCTGCCGCTGCTTGCCTATTTCATTCTTGGCCAGCCGGTTGGCCTTGATGCGCCCGAGATGGGCAAATTCAACCTGCAGGGCGGCGCCAACATTACGCCCGAGCTGACCGCGTTGTGGCTGGCCCTCTCGACCTATACCGGGGCGTTCATTTCCGAGAATGTCCGGGCCGGAATTCTCTCCGTCAGCAAGGGCCAGACCGAAGCTGCCAACGCGCTGGGTCTTCGTCCTACGTTGACCATGCGCAAAATCATCCTTCCGCAGGCTCTGCGGGTGATCATTCCGCCGCTGACAAGCCAGTATCTCAACCTGACCAAGAATTCCTCGCTTGCAGTTGCGATCGGGTACCAGGACCTTGTCTCGATCGGCGACACCATTCTCAACCAGAGCGGGCAGGCGCTGGAGGTAATTTCCATTTACATGATCGTTTACCTTACCCTCAGCCTGCTGACTTCCTCATTCATGAACTGGTATAACGCTCGAATTGCGCTGGTGGAGCGATGACCAAGCCGTCCTTCTATCGCAGCCGGGCGGAAATGGTGCAGCCCCGTCCGGCGCCGATCACCACGGTCGGCTGGATTGGCTGGTTGCGGGCGAACCTGTTTTCAGGCTATCTGAACATTGGTCTGACCATTGGTGCGGTCATACTGCTCTGGATTTCGGTTCCGCCGTTTCTCGACTGGGCGCTCTTCGGCGCCGACTGGGTTGGCAGCACCGGCGGAGATTGCGCCGGAAACGGGGCCTGCTGGGCCTGGCTGGACCAGCGGATCAACCAGTTTCTCTACGGGTTCTATCCGGCCGAATCGTATTGGCGAGTCAATCTTGCCGTCATTCTGCTGATACCCGCACTCGCCTTCGTCCTGTTCGAGGGCATGCCCTATGCTCGCTATGGACGCTATTTTTCCGTCGCCTATCCGGTGATCGCTGCCATCCTCCTTCTGGGCGGTCTTGGCCTCGAGTCCATTTCCACTACGGATTTCGGTGGGTTCATGCTCAACCTGGTCGCCGGGCTTGCGGGGATCGTCCTGTCCCTTCCCATCGGCATCCTGCTGGCACTCGGTCGGCGGTCGCGCATGCCGGTTGTGCGCATCCTGTCTGTGGGATTCATCGAGATCA
>CAZPXZ010000043.1:0-27958 GCA_964590405.1 uncultured Rhodobacterales bacterium | reverse complement strand
CGCCTGGATTCTCACAAGTTTCATGGGGCATCTCCATCAGGCTGATATGCAATTCGCTCTGGATCGCCACGGTCCTGTTGATTCTATTGTGGCGCTATTTCGGCAAGGCTTGTTGCCATTTCGCCAACATTGCGGATTTCCCTTTCTCCGTTATCTGCTGGCTGTGTCTCGCTACCAAGAAGGCTCTCTGCCTTGCTTGTTTCCGGTGGCAGGCATCTTGCGCCTATCTTCAGCCTAGAGATGTTCGTGCTCATTCCTGCCTCCATTCCAGCAGTACCGCCACCCGATCTATCAGGCTTTACGAGCGTGTCGTGGCTCTGGCATTCAGCGGGCGATATGGACTCCGATTGATTGCCTTACTCCGGCGTAGCGCTGACCTGTAAGCGGTGCGGAGGGGGAGTCTCCGACCAGAGCTTGGTAGCCTGCATTCACGATATACTGCCATGCTGCAGGATCTTTCGCCACGCTGACGGACCTGAGGAGTGCAAACAGGATTCGCTCGCCCGGAAGTCCCTGATTCCGCAAGTTACCCGCACACCAAGTCCAGATTCACGTCGTCAGCGGTTCTTGCAGCTGGGATCACGTCCACATTCGACACCCGGGAAGTCCGCGGTGACTGTTCAGATTTGGATGGCTTGCCGTGGAGGATTGACTCCGCAAGACGCTGAGATTCCAAGCGCGCAGTTCTTACATGAGCGAGACCCTGCAACTGGAATTCGGGATACAGTGCACTTTCGTCCTGGCGCTCGGTCTACTCCGGACTCGTCTGCTGCTGGGTATCGAGATCGGCGATCCTGGCGTGCAGCCCGCAGCGAATGTGTTCACGGGCCATTATCCGGGCCAAGTCGGATTCTGCCACACAGTCTTTCTTCGAAACCACACCAATGGAAAAGCCCGCGTAGACGGTCCTTCCACTCTCTCGAAAGCAGCTTGAGTTTACCGAGTTCCGGGTGAGTTGAGTTGGAGGATCCCTTGGGTCGTTTAAGCCATGTTGTCGTATGACTTTGCAATGTCTTCGTTTTTTTTGAGTGCTCGCAGATCGGTCTTACGGCGCAAAGCGACGATCGGCTGTGTGACCTAAGAGGTGCGAAATAGCGCGAGGTTCAAGTTGTCATAGAGGGCCTTTCCGGTCTTCGGCATTTGCGACAGGGTGATTTCGAGCGCGGGTTTCCGGCACTTTCGGGAGATCGTCTGCAGGACCCCGACCTCTCGAATGTTTGCCAGCGCATCAAGCAGTCTTGTGCCGGAGAGGTCGAAGCCACGCTGTCTGGTCTGGTGCTGCAGAAGGGACACAGCATCAGGGCGAGGACACAGCAGAAGACATGGACCCGGCGAAGACCGACCAGCATGCCTTACGGAAAGCACCAAACGAATCTCCAACAAAAGTACGGCACGTCAACAGCAGCGGGGCCCAACGAGATCATCAGGAACGCGGGCCAGCCGCTTGCCGGAGATCGACAGATCGACGATCTGACCGGGACAATCTCGGCGACGACACTGCGCCGCCGAGCACGACAGCCCCACCAGCGAGCACGCCCGGCGCAGGCTGATGTCGTGCCGTTCCTTCAGATGGCTCTCGGCTACGCGCCGCGCCGCAGGCCGCACCAGTTTCCTGATAGGAGATCTTCAGCGCCGCATTTTCCAGATGAGCCTCAGTCGTTTGTCCTCTGCCTCGCGCTCGCGCATCCGCAGCGTACCAGACACCTCCATCCCGACATACCTCGATTTCCAGCAGCAAATGCGTCTGCTCCGATATGCCATACCGACGGCGCACCCCCGGATCCGTCCCGCTACGCATGTGCTCACGAAGCACGTCACCACTCTGAACTTTCGTGAACCGCTTGCGCTTCATGCCAACGGTTCCTGATTTCATTCTCTGCAGGAACACTCTCATCCGCAACGGCCCGGATCAAGGGGACAAGGTCTACGGAATCTCTCGCTCGGGGCGATGGTATTCTGTATCAACGGCAGATAGGGGCGGTCGTCCCAGTACGGCGTCTGCGATCTTTTCGGCCATCATGATGATCGGGGCATTCAGATTACCCGAGACGATCTCGGGCATGATGGAGGCATCGACCACCCGCAGCGCCTCAAGGCCGTGGACGAGACCCTCGGTTGTGACGACGGAGTTTTCGTCGGTTCCCATACGGCAGGTGCAACAGGGGTGGTAGTTCGTGCCCGCTGTCTGGCGCAGCCAGCCCATGATCTCCGTGTCGCTCTGGATATCCGCGCCCGGAGACACCTCCTCGCCTCGCAGTTCATCCCACGCCGGTTGCGCGATCATGTCCCGGGTCAGGCGAATGGCGGCCACCACCTGACGGCAATCGGATTCGGCTTCCAGATAGTTGAACGTAAAGGCGGGATGCGCCGTCGGATCTCTTGACGTCAGGAGGACGCGGCCTTCGCTCCTGGGCCGCATAAGGCTCAGAAAGTACTGAAATCCATTCTCCAGTTGGACGCTGCCGTGCTGAAGTTCCCCCAACAGCGGCACGAACTCGTGCTGGATGTTCGGCATGCCAATTTCCGATGCGGTCCGGAAAAAGGCGCCGACCTCGAAGAAGTTGGTGGCGCCGAGGCCCCTGCGGGCCAGGCTCCACTGCAGCCCCAGCCAGAGCCGCCTCGCTGGCTTCAGGTGCCTTGCGACGGAGACCTCCTTCCTTGCCCGATACTGCACGGGCGCGGCGACATGGTCGGTCAGATGCCTGCCGACAAAGGGCAGATGTGCAACAGGGGCAATGTCGTGCGCACGCAGCACTTCTTCATCGCCAACACCGGAGAGCATCAGCAGATGGGGACTGTTGATAGCGCCAGCGCACAGGATGACCTCCCGTTCCGCCTCAACGATCTCCTCGGCTCCGTTCCGCAGGCAGGTGACGCCCACTGCCCGGCGCCCCTCGAAGCGAATCCTGGTGACTAGAGTTCCGGTCCAGACTTCCAGCGCAGCCTGGCCGGCATGAGGATCCAGGTAGGCCCTCGACGTACTCCAGCGCACTCCCCCGTGCACGTTCCGTTGGGTGATGTGACATCCTTCCTGGCGATACGCGTTGTGATCCTCCGTGAAGCACAGGCCATACTCGCCAGCAGCCTCCAGGAAAGCGTGGTAGAGGGGGTTCTCCGCCCGGCAGGTCTCAATCCGCATCGGTCCCGAGCCGCCTCGAAAGTCGCTTTCTCCCCTGTCAAACGTCTCCGAGCGCCGGAAGTAGGGAAGGACCTCGGCGAAGCTCCAGCCCTCGCAACCGGATGCTGCCCAGTTGTCGTAATCTCCCGGATTCCCTCTCACCCAGTTCATGCCGTTGATGGAGGAAGACCCGCCCAGCACACGGCCCCTCGCCTCGTAGATCTGCCGTCCGTCCAGCCAGGGTTCTGGTTGGGTGTGGTAATACCAATTGAAGCGGTCATCAATCAGAGGAACACCCAGAGCGGCGGGCATCCGAATGTAGATGCTGTTGTCCCTGGGGCCGGCTTCTATCAGGAGAATCCGGTGTTTTCCGCTCTCCGCCAGTCGACCGGCCATTACTGCACCCGCCGAGCCTGACCCGATCACGATGAAGTCGTAACTGCGCATGCTACGGCATCGAACCGGACAGGGTGTCGATCTGCAGAGCAGTGATGCGGCCCCCCGCGCGAGTCTCTTCGCATAGCGGCTCATCCGGTTGCATCAGCAAGGTCTCAGGAATTCGTCATATCGGGGACGAAATGGTCCGGCCAACTGTCGCTGAGTCGATAGCCGGTCGGGAAGGGGTCTGTCGGGTCGAGGACGTATTGATGAAATGCCGTGATCCATGCGCGCCCCGCAATAGACGTTCGAACTGCACGGGTCGTGCCGACAAGCACCTCTTCCAGAACCTTGCCGGTAAACCTGGTTCCGATGATGGACTCGTGAACGAAGGTCTCCCCGACGTCCAGTTCTCCTCGTGCGTGCATGACCGCCATGCGCGCGCTGGTTCCCGTGCCGCAGGGCGACCGGTCAAGCCGTCCCGGAGAAACAATGACGCCGTTGCGCGCGGTCTTCCTGCCCCGGATTTCGCGCGGCGGCCCGGCCCAGAGAGTCTGATTGATTGTGTGAATCTCCGGATTCTCGGGGTGAACCGCTGGAACTTGCGCGGCGGCAGCCAACTTGATCCGCTCGCCAACGTCCGACAGATCTCGCGCTTCCGAGGGCTCAATGCTAAACCCCATTGCTGCCGCGTCGACAAGCACGTAGAACATGCCGCCATAACTGACATCGACCGCGAGGGTTCCCAGTCCCTCGACCTCGATCGGCCGATTCAGACAAATGACGAAGGAGGGAACATTGGTGAAGCTGACGCTTTCGCATTTCCCATCCCGGCACCTGGCCTCGACACGGATCAATCCGCCGGGTGCTTCCAGCGTGAGCTTCGTGATTGGTTCTGCCATCGGCAGAATTCCGGTTTCCAGCAGCACCGTTACCGTGCAGATCGTGTTTGTGCCCGACATGGGCGGATAGGACGCCGGTTCGATAATGATGAAGCCCGCGTCCGCGCCCGTCTGGGTGGGCGGCAGCACAAGGTTGACGCACTGCGTAACCTTTCCCCTCGGCTCTTGCAGAAGAAACTGCCTCAGATCGTCCCCTTTGGTTTCGAGATAACGGGCCTTCGCGAACATGGTTGCACCGGGGACGTCAAGGACGCCACCGGTGATCACCTCGTTGGCCTCGCCTTCGGCGTGCGCTCCCACGACAGTGATCATTCTGCTCAGTCGCATCACACCCAACTCCGAAACAAGCCCGAGGACATCCGCCGTCTTCGACCGGTGCAGCTAGCGTAGACTGTTCCTTCTGTAATCAATTACACATGTTGCCGCAAGGGAACGGAGGATGGCACGGTGACTCAAGGGCACCTGCCGGTCGACCCCCGAATGACCAGATCGGTTGGCAGCTTGAACCCGCCCGGGGGCTGCCGGGTCTCGAGGGCAGCGAGGAGCGATTCCGCTGCGAGCCGCCCCATTTCGTCGGCAGGCACGGACACGGTTGTCAGCGGCGGATCGAGAAAGTGTGCAATGTCGTGGTCGTCATGTCCCGCGACGGAGATCCTTCCCGGCACGGGGATTCCCTGACGTCGGCATTCGGCCAGCACCCCCATCGCCAGTATGTCACTGTTGCAGATGATTGCCGTAATATCCGGTCGATCGCGCAAGATTCGCCGTGCGGCTTCGGCGCCCTGCTCGATTGCGTACTGCCTTTCCAGGATGAGCGGCGTCGACGAAGAGAGACCATGGTCCTGCAAGCCTTGCCGGAAGGCTGCCATTCGCGCTTGCTGCCGATCGTTGCCCTTGCTCGGACCCGTGATCATGGCAAGGTTTCGGTGTCCAAGGGAGAGGACATACTCCGTCATTCGACGCGTGGCCTCGAAGTTGTCGAAGCCGACGAACGGAACCCGATAATTCTCATGATAGGAATAGGTTGATACGATCGGAATCCGCTTCAATTCGGCCAGGTAGTAGAACTCTTCATCATCGATGACGCCGACCAGGAGAAGTGCTTCGGCACCGTGATCGATCAGGGAGGTAGCGACTGCTCCAACTTTGGCGTTGTCGAAACCTGAGGTGGCAACGAACAGGCTGAATCCCGAGTCGCGCAGAGCAATCTGGAGTGCGTTGATCATTTGGGCATAGATTGCGTAATCCAGCGTCGGAATGACCGCACCCACGATATGGGATCGCTGCGAGCGGAGCGCCCTTGCCGCAGGATGTGGTCGATAGTCGAGCACTTTTGCCGCGTGCAGCACTCGCCCTCGCGCTTCTTCGCGCACGACTTCCGGGTTGTTGTAGGTTCTCGAGACGGTGGCAACCGACACCCCAGCGGCGCTCGCGACGTCCTTGGCCCGCGCTTTCGGTTTCTCTGTTTTCATCGATACCGTTGTTTCTCGCTGTGCGCCGTTTCATCCTCGGCTGGGCCCTTCCGCTGGGAGGATGAGCCTGCAAGGATACTCGTTTGACATTCCAGCACAATTGACCAATAATGTAATCGACTACATTTTGGCAACGTGGAGCAAGCGGACACCAGCGACTTTGGTTCGCTCGTATCACTGAGATCGGTGAGGCCCTCTGCATTCTACTGGAGGCCCATTTGGCACAACAGAATGCCCGCTTTGCATTTTCGGCCGAGGCAGAAGGCAATGCCTTCGTCCCCCACGCCGGCGCGCCCGACGACATCCTTCGGGTGCAGGTGGAGCGCATCGTCGGTAGCGACGATACCTCACGCAACAAGGGTCACAGCCGACCACTACTGCCGCTACCACGCCAGGGTCATGGTCGGGGAGCAGGGACTGTTCCGACGGCGCGCCGGACGTCCCGCATGGCCACCGGGCCCGGGAGCGATACCGGGCCGACGACAGTCCGATTCATACTCCGACCCGCCGGTTCGAGTGTTCTGCCTCGACGCGACCGGCCGGACGCCCGACAACAACCGAAGCCGCGGGTTCAGTTGTCCATTCATCGGTTCAGTTCAGATTGTGCTCGACAACCGAAGTGCGGCACGGGCCGGATCGCAACGGCGATTCCCATCGGATTCCCGTGCCCGAACAGGAGAGAAGGAGAAACGTGATGAGCAAGAAGATATCCACCCACGGGCTGACAGCCCTCGACCGCCGTCGTTTCCTGAAACTGGGAGCTGCCGCCGGTGCCGGACTGGCCGGCCTGCGGTTCGCCTCGGTCCAGGCCGCGACCGACAGCCTAAACGTGCTGAATCTCAACGTTGCCTGGTCCGAAGCACTGACGTCGACAGTTGCCGACGCATACAGGGAAGCGGCCAACATCGACATCCTTGGCGATTCGAACCCGTACGAAGCCTTTTACGAAAAGATGCTGATCGAGTTGAGCCAAGGGTCCGACACGTTCGATCTGTTCGCGACTGATGTCCTGTGGATCCGGCAGCCGATGAACAATGGCTGGGCGATGCCGCTCGACGACATCCAGGCTGCCAACCCGGACCTGCCGGACGTGCAGTACGACAACTTCACCGAGGGTTCGCTCACCTACATCCGATATCAGGACAAGCGCTGGGGCCTGCCGCTGGTGCAGACGACCCCGGTCTTCGTCTATCGCAAGGACCTGCTGGAGCAGGCAGGGATCGAAAGGGCTCCGACCACGTGGGACGAGTATCGCGACGCTGCCAAGGCGCTGCATTCGGACGATGTGGCCGGATGCACTCTGCTTCTGGGCGGACAGGACGCAGCCATGAGCGGCGACTGGGGATCACGCCTGATGAGCGCGGCCCCGCACGACCCATGGAACGACGGTGTGTTCAACGAGGACAACGAACCCGTGTTCAACGTCGACCAACGCGGTGAGCAGGCGATCGAGCGCCTGAAAGAGGTGCTGGAATACTGCCCGAGCGGCGTGGCCAGCTTCGACTATCCTGAGGGTTCGTCCCTCATGCAGTCCGGTGGTGCGGCCATGTTGGTGACTTGGTCGGATGTGATCGTCGGTGTCGAGGACGGCCCAAACCAGGGCAAGTTCGGCTACACCGTCGCACCGATCGAGAATGTGGAGCAGGCGATGATCGGCGGCTGGTCGCTCCTGGTCAACAAGGCATCGAACAATCTGGATGACGCCTACAGGTTCATGGCCTGGATGTCCGAAGGCCGGGCTTACGAGCTCTTCCGGGAAGGCGGCGAGTCATCGCTGTGCCTCAAGTCCGATATCGCCCGCGAAGACATCACCGACCTCGTGCCGATGCTCCAGGCCTTCAAGGACATGGAAACCAGAGGCACCCGCCCGATTTCGGTGCCGCCCTACCGATTGACCAACGCGGTCGAGGTTCAGCGCGTCATCTATGAGGAAATCGTTGCTGGCGTGCTGGGCGACAAGACCCCGAAGGAAGCAATGGTGGAAGCGGAGAACCGTGCAGTAGCCGCCATCAAGGGATAGTCTGACATGATTCGGGCTGTGGCCGGCGTGCGTTGACGCCGGCCGCGCTCGCTTCCGTGGAACGGCCGACGGGCTGTCGAGAGGGAGCCTTGCGGGGTGATTGCAGCACACACCAGCCCGACTCTGACAACCAGCGAGTCAGGAAACGATGCCAGGAAAGCCAGGCGGCGAGCCCGCCTGGTGCCCTGGATCTTGCTTGCTCCGACCCTGACGATCCTGACGGTCGTCGGCTTCTATCCCCTGGTTCACTCGCTCTACATCAGCATGACGGGCTATCGCCCGACACAGCCGTCCAAGGATCAGGGGTTTCTCTTTCTCGACAACTACGCGACCGGGCTCAGCACCGGGCAGTTTTGGGATTCCATAGCCCTGACCGGCGTATTCACGGCTTCGAGCGTGATCATTTCCTTTCTTCTCGGTCTAGGCCTCGCCCTGCTGTTCAACGCCAATCGACCGGGATTCGTCCTCATACGCAGTATGTTGCTTATCCCGATGCTGGTCACGCCGATCGCCGTCGGCATCATCTGGCGTATCATGATGGCCCCTGATTTCGGGGTCCTGAACCAATTGCTCGAATTGATGGGCCTGCCGCAGGGGGCCTGGATCGGTTCCACCTCCACCGCCCTGATTTCCGTGATCCTGGTCGACATCTGGCAGTGGACCCCCTTCATGTTCATCATCATCTTCGCCGGCGTGCGGGCCCTGCCGCGAAGCCCTTTCGAGTCCGCCGCCATTGATGGCGCCGGGCCGATGACCACATTCTGGTACGTTACCCTGCCAATGCTGCGGTCCGTCATCATTATCGCGGTCCTGCTGCGTATGATCGATGCCGTTCGTACCTATGACACGGTCTACATCATGACTCGCGGTGGACCGAACCTGGCGACCGACCTGGTCAGCATCTACCTGCAGCGGATCAACTTTCAGTTCTTCGATCTCGGATTCGGCTCCGCCCTGTCATGGATCATCCTTGTCCTTGTATTGCTGGCCGTGCTGGCCCTGGTCAGCTGGGGCAAGGGCGTCTTCCGTGATCAGGAAAGCTGATTGAGGTCGAGATGACCAGTCCACACGATTGCAAGGCGGGACGAACGGATCCACGGAGCGTGGCAGTACCGCGCTTCAGAGAGACCCGGACAGGACGCAACCTGGTTTCGACCTTCCGGGCCATTGCCGACTATGTCCTGGTGGGTATCGCGTCGCTCTTCTTCCTGTTTCCGGTTTACTGGATGGTCGCGTCGTCGTTCAAGGCGGATCCGGACGTGGCATCGAAGACACCTGTCTGGGTGTTTTCCCCGACCATGAAGAACTATGCCGAACTGTTCACGAAGCTGAACGCACTGGACGCGCTGATCAACAGCGCCGTGATCGTCGGACTGGCGACCTGTTGCGCGATGATATGCGGCACGCTGGCTGCCTTCGCCCTCGCCCGCTTCCCGTTGAAAGGCAAGAACATAATCGCCTTCGAGATCCTTTCGGTACGCATGCTGCCCCCAATCGTGACCGTCATTCCGTTCTTTATCCTGGCCCGGCTCCTGGGGCTCTTCGACACGCACATCCTTCTTATCGCGATCTATACCCTGAGCGGCCTGCCGTTCGTGGTCTGGGTCATGCGGGTCTTCATCGAGGACATTCCCACCTCGATTGAGGAAGCCGCACTGGTCGACGGCTGCAGCCGTTACCAGAGCTTTGCCTACGTGACCCTGCCGCTCCTCCTGCCGGGCCTCGCAGCGACCATCGTGATCGTGTTCATGTTCGCCTGGAACGAGTACCTCTTCGCAAGCCTGCTCACGTCGACCAAGGCCAAGACCCTGCCCGTCATCGCTTCGATGGTCATCAAGCCCAAGGCGATCTCGTGGGGTCTCGCCTGTGCCGCCGGGGCGCTCATGTCGGTCCCCGTCGTGATCCTGGTCATGATCATGCAGCGCTATCTGGTGCGCGGCCTGACCTTCGGTGCGATCAAGGGGTAGCGGGAAACTGCGATGAGTATCGACATCGAGAACCTCGTCAAGCGGTTCGGTTCCACGACAGCGGTCAACGGCGTATCGCTGACCATCGAGGACGGCGAGCTCTTCGTTCTGCTTGGGCCGTCTGGGTGTGGAAAGACCACAACACTGCGCATGATCGCCGGCCTGGAGCTTCCTTCCACGGGACGGATTGCCATCGGCGGTCGCGAGGTGACCTACCTCGAACCGCGCCACCGGGACGTCGCGATGGCCTTCCAGGACTACGGACTCTATCCGCACATGTCCGTTCGGCAGAACATCGGCTTTCCCCTGAAGATTCGCGGTGTCGATCCCTCGGATCGAGGGCGCAGGATCCGGCAGACAGCGGACACCCTGGGCATCTCCGAGCTCCTTGACCGCAAGCCGCGCCAGATCAGTGGCGGTGAGCGTCAGCGTGTTTCCCTCGCACGCGCTCTCGTGCGCGAGCCGTCGGTCTTCCTGATGGACGAGCCGCTGTCGAACCTGGATGCCAAGCTTCGCGCTGTCATGCGAACGGAGATCAGGAAACTCGTTACCAGCCTGGAAATCACGACGGTCTACGTTACGCATGACCAGATCGAAGCCATGGCCATGGCAGACCGGATCGGCATCATGAACAAGGGGAACATGATCCAGGTTGGCCGTCCCCTGGAAATCTATAACCGGCCGGCCGATCGCTTTGTTGCCGAGTTCATCGGCTCACCGCCCATGAACCTGATCGAGGCGGAGTGGACGGCGGACCATGGGCTGACCTGCGGCTTGAAGCATCTGGCGGCTTCCGTGCCGGAGGCAGAGAAGCGGCGTCTCGGCGGTGGGCTCAAGCCGGGAGCGCGCATCATGATCGGGATCCGTCCCGAGCACCTCGCCATCGACGCGGGGACTGACGCCGCGGGCGACAACGCCGTGATCGAGCTGATCGAGCCTCTCGGCCAGCAGACAAACGTTTACCTGGAGACGGAGGTCGGCCGGGTGATCTCGGTCGTCGATCAGGGTGAACTGCGGGTTGGAGACAGGGTTCACATTCGCGCCGATCCGGCACTCGTTCGGCTGATCCCCGAGTAGTCGTCGATGACTCGGAGCACGGCAAGACCGTTCAGGCAAGAAATTGGAGGAGTGAGATACATGACCGATCTGAAGGGAATCTGCGTTCCGATCTGCACGCCGTTTGCGGCGGACGGCTCCACGCTTGACGAGGCAGCTCTGGAGGCTCACCTCGACGCCATGCTGGAAGCCGGCGTCCATGTCATTGCCGTTTGCGGCGGTACAGGGGAGTTTCCCTTCCTGTCGGAGGCCGAGAAGCGTCGTATCGCGGAGATTTCTGCCCGTCACATCGATGGCCGCTGCAAGTTGATCGTGCAGACTTCCGCAATCCGAACCGAAGATGCCATCGAAGCGTCAAAGCATGCCGTGGCGAACGGGGCCGATGCACTCCTGATCCTGCCCCCGTATTTCGAGGGACCGGGGGCCGACGGAGTACGCTGGCACTATGAGCAGGTCGCCGCCGCCGTCGACACCACCATCATGGTCTACAACATCCCGCAGTTCTCGGGATTTGACATCACGCCGGAGGTCTTCGCCGATTTGCGGCAAATCGACGGTATTCGCTACATCAAGGACAGCACCTCCGACATGGGACGCCTGGAGCGCCTCGCACGCAGCGGCGCGAAGGTCTTCAACGGTTGTGACTACCTGAATCTCTACGGACTGATCGCCGGCTGCGTCGGCTGCTTCTCCGGCGCAGGCAACGCCATGGCGGCAGAGTATGTAAGACTCTACGAACTCTTCCAGAACGGGGACCAGGCCGGAGCGCTGGAATTGTGGCATCGCATGCAGCCACTCAATCTTCTCCTGTGGACCCTGCCGTTCAACCCGGTCGCCAAGGAGGCCAGCAACATTGCCGGCCGTCCCGTAGGGCAGTGCCGACGGCCCGTCCTGCCCCTGTCCGATGCGGAAATGGCTGCCGTACGGGAAGCCATGTCATCGCTCGGATACCAATAGAGGCGTCATCCAAGGTCGTACGTGGACGCTCCCGGGGGAACGCGGGCAGTCTTCGGCGAGGTGGGTTGCAGTTGTCGTCAGGTTCTGGCGTATGTCCGGCCTCTGGGGGGACGACCTGACCCCGTCCCGCAATCGGATGGGTCGAGTGAGGGATGTTTGTCATTGAATTCAAGCAATTAGGAGGTGCAAGTGGGTGAACAGCCGGTCGGGATCATGCAAGAATTCATGAACCCTGTCTCCGGTCAGCTTACTTTCTTGAACACGATCCCCATGCACGCCAACGAGGCGACCCGGATTGGTGATAGCTGCTCTTTCCTTGCGTCCGTAGAAGGCCGGGTTGTGGACTTCTTCTACCTGGGGCTGTTTGACTTTCATGACGAATGGGACCGAGGAGCGATTCCCTCCAGATCGCGAAGTTTGCGGAGACCGGTGCACGGCGGCGGGTCAGTGCTCGGACCTGGGTGACGGCGAGCATAACGAGACCGGGAGAATTGCGGCATGTCCGGCGAATGGAGCGTCCGCGCAGATTCCGTACCTGGTCCACCGGCTGGGAAATCGCCTTGCAAAACACGATCCGCGCTTTCACAATCGCCGTACCGGAGGGGCTGTTGGCGGCCCTGTCCGGAATTGGCTGCAATCGCCGTGGAATTGAGCAGGTCGGGCCGCCCGAAGGCGTCTCGCGACGGGATCCGCGGTCGGCGGGAGAGGATCGGAAATGAGATTATTCAGGAATTTGGGTGCTGCGGCCGTCGTCGCCGTTCTGGCTAGCGGAACCGGCAACGCGGAGGAGATCAAGCCGGGTATCGTTTACGACCTCGGCGGCAAGTTCGACAAGTCCTTCAATGAGGGGGTCTGGAACGGTGCCCAGCGGTTTACCGCCGATACCGGCATCGAGTTTCGGGAGTTCGAGGTCCAGACGGACTCGCAGCGGGTGCAGGCGCTTCGGAATTTTGCGCGCCGCGGTCATGATCCAATCCTCGCGGTGGGCTTTCAGTACGCGTCCTCCTTGGAGAAGGTGGCTCCCGAGTTCCCGGATATCCGCTTTTCCATCATCGACTCGGTTATCGACCTGCCGAACGTGCAGTCGATTGTCTTCAAGGAGCAGGAGGGATCCTTCCTCGTGGGCGTGCTGGCGGCGATGTCTGCGGAAAGCGGCAAAGTCGGATTTGTCGGCGGTATGGACGTGCCGCTCATCCGCCGGTTCGCCTGCGGCTATGTGCTCGGGGCCCGACACGCAAATCCCGAGATCGAGGTCTACCAGAACATGACCGGGAACACAGGTGCGGCGTGGAGCGACCCGGTGAAGGGCGCCGAACTGGCCAAGTCGCAGTTCGACCGGGGGGCAGACGTGGTGTTCCATGCTGCGGGTGGAACCGGCATCGGCGTGCTGCAGGCAGCCGCGGATGCGGGCAAGCTCGGGATTGGCGTTGACTCCAACCAGAATCACCTCCACCCCGGGAGTGTGCTCACCTCGATGCTCAAGCGGGTGGACGTCGCTGCCTACGAGGTCTTCGACTCGGCCAGGAACGACAATTGGCAGCCGGGAATCCTCAATCTCGGCCTTGCGGAGGACGGTGTGGGCTGGGCTCTGGACGAGCACAACGAGGCGCTGATCTCGCAGGAAATGCGTGATGCGGTGGAGGCGGCGGCCGATCAGATCCGTTCCGGCGCCATCCGCGTCCACGACTACATCGCAGAGGGTGAGTGCCCGGCCAACTAGGGGCTGCGCGCGGCGGGACGCGCATCGCATGGACGGAGTCGGTGCTGTCGGTGTTCCTGCCGTAGAACTTCGGGGCATCGAAAAGCGCTTCGGCCCCGTACACGCGAACCGGGATGTCAGCCTCTCGGTGGCCGTGGGGTCTATCCATGGTCTTGTCGGCGAGAATGGTGCCGGCAAGACCACCCTGATGAGCATCCTCTACGGCTTCTACCAGGCCGAAGGAGGGGAGATCCGGATCGGCGGAAGTCCGGTCCGGATTCGGAGCAGCCAGGACGCCCTTGCCGCGGGGGTGGGCATGGTCCACCAGCACTTCATGCTGGTAGACACCTTTACCGTTCTCGAAAACGTGGTCCTGGGTGCCGAGGGGGGCGTTCGCCTTGCACCGGGGATGCGCCGGGCGAGGCGTGAACTCGAGCGACTCGAGCGCGACTATGCTCTGGAAGTGCCGCTCGATGCCGTTGTAGGCGAATTGCCGGTGGGGCTCCGGCAGCGCGTGGAGATCCTGAAGGCCCTCTACCGGGGTGCGGAGATTCTCATTCTCGATGAGCCGACCGGCGCGCTCACACCACAGGAAGCGGCGCATCTCTTCCGGATCCTTGGTCTCCTCAAGGAGCAGGGAAAGACAGTCATCCTGATCACCCACAGGCTGCGTGAAATCATGGCAATCGCCGATCGCGTATCCGTCATGCGGCAGGGCAGGATGGTCGCGAACCTGGACGTGGCCGGGACCACCATGGACGAGCTTGCCGAGTTGATGGTCGGACGGCGGGTGCAGTTCGGTTCCGGCAAGCGGGGAGACGAGCCTGGCGCGGAGCGCCTGCGGCTCGACGGCGTTTCCGTGATCGACGAGAAGGGTGTTCCGCGTCTCGAGGACATATCGCTGTCGGTGCGGGCAGGCGAGATCGTGGGCGTCGCTGGCGTCGCCGGCAACGGCCAGAGCGAACTCCTGGAAGTGCTCGCCGGAATTCGGGATCCTGCGGCCGGGCGGATCCTGCTGGACGGGCGTGTGGCGGAAGGGCGAAGTCTCGAGCGCCGGCAGCAGGGCCTCGCCCATGTGCCGGAGGACCGCCAGCGCATGGGCCTTGTCATGGCATTTCGCGCCTGCGAGTCCGCCATTCTCGGCTATCTCGATGAGGCGCGATACGGCGGTTCGGTGCTGCTCGACTGGGGCGCGGTTACCGAGGATACCGCAGACAAGATGGCGTCGTTTGACGTGCGTCCGGCGAATCCACAGCTGCCGACCGCGAACCTGTCCGGTGGGAACCAGCAGAAGCTGGTGCTTGCCCGCGAGATCGACCGAGATCCGGGCATTCTCCTGGTCGGGCAGCCGACCCGGGGCGTCGACATCGGTGCCATCGAGTTGATCCACGAACGGCTGCGGGCGCTCCGTGATGCGGGCAAGGCCATCCTGCTTGTTTCCGCCGACCTTGACGAGGTGATGAGTCTGTCCGACCGGATCCTGGTCATGTTCTCGGGCCGTATCGCGGGTGAGATTGCAGCGGGCGAGGCGACGGAACGTGAATTGGGGCTCCTGATGGCCGGCGCCGCAGGCGAGGGCGCACCGGCATGAGCATCGGGGCCGGACCGGCGTCCGGTCTGCCGCGTTGGGCAGCGCTGGGGCTGCTGCCTCTCGCGAACCTGCTCGCCGCATTCGTTGCGTCCGGCCTCCTGGTCTGGTTCATCGGGGAGGATCCCTGGCAGGTCGTCCGGCTCCTGGCCTGGGGGGCCTTCGGCACGGGCGAGGCGATCGGCTACACGCTGTTCTATGCCACGAGCTTCATCTTCACCGGGCTCGCGGTGGCGGTTGCGTTTCACGGGGGGCTCTTCAACATCGGCGGAGAGGGACAGGCCTATATCGGGGGCCTTGGTGTGGCGCTGGTGTGCCTGCATCTCGATTTTCTTCCCTTTCTCCTGATCGTGCCGGCCGCGATTGCCGGTGCGGCGCTCTTCGGTGCGGCCTGGGCGCTGGTGCCGGCCTATCTGCAGGCATACCGGGGCAGCCACATCGTCATCACGACCATCATGTTCAATTTCATCGCGGCATCACTGATGGTATACCTGCTGGTGAACGTGATGTCGGTTCCCGGCAACATGCAGCCGGAGACGCGGGCATTCGCGGAACATGCACGGCTTCCGTCCCTTCACGAGATGCTGGGTGCGGTCGGAATCGGGATGGCGGAGTCGCCCCTGAACGCTTCATTCCCGTTCGCAATCCTGTGCTGTGTCGGAGTCTGGGTCTATGTCTGGCACACCAGGGCCGGGTACCGGCTCCGAACCGTCGGAGCGAATCCGGATGCGGCCGTCTATGGAGGCATTCCACCGGCACGCCAGGTACTGATCGCCATGGCGGTCTCGGGAGCGCTGGCGGGTTGCATGGGCCTGAACGACCTGATGGGAGTGCAGCACCGGCTGGTGCTGGAGTTCAGTGCCGGGTTCGGATTTGCCGGCATCGCCGTGGCGCTGATGGGGCGCAATCACCCGGTCGGCATCGTTCTGGCGGCGGTGCTGTTCGGTGCGCTGTACCAGGGCGGAGCCGAGTTGGCGTTCGAAATTCCAACGATAACCCGGGACATGGTGGTCGTGATCCAGGGCCTCGTGATCCTGTTCACCGGGGCGCTGGAGTTTCTGTTCGCATCGCCGCTGCGCCGGTTCCTGGCCGTACCGGGAGGAAATTGACGTGGACCTGGTCGGCGACGTCGTACTCCTGCTGGACTCTGCGCTCCGGCTGTCGGTGCCGCTCCTGCTCGCGGCACTTGGCGGACTGTTCTCGGAACGTGCCGGGGTCATCGATATCGGCCTCGAGGGAAAGATGCTGGGAGCGGCATTTGCGGGAGCCGCCGCCGCGGCCGTTTCGGGATCCGCCTGGGCTGGACTGCTCGCCGCGCTCGCCGCTTCGCTGGCGCTTGCCCTCCTGCATGGATTTGCCTGCATCACCCATCGCGGCAACCAGGTGGTGTCCGGCGTCGCCCTCAACATCCTCGTGGCGGGACTGTCGGCGGTGCTTGGTATCGCCTGGTTCAGTCAGGGCGGACGGACACCGGCACTGCCGAACGATGCGCGCTTCCTGCCGCTGGAATGGCCAGCCGCCGAAGCGCTGCAGCAGGTTCCGGTGCTCGGTCCGGTCTACAGCGAACTGGTAAGTGGTCATAACCTGTTGGTATACCTGGCCCTACTGATGGTTCCGGCAGTGGCCCTGACACTCTACCGGACGCGTTTCGGATTGCGCCTCCGCGGCGTCGGCGAGAGCCCGGAAGCAGTGGATACGGCAGGGATATCGGTTGCCTGGCTGCGCTACCGCGCGGTGCTCTGTACCGGCGCTCTCTGCGGCATCGCGGGCGCTTATCTGTCCCTGGCGCAGGGGGCCGGCTTCGTGAACGGCATGACGGCCGGGAAGGGCTATATCGCACTGGCGGCTTTGATTTTCGGCAAGTGGCGACCGTTGCCGACGCTTCTCGCCTGCATGCTATTCGGCTTTCTGGACGCGGCCGCAATCCGGCTGCAAGGCGTGGACCTTCCCGTCATCGGCGAGGTGCCGGTACAGTTCGTGCAGGCGCTTCCCTACATTCTGACGGTGGTCCTGCTGGCGGGTTTCATCGGACGTGCCGTGGCGCCGAAGGCGATCGGCGTGCCGTATGCAAAGGAGCGCTGAGCAGACAGCATTTGCGGGGTGACCCTGGCAGGAATGTGGCTGCCTATGGGTACCAAAGCGGCAGTCGGTGTGCTCTATTGGTTGCGTTGCATGGTAGTTTCGCATGCCAACAATTGCTGGAAAGAAACGATTGCAATTTGTTGATGGAACGAATACTGTATTCGCCAATGCAAGATATAGGCGCGCAAAGTGCCAGTCCAACGAGCAGGGTAAGGACAATGACCAGGTTACCAATTTGCGCCAGCGAGGCGGGCGCGGTTTGGCGTGGGAGCCCGTCTGAGGGTTGCCCATACCGTTTTGATCATCGCCAGCCAATCCATCGTTTCGACTTGAACTCAGGTCTGGGCCTCCGGTAGTTCGAGGCTCACCTGCCGCGTTCGGACCCGCCGAATTGGCTCTGGCGGGTCTTGGTCGAAAGTGGCGGCAATGGTGTTGACGGGTTCCAGAATTATGCACAGAGATCTGCTCTTGCGATCCGGTGACCCAGGCGAAGTGCCGGCTGGCGCGCCAGGGGTGGCGGCCGGTGCAAATGAAAATGCGCATCCGACCAGATGGTTGGTACGCAGGTATCACAAGATGAGGGGTGCCTCACGTTTGCGGTACTATCTCGGGTCGACGGCGTTTGTCATGATCGCCATCGGAGCGCATGGTGTCATTCCGGTTGCGGACATTTCTGCTGGAGCACAGGTCACAAGACTGAGTTCGCACATCACGCCGGTATACCTCCCGAACGCCGACAGGTCCCACGGCTGCAATCCGTGGGATCAGGCAAATGATCCGCAGCGGACGACGTATCTTGATCCCACGACTCACAACAGCGCGTACAATAATACGTGCCCGCGCAAGGCGTTCGGCTACGACAACCGATTCTTCAATGATCGTGCCTACGGGAGCATCGCCACGAGCCAGTTCAGCTACCGGTACAAGACATGTGAAGTGGTGGATGGAGACACGGCCGAGTACAACAAGGTGCTGACATTCACCATCAAGGGATTGCTCCATTCGGTCTACGGCACGCAACTTGAAATGGAAACAATCGTCGAAGTACAGGATACGCCGGACCCAAGTCTTGAATGCAGACCACACGCGTTTCCGCCGATGCTGGGCGGAACGATTGCGGTCCATACGCCCGATGCGCCCTCGCCGAGAACCTACAGGTTCGGCACTTCGGAAGATCATGACGGCTGGTCGGTGATTTCTCGGGGAAGCAATTGCGGTGAAAACTGTTACACGCTGGAGTACGTCTGGCAAGACGACACTCCATGGTGCGAGTCACTCGACTGCACGGGCAACATTTCCTACACCATTGACATCGAGGAGATCACCGGGGTCGAGATCGACAGCGATGGTGACGGCGACGACGAAAACTCCGGATCCTCGGACCTGGTGAACTGGACTTCCTGGTTCAATCGCGCAAGTGCGGTTCAAACCGTGGACGCGTTGGCGGAGCGGATTCGGGAGGCGCCCCGGGGACCGCGTGCCGTGCTACGCGGGGTTTCGCTCGGAACCCGGGGAAGGGAACTGGTCGCCAGCATGGTCTCCCGCCGGGAGATCTATGGCTGGCCGGAACGGGAATCGAGGCTTGGCGGCTTCACTTCGGCCGAGGACCTGTTGCGCGACAGTTCCTTCTACCTGCCCTTCCAGGGAAACGAGAGCGGACCGGCCGGACGGGAGGCGAATTTCGTGCTGTGGGGTCAGGGGTCGATTCTCAAGGTCAAGGACAAGCAGGAAAACACGACATTCGACGGCGACACCACCGCGTTGTGGATGGGCGTGGATGGCGAGTGGGGTGATATCCGCGCAGGTGTCGCGCTCGGGCGGACCACTGGTGAAGCGAATTTCGACAGGGGAGCTTCCTGTCGCAAGGCCGGACAAAGTACCCCAATGATGAAGAAATGTCGCGGCGTAATGGATGCGCACCTGAACAGCCTGCAGGCATATATGAGGACAGATGTGGAGCCGGACATGTCTGTGTGGGCCGCACTCGGATACGGGGTCGGTGAGGCGAAGAAGACCTTTCCCGACATGGACGATTTCAGTATGAAAGCTGACCTCGATCAGGTCATGGCAGCTGTCGGCACCTACGGGGCACTGGTTCCTGCCGAGAAGGCGTACGGATTCGAGATCGGTTTGCAGGCAGATGCGCTCTTCGCCCGCATGACCGCGGATTACGAGGACAATGCACACGATGAGAACGCGGTTGCGACCAGGCTGCGCGTCGGACTCGTGGCGGAGCGGAACCACCAGTCGGACTGGGGTGGCGTCCTCGCGAGTTCGCTGGAAGGCGGGGTGCGGTACGATGGCGGCGATGGGGCAACGGGCATTGGCGTCGAGATGGCGGGTCGAATCCGGCATTTCAATCCGATCCAGGGCCTGACTGTCTCCGCTTCCGTTGGTGGACTGGTGATGCACACCGACGACGATTTCAAGGAACTGGGTGCGTCCGGCTCCTTCCGCTGGGATCCCGGTCGTAATGGCCGCGGGGGAGCAGTCTCGCTCCAGCCGGCTTGGGGCACCATGCCGGTCGGCAGCACCCTGTCCCGGTCGCCCACGGTTTCCAGCTTCTCCGATCGCGGGTCTCGGGATCCACGCATGCGTCTCGACGGCGAGTTCAGCTACGGCTTCAATGCCTTTCAGGGGAAGGGCACACACGCGCCATTTGTCGGCTTCTCCCTGGAAGAGAACTCGGGAGATACCGTGCGCGCAGGTTGGCGAACCAAGCTAGCCGAGCAAATGGACCTGGCTTTCGAGGGTTCGCGTCGGTTTCCGTGGGGCCGTGATCCCAGAGACGACCGTGTCGCCCTGCACGCGACCCTTGGCTGGTAGTGCCGGGATCCAGGTTCTCCTGGTGGCGCCGTCGGTTGCAACGAGAGGATGGCTGAACATCCGGGGACCGAGAGCCCGTCATCCGTGTCATTCCCGAAGCGGAATCGGCAATATCGGCAACGCTGACACACTCGCCGAGATTTCCGGAATTTGCGATGGTTCCTGCCAACCGCGAAGGAGCAGTCCCTGTCGGATTCTTCCACCGAAGCCGGTTCCCGGTCGTCGAGACACCGGGTGCAGGGTCTTTCGAAACGTAACCTTTTGGTCTTCTTGAAGAATCCCGGTCTGCGCGTTTCGGGGTGGCATCAAGAGTGGCGCACCCGTACCCGTTTTGGAGAAAACCGGTGGTGTACGCTCGGCACGCCCGTTGCGCGTACAGAACATCGGGCGTGCGTTGCCCTGACGAACCAGGTTGGTGGTGAGACTTGCTGTCCGGGGAATGCGTCGGTATGCGGGCCGGGGTTTTCGGAATTACGTTGTACCGGCGCCCGTGTTGCGACGAGGGACGGCACCGGGTATGTGGAATCCGAACGGGAGTACCCTGGCTGCGCCGACATCACCCTCATGCCGGCGTCGGTGTCAGGCGGAAGGAGCCATGCTTCCGCGCAGTCGGCCGCCTGATACGCCGACAGTCTGGACATTTCGTAGCACTTCATCCCTTTCAATGTTCCATGGATCTGTGTTTCGGGCTCTCCTCGGCCTCAGTCCGGCTCTGTGCATGCTCCTTTCCTCCTTGCGTTCTTTCGCTTCCACGCGAGCCATGCGGACCGCTGATGGATTCATCATGATGGTCTGCTGGTCAATCGCCGCATTGGCGCCGTCGTGGTTCCCCTGATCCGGTATCTCATGAATGAGGGTCTTCCACGTTTCGCTGCCAGGTTTCCATTTCGTTCCACCTGTGGTCGCGGCCGAAGCACATCACGCGGGTGCCATGACAATCCGTATGCTCTGTGTGGGCAGGCCTGCGCGAGAGGAACGCAAATGCCCCTCCTATTCGTCTGCCTCTTCTACGGCTCCAGACCCTGACGTCCGGTCAGCGGCACAGGTTGCCGGACGTGTTTGTTAGAGTACGTTGTCCCATCCCGCAGGTACGTTCAGGATGCACACTTCCTGCCACAAAGCTAATAAACCCTACTTGGCAAATAGTTATCATTGAATTCCGACATTCCTTCGACTACGGTTCACAAGCAACGGGGGAGGCGAGCGTTGCCTGTGCGTGCAGCGCTTTCTCCGCCTGGAAACGGGGTTGGAGTCATGAACATTGAATCCATCAGAGGAACCGCCGGGGACATCGGCGGTCTCTGCCGGGCGCGAGTGATTGTTCTCGCGGTCATGTCGGCAACAGCGTTTGCTGCCGTCTCCCTGCCCGCACAGGCCGGGGGGGCAGATCCGGAGCGCGGAGTCATCGGAGTGATCGACCGGACCGCGATCGAGATGTCCGGCCTCACGACGCTGGCGCAACTCCTGTCCGATCGTTCCCGGTTCAACGTGTTCGGCATACGGGGATTGTCGGCTGCCATTGGCGGGTCATACCTGGTTGACGGGCGTCCCCCCGCGCGACTGGACTTCTCTGCGTATCCCCTCTCGGCCGTGGAACGCATTGAAATTCTGGAAGACGGTGTCGCCCGGTATAGGGGACATACGGGAGATGGAACAATCAACATCGTGCTGCGGCGCGATGACGACGGTGCCGAAGTCTCGGCCGGTGTCGGCCGCCCCAACCTTGAAGGCTTGGATTCCAACGCGGGTAGCGCGCTCTGGAGCGGAGAATTCGCGCGCGGTCGAATGCTGGTCGGGATTGACCATGCCTTCAGGGAGGAGGTACGGGAGGCCGACCGCGATTACACCAAGGCCAAGTACACCGACTCGTTCGCGGATTCACAGGGCGTTTCGATCGCAGGCAATACACTGATCTTGGGCGATGATCGGCATGTGCTCGGGGACTGCGATCCATCTGTCTACACCGGACCGCTCGACAGCAGGTCCGGACAGGTTTGCGGCTTCCCCTACGCCGAGATCGCGTGGTTCGGTGAATTTCCCAGGACCAACCGGGAAAGCCTCTTTCTGTACACGGAACATCCCCTCAAGGAGGGCGGGGAAATCTATCTCGATGCGCTCGTTGCGAGGACCAATACACGCTTGGTCTGGGCGCCGCCCACTGAACAGTTCAAATTCGATGCGCCCTCCGGAAGTGCGGTCAGAACTGCGCTAGAGGCAGAGGGCTTTACGATCCCGTCGGACGACGAGGTTACCATCTGGCATCGCTTTGTCGGACACGGAAACCGCGACTGGCGCTGGACCTGGAACGACCGCAGCTTGTCGCTCGGCATTCGGGGTGATCTTGCGGATAACCTGGGCTATGACGTCCATATCCGGCATTACCGGGACCATGGGATTGAGAAGGCCAGTACCTTTGTCAGCGAGGATCTGGTGAAAGCAGCCATCGAAAGTGGCGAGTACGACATCGTGGATCCGCTTTCCCCCGATCGGAACCACTTGGCCGCTATTCGCAACTCGGCGGTTACCAAGCACCGGGACCTTTTCCAGCAGAGCGACACCATTCGCGCTGCGTTGGACGGCAAGACACTGACACTGCCCGGGGAACCGGTTCGCTGGACTGCCGCCGTGCAATTGCAGGACTACGACATCCGGGATGTTGTCGATCACCGGGATTCCGAGGGCCGGTCCCATGAGGCTACGGCCGTGTTCGGAGGCTCTGGTTCAAATGTTGTCGCCAAACGCCAGATCAGGTCGGCGGATGTGGGCGCAGTGGTCCCCCTGTCGCCGGTCTGGGACGTGATTCTGACCGGAGGGTTCGACGATTACAACGACATTGGTACGCTCGTGAACTGGCGGGTCGCCAATCGCTATGCGCCCATCGATGCCTTCACATTGCGTGCGTATTCGGAATCCTGGGAGAGTTCGCCCAGTACGAGACAACTCTACGAGTCCACCTCGAAGAACTTCCCCTTTGTCAGAGATTGCAAGGGAGTCTCCGATGATGACTGCGGCGATGTAGAGGTGCTTCAGGTTACCAACGAAATAGCCGGAAACCCGAATCTCAAGCCTAGCGAGTGGCGGCAAGTCGGCGTCGGGGCCACGCTCCGGTTTGGCGTGACGCATTTCGCCGTCGACTGGTATCGGGGCAGGACATGGAACAGGCCTTCCCGGCCAGGCGCCCAGTCCCTGGTTGATCTGGAAAGCGACGGCAAGAGCCTGCCCGAGGGCGCACAGGTCGTGCGAGTGGGAGGAGGAACAGGCGACATCGAGAAGCTCGTAACACCCCTGTTCAACAGGAGAAACAACGACAGCCTGAGCGAAGGCGTCGCGTTTCGGGCCGGCACTGCCTGGGAAACGGACTGGGCTACGCTGGAACTGGATCTCAATGTATTTCGAGCTATTCGCAGCGAGTCTCGTGTCGCCGGCATCAAGCAGCCCGGGGACTTTCCGCGCTACCGCAGACATATCGCGCTGAGGGCGAGCCGGGGCGATGTGACGGCAAGCTGGAATTTCCATGCGGAGTCCGGCTACTGGAATTCTACCCGGACCGGACGCTGGGAAAGCTGGACGGGACACGACCTTGCATTGCAGTGGCGGAACGCGTTCGGCCGAGACGGGCTGAAGCTCACCGGCGGCGTCCTCAACGTCGGCGATCGCGAGCCCGCCCAGAATCCGGCCAATCCGAACGCGCCTGCCCTCACCTACGAATCCGTCCGGGGCCGGACCTTGTTCCTGAGCACGGCGTTTACCTGGTAGAGTGGGTCGAACCGCACCCGGCAGGCCGGGCCGAACCTAGTTGTCGGGTCGAAGTCAGCCGCCGAGCGCCCAGCCGCCCAACGCCGCGGCAACGACGAGAACAGGTGCCGGAAGCCGTACGACAGCGCTCTTCTTCCCGGTCGAGTCCGTACGTTCGCCCGTAACGATTATCGACAAACCGCCAAGAAGTTCGGACCCTTTCATCTTGGGTGTGCTTCTGGTCCTGCCGGCGACGGGAATTCCGATGAGCAGTGCCAGCAGGAGCAGACTGGCGAGCCAGAACAGGGGCTGGACCAGGCCCAGGGATTGCCACTTGCCGGAGGCTGCCTCCCAGATGGGCCAGAGCGCGGCGCCCAGGATACCCACCACCGCGGCATTCGCTCCCTTCAGCGCCCTGCGTACCAGCGGATGATCCCTGTGTTTCAGAAACACATCGAGGAGACCGGAAACCAGGAGCAGCGATGGGGCGAATATGGCTGCAACTGCCACGAGCCCCCCTACCCATCCGCCCGGTACGGCGCCGGGCACCGGGGTCGCGACGGTGCCCAGGAAGGTTGCAAAGGCGAACAGGGGGCCGGGAAATGCCTGGATGGCACCGTATCCGCTGAGGAACACTTCTCGGTCCACAAAGCCGGTCGGCACGACCTCGGCCTCCAGGAGCGGCAGCACTACATGGCCACCACCGAAGACCAGGGACCCGACACGGTAGAAGCGGGCCGCGAGGTCGGCGAGCCAGTGACGGGGTTCGGGGTTCCAGGCCAGGGCCGCTGCCCCGAGCAGGACGACGAAGAGGATCAGCCAGCCGAAACCGACTGACGCGTGGCGGGCTTGCGGTGCGCTCGCGACCGGAACCGGGTTGCGATCACCGGGAAAGAGGAAGATCCCTGCTGCCAGACCGAAGAAGATCACGGCGAACTGGCACATCTGCAGGAGGGTCTGCGGTACCCGGTCCGGTGCGGGTTCCGAGGAGAAAATGCCTGATACCAGGGAAAGCGTGGAGCCGAGGAAGGGACTTCCGCTCATGGCGAAAACGATCACGAGGCAGGAAGCCGCAGCGATGGTTGCGTGCAGACCGTCATCCCTGCAATAGCCTGCCACGGCCTGTTTCCAGTCAGAATTCTCGCTGCGATTCGCAACCGATCGCCACAGGCTGAGGATCATGGGAGAGAGTTGCTTCTGGTGGTCGATGAGCATGGTCCGCACGGCATTCAGGATGACCACGAACACGGCAACCAGCAGGCCTGTGACGAGACCCGGGGGCAGGTGGCTTCGGTACAGGAACACCACGGTGCCGCCAGCCCAGGCGAGCAGGGCGGTTGGGAGCGTGAAGCCGAGCCACGCGGCGAAGGCCCCCGGCGGCCCCGCATGAATCCGTCCGATGGCCATTCCGACCTGGCTGGAACTCGGACCAGGAAGGAGATTGGCAAAGACCCAGAGGTCCTCGAACAACCGCGGATCCAGCCGGATTCGCGGAAACGGTCCGTTACCTCCCGTTTCGTCCTTCGGGTCCCGCACCAGCAACTCCCGGAATCGTGCTCGATGCGCGACCGGCCCGCCGAAAGCCGTGCAACCGAGATAGAGGAAGGTCAGGAACACATCGAGAATCCGCGCCGGTCCCTGCCACTTGTCTGACCTCCCCGGACTTTCAGACACAGTTTCTCGCTCCCACTTCAGGTTCGTCGGGCCGGCTGAAGCCACGGGTCCACTTCGGAGATCGAAGCGCCGGGGCAACCGACGCAACGGACGCAACGGTAGCAGATGAAGCCGCGACCCATGGACGAAACTTGATTTCCTCGAGGTGTCAGCGAAGACCAGGCTTTCCGCGCCGCTCCAAGCCAGGCAGCCGAGGTGGACCAATGCAGCGGCTCGAAGACAGGGAGTCGACGGACTCTACAGCCCCGGGAAACTGACTCTGACACCGGTCCCGACCCGAAATGTGCCGGCTTCACATGGCATGGCCACGAACAAGTCGATCGCCGCGTGCGAGGGCCGACCGTATCAGGCCAAATTCGACGGATTCGGACATCGGTGCGCCTCCGCGCCGGATCCCCCACCGGTTGCTGGCGGCAACACGGAAGGTGCGCTCCCTGTAACCGTTTCGACACATTGTTTTCCCGTCGCTGCGCGGGTTCAGCCGCTAGGTTTCCGGAGAGCGGGAAGCGCAACGCCGGTCGCCAGAGGCTGGGCAGAACCCACTGGAGGCCTGCGGAGGGTTTTCCGAAACTCCGGCCCGGCATGCCCGGCTGCAGAAAGCGGGAGATTCGATGAACGGTCGCGTCTACAAGGTTCTGTTTCTCTGTACCGGCAATTCCGCCCGGTCCATCATCGCGGAAGCGATCTTGGAGCGTTACGGTGGTGGCCAATTCGAGGCCTTCAGTGCCGGAAGCCGGCCTCGGGGTGATGTTCACCCCAAAGCGCTGGATCTTCTCCATCACCAGGGTCATGACGTGTCGTTGCTCCGCTCCAAGTCGTGGGACGAATTCGCCGGAAGGGGCTCGTCGGACCTGGACTTTGTCTTCACGGTCTGCGACAACGCGGCGCAGGAAATCTGCCCGGTCTGGCCTGGCCAGCCGATGACAGCGCATTGGGGGATCCCCGATCCCGCCAGCGTCGAGGGCACGGAGGCGGAGCGCCGATATGCGTTCGCCGACGCCTACCGGATGTTGCGCCAGCGCATCACGATCTTTGTCAATCTTCCGATCCCGTCTCTGAGTTCCCTTGCCTTGAAGAAGGAAGTCGACGAAATCGGAAAGCTGCCCCGGGTGATCAGGGAGGATACCTGACAGGCGCTGGCGGCGTGGGGCGATATGCCGCTCCACGCCGCCTGTTCAACACGAATCGTTGAAGAATCAGGCTGGCCGGTGGCAATCACCTTGTGCAGGGTCGGGGGCAGGGGATCTCGAACGGACCTCAAATCAACAATTGCGGTACGGGCCACCCGTTCTGCCGTTCCTCCATTTTCTGTCGCATCCGTTACCTCCATGCTCCGATGTACCGATTCATATGGAGGTCGTTCCCCTTCACGATAGGCGCCAGGGGCGATTTCTGCGCGACCATCCGGGAACAGGCTTCCGAGCTGGCAGAGGTTGGCAGTTATCGACGTCTCAATGACGACTTGATGACGTCTTCGCTGTGGCAGGTGCTCCCCCGGCGACTGCAGTATCGGCCCCGTCTTTCACGCCGCTCGATCGAAGCCAGCCGGTTCACGCCAGCCATCCGGTGATTGCGGTAATGTCCGACAGCACACTTGTCGGTGTCGCCTGTGCTCCGAATCCCGCACAGGACAAAATCGCCATGTCCCGATCCTCCGGATTTCGACGATCGCCGCTCCCTCTTTCTCGGTGGCCTCGCTCCCGACCGACCCCTCTCTGCCACCACAAGTCCGGACCGCGATGCTGAATATCGAGATCGATGCGACAATGTCGGTCTTCGAGGCCACACTCCCGCGCATTGCGGCAAACGCGTTGGGCACCGGCAATTGTTTTCAGGTCATTCGGTCTTGAAGGCCCGCACAATGATGTTCGTGGCAGACATTGGCCATTCGCGCATTCTTGTTTGAGATTGTCGCCCGTGAACTGGCGCGAATTCATCGTGAGGGTGAGACGATTGGAACGCAGGATCGGAATGGCAGTCAGGTTCGACAGGACAAGAGGCAAGGACAGTCACGGGACCCTGTAGTACGGCGACCGCTTCACGGTGCTGAAGGACCGCGGGTAGCCGCTCAAGGCCGGTACGCTGCGCGGCATGTGCAAACAACGCGGTATCGATGTGAGCGAATTCCAAGGAGTTGCGATCAAGGCAACGCGGTACGGCTACTCCATCGACGTCCGCAAGGAGCGCGAAGGCAGCTGGTCGGTCACCTTCCCGGAATTCGACGAAGCCTTCACGGACGGCGATACGTTCGCCGAGGCTGTCATGGAAGCGGCGGACTGCCTGGAGTAGGCACGCGCGGGCCGCGTCGCGCGGTACGAGGACCTTCCCGCGCCGAGCCGGGCGAAGGGCCGGCCGGCGGTGACACCCGGTGCGGTTCTGGCCGCCGAGACGGCACTCTACGAGTCCCTGCGCGAGCAGCGGCTGTCCAATAGCGCCCCCGCGCGAGGACGGTCAGGTCGGCGACGTGGACGGCGGTGACGGCGT
>CAZPXZ010000042.1:16433-28240 GCA_964590405.1 uncultured Rhodobacterales bacterium | reverse complement strand
TTGTTCGCCGATGTGGAGGCGCATCTCGGCGGGCTGGATGTGCTCGTCAACAATGCCGGAATTGCCGGACCAACCGGTGGGATCGAGGATATCGATCCTGCCGAGTGGCGTCGCTGCGTCGACGTTTGCCTTACCGGCCAGTTTCTCTGTGCGCGCAGGGCAGTGCCGTTGATCAAGGCCGCTGGCGGCGGCGCGATCGTCAACATGTCCTCCTCGGCCGGCCGATTCGGCTATGCCTATCGGACTCCGTACTCGTCCGCCAAGTGGGCGGTTGTAGGCCTGACCCAGAGCCTTGCCAAGGAACTTGGACCCGCCAACATTGCGGTCAACGCAATCCTGCCCGGTATCGTCGAGGGACCGCGAATCGATAACGTGATTCACGATCGGGCTTCCCAACTCGGTATCTCGTTCGAGGCAATGGAGCAGCAGTACCTTGAGCGGGTGTCCATGCGCCGCAAGGTTTCTCCGCACGATGTTGCGGCGACGGTCCTGTTCCTGGTTTCGGACTTGGGGCGCAACATTTCGGGGCAGTCGATCGGCGTCTGTGGCAATGTCGAGACGCTTTAGCAGGCGGAAGGGGAGGAACCTCATGGCGAAAGACAGGAAAGTCATCATCACCTGTGCGATTACCGGCGCGATCCATACGCCAAGCATGTCACCCTACTTGCCGGTGACACCAGACGAGATCACGAGGGAGGCCCTGGCGGCTGCGGAAGCGGGGGCTGCGGTACTGCACTTGCATGCAAGAGATCCGGCAACCGGCAGGCCGGACCAGACACCAGAAGGCTTCGCGCGCTTTCTTCCCCGGATTCGGCAGGCTTCGAACGCAGTCATCAACATCACCACTGGTGGAAGCCCCTACATGAAGGTCGAGGAGCGTGTACGGCCCGCAGCGGAGTTCAGCCCGGAGGTTGCCTCACTGAACATGGGGTCGATCAATTTCGGCCTGTTTCCGCTCACCGGCCGCTATGATTCGTTCCGTTTCGACTGGGAGCGGCAGCATCTGGAAGCAACCCGTGATCTGGTGTTCCGGAACTCATTCCAGGACATCGAGTACATCCTCTCAACTTGCCGGGAGAATGGAACACGATTCGAATTCGAGTGCTACGACATCGCGCATCTTTACAACTTGCAGCATTTCCTTGACCGCGGTCTCGTGAAGCCCCCACTCTTCATCCAGTCGGTATTCGGAATTCTCGGCGGAATCGGAACACATCCGGAAGATCTCATGCACATGAAGCGGACGGCAGATCGCCTGTTTGGCGACCAATACTGCTGGTCGGTGCTCGGAGCCGGACGCAACCAGATTGCACTGGCTTCGATGGCCGCGGCCATGGGTGGGAATGTCCGTGTCGGGCTGGAGGATTCACTGTGGGCAGGACCGGGCCGACTTGCGAAGTCCAATGCCGAACAGGTGGAACTGATCGTCCAGGTGCTCAACGGCCTGTCGCTCGAAGTAGCGACACCGGAGGAGGCGCGCGAGATGCTCGCGCTGAAGGGTGGAGACCAGGTCGGTTTCTAGTCGGGCGGGGGTTCGTGGTCGCACTCCTTGGCAAACAACCTGTACAGAAAGGACGCGCCGGGTTGCCCGCCGGAGGTGTTGTCAACCCCAGAATGACGCTGTCGGGGGCTGCAGGAGCGACCCTTCAGCCTGAATGCCGCCTTCGCGATCCTGCTTCAGATACAGTGGTCCGTCCAGGTCCACATAGTCGGCCACGCCGGCGAGGAGGAAGGCAGGGGCGGTCGCCAGGGATCCGGCCATCATGCAGCCGATGAAGATTCCGAAGCCGCGGGCCCGGGCTTCCCGGAGCAGCGCCAGCGCTTCTGTCAGTCCGCCCGCCTTGTCCAGCTTCACGTTTACAAGGTCGTAGCGGTCCGCGAGGAGTGGCAGGTCCTTTCGTGTCCGACAACTCTCGTCTGCACACAATGAAACGGGGAATGCTCCCGCCCGCAGTTCCTCGTCGCTACCCTCCGGGAGCGGTTGCTCCAGAAGCTCGACACGGGTTTCGGAAAGCACGGGAAGAAGACTGTGCAGCGTGGCTGCCGACCAGCCTTCATTTGCGTCCACGACCAGCCGGGAATGCGGAGCATTCTGGCGGACGCTTCGAAGCCGTTCCGCCTCCCGTTCCGCCGCACCGCCCATCTTGATCTTGAGAAGCGGTCGGCTGGCGGCTTCTGCGGCCTGCTGTCCCATGGCCTCCGGTGAATCGAGGCTTATCGTGAAGGCTGTAACAATTGGGCGCGGTTCGGGCAGTCCGGCACACATCCAGACCGGTACGCCTTGCTCCTTTGCCTCCAGGTCCCAGAATGCGCAGTCAAGAGCGTTGCGGGCACTGCCGGCAGGGAGCCTGGCCTGCAGTTCCATCCGGTCCTGCGGTAACCCGGATTCTCGTAGCTGGTCGACGGTCATCAGCACGGATTCCGGTGTTTCACCGAGTCGGGGGTAGGGAACAGATTCACCCCGACCGACAATTCCGTCGCGCTCGATTTCCACGACGAGAGTACGCGCTTCGGTTCGTACGCCCCGCGAAATTGCAAAGGGTCGTGCGAGCGGCCAGCGCTCGATTCCTGCTCGCAGCCGGATTGTCACGGTGTGCGCTTCAACCGAAATGTACGGAAAGGATCTCGTAGATCCTGTCTCCGCCCGCACCGGGTACCTCGACTTCCTCTCCCGGCCGTCCGCCGATCAGGGCGCGTGCGAGGGGAGCGCGGACACTGAGTAATCCGCGGGAGATATCAGCCTCGTCCTCGCCGACAATCTGAAACGACCGCTCCTGATCTGCCGTATCGTCGAAAACGCGCACATGGGCACCGAACCTCACCGTGTCGCCAGAATTCGAATTCGGATCGATGACATCGGCACGGGCGATTCTGGCAGAGAGTTCGCCGATGCGACGATCCATGATTCGCAGGCGCTCTCGTGCCGAGTGGTACTCGGCATTCTCCGAGAGGTCCCCGTGGCTTCTCGCCTCAGCCACCGCCGCAACCGTTTCAGGTCGGGCGGATTTTTCCAGGCGCTCCAGCTCCGCACGCAGTGACGCATATCCATCGGGTGTCATGGGGTATCGGTCATTGTTCATGGTTAGCGCCTCTTCAGGAGGATTGGCTGCCGAATGTGGAGCCATCACGAAAGTACGATTGGAGTGAGGCCACGGCAACCGGCCCCATCCGGGCAATCCGGATCGCCTGCACGGCTGCGGCCGCACCGGGAACCGTCGTGAAATACGGTACACGCAGTTTCAGTACCGCTTCGCGCAGTGTGAACGAATCCCGGATGGCTCGGTCGCCTTCCGTTGTGTTGATGACCAGCGAGATGGCGTTTGCATAGATTCTCTCAACGATATGTGGCGATCCCTGATGGACCTTGTTGACGGCTTCGGTTTCGATTCCATGGTCCTGCAGGTAGATGGCGGTTCCCCGGGTCGCCGCCACGTGGAAGCCGAGCTCGGCGAGCTGCCTGGCGGGCTCGACGATGGCGGACTTGTCTGCGTCGCGGACAGAGATGAACACCGTGCCCCCGTTCGGGAGGTGGTTGCCCGCGCCTCGTTGGCTCTTGAGAAATGCGCGCGCGAAGTCGTGGTCGATTCCCATGACCTCGCCGGTAGACCGCATTTCGGGACCCAGTATTGCATCAACTCCAGGAAAGCGGAGGAACGGGAATACGGCTTCCTTGACGGCGGTGTGCCGGATCTGCGGCTGGGGGAGCCCGAATGAAGCCAGTTTCTCCCCTGCGGCCAGCCGCGCTGCAATTCGGACAATCGGTATCCCGATGGCCTTAGCGATGAAGGGGGCGGTTCTGGACGCTCTGGGATTTACCTCGAGGACATGGACCTCCCCACCTTGCACGGCGTATTGAACGTTCATCAGGCCGATGACCCCAAGTTCCTGGCCCAGCGCCGCGGTCTGGCGGTGGACTTCGGCGAGGACCGATGTCGGGACCGTATGGGGAGGAAGGGCGCAGGCGGAATCGCCGGAATGGATGCCTGCTTCCTCGATGTGCTCCAGAATGCCGGCGATCCACACCTCCTCACCGTCCGAGAGCGCATCCACGTCCAGTTCGATCGCATTCTCCAGGAAGGCATCGATCAGTACCGGGTTGTTTCCGGATGCACCGAAGGCCGCCCGTACAAAGGCGTCGAGATCCGCCTCGTCCCGCGCGATGCGCATGGCCCGGCCCCCAAGTACGTAGGAGGGCCGAATGACTGCCGGATAGCCGATGGTGCGCGCGGCGCGGATCGCTTCCTTCCGCGTTGTCGCGGTGGCGTTCATGGGTTGCTGCAGCCCGAGTTTCTCCAGGCTTCGCTTGAACCGCTCGCGATCCTCCGCAAGGTCGATCGATTCGAACGGCGTACCAAGTATGCGCGCACCATTCCGTTCCAGGCTTTCCGCGAGGCGAAGGGGCGTCTGTCCCCCGAACTGGACGATGACGCCTGCCAGGTCCCCATTGCTCGCTTCCACTTCCAGGATGCCGCACAGGGATTCCTCTGTCAGCGGTTCAAAATAGAGTCGATCGGAAGTGTCCGGGTCGGTGGATACCGTTTCCGGATTGCAGTTGACCATTATGGTCTCGTAACCCGCCTCCGACAGCGCAGTACAGGCGTGGCAGCAGCAATAGTCAAACTCGATTCCCTGCCCGATCCGGTTTGGCCCTCCGCCGAGGACAATTACCTTTTTCCGGTCGCTTGGACGGGCCTCGTTCTCCGGGAAATCCGCGTCTCCCGTCTCCGGGCCCGTTTCCCAGGTTGAGTAGAGATACGGTGTTTCTGCCTCGAACTCCGCCGCGCAAGTGTCGATGCGCTTGTAGACCGGATGCACGCCGGAAGCCTGCCGGGCATGTCGGACAGCCTCTGTTGAACGGCGGGTGAAGCGCGCGATGCGGCTGTCGGCAAAGCCATGTGCCTTCAGGCGCCTCAGGTCCTCGGCATTCCGTGGCAGCCCGTGGTTCCGGAGGTCTTCCTCCATGTCGACAATTTCCCGGATGCGCTCCAGGAACCAGGGGTCGTATGCCGTAATCGCCTGGATTTCGTCGACGTTCATTCCTTCGCGAAGTGCTTGCGCCGCCGCGCGAAGGCGATCCGGCGTGCGGCGTGCGAGGAAATCCCTGAGTTCGTCCCGTCGTTCCGCGGTTCCGGAAGAGTGGAGCGGATACTCGTCCAGTCCGTCCAGGCCGATCTCGAGAGAGGCATATGCCTTCTGAAGGCTCTCGGCGAAGTTGCGTCCGATTGCCATCACTTCACCGACCGATCTCATTGCGGTGTCGAGTTCCGGCCGGGCACCGGGGAACTTCTCGAAGTCAAACCGGGGAATCTTGGTCACGATGTAGTCGATGGATGGCTCGAAGCTTGCGGGCGTTGCCCTCGTGATCTCGTTCAGGAGTTCGTCCAGGGTAAATCCCACGGCGAGTTTTGCCGCGACCTTGGCGATCGGAAACCCTGTCGCCTTGGAGGCCAGGGCCGAGGAGCGACTTACCCTGGGGTTCATTTCGATGACCACCATGCGGCCAGTCTTCGGATCGACCGCAAATTGGACGTTCGAGCCTCCGGTCTCGACACCAATCTCCCGGATTGCCGCAATGGCCGCGTTGCGCATACGCTGGTACTCGCGATCGGTCAGGGTGAGTGCCGGCGCGACGGTGATCGAGTCGCCCGTATGGACACCCATGGGATCAATATTCTCGATGGAGCAGATGATGATGGCGTTGTCCGCGCGGTCGCGGACGACCTCGAGTTCGAATTCCTTCCAGCCAAGAAGTGACTCATCGATCAGGACCTGGCTGACCGGGGATGCGTCGAGACCCGTCCGGACGATGGTTTCGAACGCTTCCGGATCGTACGCGATTCCACCCCCTGTTCCGCCTAGCGTGTAAGCGGGACGTATGATTGCCGGCAATCCGACTTCACGGAGTGCCTGGCGGGCTTCCAGCGTCGAGGTTGCAATTCCGGAACGTGGGCTCTCCAGCCCGGCCCGATCCATTGCGGCGCGGAACTGCGCGCGATCCTCCGCTCTTGCAATGGCCTGGCGGTTGGCACCGATCAACTCCACGCCATACCGCTCGAGTACGCCGGAGTCAGCGAGCGCCATGGTCACATTCAACGCACTTTGTCCACCCATGGTTGACAGAAGCGCATCCGGGCGCTCGGCCGCAATCACCTGCTCGATCACGGCTGGCTCCAACGGTTCAATATAGGTGGCGTCGGCAACCTCCGGATCCGTCATGATCGTGGCCGGATTGGAGTTTGCGAGAATGACCCTGTAACCAAGTTCCCGGAGCGCCTTGCAGGCCTGGGTACCCGAATAGTCAAATTCGCACGCCTGCCCGATCACGATCGGCCCTGCACCGACGATCAGTATGGACGAGATGTCGGTTCGCTTGGGCATTGGCGGAGCCTGAACGCCCGTCGACCGGGCGGCACTATGAAACAAACAATGCGAGATGGGGTGCGCGTAGACTAACGGGAAGTCGGCGTACCGTGCAACACTTGCGACCGTGGGTCTTGCGAGCCTGCACGACGGCGAAACAGGCATGCATCCGGTGTGTGTGTCGGTCGAGCAACCGTGTCCGTATCTCCATGGCGCCTTCCCGGACATGAGTTGTCTGTCAGGTTGCACCGCTGGGAAAAGTACGAGGATTTCCAGGGTCTGGGTTGCCGCCCCGGAGAGGCAGCAACGGATGTGGCGGTATGTGTCCTCGAAGCCGGAGTCCGGGTTGCGCATCCCACGCGGCCCTGGGGGCAGTGCTCCGACGATCCGCGTATAGTTGGCGGCCGGAACGGATCGAGGGGTGCAGGGAAGCCTGCAGGCGCATGCGCATCCTCCCAGGCTTTCCGGTCAGCATCTTGCCTGAGCGGGCGGATGGTCGTAGCGTTCCTGTTCGAACCGGAGATGTCATTCTCTTCCCGCGCGATAACAGACAATCGGAGGTCTTTCATGGTGAGCGGAACTGCGACAGAACCCCTTCGCGTAGCGGTAGCGGGGCTCGGCACGGTCGGATGCGGCGTGATCGACACGCTGCACAGACTGCAGCCCCGGATCGCGGAGCGGGCGGGTCGGCCGGTGGTGGTTGTCGCTGTTTCCGCGCGCGACCGGGGGCGAAACCGGGCCGTGGATGTCTCCGCGTATCCGTGGGTGGACGATCCCGTTGGTCTTTCATCTCTTGACGGTGTTGACGTTGTCGTTGAGGCAATCGGGGGAGAAGGGGATCCGGCATTGGCCATGCAGCGAACAGCGCTGGCCAAGGGTCGACACGTTGTAACCGCCAACAAGGCGTTGCTGGCACATCATGGCCAGGAACTTGCGGAGCGTGCGGAGGCCGCGGGGGTTTCGTTGTCCTTCGAGGCCGCCGTAGCGGGCGGCATTCCGGTGATCAAGGGTATTTCAGAAGGCCTGGCTGCCAATGCGTTTGCTCGAGTTGGCGGTGTCCTGAACGGGACCTGCAATTTCATTCTGACCGAGATGGAACGGACGGCTGCATCCTATTCCCAGGTCTTGGCGGAGGCCCAGCATCTCGGTTATGCGGAGGCGGATCCAGCTGCCGATGTCGAGGGAATCGATGCGGCACACAAACTTGCCCTGCTTGCCGCGATCACGTTCGGCTCCCGGGTGGACTTCGGTGGTGTGAGTATCCAGGGAGTGACGCATGTCGAGGCGATTGATATCGAATACGCTCGCTACCTCGGTTACCGGATTCGGCTGCTTGGGGTCGCCCGATCCGGAGAGAACGGCATCGAGCAGCGTGTCCAGCCCTGTCTTGTGCCCGCCGACTCCGCGATCGGCAGGCTGCAGGGAGTGGGAAACATGGTAGTTGCCGAGGGCGATCCGGTGGGGCAGGTTGTTCTTGAGGGTCCGGGTGCGGGCGCTGGCCCAACAGCTTCCGCCATTGTCGCGGATCTGGTGGATATTGCGCGTGGCATTCGTCGACCGCCCTTCGGGATTCCTGCTTCGGCGCTGGCGGAACTCCGTCGACAGCCGCGCGAAAGCCGCATGGCCGCGTACTACACGCGTCTGCTGCTCCGTGACAGTCCGGGTGTTCTGTCTCAGGTGACCGGCGCACTCGGTTCTGCCGGGGTATCTATCGACCGGCTTCGCCAGGCACGACCCGACGAGACAGGCGCCCGAGTGCTGATCGTGACACATGAGACGCTTCGTGCCGATCTCGATATCGCAGTGGACGCAATTCGGTCGCTGGAGGTCTGCCTGGAGCAGCCGCACATCATGCGGATCGAGGAGATCTAGTTGTCATCGGCGCAGCCCGCCGACACCAGCTGCCGGGTGAAGCACCCACAAGGCCAGCCGTGTGAACAGTGATATAGCAGACCAGCGCTACGGACTCCTTCCAGCTTGCAGATGATTCTGTTCCCTCAGCCAAGAACGGCGGCCGTCGGTGTCCGTAGACGCGGACAGTTCCGGTGATCGCGTATCGGCCTGCCCGGAGCATGTCCGGACGAATCTCAGGGAAGGGGTGGCGGTGGCAAATTCGTGCGTCTGGAGTGCCTGTCGACACGCCCCGGAACACAGTCTGTATCACCAGGGCGGGATGTCGCTGGCTCCGAGATACTGCCGAATTCCCGAGCCGGAATCTGTCGTGGCCTTGCGAATTCCTGTCGGGCGGGCTATCGAGACGCGGAGACCGGAACGCTGACGGGGGACCAGATGGCGCATAACAAGGAGCATGACTACCACATCATCGACCCAAGCCCGTGGCCGGTGCTGGCTGCACTGGGTGGCTTTTCGCTTCTCGGCGGGACGGTGCTTCTGTTGCACGGATTCACGCCGTGGTTCATCGCAATCGGTGTCGTGATCATTCTGTATTGCATGTGGGTCTGGTGGGCCGATGTGGTTCGTGAGGGAAATGGATTCGACCACACGCCCATCGTGCGCATCGGCCTGCGTTACGGGATGATCTTCTTCATCACCTCCGAAGTAATGTTCTTCCTGGCCTGGTTCTGGGCGTTCTTCTCCTCGGCGCTGTTCCCGGCCTCCGGAGCCTGGCCGCCTCCCGGGATCGAGACCTTCGATCCATGGCACCTTCCCTTGATCAATACCCTGATCCTCCTGACCTCCGGTGCCACCGTTACCTGGGCCCATCACGCATTGCTCCACGGCGACCGCAGGGGATTTGTGAACGGCCTTCTTGTGACTTGCATCCTCGGCCTCCTGTTCACTGTGGTTCAGGCCTACGAATACTCCCACGCTGCCTTCGGATTCTCGGGCAATATCTACGGCGCCACGTTCTTCATGGCGACCGGATTTCACGGCGCCCATGTGATTATCGGAACTGCCTTCTTGCTGGTGTGCCTCGGTCGTGCGCTGCGCGGTGACTTCACGCCGGAAAGGCATATCGGCTTCGAGGCGGCGGCATGGTACTGGCATTTCGTGGATGTCGTCTGGCTGTTCCTGTTCAGCTGCGTCTACATCTGGGGAGCCTGAGCGGGTCCGTCCGCTGTCGTGGCACTGCGCGGGGTCCTGCTAGCCAGCGGAGTACTGACGGGATTTGCCGTTCTGAGCGGACTTTGCGCCTGGCAGGTCGCGCGGGCCCTGGAGCGAGAGGAGCGGATCCAGTTGGCGGCAGAGCGTCTTACGCGTTCTCCAATCCCGCTCCCGGATCATTTCACGCCCTCGGAGCAGGAACTGACACCCGTTCTGGTCCGGGGGCGCTTTGATCATCTTGAGGAGCGTCATGTCTTGACATCTCTTCCACCGCTGGGACCCGGCGTCCGTGTGATCACGCCGCTTGATACCGCGGAGGGCCGCCGGATTCTGGTAGACCGCGGCTTTGTGCCGGAGCGGTTGCGTGACCGGCTGAACAGGCCGGAGAGCCAGGTCGAAGGTTTGGTAGAGGTGGAGGGCGTGCTTACCTGGCCACGGGAGCGCGGCTTCTTCGTGCCGGAGCCTGATCCGGAAACGGGACTGTGGTTTGCGCGAGACGTTCTTGCGCTTGCGAACGCCTCCGATTCCGAGCAGGTATTGGTCGTGGCGCGGCAATCGGCATCGAGCGGCTTCCCGAGAGCCGATGCCCCACGCCCGGACAGGAAGAACATTCATGTGGAATACGCGGTCACCTGGGCCGCGCTTGCTGTGGCGTGGGCCGTCATCGGCGGACTGCTGTGGCGCAGGGAGGTTGCAGGCGCTCGGCGTCGTGGCGCCACATGACGAGAGGGGAGCGCAACCGGCCCACAATCTCGACCCAGGTTTGGGCCATGTTCTTCGGGGATCCCTGGACGGTTCGTACTCAACGTCGTGCTTGCCGGGTTCAGGCAAGGTCTGTAGGAAGGCTGACGCGGCCCACTGCCCGCCGCAGACACCTACCGGGGACGAGCCAGTGGAATATGTAAGCACACGCGGGGCAGTCGCCGGGCTGCCGGATCTCGAAGCTGTCCTGCTTGGGGGGCTGGCGCGGGACGGAGGGCTGCACATGCCGGCTACGTGGCCCCGCTTCTCGGCCGCCGAATTGCGCGAAATGGCGCGTCAACCCTACGAGGAATTGGCCTTCCGGGTGATTCGGCCGTTTCTCGGCGGGGCGCCTGGAGAGCGCGAACTTGGAGATGCCCTGGAGGCCGCTTACGCGAGCTTCGATGTTCCGGAGCGCATCCCACTGATCCCGGTGGGCAGCGGTCGGTGGCTGCTCGAACTGCACCATGGTCCGACTCTTTCCTTCAAGGATGTTGCGATGCAGTTGATCTCGCGGCTTCTCGACCGGGCGCTTGCCCGCCGGTCGATGCAGGCGGCCATGATTTGCGCAACGTCCGGGGACACGGGTTCGGCCGCGATCGAGGCGTTTCGGGGCAGGGAACGGATCTCTGCCTGGGTGCTGTATCCGGAAGGCCGGGTATCGGAGGTACAGCGCCGCCAAATGACGGCTCCGGCAGGCGCCAACGCGCATGCGCTCGCCGTGCGCGGTGACTTCGACGACTGCCAGGCACTGGTGAAGTCGGCATTCAACGACCATGAGTTCCGGGACAGCCAGAATCTTGTGGCCGTAAACTCCATCAACTGGGGGCGCATTCTTGCGCAGAGTGCCTACTATTTCTTTGCGGGACTTCGCGCTGGAGCGCTGGAGCGGCCCGTTTCGTTCATCGTTCCCAGCGGGAATTTCGGCAATGCCTTCGCGGGCTACGCTGCCGCTCGCATGGGACTGCCGGTGGGGCGAATCGTGATCGCGGCCAATTGCAACGACATCCTGCATCGGATCATCTCCACCGGACGAGGTGTACGTGCGCCCGTGGTTCCCACGGATTCTCCTTCGATGGACATTCAGGCTGCATCCAATTTCGAGCGCATTCTCTTCGAGGTCAGTGGCAGGGATGCGAGCCGGGTACGATTGTGGATGAACGGTTTCGCGCGCGAAGGGATTCTGGATCTCGAGCACAAGGAACTTGGGCGGCTTCGGGACGATTTCGATTCCGCGTCCGCATCTGACGGCGAATGCTGCGCCGCGATGCGCGATGCGTATGAACGTTGGGGACTCGCGATTGATCCGCACACTGCTACGGCGTTTCTTGCGGCAGAGCGTTGTGTCGCTCCAGATGCTCCGGCGGTGATCCTGGCGACAGCGCATCCGGCCAAGTTTCCGGATGCAGTTCAGCGGGCTTTGGGCAAACGTCCATCCATGCCGGAGCGACTCAGGGACATGCTGGATGCCGAGGAACGGATTGAGGTTCTGGACAATGACTACGCTGCGCTCAAGGCGCGTATGCAGGAAGGAGGCAAGGGATGACGATCGAGGTATCGAGCCTGTCAAATGGAATGCGGGTCGCGACGGATCGAATGGAGGGCATCGCATCTGCTGCGGTCGGAGTCTGGGTCGATAT
>CAZPXZ010000042.1:0-16398 GCA_964590405.1 uncultured Rhodobacterales bacterium | reverse complement strand
GGACGGGTACCCGTACTGCGCTGGACATCGCATCGGCAATTGAGTCGGGAGGTGGATTCATGAATGCCTACACCTCCCATGAGCGAACCGCGTATTTTGTTCGCCTCCTCAGCGAGGAGATCGATACCGCGATCGAAATTCTTGCCGACATCCTCCGGGATTCACGTTTTGCCGAAGAGGATGTCGAGATGGAGCGGCAGGTCATCCTGCAGGAAATCGGCAGGAGCAAGGACTCACCCGAAGACTGTGTCCGAACCAACCTCATGGCCAGTATTTATCCGGATCATCCCCTGGGACGCGATATTCTTGGCACGGCTGAGAATGTCTCCTCATTTCAGTCCGGGCAGTTACGGGAATACATCGCGGAACACTACCAGCCGTCCAGGATGCTGCTGTCGGCTGCGGGGGATGTATCGCATTCCGTAGTTCGGGATCATGCCGAAACGCTGTTTGGCGATATGCAGAGCCGAGGCGAACCCATTTCGTGCGAGCCGGCGCGCTTCCGCCCCGGGGAAAGCAGGGAGGAGAAGGAACTGGAGCAGGTCCAGCTTGCGCTGGCTCTGCCTGCTCCGAATCGTTCTGATCCCGCTCGCCACGCTGCTACAGCATTTGCGACGGTGCTGGGCGGCAACATGTCTTCCCGGCTCTTCCAGGAGGCGCGGGAACGGAGGGGTCTTTGTTACAGCATTGGTGCCTGGTGCTCTCGTCTCAGCGATACGGGGATCATGGCGGTGATGTCGGGAACCGGACCAGATACGGTGCATGAACTCGGGACCGTAACCGCAGACGAATTACGTCGCGCAGTGGGTGATATCGAAGAGAATGAGGTTGCCCGTGTGCGCAAGCAGCTTCGCGCTTCGATTCTCATGGGGCTGGAATCGCCGTGGACACGATGCGAGAGGCTGGCTTCCGAGATATTGACCTTCGGACGCCCTGTGCCGGTTGAAGAGATCCTCTCGGATATCGAGGCAATCGACGTGGATGCTACCCGCAATGCCGGGCAGAAGATGATTTCAAACGGTGGATTTGCGATGGCTGTGTATGGAAACATCACCGACGCACCCTCCGTGGAGGAACTCAACCAGCGCATTCAAGCGCACTGATGCCGTGCAGTCGGTCCAGACGGAGCCGACGCCCATGCGATTCCTGCGGAGAGGAGCACCGGCAGCGGTCGGAGGCGCCGTGTATCTCCGGCTTCCCCGACACGCGGACAGCGATTCCTGGATCGCGCTTCGGCGACAGAGTCGCGCGTTCCTCGAACCCTGGGAGCCGCTTTGGCAGCACGATCATCTCGAACGTTCCTCCTTTCGCCGTCGCGTCCGGACGTCCCGTCATGCAGCGTCGGAGGGCCGTACCTGGTCCTACCTGGTGTTTCGCACCGCCGATGACAGGTTGCTCGGCGGTCTCTCCGTCGAGAATCGGCGTGGCTGGCCGGCCAACACCGCGACTCTCGGATACTGGATTGGAGAACCGCATGCCCGCAGGGGATACATGACCGACGCGGTCGAGGCGGCTGTGCGGCATGTGTTCCTGGATCTCGACGTCAGCCGTGTCGAGGCGGCTTGCGTGCCGGAGAACGAGGCGTCGAGGCGGCTACTTCTCCGATGCGGTTTTCGCCGGGAGGGCAGCGCGGACGCCTATCTCGAGATCAACGGGGTTTGGCGCGAGCACGAATTGTACGCCCGCCTGGCACCGGAGCGGGTGGATCCCGGTTCAGGCAACTCCTCCTGAAGGAGCAAGTGCAATGGGTTCGATCCCGTTCTTTGCGAGTGCTGCTTCCCACTTGTCGACGGACCCCTGGTCGAAGACGATGTCCGCATATGCCTTGCCGGTCAGCCAGTCGTTTCGCTGCAACTCCTGCTCCAGCTGCCCGGACGCCCAACCCGCGTACCCCATGACGATCAGGAAGGCCGAGGGGCCTTTTTCCGCAGCCAGATCTTCCAGGATTTGCCGCGCGATGGACAGGCGAATGTCCTCGGTGACCAGGATGGTTCCGTCGCATGCGTAGTCGGAACCGTGCAGGACGAATCCCCGGCCTGTTTCCACCGGTCCACCAAAATGCACGCCCTGCTTCTTGAGCGATTCGTTGGCGCCGTGTCCGAATTCCTCCAGCAAGTCTCCGACCGTCGGTTTGCGCAGGCAGGCATTGACGATGAGTCCCATGGCACCTTCCTTGTCGTGGGAGCACATCAACACGACGCTTCGATCGAAGGGTGCGCCGGTGGGGTCACGCCTGGTAGAAATCAGGAAGGAGCCGGTCAGGTTGGTCGCTCCGGTTCCGGTCTCATTGTCCGTTCCGGATTCGGCCATCAGGAAACTCCGTCAATGCCCCAGGCAATGGCTTTCGACTGGTGCCCGCTGCCGGATTTGAACCGGCACTCCCAAAGGAAGCGGATTTTAAGTCCGCCGCGTCTACCGTTCCGCCAAGCGGGCCGTTGTGTGCAGCATACCAAACTGCACCGGGGCCGGGCGGCAAGAATCTGTGTAACAAGCATTTTGGGCAGTGTGCGTTCCCGGCACGGCGGTTCAGGCCTCATGGACATCGGCTGCACCATGCGATTCCAGCACGCTGCGAACCTCGCCGGCGCAACGGATGACAGCGGCCTCGTCGATACCCCGTACTACGACGGTAGTACCAATAAGACCCGCGCGAGCAAAGGGATAGCTTCCGATCTTGAGTTCCGGATACCGCTCTGCGAGTTCCCGTAGCTCTCCCGCATGCGTGCCCTCTGGAACGGCTGCACTGAGGGAACGGCTCCGGATTTGCGGTCCACCGGAAATTTGCGACGCGACCGCGCTCAGCATCGACTCGAAGATCGCTGGCACGCCCGCCATGACCCAGACATTTTCCAGCCGGAACCCCGGTGCTGCGCTTACCGGGTTGGGTATGAGTTCCGCTCCGTCCGGAATTCGCGCCATTCGAAGGCGAGACTCGTTCAGCCGGGCCGGCGGGTAGTGGGATTCGAGAATCGCACGCGCGTCACTTCTAACGCCAATGGGTACGCCAAACGCGGCGGCGACGGAGTCCGCGGTTATATCGTCGTGTGTGGGGCCAATTCCGCCGGATGTAAAGACATGGTCGTGGGTGGCGCGAAGCTCGTTGACCGCTGACTGGATTGCGCTGGAATCGTCCCGAACCACACGAACTTCCTGAAGCCTTACGCCGATCGAATCCAGCGTTGCTGCGAGTTCCTGAATATTCCTGTCGCGGGTGCGCCCGGAGAGGATCTCATCGCCGATGATGACAGCTGCAGCTGATGGTTGCTTCCATTCTGACATCGTCGAACCTGAACTCCCGGGCAGATTGCCCCTGTAACAGGAATGCTCGCCGGTTACCAAGCCGGTTGCAAGGGGCAGGTCCAGTTACCTGTTCCACTGCGTTCCGATGTGCGGCCCCCGTGTACCCCGCCGTAAGCTGCGTCTCTACTTCCTGGTGCTTTCCTCCGCCTTGCGTGCGACGATATCATCGGCTTCGCGTCCGTAGAGTTCCTGGTAGACCGACAATTCGGCTTCATAGCGACCGACGCCCTGTGTTGCGGAACGAAGATGGTTGATCAGATCCTCGAGGGCAGCTCCGGGCATCAGGGCTCGAACCTCGTCCCAGCCCTCGGCTCCCTCTTCCCGGTCAAATCCGAGAATCTGGCCGCGGAGCGATGAGATCATCGGGTTCAGTGCACCGGTGAACACCGAGGGTGCGCGGAAACGGACCTCGTAAATCGGTTCCAGCAACACGGGCTGTGCCTCCCGGAGGCCTTCGGCAACGCCACCCCTTCCGGCGATTCGAAATGCCATGTCCGACGAGTCGACGGAGTGGTGCTGGCCATCATGCAGGTTTACCTTGACGTCCACGACCGGAAAGCCAAGCGGGCCTCGAAAGAGTGCCTCCTTGGCACCGTGCTCTACGGCCGGGATGTAATTCCTCGGAACCGAGCCGCCGTGAATGGTTTCGGTAAACGAGAAACCTTCTCCACGGGTAGCCGGTTCTACGGTCATCTTGACATCGGCGAACTGGCCGGCTCCGCCGGATTGCTTCTTGTGGCGGTAGTGAATGTCGGCTTTTCTGGTGATGGTCTCCTGGTAGGAGGCGGAAACCGGACCTGTTTCGGTTTCAACACCAAAGACCTCAGCGAGCGTGCGCTGAATCCGCCGGAGATGCTGCGCACCTTGGGTTCCCGCAACGATCTGGCCACTTTCCTGATCATGCTCGACAACGAGGGAGGGGTCTTCCATCGCGATCTTCTGCAGGGACTCCGACAGCTTGACGTCTTCGCGCTCATTCTTTGCCATGAGCATCCGGCGCCAGAGGGGCTGCAGTGGGTGGTACCACGCCGGACCGTCGGTCGCCCCGTCCGTGCGATACAGGCTTCCAGGCGACAGATGCATCGGCGTCGCCAAGGCGCTTGCTTGTGACTTCCGGTCCGGGGGTTTCGTGCCGGAGCGCCTTCATGAGCCGGTGGATTCCGCTTCCCTGCGCGGCGCAGCCCAGAAATCCTGGGACCGCCTGATTCTGGGCGAGGGTCCGCGCGCAAATCCCGTAAATTGCTCCGGTTGCCGGTGTGCGGTCTTCGATGATCTCCTCCAGCAGCCAGTCATCCAGTTCGGATAGGCTTTCCAGGAGTTCGTCCCTTCCTTCCGCTTCCCGGTCCCGCAGGTCCTCCGGAATCTCGATCAACTCTGACGGAGCTCCATTCCGGTAGCGCCAGGCACGCTCGGAAACCAGATCTACGGCACCCAGGATGCGATCTCCGTCGCGAATCGGAATCTGCCGGAGAATGATGGGCTGGGCGGAATAGGCCTGTAGTGCAGCGACGATGTCCCTGGCCGATGCGCGGCATTCGTCCATTCTGTTCACGAACAAGAGATGCGGTATTTCGCAGCGCTCCGCGAGACGAATCCAGGGGGCCGCCAGGACAGCCTGGTCCGGGTCCGGAGAGGTTACGATGACCGCGGCGTCGGCGCACAACAGGGTATCTAGCGCGGATTGGCCGAATTCCATCGAGCCGGGGCAATCCAATGCAAACCAAGTCTCCTCGAGAAAGGAAAAATCCACGCATCGCAGATCATCCGGAGGCCCTGCAGCGGCCCGTCCTCCTTCAAGCATGGCCATCCGGTTCACCAATTCCGACTTGCCGACTTGAGACGGGCCAATGACCGCGACGCATCTTGTCATGTTTTGTTCTCCCTGTGGGCCTGGTAGGTGCGTCGCCATTCGCTGAGGCACCGCACCGACCGGCAATTTGCGGACCACCGCTGCGGGTCCACACTTGATGAATCCGCTGGACGGTCGGAGGGTGCGTACGCACCCGAGTTGGCATGGCAGCTCGCGCACCTGATTGGCATGCTCATCTACCAACTGCCGCACCATAGCAAGCTGCAACCCGCTACCCAACCATGTCCGCCGAATCGTAGCCGCCTGGAGATCGAAGCTTGCGCCGGCTTCGCGATGGGCACACAGTGATCCGGGTTGCATCGCACCGGATCCCTCAACGCAAACACGCATCGATCAACCTCCAAGACGGTTCCGGAATTTCAGCACAAGCAAGAAGGACGTCGGATCCCCAATTTCCAGATCAACGGTCCGTGGACCGATTCGAGACCGTTGACGACTTTCGCGCCGACCCATTTACGCCTTGCGGTTGATCGGATGCGTTTGGCGGATTCGGTCTCTTCCCCCGCGCTCGACGGGCAGCCACCCGTCCACCCCTGACAGGCTTGTAAAATCGATCTGCCGGTCGGGTGGATGGCAGGAGTTCGCGCGCATCATGTACCGGAATCATGTTCCGGAATCGGTTTGATGGAATGCTCGAACCCGCGGATGGACAATTTCGGGTTCAGTCTCACGGTCGCGGGTCGGATCTCCGCTCCAGTGATCGCATAGTTGGCTACAGGGAAAACTGTGCCGGGCGAACGCGACTCGCTCGGGTTCCGGCGGCGACGCGGCACGCTCAAGGCGAGCGGCGCGGATGATGGCAACGCTCGTATCCCGGGGGAGTACTGCGGTCGGGTGTGGCCTGCTGGAAATTACCGAGCTTGGCGGTCATGTTGCCGCTACGGGAGCCCACGGAACAGTACAGTCCTGGTTCGAGGACGCCTTGCGTTCCTCAGGGGGACTAGCGATCGCGACTCTGACGGCATTATTGGTGGTGCCGAGGCTCGGAACCCTGGCAGCGCTGTCGGTTTTCGGTGCGATACTCGATACCGGTAGCTGCTGCGGTTGTCATGAACCGGGGTGACTGCGCTTCGATGCTGGTGGAACCATCAGGAGGAGGATGCCGTGGTCCGTGACCGGATCACGGGGAGATGGTTGTCTCACCGGGTGGCCGACCAGCGGGCAGGTCGCTGCGTGCGCTTGACGGCTGTCGGCACGATGTCGTCGCAGTATGCAACCGGTATGCCGCCATCCGCAGTTGCAACTCCGCAGGTCCCAGGTAGGATTGCCGCCGCGCCCGTCGTACCGATTGGGGTACTGGACTGGAGAGCACCGTGTCCGAATGTTCCGGTAGCCAGGATGATTGCCCGGTCAGGGTAGACGGCGACGTAGTTGACCAACTGCGGGAGGCTCGGCGTATCGGGATGCGAAAGATATGCCAAGGTGTTGCCGCAGTGATGCGTTGCCGTCTGGGACCCATTGTGTCGGTTCCCCGTCCCACAGCTGTGAGAGTGCCATCCGGATAGGGACCCCTCTCGCTGTCATCCCGCTTGAGTTCATTTCCCGAAGCATTGTTCCCGGACGGACCGTCGGTACAACAACTGGAGTTGTTGTCAGGCGTTTGCCCGGCAGATAGGCGACTTCACATGACAGGATGACATGGACGGACGGCAACGCAAGGTAACCGCCCCGCTTCTCCATGTCCTAGGAGACATCGAGATGAACTGTTGCAGAACCGTTGTGTGTCCCGCAATATGCGTGCCGTGCCGGAGTCGCGGCGGTATCCTCGTTCGACTCCCCGGACGAGGGCTATAGCGTGCGATCCGGGAGCGTTTGAACAAGGGAGTCTTGGGGAAACTACATGGCAAAGGGTGGAGCGGGTGCTTCGTCCCGGTCAGTACCCGGGACCTTGCTCCGGCGCTACAAGCGCTTCCTGGCGGACGTTGCACTCGGGAGCGGAACGGAGGTTACCGCGCATGTCGCAAACCCGGGCGCTATGACGGGACTTGCGGAGCCTGGCCTTGCGGTCTGGATGGCGTACCGACCTGACCCGCGCCGCAAACTTTCGTACTCCTGGACTGTCGTGGAGACCAAGACCGGAGCGTTTGTCGGCGTCGACACGGGCGTGCCCAATCGCCTGGTGGGTGAAGCGCTTTCTTCCTGCGCGCTGCCCGAATTTGCAGGCTATTCAGATGTCGCACGAGAGAGGAATTACGGTGAGCGGAGCCGGGTGGACTTCTTGCTGAAGGAGGCTGGGCGCCCGGATCTCTATCTGGAGGTGAAGAGTGTCACCCTGAGCCGCAGGCCGGGGCTTGCGGAGTTTCCCGATGCGCGAACCGTCCGGGGAGCGCGGCATCTCAGGGAACTTGCCCGTATGGCGACCACCGGAGTTCGCGCGGCAGTGCTATATGTGGTTCAGCGCGAGGACTGCAACCGGTTTTCGGTTGCCGGGGATGTTGACCCCGACTACGCCGAGGCCGCCCGTGCGGCTGCCGGGGTCGGGGTGGAAATGCATTGTCGCTTCTGCCGCATAAACCCGGACGGGATTTCGCTGGCAGGGCCGCTCCGGATTGCGGGAGATGCGGAGGAGAACACATGCTGAAACCGACGCCCGAGCGGATCGCAATTCACGATGCGTCGGCGTTTACCGCGATGCGCCGTGCCGGTCGGCTTGCCGCGGAGTGTCTGGACGCCGTAGGGCCGGAAGTGGCAGCCGGTGTTCGCACGGAGAGCATCGACCAATTCTGCGAGACGTTCATTCGCGATCATGGGGCCGTGCCTGCTCCGCTCGGTTATCGAGGCTACCCGAAGGCCACATGCATATCGGTAAACCACGTGGTTTGCCACGGCATTCCTGGTCGGAAGCGGCTTCGGCAAGGAGACATCCTGAATGTTGACGTCACCGTGATCCTTGATGGCTGGTACGGTGACACTTCCCGAATGTACGCGGTGGAGCCGGTAAGTGGTGGCGCAAAGCGCCTGATCGACACGGTGTACGAGTCGCTCGCCGCCGGAATCGCAGCGATTGGTCGCGGCGCCCGGCTCGGCGATATCGGGGCCGCGATCCAGGCGCGCGCGCGTCAGAACCGATGCTCCGTTGTCCGGGAGTTCTGTGGTCACGGGATTGGGCGCGTTTTCCATGACGCGCCAAGTGTTCTTCACTACGGCGTTCGCGGAACCGGTCCGGAATTGCTGCCGGGAATGATCTTCACCATCGAGCCGATGATCAATCTCGGCCGTCCGGAAACCAAGGTCCTGCAGGATGGTTGGACGGCGGTTACGCGGGATCGATCACTGTCTGCCCAGTGCGAGCACACTGTAGGCGTGACAGGAGAGGGGGCAGAGATCTTCACCCTGTCGCCCGCAAGCCGATTCCACCCCTGGCGCGGCGGAGCCGGCAGTGCGGAGCCTACAACCGACGCTCCAGCATCATCTTCTTGATCTCTGCGATCGCGCGGGCCGGATTCAGGCCTTTCGGACAGGTTTCGGTGCAATTCATGATTGTGTGGCACCGGTACAGGCGGAACGGGTCTTCGAGGGCGTCGAGGCGTTCGCCTGTCGCGCCGTCACGGCTGTCGATCAGCCAGCGATACGCGTGGAGCAGGGCCGCCGGCCCCATGTATCGGTCTCCGTTCCACCAGTAGCTCGGACAAGCCGTCGAGCAACACGCGCACATCACGCATTCGTAGAGTCCGTCGAGCTTGCGACGGTCCCCGGCAGACTGGCGCCATTCGGTCGAGGGTTCGTTGGCGTTCGCCTCGAGCCAGGGCATCATCATCGCGTGCTGTTCGTAGAACCGGGTGAGGTCCGGCACCAGGTCCTTCACGACCGGCATGTGTGGTAGCGGATAGATGCGGACGGTGGAGGTGATTTCTGCGATGGGCTTCGTGCAGGCGAGCGTGTTGGTCCCGTCGATGTTCATCGCGCAGGATCCGCAGATGCCTTCCCTGCATGAGCGCCGGAAGGTCAGGGTCGGGTCGACCTCGTTCTTAATCTTGATGATGGCGTCCAGCACCATCGGACCGCATGCCTCAAGATCGATGCGATAGGTATCAACGCGAGGGTTCTCGTCGTCATCCGGATCCCAGCGGTAGATGCGGAACTTCCGCGGGCGTTCCATCTCGCCGTGTTCTGCCCACTTCCGACCCTCTCGAATTCGCGAATTCCGGGGAAGCCTGAACTCCGCCATGGTTGTCGTCCTCTTCTGTCGTCGGACTTCAGTAGACCCGCGCCTTGGGCGGAATCGGTTCAATCTCTTCGGTCAGCGTGAAATTGTGTACGGGCCGGTAATCCAGTTCTACGTGGCCGTCGCGGGATATACGCGCCAGCGAGTGCTTCATCCAGTCCTTGTCGTCCCGGTTCGGGAAATCCTCCCTTGCATGTGCCCCGCGGCTCTCCTTGCGTGCACGCGCCGAGTAGACCGTTGCCAGCGCATTGGCAAGGAGGTTCTGGAGTTCGAGCGTCTCCATCAGGTCGGAGTTCCAGATCAGCGAGCGGTCGTGGACCCTTAGGTCGGCGAGCGAACCGTGGACTTCTCCAACCCGCCGGCAGGCACTCTCCAGGGTCGCCTGATCGCGGAACACCGCGGCGTCCTCCTGCATGGCACGTTGCATTGCGTGGCGGATGCTAGCTGTCGACGTTTCGCCGCCGGCGTGTCGGGTGGTATCGAATCGGTCCAGAATCTGGTCGAGGGCTCTGCCGTTCAAGGCGGGTGGCGGAGAACCCCGTTCGATGGTCTGTCCGGCCCGGATGCCCGCGGCGCGTCCGAACACGATGAGGTCCGTGAGGGAGTTGGACCCCAGCCGATTGGCTCCGTGCACGGAAACGCAGGCGGCTTCGCCTACCGCCATCAGACCTGGTACGGTCGCGTCCGGGTTCCCCTCGCGCGGTGCGATCACTTCTCCCCAGTAGTTGCAGGGAATACCGCCCATGTTGTAGTGGACCGTAGGGAGCACCGGTATCGGGTCCCGTGTAAGGTCTACATTTGCGAAGATACGTGCGCTCTCCGTGATTCCGGGAAGCCTCTCTGCCAGCACGGCCTCGGGGAGATGGTCCAGGTGGAGATGACAGTGGTCCTGTTCCGGTCCGACGCCGCGCCCCTCCCTGATCTCGATTGTCATAGAACGCGATACAACATCCCGAGAGGCCAGGTCCTTGGCGGTCGGCGCGTAGCGCTCCATGAAGCGCTCGCCTTCCGAGTTGGTCAGGTAGCCGCCTTCTCCCCGCGCACCCTCGGTAATGAGCACGCCTGCGCCATAGATGCCGGTCGGGTGGAATTGAACGAACTCCATGTCCTGAAGCGGCAGCCCGGCGCGTGCGACCATTCCACCGCCGTCGCCCGTGCAGGAGTGTGCTGACGTCGCCGAGTAGTAGGCTCTGCCATAGCCGCCGGTGGCCAGGATCACGGTCTTGGCTCTGAACGCATGCAGCGTTCCATCTTCAAGGTTCCAGGCGACCACGCCTTGGCAGGCACCATCCGAGGACATCAGGAGATCGAGTGCGAAATACTCGATGAAGAACTCCGTTCGATGTCGGAGCGACTGTCCGTAGAGCGAGTGCAGGATTGCGTGTCCCGTCCGGTCCGCGGCCGCGCAAGTTCGCTGAACCGGGGGTCCTTCGCCGTAATTCTGCATGTGGCCGCCAAATGGCCGCTGGTAGATGCGCCCGTCATTCGTCCGGGAAAACGGCACGCCGTAATGCTCCAATTCGTAGATGGCGGCCGGCGCCTCACGGCACAGATACTCGATGGCGTCCTGGTCTCCGAGCCAGTCCGCGCCCTTGACAGTGTCGTACATGTGCCAGCGCCAGTCGTCCGGTCCCATGTTACCCAGCGTGGCGGCGATTCCGCCCTGGGCTGCGACGGTGTGGGATCGTGTCGGGAAGAGCTTGCTGACACAGGCCGTTTTCAGACCCGCTTCGGCGCAACCGAGGGCTGCGCGGAGGCCGGACCCACCCGCTCCGACGACCACTGCGTCGTAGGCGTGTTGCGAAACCTCGTAGGTGGCCACGTCGTGAACTCAGAAGGGGGCCAGAGCAATGCGCGCGATAGCGAAAACGCCGGCCGCACCCAACAGGATGCAGCCCAGGGTATTGAGAACCAGCAATGTTGTCTTCCAGCCGCCGTGGTGGATGTAGTCTTCGATCACGACCTGTACACCGAGAAGGAGATGATAGAGGGCGGCCGCAAGGAAGAGGATGGCAGTGACGGCATGGAAGGGATGTGAGTAGGTTTCACGCACCGCGTGGAAGCCCTCAGCTGCCACACCGGCGAAAGCCGGCAGGAAGGCCAGTGTGAGGGGAACAAGTGCGATGGACGTTAATCGCTGCGCCCACCAGTGGTGGGTTCCGTCGCGCGCTGGGCCGAGTCCTGAACTGCGTGTTGCCTGTGAAGCCATCGAACCCCCTACAGGAGTATCCAGAGCCAGAGCAGGGCCGTAAGGACCGCCGCTGCGACAACCGTTGCCCAACCGCTGTTGCGAGCATTCGCCAATTCGAATCCGTAGCCCGCATCCCAGACCAGGTGCCGGATTCCATTGCACAGATGGTAGAGAAATGCACCCGAGAGCAAGAACAGGATGACGGCACCCGGTATGCTGGTGGTGAAGGCTGCGACCGGATCGAACCATCTGGGTCCGGCTGCCGCTGCCAGGAACCAGACGGTCAGATACGCCGTGCCGAGACCGGCTGCCAATCCAGACAGCCGGTGCAGGATGGAAAGCCACGCGACCACGGGAAGCCGATAGACCTGCAGGTGCGGTGAGAGCGGGCGCTGCTTGCTGTTCTGGTCCGGCATTGGCGCGGCTTCTCCAAGACGGGTGTCTCGATGTGGAGACGGGAGGCGATATCTCCGAGAGGATACTATAACACGGTATCGCAACAGGCTGGGATTGCGCCCGGATTCTGCCGCACCGAACAAACACTCAGAGTGGAAGAAGCGCCCACCAGTCTAGGTCCAGAACAACATGCTCGTCGGGCCTGCCATCCGCGTCCGTACGAGGGAAGCCTGCTGCAGGGCGGTTCTTGAGCGCGATCGTGCGAAGTCGCAGCGCGCCGAGGCCTTGGCCTGGACTGGCCGCGGTGTCAAGTACTTCGGACCAGGCGTAAATGGTGTCGCCTGCGAAACAGGGAGCGGTATGGGTGCCGGAATTGATTGCCGCCATCCACTGTGCGTTCGCAAGCCCGTTGAAGGTTAGCGCTCGCGCGAGTGAGATGATGTGTCCGCCATAAACGATGCGCCTTGCAAACCGGCCTTCAGCCGCCAGGCGGGCATCAAAATGCACCTGCGCCGTGTTCTGCCAGAGTCGCGTCGCGAGCATGTGCTCCGCTTCCTCGATGGTGACGCCGTCAACATGGTCGATGCGTTCGCCGGCTTCGTAATCTCCCCATCGGTGCGCTTCCCCGGCCATTTGGAAGTCGTACCCTTCGTGGTGGAATCCCGATGGTGCCGCGAATTCGTCCAGCCGCACGGTATCGGCAAGTTGCGGGAGGAAAGTGTCAGGGGCAGGCGATCCTGGATCGCGCTTTTTCACCATGACCCAACGGACGAATTCGAGAACCGCTTCGCCCCGTTGGTTGGCTCCGCTGGTACGGACATATACAACGCCCGTCCGGCCGTTTGTGTTCTGCCGGAGGCCGATCACTTCGGAGCGGGCCCGGAGCGTGTCTCCCGGGAAGACTGGACGAAAGAAGCGACACTCGGCATATCCGAGGTTGGCGATCGCATTGCGCGATATGTCCGGAACCGACTTGCCGAATATAATGTGGAACACCGACAGATCGTCGAATGGGCTCTGGGGGTATCCGCAGGCTCTGGCGAACTCGTCCGAACAGTTCAAGGCGAATCGATGCGGATAGAGCGCAACAATCAGGGCCCGGTCCCCTTCCGTCAATGTGCGCGGTGTCGGGTGGTGAATGGATTCACCGACCCGGAAGTCTTCGAAGTAGCGGCCTTTCTGGGTCTTTTCGTTCATGGAGCTGTCATGTTTCGTGCTGTCGGGTTTCTGTGCCGCTTGGTTGGATGGTTTGCCCAGTCCGCTGCTCGTTGTAGACCTACCGGGCGCATGGCGTCAATCGCGGTGCTCGCAACTGCCTTGGCGACGACCTCCGGCAGTGCGTGGTCAACTGGATCGCTGGAGGATGCGCAACAGAGGTTTTGTGCGGGCGAATGGCGAGAGGCGGCGGCGGATGCCGAGAGCTTGGGTAGCGCAGACGGTTACCTGCTTGCGTCGGTTGGCTGGAGGGTACACGGTCGCTATGGCGGATTGAAGAAGCGTGCACGGGAAGATGCGTACGAACGGGCAATCGAGACCGCAGAGAAAGGCCTCACGATAGACTCCGACGACTACCGGCTTCGGGTGGCACTTTCCAGTGCGCTTGCTCGCCGCTGTTCCCTGCAGCCGGTACGCTGCGTGCTCGAGAACACCGACCTCAAGCGTGCCCGTGAGGAGCTGGAGGCAGCGTTGGCCAGCAACCCTGCTGACCCGGAGACACGTGCCGCGCTGGGCGCCTGGCACGCGCGCGCCGGTGTGGCGGGCGTCTTTGCGGGTGCCGATGTTGCCGAGGGTAAGAGACTCCTGGAGGAAGCTGAACCGGAAGTGGGCGAGAACGTCCCCCTCCTCTTTGAGATGGCGAGAGCGTGGCGCGATCTGGGCGACCGGGAGCGCGCAGCAATCGTGTACCGGAAGGCGTTCGAACTTCCGTCGGAGTGTGCGTGGGATCGCGAGGTCCAGAAGCGGGCACGTAGTTACTACAGGGAAATCTCGGGAAGCTGATTGCGTTCAGTTCCCGGCCATCTTGCGGATGAGGCTGTCCTCCGCAAGCATGCGCTTCGCTGCCGCAACATGCAGGTTCTCGACAATCCTGCCATCTACAACGACGACGGCGCGCCCGGCAGATTCTGCCTCTTCGAACGCCGCGACCTGGCGCCGAGCGAGATCCAGTTCCGCCTCCGTCGGCGCGAATACCTGGTTGCACGGTGCAACTTGCGAGGGATGGATCAACGTCTTGCCGTCGAATCCCATTTCGCGTCCCTGTACGCAGGCGGCGCGGAATCCCTCGGCATCCCTGATGGCGTTGTGAACGCCGTCGATACAGGCAAGCCGGTTTGCGCGAGCGGCAAGCAGACAGAGCGAGATCGGCACAAGAAGCGGCAGTCGCTGCGGCGTATGGGCGGCACCCAGTTCCTTGGCAAGGTCGTTGGTGCCAAGCACGAAGCAAGCAAGCCGCGGATGCGCTGCGGCGATCTCCGCGGCACTCAGCATGCTTGCCGGTGTCTCCATCATGGCCCAGAGTGCCACCCTCTCGGGGACTCCCGCCCTTGTCATTTCCGTGGCTGCGGCCACCAGTTCTACCGCCGAACTGATCTTCGGAAAGAGGATCGCATCCGCGTCCATGGATGCGACCGCGCTGACGTCATCCTGTCCCCATTCGGTGTCCAGCCCGTTGATTCGGATGATCCGCTCGCGCCTGCCGTATCCGCCCTCCACAAGCGCCTCGGCAATGATGCGCCGCGCCTCCGTCTTGGCGGATGGAGCCACAGCGTCTTCGAGGTCAAAGATCAGCGCATCGGCCGGTATGGTGCGAGCCTTCTCCAGCGCCCTTGGATTGGAGCCGGGCATGTAGAGGACAGAGCGTCGAGGACGGTATGATTCGGCCATGGAGGTTTTCTCGCGTTCCTGATGTGGGGAATGCCGTTCGGACTCGATGATAGTGGGGCTGGCAACTACGTACCTGGACCGCATTTTGCGTGAAGGATTGTATCTGTCCGGCAGTATCAATCGGTGACTGCGTGGATGTCGCCCGAGTGCGACAGGCGTTCCAAAGGCACGGCCGCGCAGTGGACGCCATCACTTCCCGCGTGAGCGTCCATCGAGCCGCGACTACCATTTACAATACCGGGTATGCTGGAAGGGCGGTCTCCGGTATCGTCCCTGACCCGCCCAAAGTATCGCCTGGGAGAGGCCACGTGCTCTACGTCTCGGCTGAAGCCGTCGAAACGCTGATCGGTGAATCTTTTGCCGCAGCAGGCTGTTCCGATGCCGAAGGCGCACGCATTGCAGCCTCGTTGGTATCCGCCAATCTGGCGGGTCACGACAGCCACGGCATCGTACGCGTTCCACAGTACATGGAATTGTTGCGCGATGGCCGGGTAAGGCCGGATCAGGAAGTGGCAGTCGTCATCGAGAATGATGCGCTGGTTGTACTGGACGGGCAGCAGGGCTTTGGCCAGACGATTGGAGTTCATGTCGTACGTCATGGAATCGCCAAGGCGAAGAACGCGGGTGTCGGTGTCGTGGCACTTCGGAATTGCGGCCATCTCGGGCGCATCGGCGAGTGGGGCGAGATGGCGGCCGAAGCGGGATTCCTGTCTGTGCACTTTGTGAATGCGCGCGGCAGCACCCTGGTGGCTCCTTACGGCGCGAGCGAGCGTCGCTTTTCCACTGCGCCCATATGTATTTCTGTTCCGAGAAAGGAGCGCGAGCCCCTGGTACTCGATTTTGCTACGTCGGTCGTCGCGGAGGGCAAGGTAATGGTTGCCGCCAAGGGCGGCGAGCCGGTGCCGGAAGACTCTCTGATCGATGGCGACGGGCAGCTCACTGGCGATCCGATCGCCCTGTATGGTCCGGACGGCCTAGACGTGCCGCACCAGAATCGAGACGGCCTTGGCGCCATCCGAGCCATGGGCGAACACAAGGGGTCAGGTCTTGCGCTCATGTGCGAGCTCCTGGGTGGTGCACTGACTGGAAATGGCACTTCTGGTCCCGGTACGCCGTCCTTTGCCAACGGCATGTTCTCACTGTATGCGGCACCGGGTGCGTTCGGAGAGGGTGCGGCTTTTGCCCAAGCCGTGGATGACTACATCGACTGGGTGAAGTCCGCGAGGCCCGCTACTGTCGGCATGCCGGTACTCATGCCGGGCGAACCGGAACAAAAGAAGATGAAACGGCGTCGATTCGAAGGCCTGCCCCTTGCGGAGAATACCTGGAGTTCCATTGTTGACGCCATTCGCCTGAGCGGGCTCCCACCTACGCGTATTGATGCGCTGCTGAACGCTGCTTCAATGGGTGAGAAGGAACCGTCATCCGGGAATTTCTCTGGTTGACCGCTACTCGATCGGAACGCCGTATCGGTCGAACAATCTGTAACGACTGGCAACCGCCGCCTAACCGCGCCGAATTCAGCCAAGCTGCACCGTGATTCGGGAGAATCTGCCAAGGTTCAGGAAATAGGCGTCCATCGAGATACCGCTG
>CAZPXZ010000041.1:0-28432 GCA_964590405.1 uncultured Rhodobacterales bacterium | reverse complement strand
AACTTCGGGTGCAACTCTGTGAGCCAAAAAAAGGGGCGAGGTCAGGTTCTCTGCACTCTGCCCGTCAACGTGCTGGACAGGGACTCGCCGGCGGCGGTTCGAACAACATCATCGGACATGCTGGACGGGACGTCCCTGTCAATATCTTTCAGACCCTCGAACAGCGTGAATACGGCAGCCGGGCAACCTCATCCGTTCATCGAATGTTGCGGGCAGGTCGTGTCGATTCCGGTTCGTGATCGCAAGGATTGCACATTCATGATCGTCAGCCATGATGTTTCAGCCACCAGCGAGCGATATCTATCCTGCGAGCGAACCAGACGGTTGGAAAGCTCCCCGCATATTGAAGGAACCTTTCCAGGGCAAGAACTCGACCTGGACGACCGGCGAAGCGGAGATGCAATCCGACGGACATCATTCTCGGAGTCGATCGGCTCTCTTCGTATAGCCAGTCGAATTCCGCCTTGAGCTGGTGGTAGAAGTCATCCGAGCCCGAGTAACCGGGGGGTCGAGAAAACAGTCCATCGTTGTTTACGAGATCATATGGGATCACCAGGAATCGCTTACCCGAGACCGTGACAAAATAGGGGAGGTCGTCTGCGAAGGAATCACAGTCGTAGACGAAGCCTCCTTCCTCCAGGAGCAGTGCTCGCGTATCTTCGCTCGGGGCCCAGCTGAACCAGCCCAATGGCCGCTGGCCGGTGGTTCGCTCGATCACCGCCACAGCTTCACGAATGTGCCAACGCTGCTCCTGCACGTCGAGGCTGTTCATGGGCAGCCACCGCAATCCGTGCGAGCATATCTCGTGACCCGCACGCGAAACCGCTTTCGCCGCCACGGGGTTGAGTTCGAGTGCAGTTGCGCAGGCGAAGAAGGTAGCCTTAACGCCGTGGCGGTCGAGGACGGCGAGTACTCGCCAAATTCCGGCACGACTTCCATAGGCAAAGAGCGATTCGTTCTTTCGATTGCGGACCCCCGGGGGCACCGGCTCGGATTCTCCGGACGGCTCGGCGAGTGCGTCTCCGCGCAGGGGAGATCTCTCGGACCCTTCTTCGAAGTTGACCACGACGGAAAGGGCGAGGCGGGCACCACCTGGCCACGCGGTGCTCGGAAGCTCCTTGCCGTAACCCAGAAAGTCTCGTTGCGATTGGCTCATCCCAGGATCCTGATCCCGTGGCGCATCACGTGCACGGGCTGTCCCGAGAGGCAAGGGTCACTCTCGCCAATGAGATCACTCTCGCCAAGCAAGGATCTTGCATCTGATCGGGAAGGATGCGTCATCGAGGCTCCACTGCTCCGAGTTCGGGTCTGACCGGTCAAGCCGTCTCTCCGAATCTCGTTCTCCGCCACCATTGCGCAATATCGATACGTCGGGCGAACCAGACGTCCGGATATCGCTTCGCGTACTGGATAAATCGAAAGACCTGACTCGCGCGAGATGGTCGACCTGAGATGCGCAGGTGCATGCCCACCGACATCATTCTGGGCGACCTCTCGCCCTCTTCGTACAATACGTCGAAGCTCTCCCGCAGGACATCGAAAAAATGCTCCGGCCGGGAGAATCCCGCCACCATGGGTGGTGGCCAGAACTTGTCGTCACTGGTGTCGACGGCGTAGGGGATCGTGAGGAAATCTCTCCCGTTCACGTCGACGAAGTGTGGTACGTCGTCGTCATAGGAGTCCGAGTCGTAGAGAAAGCCGAGTTCCGCCAAATGACTGCGCGTGTGCTCGCTGACGCCCCGGCTGTGCCAGCCGAGTGGCCTGTGCCCCGTTGTTTTGAGAATGGACGCGATCGCCTGCTCGATGTCGGTCCGTTCCTCGGCCCGACTCATCGAGTGATACGCAATCCAGCGGTATCCGTGACCGGCCACCTCGTGACCAAGGCGTGCTATTTCACGAGCCGCAATGCGATTTCGCTCCAGGGCGCGACCGCAGCAGAAGAACGTGGCCTTGACGTCCGTTCGATCGAACACCTCCAGAAGTCGCCAGATTCCTCGGCGTGCTCCGTACTCGTACAGAGATTCGACCGAAAGGCTGCGCTGCCTGTGCGGAGACTCGATGGGAGAAGTGCCAAGTTCTGCATGTTCGTCGCCGTCGAGCGGTGTCTGCTCCGCGCCCTCCACGTAGTGAACCACCAACGACACCGCAATTCTCGCCCCGTTGGGCCACCTGACGTCAGGATAGGTGCCCCCGTAGCCAATGAACTCGTCTGATCCGGCGCTCATGAATCGAAGTACTCCATCCAGGCTGGCAGGTTGTCAATTGCCGACCGTTGAGTGCAATCGCGCCTCGACAGGACACGCCGCACAATTGTCTGGAATCCGCCTGCGTTCTTGCAACCGAAGTGGCGGCACGGATCAGAGGAGACCGGCTTCGGCGCTCGCATCTTCACGCTCCCTTGCCCTGGCGTCCATCTGCACCCAGTGCACGTAGTGTCGAAGCCCCTCTTCAAGATCTGTGGAAGTCTTGAAGCCGGCGTCCTGGACGAGGCGTTCGGTGCTCAGGGGTCCGCGTTGCCCTTGGGTCGCGGACGGTGGAACATTCGTATCCGTATCCCGAACCTCCCGAAACGAGACCGGAACGACTCTTGCGAGCGTGTGGAGAAGCTGCCGGTGCGAGATCCCGACGCCGCCAGAGAGATTGTAGACGTGATGCCGGAGCCCACTCCGCGTCAGCAGCAAGCTCAGCGCTCGTGCGACATCATCGACGCAGGTCCAGTCGCGAACATGGTCGAGATCCGCCAGTCGAACCTCCCTGCCGGAGAGCGCTAGCCCGACGACCTGGTGAACGAGGGACATCGATTCCCGTGAACCGGGCATCTGTCGCTCCATGGGCCCATACGTCCAACCCAATCGTACGATGACGGTATCAAAGCGATTCAGTTCGTGCCGATACAGATTACAGAGCTTCTCACCTGCAATCTTGGTCCTGGCATAGGCGCCGTTCCCCCGGAGCGGAGCGTGTTCGTGGATTGCATCCTCTTCCGCTGCCGGGCCATAGACGGCGCCTGAGCTGACATAAAGGACGCGGGAAACGGAATGGGCGTCGGCTGCCTCGAGAATGTTGATGGTTCCAGACAGGTTTACCCGCAGTATCCGGCGAACTGCCGATACATCGTGCACCGAAGTCGTGGCGGCAGCGTGAACGACATGCGACGGTCGACAATTCCTGAACACGTCGTTGACCGACTTCGGGTCGGTTATGTCGCCCGCGATGTCTGTAATCCGGGCGCGGAAGGGTGCCCAATAGCGCTGTACTGCTGGCTCCAACCCGCCGATTTGTCTGGACAGACTCCAGACCTGATGCCCGTCGGAGGCGAGTTGCCGCACGATACTGGCTCCGACGAACCCCGTACCACCGGTCACGAGCACATTCATGATGCGTTCCGCGATGACATCTCCTGCGATGCTCTGCAGGGCCCGACCGCAGTCTTCTACGATGGGTTCGTTGTACCCATACCATGACAAGGCCGAGTAATGAACCAGGAGCGCACGATGTGTCGGCTCGGGGAATACGCCGCCTCTGGTGCACAGGATAGCCCGTTGCGTGTCGGGAGTGGTTGCGGACCGCAAACTCGTCCCAACCAGCTCAGCCTTGCAGGTCGCTACGGCCGACTCATTCGTCGCTTTCGGATGACGCACCTGGCGTCCATCCCTCCTCCCTGCGATGGCTACGCACAGTCGAAATGCTGTTCCGTTGCCCGGTAGCCGCATTCTCCGAATCGTCGTCCCTTCACGCTTGGCCGTATCCTGCGCCATACGTGCGGAAATCGAGTCAGGCTTGGGTTCGGCAACCGTGCAGACAGCTTCGGAGAAACTGGATTCGGCGGGCCGCCTTCGCAATACTGGAGGAAAAACGGGCATTGCCCGGTCCGTTCGTCTGAACGGGATGGTCGCAAGTGTTTCCGGTCTTGCAGGCGTTCGATGTAGATCGACGGCTGTTCTCGGGTTGGGAGAATTCCCATGAGAGCAAGGACGTACCAATTGCTGGAGAGCGGTGAGGACTACGCTCCGTTCGGCCGTGTGATCGATGTCTTCCTGATCGCGCTGATCTGTCTGAACGTCGCCGCCGCGATCCTGGAGACCGTGGATACCGTTTACCTCCGTTTCGGTCCCTACTTCGGATGGTTTGAATTCGGGTCCATTGCCATCTTCTCCGTCGAGTACATCGCGCGTGTCTGGGCGTGCGTGGAAGCTCCCGGCGCATCGCACCACCGGCCGATGACGACGCGCCTGCGATACATGGTATCCCCCGTCGCTCTGGCGGACCTGGTTGCCATCCTGCCTGCCCTGCTGGGGACTCTTGTCATGCTGGACCTGAGGTGGCTACGGCTGTTCCGGTTGCTCCGTCTCTTCAAGCTCACCCGCTATTGGTCCGGGCTGCGCCTCCTTGCCGACGTTGTCCGGCAGGAGGCGCAGGTACTCGGTGCATCCATGTTTGTTCTACTGGTCATCATGTTGCTGGCTTCAGGCCTCATGCATGTTGTCGAGCACCGTGCCCAGCCGGAAGCATTCGGCAGCATTCCGGTCGCCCTGTGGTGGACGGTGATCACGCTGACAACGGTGGGCTATGGCGACGTGGTTCCGGTTACCGGGGCCGGGAAGCTTGTCGCGGGGTGCATTTCCCTGATCGGTATCGCGATGGTTGCGATGCCGGCCGGCATCCTGGCAGCCGGATTCGCCGAACACGCTCGTCGCAGCGCCCCGTCTCGGAAACGATCCGCCAGGGCCGAGCGCAATTTGCGGTCACGATTGAAAGAGGAACAGGAGACCGGAGCGGCAGTCGATACGGAACGGGCCGACCGGCACTGCCCCCATTGCGGCAAGCCCTTTCTGTTGTCGGAGGACAGCCAGGTGGATCGCCGGCAACAAGGCTGATCGCGGCAACCCGGAACGGGTTTGCGCCGTGGTCGCAACAGCGGTGCCGGCCGGACCGCCCGGTCGAAGAACCTGTTTGTCGCTTGTCATCGCGGGTACGAATGGCCTGGCCCGGGTCGAGAACTGACGATTTGCGCGGCCGGTACTGCAACGCGACGCGAGTTTGTCGCCGCTTCCGAATCGGTTGCCATTGTCGGGAGGCGAATCTACCGCACGGAGCTTGACGTTTCGTGACCAGTTGGCAATAGTATCGCAGCAGCCCGACAGAGGTTCCGGCTAGCACAACGCATTTCCCTCAATCCGGTTCGGAGTCCGCTCATGAAGGTGATCGTGCCTGTAAAGCGCGTCATCGACTACAACGTCAAGGTCCGCGTGAAAACGGACAAGACGGGCGTCGATCTCGCAAACGTAAAGATGTCTATGAATCCCTTCGACGAAATCGCCGTCGAGCAGGCGATCCGCCTGCGCGAGGCCGGTATTGCCTCCGAGGTGATTGCCGTAAGCGTTGGCGTGGCCAAGGCGCAGGAGACGTTGCGCGTGGCGTTGGCGATGGGCGTGGAGCGTGCCATCCTTGTCGAGGCGGCGAACGATCCCGAGACGGATATCGAGCCGCTGGCGGTGGCCAAGATCCTCGCAGGGATTGTGACCGAAGAGGAGTCTCCTCTCGTCATTCTGGGCAAGCAGGCCATCGACAACGATTGCAACGCAACGGGCCAGATGCTGGCCGCGATTCTGGGCTGGGGACAGGCGACATTCGCATCCCGCGTCGAGATCGGGGACGGGAAGGCGACCGTAACCCGGGAGGTGGACGGTGGGTTGCAGGTGGTAGAACTGGACCTGCCGGCAGTGATCAGCGTCGATCTGCGCCTCAATGAGCCGCGTTATCCGACCCTGCCGAACATCATCGGCGCCAAGCGCAAGCCGCTTGCCATCCGCAAGCCGGATGAACTTGGCGTGGATGTCTCACCGCGCCTGTCGGTGCTGAGTGTTGAAGAGCCGCCCGAGCGCAAGGCGGGAATCCTGGTCAGCGACGTCGACGAGCTCGTCGACCGGCTGCGCAATGAAGCGGGGGTAATCTGACATGGCGGCGCTGCTGTTTGCCGAGCATGACGGCTCGGCACTGAACGAGGCGACCACGAAGGCGCTGACTGCAGCGCGCGCGATGGGTGGCGAGGTGACGGTACTTTGCGCCGGGTCCGGTTGCGAAGATGTGGCACAGGAGGCCGCGGCACTGGAAGGTGTCATGCGGGTTCTTTGTGCGGATTCCGAAGAGTACGGACACGGGATGGCCGAGCCGCTCGCGGACCTGATCGTTTCCCTGTCGGACGGATTCGAGCATCTTGTCGCACCGGCTACGGCCAATGGCAAAAACGTGATGGCGCGTGTTGCCGGGCTGCTGGACGTAATGATCCTCTCCGATATCACGCGCGTCGTGGCTCCGGACACGTTCGAGCGGCCGATCTATGCCGGGAATGCCATTCAGACGGTGCGAACCGGGGAGGCCAAGAAGGTGGTTACGGTTCGGGCTACCACATTCGATGCGGCCGCCGGCGGTGCCTCTGCGCCGGTTGAGACCATCGAACCCATGGCCAGCGCCGGACTCTCTCGATACGTGGGAGAAGAGTCGCAGTCTACGGATCGGCCGGAACTCACCTCGGCGCGAGTCGTGATCTCCGGTGGTCGCGGGATGGCGGCAAGCGAGAATTTTACGCTTCTCGACCCGATCGCGGACAGCCTCAAGGCCGCAGTTGGTGCGTCGCGTGCGGCGGTGGATGCCGGCTATGCGCCAAACGACATGCAGGTCGGCCAGACCGGGAAGGTCGTGGCCCCGGATCTCTACATCGCTGTCGGAATCTCCGGGGCTATCCAGCATCTGGCCGGGATGAAGGACTCGAAGGTGATCGTCGCGATCAACAAGGATCCGGAAGCACCGATTTTCCAGGTGGCGGATTACGGTCTGGTCGCGGACCTGTTCGACGCTGTTCCCGCATTCTCGGATTCGCTGGCCAAGTTGCAGTCCTGACGGTCCGGCGCGGCACCGGGACACATCGTGGAACGGCGCCTTCCCAAGTAACTGGACGGCGCGGGAGAATGGCCTTTCTCCGCGGCTGCTCCAGGCAATTTGCATGTCGATCGTGGCCCCGGCTCCGGCTAGGCGAATCCCCGCAGCCCTGTTCGCTGCACATCAACCCGTTCGGCGCGTGCTGAAGGCAGAGATGGATTGCACTTTTTCCGTTTCGCGGTGCTTGCCGAGTCACCGGGCGGCCTGTATTGTGCGTTGCACCATTCCCGGATCGTGCCGAGAGGCGCAGGGAGCCAGACAATCCAGGTACGGGGAGCCATGGAGTTCAAGAAGGTCGGTGTGGCGGGCGCCGGCGAAATGGGCAACGGCATCGCCCATGTGTTCGCCCTGGCAGGCTTTGATGTACGCCTTTGGGATCGGAGTGCGGAAAGCCTAGAGCGCGCGCTTGCCAAAATCTCCCACAATCTGGATCGTCAGGCGGCGCGTGGCTTGATCGTTGCCGATGCGAGATCGGAATCGCTGACGCGCATTTCGTTCGGTACCGATCTTGGCGAGTTTGCGGATTGCGATCTGATTGTCGAGTCCGTGATCGAGGATGAGGCGGTCAAGCGAGACCTGTTCCGACAACTCGCCGGAATCGCGAAGCGGGAGGCGATCTTTACTTCCAACACTTCCACGATCTCGATCACCCGCCTGGCTTCGGCGACCGATCGTCCGGAGCGGTTCATGGGAATGCACTTCATGAATCCTGCACCGGTCATGCAACTGGTCGAGTTGATCCGGGGCATCGCGACCGGTGAGGAGACGTTCAGCGCCATGCGGGGTGTCGTTGAGCAGATCGGCAAGACAGCGACGAACGCCGAGGATTTTCCGGCCTTCATCGTGAACCGCGTGCTGCTGCCGATGATCAACGAGGCGGTGTACATTCTCTACGAAGGAGTGGGGTCCGTCGAGGGGATCGACAAGGCCCTTCGACTCGGCGCCAATCATCCGATGGGGCCTTTCCAGCTTGCGGATTTTATTGGTCTGGACACCTGTCTCGCCATCATGAATACCCTGCATGACGGTCTGTCCGACACCAAGTACCGACCCTGTCCCCTCCTGGTGAAATATGTCGAAGCCGGCTGGTTGGGTCGGAAGACCAAGCGGGGCTTCTACGACTACCGGGGAGAGGAGCCGGTCCCGACGCGCTGAACCGGATCCGGCAAAGGAGAAAAGGTCATGAAAACCGCATTTGGCGCCGGCTTCGGTGTTGCTCTCGCCCTGTCATTGGCATCCTCGCCCGCCCTGTCGGAGGCCAGGGATTATCGGATTGACCGCAGCCATGCAGCGGTGTCTTTCACCGTTTCGCATGTCGGATTCTCCGATACGCTTGGCCGTTTCCGTGAATTCGACGCTGACATTCGGTTCGATCCCGACGATCCCACGGCGTCGGACAACCGCGTGGAGTTCGTGATTCAGGCTGCCAGCATCGATACAGACTGGGAACGGCGCGACGACCATATTCGAAGTTCGGATTTCCTCGATGCCGATGCGCATCCCGAGATCCGGTTCGTCTCGACCTCGATCGAACCGCTCGGCGATGACGCGGATGGTCGGCCCATGGTGCGCCTTGTCGGCGACATGACCATGCGGGGAGCCACCCGGCCGGCCGCCTTTGATGTTGTCATGAACCGGCGGGGAGAGATGCGCGGCCGGGAGGTGATCGGCTTCAGCGCCACGGGAACCGTAGACCGCACCGAATTTGGTATCGATTTCCTCCCGGCGATCGGCGCTGAGATCCAGGTCTGGGTGTCGCTCGAGATCAGCCCGGCGGGGTAGGAGCGGCACCGGAAACGTTCGGACTCGCGTATGCGGGGGTCGACGGACAGTACGCGTCCGCAGGCGTGGCATGGCCTCTCCCGGCTGCTGCACTGGGCCATGGCTGTGGTGGTTCTGGGCATGCTCGGTCTTGGCAACTACATCGGCAATTTCGTGCAGGATGTCTACGAGGCGTTCGACCTGATTCAGTTGCACAAGTCCTGGGGGTTTGTGGCATTCGCGCTTGGCATGGTGAGGATCGCCTGGCGTTGCCTTGCTCCGGCACCGGCACTTCCTGACGGGATGCCGGGCTGGCAGCGGATGGCGTCCCGGATTTCACATCTCGTTCTCTATGCGCTGTTGATCGTGATGCCGGTCTCCGGCTGGCTCTATGCCTCAGCTTCAGAGGTCCAGGATCTCTTCGGGATCCCGAACGAGGTCTTCGGCCTGTTCGCCCTCCCGGACCCCTTCCAGCCGGGTTCGCGGGAATTGGCCGATCTGTTCGGTGCCATTCACGGAATCGCTTCGAGGCTGCTGATCCTGGTCGTAGCGGTGCATGTTGCCGCGGCGCTGAAGCATCACTTCATCGATCGGGACAAGGTCCTGATCCGCATGATTCGTTCGGATCCATAAGGAAGGCGGTTTCGTCAACCCGGGTCAGTTCGACTACGTCGCGGAAGAACTGCTTGGCCGGTTCAGCGTCCCACTCCGCAATGCCCGAGAGACGCGCGATTTCCTGTCCCTTGCGATCGATCAGAAGCGTGGTGGGGAGGCTGATCACGCGCATCTTTCCGGAAGCTTCCGCCCGGGGGTCGAGATGGATGTCCAGCGCCCGGATACTCTTGTCCTCGTAGAATTCCATGGCTCGCCTGAGGCCGTTGCGGTCCAGATTCACCGCGATCACCTGGAATTCGGACCCGCCCAACTCCGCCTGCAATCTGTCGAGGGCCGGCATCTCGTGCCGACACGGGGGACACCACGTAGCCCAGAAGTTCACCAGCAGGATGCGGCCGCGAAACTCTCCGAGACTTGTCTCCCGTTCTTCTCTGTCGAGGAGGACATGCTCGGGAACGTGCTGGGGTGTCCTGTGCACGGCGAGGAGTGGCAGCGACTCTCCGGCCCGGGCACGGATCTCGTCCAGCGTCGTGTCTGCTGCGCCGGCGTCGGGACGAAGGAAGGCAAGAGCCAGGAGCGCAGCCGCTACGGCCTTGACGCGGCCGGAAGAGTGCGGTGTCATCATGGTCAAACTCCGTTGTTGGCGTAAGAATGGGACTGTGTGCCATCCTGATGGAGGCGCATGTGTTTCTGCCCTGGCCGGACGGGCGGGGAGGGAGCCCCGTCCCGTGAAGCGTCTCCCGGCGCTAAAACCGGGTCGACAGGCTGCCGCTGACACTGATGCAACCTGCGGTGGCCTCTTCAGGAGGAGCAAATGGCCGAATCGGACGATAGCACCATCAACCCGCTTTGGGGTGGGCGCTTTTCGGGCGGGCCAGCGGAAATCATGGCAGAGATCAACGCGTCGGTGGATTTCGACCGGCGTCTTGCTGCGGTGGACCTGTTGGCGTCGCGCGCCCATGTCCGCATGCTCGCCCGCCAGGGAATCGTAACTTCAGCAGACGAGACGAACATCCTGGACGGGCTTGATCGGATCGAGCGGGAGATCGAGTCCGGCAGGTTTGCGTTCTCACGTGCCCTCGAGGATGTTCACATGAACGTCGAGAGCCGTCTCGCGGAATTGATCGGAGCGCCCGCGGGCCGGTTGCATACCGCGCGCTCGCGAAACGACCAGGTGGCGACCGATTTCCGGCTCTGGATTCGCCATCATCTGGACGGACTCGACGAGGCACTTGCGGATCTTCAGCGGGCATTTGTTGCACAGGCCGAGTCCGGACCGGACCTGCCGATGCCGGGCTTCACCCATCTGCAGGTCGCGCAGCCCGTTACCTGGGGTCTCCATATGCTTGCCTATGTGGAAATGCTGGCAAGGGATCGCGGCCGGATTCGCGATGCTCGGGAACGAATGAACGAGTGCCCGCTTGGTGCCGCCGCCCTGGCCGGGACGACCTTCCCCGTCGCCCGAGACTGGGTTGCGGCAGAACTCGGGTTTCGGGCGCCCTGCGGCAATGCTCTGGATGCGGTGTCCGCACGGGATTTTGCACTGGAGGTCCTGGCCGTTCTGGCTATTCTCGCCACCCATCTCTCGCGCTTCGCCGAGGAATTGGTTATCTGGGCCAGCGCCGGATTCCGGTTCGTGCGAATGTCGGACGCGTTTACCACCGGTTCGTCCATCATGCCACAGAAACGCAATCCGGATGCAGCAGAGCTGGTACGGGCAAAGGCCGGTCGAGTCATCGGCGCACTGGTCGGTCTTCTGGTGGTCATGAAGGGCCTGCCGCTTGCCTATTCCAAGGACATGCAGGAGGACAAGGAGCCGGTCTTCGACGCGATGGATACCATGGCGCTCGCAGTGGCCGCGATGGCGGGAATGGTGCGGGACCTGCGTCCGGACGAGGAGCGCCTCGCCGAGGCCGCCGCGGGAGGCGCTTCGACGGCCACCGATCTTGCGGACTGGCTGGTGCGGGAACGGGGCATGCCCTTCCGGGAAGCCCACCACGCTGTGGGCGCGCTCGTGCGAGAGGCCGAATCGCGACAGGTTGCCCTGGCGGACCTGCCGCTCTCGGTCATCGGTTCGGTGGTTCCCGGTGCGACGGAGGCTGCCCGCGAAGTGCTGTCCGTCCGAGCATCGGTCGAAAGCCGTACCAGTTTTGGTGGCGCCGCACCGGACAGGGTCCGGGAGCGGATCGTGTATTGGAAGAAGGAGTTGGGAACATGCGATGGATAGTTCTTGGGGCCGCGCTGGCGTTGGTGCTCGCTGCAGGAGCATGTGGTCGAGTCGGTGACCTGGAGCGGCCGGCGGCGTTCTCGGCGGAATTTCTCAACTGAGGCCGCAATTGATGCAGGCCTTCGGCTATCGCGGCGGCTTTCTTCACGCCGAATCCGTTCCGGTTGCCTCCTTGGCGGAGGCGTTCGGGACACCGCTCTATTGCATGTCGGAGGGCGCCCTGGTTCGGAGTTTCGGAGTACTGTCGGAAGCGCTCGACGGGTTGGACTTTGAAGTCTGCTATGCGCCGAAGGCCAACTCGTCGCTTGCCGTGCTGCGGATCATTGCCGGTCTGGGAGCGGGTGCAGATGCCGTGTCGGAAGGAGAAGTGCGCCTCGCCCTGGCAGCAGGGATTCCCGCCAGCCGCATCGTGTTCGAGGGGCCGGGAAAGACGGGTAGCGAACTCGGATTTGCCCTTTCCGTGGGCGTAGGCCAGATCAATGTCGAGTCCGAGGGCGAGTTGTTCAGGCTCGATTCGATCGCGCGACGCCATGGCGTCAGGGCACCGGTTGCTCTGCGCGTGAACCCCGATGTCGACGCTGAGTCGCATGGAAAGATCTCCACCGGTCGCGCAGGTGACAAGTTCGGCATCCCGATCGACACCGTTCCGGAGCTATACGCCCGGGCGGCGGCCATGGAAGGTCTTCAAATGACCGGGGTTGCCATGCATATCGGCAGCCAGCTCCCGAGTCTCGGTCCCTTCGAGATCGCCTTCCGTCGTCTCGCGGACCTGGTGGATGTGCTGCAAGCCTCCGGCAAGCCGGTAGAACGCATCGATATCGGTGGCGGCATCGGTGTTTCCTATGGTGACGGTACCGAGCCGCCTTCCCCCGGCGCATACGGGGCACTGGTGCGCTCCGTGTTCTCCCGATTCGGAGCGCGAGTCGTGGTGCAACCGGGGCGGTTCATCGCTGCCAACGCCGGAATTCTGCTTGCGCGCGTCGTCGGGGAGAAGATGTCCGGTGGGAGGCGGATCGTGGTCCTGGATGCCGGGATGAACGATCTCTTGCGCCCGGCGCTCTACGATTCGTTTCACGCTGTCCTGCCGGGGCGGGAGGTGCAGGCCGGGGAGTCTTGCGTGGCGGCGGATATTGTCGGTCCGATTTGCGAGACCAGCGACACGTTTGCGCGGGCAAGGCGGCTCCCCCCGCTGAAGGAAGGCGACCTCGTCGCCATTCTGGGGGCCGGAGCCTATGCTTCGTCGATGGCTTCCGAGTACAACTCGCGCCCGCGCATTGCGGAGACGATGGTGTCCGGCGACCGCTTTGCGCTGACACGGGCTCGGACGAGCTATGCGGAAATGCTGGCGCGGGAGCGAATCCCGGACTGGTTGGAGGCGGAGAATTGATCCCTTCCCTGGACAGTGTTTGTCCGGCAGGACGCCGGACGCTGGTGCGAGCCGACCTTAACGTGCCGCTTCGGGACGGGCGCGTCGGCGATGCGACGCGGATCGAGCGCTTTGTACCCACCGTGAGACGCCTCCTGGATGAAGGTGCCACGGTGATCGTGATGAGTCACCTGGGGCGGCCCAGGCGGGACGGGCAGGAGTCGGATGCCGGGCTGACCCTCCGACCTGTCGCCGGGGCGCTGGCCGACATCCTTGGTTCGCCAGTGGAATTCATCCCCGCGTGCATCGGTGAACAGGCCCTGTCGCGGACCTCGGCGCTCGGTCCGGGCGAATGCGCGTTGCTCGAGAACCTGCGCTTTCATGCCGGGGAGGAGGCGGACGATCGGGAGTTCGCCGCCTCCCTTGCCCGCCATGGCGATCTCTTCGTCAATGATGCCTTTTCCTGTTCTCACCGCGCCCATGCATCGATCCATGCCATCGCGGGCCTGATGGAGTCCTGCGCCGGCCTGGGGCTACTCGCGGAGGTCGAGGCGCTCTCGGGAGCAGTGGAGAATCCGGAGCGGCCGACGGCTGCCCTGGTCGGTGGTGCGAAGATCTCGAGCAAGATCGCGGTGCTGGAAAACCTGGCCGGGCGCATGGATGCGATGTTCATCGGCGGGGCAATGGCAAACACGTTCCTCGCGGCTGACGGCATTGCCGTGGGCACATCGCTCCAGGAGTCGGGCGAGCACGAAACGGCGCGTCGCATCGTGGCGCGCTGCCGGGAGGCGGAATGCGAGCTCCTGTTGCCAATTGATGCGGTGGCGGCAAGCCGGCTTGCGCCAGGCGTCCCGACGGAGGCCGTTCCGGTTTCTGCGGTGCCACCCGACCGGATGATCCTCGATATCGGGCCCGCGACCGCAGACCGGTTCTGCTGCCGTCTCGGTGACATGAAGACGCTGCTCTGGAACGGTCCTCTCGGGGTCTTCGAGACGGAGCCCTTTAGTGCGGGCACGCGGGCCGTCGCCCGGTTCGCGGCGGAGCGGACGGCGGCAGGGAATCTGAAGACGGTTGCTGGCGGGGGCGACACCGTGGCGGCCCTCAGGAGTGCCGGGGTGGTCGATTCCTTCAGCTATGTCTCGACAGCGGGCGGTGCTTTCCTGGAATGGATCGAAGGTCGCAGCCTGCCGGGAATCATCGCGCTGGAGCAGGCTGCAGCAAGGCGCGCTTGACTGCAGGAAACACGGTTGCATTCCGCGCTATCCTTCCAGTGTGAACAGTGTGCGGCGTTGCGGGAGCAGGCATGTCGGAGCTGGTGATCGCTCCATCGTTGCTTTCGGCGGACTTTGCGCGTCTGGGCGATGAAGTTGCGGCCCTGGACCGGGCGGGCGCAGACTGGCTCCATGTGGATGTGATGGACGGCCACTTCGTTCCCAACCTGACGATGGGCCCGCAAGTGGTCAGCGCCATTCGGCCCCATACGCGGCTACCGCTCGACGTTCATCTCATGATCGCTCCCGCAGATCCCTTTCTGGAGGCGTTTGCCGGAGCGGGAGCGGATATCATTACGGTCCATGCCGAGGCGGGGCCCCATCTCGACCGCTCACTGCAGGCAATCCGGTCGCTCGGCTGCCAGGCCGGGGTGGCGGTCAATCCCGCGACCCCGGCCGAGGCGGTCTTCCCGGTTCTGGACCGGGTCGACATGGTCCTGGTCATGACCGTCAATCCCGGTTTTGGGGGACAGTCCTTCATGGAAGGCACGCTGGGCAAGATTGCCACAATCCGTGAGCGCATCGGCACCCGCCCGGTACGTCTCGAGGTGGATGGCGGAATCACTGCGGAGACGGGAACCCTGGCGGTCGCGGCGGGTGCGGACGTTCTCGTCGCGGGCACCACGGTATTCCGGGGCGGTTCCGAACCGGACTACGGCCGCAATATCGCGGCGCTCCGGGCTGCGGGACAGGCGTAGCCGGGATGGATCGCGGGAGACCCGGTGTGGATCTCGTTTCCCCGAACCGGAGAAACACGCACCGCGGCGCCAGTGCACTGGATGGGTCGCTGCGCCGTCGCGTTCGTCTCGCATGGATGGTCATTGCCGTCGAGCGCGCGGCCCGGGCATTCTGGCCGTTCCATGTCGGGGTCGCGTTTGCGCTCGCACTTGGGCTCGCGGGCGTCCTGCCGGCATTGCCCGCGCCGGTGCATGCGGGCGTGTTGGCACTTGTCTGTGCCGGCCTGGCGGGCTTGCTGATCCGCAGCATTCGGGCGTTTCGGTTGCCGGACCGGGAAGACGCCACCCGCCGCCTGGATGCCGATGCGCCGCTCCGGCCAGCGGCCACCCTGGAGGACCGCCCCGCCATCGGACGGGGCGATCCGGTATCGGAGCGGCTCTGGGAACTACACCTGCTAAGGGTTTCGCGCGCCGCTGAGTCCCTTCGCGTATCGGCACCGGACCTCCGACTCTCGCACCTTGATCCGTGGGCCCTCCGTTTCGCCGCACCGCTACTCCTGTTCGCGGCCACAGTACTGGCCTGGGGAAGTTGGGGACCGCGGATCGCCGATGCGCTGCAGCCGCGATGGGACGCTGCGCTGCTGGCGGGAGCCGTTCCGGTCAATCTCGAGGCCTGGGCAGAACCCCCTGCATATACCGGTGCAGCGCCCGTCTATCTCCCGGGGTCAGATGTCGGGCTGGATCCCATCGCGCTGCCGGAGGGAACGCGGCTTCAGGCATGGGTGCACGACACCTCCGCCGCGCCGGTCCTCGCAATCCTTGACGGCGGTGACGATGCCGAAGCAGTTCCTGGCGAAGTGCGATCGCCTGCTGCCTTTGAGGAGGCTGGCGGCGATTCCTGGCGCCTGGTGGACTGGGTGATTCCGGAGGGCCGTTACCGTGTTGCGGCAGAAGGCGACGTGCTGGCGGAATGGGACTTCCGGATTGTGCCGGATGAAGTGCCGTCGATCGACTTTCGGGCACCCCCGCAGGCAACGCGAACCGGGGCAATTACCTTCTCGTATGGCATGGCAGATGATTACGGTGCTGCCCGCGGTTGGGCGGAACTCCGGATCCCGGAAACCACCGGGGGTGAGAGTCTCGTGGAGCGGAAGCCGCTCGAGATTCCGCTGGCCCTGCCGCCCGTGGCACAGATCCGGTCGCAGGAAGGGGGCGAGGAGTTCGTGATCCGTGATCTGCTGTCGCATCCCTGGGCCGGAGCCGAGGTCGAACTGTCGCTGTTCGTCGAGGACGATAGCCGGCAGGTGGCCAGCGCCGGTCCGGTCGTATTCCGGCTGCCGGAGCATGCATTCAAGGATCCCATGGCGAAGGCCTTTGCGGAACAGCGCCGGGGGCTCGCGGAATCGGACGATCTTGGCGACATTGATTATGTTCGCACCGTGATCGACGCAGCCATCCGGCATCCGTCACACTACTTCGAGGACCCGGTGCCGTTTCTCGCTGCCCGGATTTCCAATGTAAGGCTTGACGCCATGCTGGGGCGCGGCGTAACCGAAGACGGACTGTCCGAGGTGTCGGCGCTGCTCTGGCGTGCTGCGCGGAGGCTTGACGAAGGTGTCTTGCCGGACGCGCTGGAAGCGCTTCGGGAGCAACTGCAGGCAATGGAGGAGGCGCTACGGCAAGGGGCGGAACTCGCGGAAATGGAGCAGAAACTGGCGGACCTTCGTGAGGCGATCGGATCCTATCTGGCCGCACTGGCCGCTTCCCAGCAGGACTCCGGAGATCCGGCGCAATCACTGGATCCTCGCCTGCAACGGTTGACGTCCGAGGCCCTGGATGACGTGTTGCGATCGATCGGCGATGCCGCCCAGTTGGGAGCAGAGGAGCTTGCGCGCCGTCAGTTGGCGCAGTTGAGAGCGCTTCTCGAGAACCTCCAGGCAGGACCTGGCGGCGCGCTGGACCAGGGCATCTCGGACCTCGGTGAGATCATCCGTGACCAGACTGCGCTATCCGATCGGACAATGCGCCTGGGACAGGAATCCGGCTCCGGAGGTGGCGGCACGGAACGCATGCCCGAAGGAAAGGGTATGTCCGTAACAGACGGTTCTGCCCTGGCTTCCGAGCAAGGGGAACTGCAAATGCGTCTCGACGCAATCCGCGAAGGACTGGCCCGGCAACAGGGGGACAATGCCGGGGAGGGACGAGTTGTCGGTCGCCTCGACGATGCCCTGGATGCGATGGGGGAGGCCGCGGGCGCGCTCGGTGAGGGGGATGCCCCGGGTGCACTAGCCGCACAGCGCGAGGCGCTTGAGTCCCTGCAGGGTGCCGCGATGGAGCTCTTGGGAATGGCCGAAGGCGAGGCGGTCGGAGTGCTGCCGGATGATGGCTCCGGGCAGGGCGGGAGGCTTCCGGGACTGCCCGGACTGACGAATCCCTTTGGCGACATCGGGCTGCCTGACCAGCAGGCGCTGCATCGGGCCCGGGAACTCTTCGACGAAATTCGGCGGAAATCCGCGGAACGATCGCGGCCAGCCGCGGAGCGTGACTACTATCGAAGGCTGATCGACCGATTCTGAGCGTGCGGCATGCTGTGGGCTCCGCAAAGTTGTTCGGTTGCGAACGCAATTCGGGATCCGCGCGCCGGGAAGTGATGCGAAGTAGTCGAATTTTGCTGGGAAACCGCAAGGGATCTTGATCATTGCTGCGCGTTGGACAACGCGGTACTGGAGAACATCAAGGCTTCCATCGGCCAGTATTGCGTAGAGGAATCAAGCCTACGCGGGCCCGTATGTCATGATGCGCGATGATGTGTCGGAATTCTTGGATTCAGCAAGGAAGGCGCTTCATTCGGTCGTGCATTTCGTAGGCAGGGTGGCCAAGCACCAGGAGAGGTTGGCGTTTTGTCCTGCAGGGCGTGACGGCAGTAGCGTTGACGCTGGAGAACTTGTCAGATGGGCACTTGCACACGGGCCCGCGAAGGTCATTCCCGTCAGTGCGGAGCCAATCTCCTGCAACAACTCCCTGGTCTGGATGTGGATGGCAGCTCGATTGAGCGGTAAGCCAAGAACTCCAGACCGTCCCGCCTTCACACGATTGATCCTCGGCTCAGTCGATCTGGGGTTCCGGCAGTCGAAACGTGTTGTGTCCCCGAAGGAACGTCTTGGTCGCGTCCTCCCTGGGATAGGTCAGCACCTCTGCCGGTGTCCCCTGCTCGAGGATTCGACCGTCGGAGAGGAAGAGCACCTTGTCGGCGACAGTGTAGGCGAAGCCGAGTTCATGGGTCACGATCAGCATCGTCATGCCATCTTCGGCAAGTTCCCGCATGGTTTCGAGCACCTCACCCACCAGTTCAGGATCCAGCGCCGAGGTCGTCTCGTCAAACAGCATGATTTGCGGTTCCATTGCCAGTGCCCGCGCGATGGCCACGCGTTGCTGCTGTCCGCCGGACAGGTGGGACGGGTAGGCATCGGCTTTCCAGCCGAGCCCCACCTTGTCGAGGTACGTCTCGCCCCGCCGCCTGCATTCCGCTGAGTCGCAGCGGAGCACGGTGCGAGGGCCCTCCATGACGTTTTGGATCGCCGTCATGTGCGGAAACAGGTTGAAATGCTGGAACACCATTCCGACCCGAGCGCGGAGCTTCGTCAATTCCTTCTCGACATATTCCATGCGGCCGTTCCGCTCCCGGCCCACGAGTGCGCCATCCAGATAGATCTTTCCGGAACTCGGGATTTCCATGAAATTCACGCAACGAAGCATGGTGGACTTGCCCGAGCCGGAGACTCCGAGGAGCACAATCACTTCCCCCTTCTGGACGGACAGGTCGACTCCCTTCAGGACTTCGAGTTCTCCAAAGGACTTGCGGAGACTTTCAATTCGAAGAACTTCGGACATCGTTCCATCTCACGATTGCTGGCGGATCTCGAACCGCCTTACCAGGATGGTTACCGGGAAAAGTACGGCAAAGAATATGAGCGCCACGGAAGTATACATCTCGATCGGATTGAAGGAGAGTGTCGATACGGTTTTTGCCTGATGCATCAATTCTCCATAGGCGATCACCGAGGCGAGCGAGGTCATCTTGAACAGTTCCACGGCGCGATTCATGAAGGCCGGCAACATTCGGCGCACGGCCTGTGGCAGGATGATCCTGCGCAGTTGCTGCCAGTAGTTCATGCCGATCGCCTTTCCGGCTTCCCACTGCCCACGGTGGATGGATTGCAGTCCCGCCCGGTAGATCTCGGACGAGAACGCCACGGTGTTCAGCGTGAGGCCCAGCGTCGCTGCGGTAAACGCGTTGACCTGGAAGGGAGCGATGATCGGAAAGGCCAGGAAGAACCAGACGATCTGCACGAGCACGGGTGTATTGCGAAAGAACTCAACGAATGCAGTCGCCGGGTAGTAGAAGATCGGTTTCCCCGAAAAGCGCGCTGCGCCCACGAAGAGGCCGAAGAACAATCCCAGTGAGAGACAGACCACCCCCAGGATGATCGTGTTTTGCAGACCCATGAGCAGCAATGACCGGTTGGCCAGCACGGAGGCGAAATCCCACTTGTATTCCATGCCAGGCTCCGTTCAGTTCACGATGGTCTCGCCGCTTCGCGCGAGGAATTTCTCCACCCGTCGTGTGGCGATGGAGCAGGCGAAGATGACGATGAAATAGAGCAATGCCGCGATGGACAGGACCTCGATCGTACGATAGGTCCTCTGCGCAATGTCATTGGCCTGGTAGAGCAGGTCGGCGTAGGCAATGGTGCTGACCAGCGTCGTCGTCTTCATGAGTTCAATGGAGCGCTCCAGGAATGCGGGAATCATCCGCTTTACCGCCTGCGGCAGGATGATCCGGCGCAGCATTTCGCGGCGATTCATGCCGAGTGCCTTGGCAGCCTCCCATTGCCCCGCTTCGATGGACTGCACGCCGCCACGGAACACTTCGGCGAAAAAGGCGGAGGACTGCAATGAGAACGTGAGGACCGCCGCGTGGAAGGGCTCCATCCGCACGTCGATCAGCAGTGGCAGGGCGAAGAAGAACCAGAAGAGTTGCGCGATCGGGGGCGTGGTGCGGAGGAACTCGATGAGGAGTCCAACGGGTACACGGACGATCCAGACTCCGTAGAGGCGAAGGAGAGCGAGGACAAGGCCGAGCGGAATTCCGCAGGCCAATGCCAGTCCGGTGACCTTGAGCGTGTTTACGAGGCCGAGAAGGAGCAGGTCCGCATCACGGAAGACGATGGAGAAGTCCCATTCGTATCCCATGGAAGTCCGTCGCCTTTTCGCGTATCGGGCGGGCGTGGTCGCCCGCCCGATGAATTAGCGTGCTACCACTCTTCGCGACGAATTGGCGGGACCGTATCCGGATCAACGCCGAATTCCGTCAGGAACTCCTCGTACCAGACCTGCGTCTGGCCCGTGTGGTAGTAGTAGGAGATCGCTGTGCTCACCCAGTCGCGGAACCTGTTGTCGGCATCCCGGCGAAGGGCGGCAGACGAAGTGGACTGCCGGATCGGTTTCGGAAGAACAATCTGGCCGCGTCCGATCTTCTGGCGCATGGCGATGAGAGGCGGGTGGAACAGCGACACGGCATTGGCTCGGCCGGACTGGAACGCGGCTACGGACTCGCCGTTGGTCGGGAAGCGAAGGATCGTGGCCTCGGTGAGCCGCTCGGTCACATAGACATCCATCGTCGTGCCCTGTGTAACGGCAAGCGTGATGTCGGAACTGTTGAGATCCGTCCAGTTCTCGATGCTCAGGTCATCGTCGGCCAGCACGGCCAGCGCATAGTACAAGAGGGGCGCCGAGGGAAAATCGACCGCCAGTGCGCGAGTCGGCGTCGCGTCCAGGACGAACATGATGTCGATCTGGTTCGCCTGCAGCGCGGAGATGGCCGTGCCCCACGTCACCTCTACGGGTTCGAGTTCGACCCCCAGCGTCTCTGCCATTGCGGATCCGACGGAAATGCCGAGACCCGACCACTCACCGGTGGCAGGATCCTTGAAATACCAGGGCGGTGCCTGTGTTGCGCCGACGCGAAGCGTGCCGCTCTCCTGTATTGCGTCCCATGTTGACGCACTTTGGGCGCCAGCGCTGGTGCTGAGCGCGAGTCCCGCCACTAGGGCGGCGGATCCCGCAATGAGATTCCTGCGCGTTGCCTTGAACATTAAACTCTCCTCCTGTTGAGTTGGATGATTGACGGAACCAGGACACTTTATACCACTTTACTTTCGGACTCGAAGTCTCCTGACGTTCACCGTAGTCATGATGGGATCGGCAGCGCCATTTCAGACAGCCGAAATCCACTGACGCGAAACCAGAATGTGGTGCGTGGCGTTCCGCTCGCGAGGCTGTCTGATCCGGGATACGGCGAGCCCGGTGGTCGGCGATCAACAGGAAGTGATGGATCAAAGTGAAGATCTGTTTCCGATAGCGCGAGCCGGGGTTATCGTCGGAATCGCCAGTTTCCTGATTGTCACTGAGTAGGCTCCTGAGAACTGGAAGATCGTGCGTGCGGCCAGTACCTCCGGGCAACCCTTCACAGAAGATACATCTCGCCAGCTTGGGCCGGAACCAGTCGCAGGTTCCGAAGACGCAACCGGGCGTGAGTTCCGGCTGTCCGATCATCCCGTGAGGGCTATTCCGTCATCCCGTCAACCATTCGTTCTGCTGGTTGCCGTTTCAAGGAGTGCATCGACACGGTTCGGTCAGTACTGCTGAACGGTGCAAGTGCGGCCCTCGCCATTTGTAACCGGCAGAAGCGTTGCCGGGCGTTCCATGGGACGGTTTCGCCGATGCGTTCGGTTTGACTTTGTTTGGAGATCTGCGGGGTGCGCGTGTGACATGGCCGAGGTCGGAGGCGGATCTCGTCCGCCAGGTCCTTCCCGGAATCCGCGACTGTCAACCACGTGCGGCAATCGACATGGGGAGAAGGGCGGATGTGATTGTCGATTCTGGAGAATGGCGGGGATCCGAGCGCGGATCCCGTCTCCACGCGAGTCGGAGGCAGTTGCGAGTGCATTGAGCGTCCCAAATATCGACTTGTTCCAGTCGCTCGGGTAAGGAAGGGGATTTTGTGTGTGGGCAGAAGCCACACGCCCGGTCACTACGGGTAGGGGGCGGAACCTCGCAGATGCACGCCTTGCCTCATACTCCTGATCCGGACCAGTGCCCGCCGTCAGAAACAGGTCTGAGCGTCGGGTCTGCCAGTCGAACCGGGGATGGCATCCTGATCCCGCGTTGGAACCCACCCGGGTACCGCGGTGCGAAGCAGGTCAATACTCCATCGGGACATCGAAGCAGAAGTTGCCATTCTTCTCTGCCTGAATGGATGGCGGTAGGTTCACGGACCTTCTGTCGATGTGCAACCATCACCAGGGGACACCTCAGTCCAGGAGAAGCCTGCGTTCGGTCATCGGCAGCAATCGTTGCATGTCGGGTGTCGGATGGCGAGGTCGCGGCGGGGACTGGATCGCTTGCGGTCTTGCCGTCTGGACGGCCCTCTCGATCGCCAGAAGCGCACGTACGTCTGCCAGTCCCTCATGTCCGTCCGCTTCGGGGGGTGTACCGGACAGGATGCAATCCGAGAAATACGCTGTCTGTCCCGCAAAGTGGTCAACGAGCGGAAAGGTCGTTCCGCTGAACTCGTCGCCCTCCCGAATGGTAAGTGAGGTGGCGGTTTCGAACCGGAAACCCGGATTCAGGGAAAGACAGCCTTCGGTGCCGATGACCGTGTAGCTGTCCGCCATTCCGGTGCCGAAACTGGCAACGAACTGCGCCAGCCTTCCGTCCGGAAATCGGAGCGTTACCGCGATACTTTCCTCGACTTCCGTAAACTTGGGATTGTTGTGCCCCATGCTGCGCATCGCCATGGCTTCTATCGGCTCGCTGCCAAAGATGTGACGGGCGGCGTTCAGGCAATAGACACCCAGGTCCTGCAGTGGGCCACCCCAATGTGACTCCTTCAGCCGGTGATTGCTGGGTTCGATCATGAAACCGAAGACGGAACTGAATATGCGGGGATCACCGATCTCGCCCGTGCGGATCCGTTCCAGCACGGCAAGCGTTCCAGGCTCGTTGTGCAGCCGGTAGGCGGTCATCAGATAGACAGCGTTCTCTTCTGCCGCTGCAATCATGGTCTCGCAGTCTTCGATACTGGGAGCAAGCGGTTTCTCGACCAGAACATGCTTGCGTGCTCGTGCAGCGCGGACCGAGTAGTCGGCGTGCATCGAGTTCGGCAACGCAATGTACACAGCGTCGACAACATCCTCCGCGAGAAGCCGATCGTACTCTCGGTAGGTCGCGACATGCTCGATTCCATAGAAATCCGCCAGCTTGCGCGCGTTTCCTGGCGAGCCGCTGACGATCGCTGTCATGACCGAGTTCCCCGTCGCATCGATGGCAGGCATGAATGCCTCTTGCGAGATGAATCCTGCACCGACGACTGCATACCTGATCTTTCGCATCAAACCTCAATCCCTTTTTGCGACACTGCTGGTCCCGCGCTTGTCGCCGCACCAGGCTAGATGCCGTCTCTCTTGACCGGGTTCCGGCGTTCGAACCCGGATGGCAACACGGCGATACTTGCGCCATTGTTTCTGGCAGTAAAGTCCCGTCCGCCCGATCCCGGAAGGCATCGGGACGGTTCGGTCCGCATGGTCTTTCGGAACCTCTGTCAACGGATGACAATAGTGGTTTTGCTGATTGATCTTGGGATTGTCACCATGACAGGAAAGGCGGATACATCGTCTGGCGCATGAGTGGTCCAAGGTCTCCCTTGGTACCACCTCTACATTGGTGAAGTCCGCGCACCCGTTCTCTCGCACCCGGTCCTTGCATGCGGAAGACAAGGCAATCCGCGGGCTCCTGACAAGATCAGCGGGGCGGGTCGGAGAACGTTGTTTGCTGTCACGAGAAATTCCGCTGGTTTGAAGGAAATTCAGGCAGCGTGTTATCTCCTGTTTGAAATCGGAGGCTGACAAGGCCTTGACGCATGTGTCGGCGGCGACGAAAGGGATCATGGGTCTACCCAACCGCTCACTCCTGTCGAACGAAATGGAGATGCCGGAATTCGCAGACAATTGGAACACCTGATCTTCGAATGCCGTGCAGAACCAGCGCAGGCAGAGAATGGCTTTCCGAACCGGTGGGTTTGCAAAAGTCTCGTAGTCGGTTCCGAAAGTGTTCGTGCTTCCGGACCGTAGAGCAGGGTGGCAGGCACAGACAAGTCGTCCGATCCTCTGTTGTCGTCGGGATGTGTGAAGCACGTGCCAGGAATCTGAGTCTCATCGTATCTTTCGAAGATCGTCGACAGGCTCTTTGACAAGTCTGGAAGAAATGGGGCAATGTGGACGCAAGCGGAATGGAGTGGTCGGGATGAGCAGCAACGTGGCACTCACCGGGCTCGCGCGAGACTTGAAGCGCCGGGCAGAGGTTGGGAATCCGGTCAGAATTGGTTTGATCGGCTCGGGCGAGATGGGAACGGATATCGTGTCCCGTGCCGCCCACATGGATGGCGTCGAGATAGCCGCCATCGCCGAACATAACCCCCAAAATGCCCACCGTGCAGTTGAAATTGCCTACGGGGAGGCCGGCCATTCCGTCGACGCCACCAGTTCCGAACGGTTGAATGGAATCATCGAGAGCGGTCGTACAGCGGTTGTTCCGGATGCCACGCCTGTCCTGGAAAGCGGGCTTGTCGATGTAGTTGTGGACGCCACAGGGATCCCCGAAGCAGGCGCCGAGATCGGTCTTGCTGCGATGGAGCGGGGCAAACATCTTGTGATGATGAATGTCGAGGCTGATGTCGTGATCGGGGCCTACCTCAAGGCTGAGGCGGACCGTCTCGGTGTGGTCTACTCCCTGGGTGCTGGCGATGAGCCATCCGCTTGCATGGAACTCATCGAGTTTGTATCCGCCATGGGGCACACCGTTGTTGCGGCGGGCAAGGGCAAGAACAATCCGCTGAATGTCGATGCAAATCCGGACCAGTATGCTGAGGAAGCGGCTCGGAGGAACATGAACGTCAGGATGCTGGTGGAGTTTGTCGACGGTTCGAAAACAATGGTCGAAATGGCCGCCATTGCAAACGCTTCGGGACTTGTTCCTGACCGGCCCGGAATGCACGGGCCCGCGGTTGGCCCCAGAGACTTGAGCCGTGTACTTGTACCGGAGGCCGATGGAGGCATCCTCTCCGCACCAGGTCGTGTCGACTATTCGGTTGGTGAGGGTTTGGCTCCCGGCGTGTTCGTGGTCGCCGAGATGGGACATCCACGTATTCGGGAGCGGATGGAAGATCTCAAGATGGGTGAGGGACCATATTTTACCTTCATTCGGCCGTATCACCTGACATCTCTCGAAGTTCCGCTCACCTGTGCACGCGCTGTCTTGTATGGACAGGCCGACATGGCGCCGCTGGAACGTCCCGTGGCAGAGGTTTGCGCCCTCGCAAAGCGGAGTTTCAGATCGGGAGAAACCCTCGGCAACATTGGCGAGGACGCGTATCGCGCGTGGGTAATGAAAGTCTCCGACGCGCGGGTTGCGCGTGCGGTCCCCTGCGGACTGCTGGCGGGATCAGCCGTTTCTGCACCGGTCGACAAGGGTGAGTTGCTAACGCTGGACAATGTCCAAGTCAACAAAAATTCCCGTATTTACGCTCTCCGGGCGCGGCAGGACGCCATGCACGAGAACGCGCAGACTTGAATCGGCCACCGAAGATAGCGGTGCCAGTCGAGCGTACACGGGTCTGGCGCGCGTTGCGGCATGGCTCTGCAAATCGAGTGCAGTTCTATCCGTCCACTTGATGGTTTCGGCTATGCTGCAGGGAACAACGCGGTCGCTCTTGCCGTCAATTCATCAAGAGTGCTTGCCGGGAGGGTAGTCAGGCCATGATCCAGGGCGAGCGACCTTGCGTCGGCATTGTCCATCTCGGTATCGGTGCGTTCTCTCGGGCGTTCTGCTTGCCTGCACTGCAGGAGATGATGGCGATCATCAACCCGGATGGTGGAGGCGAATGGGGAGTCGTTGGTGTGAGCTTGCGCAACCCGACGGTGCGCGATGCCTTGAAGCTCAACAACTTTGCGTACCACGCGGTCGAACTCGGGCCAGAGGGACGAAAGCCGGCTCGAATCGAGGCGCTGCGTTCTGTTTGCTTCCTAGGCGAGGATCGCGATGCGGCCATGGCGGCCATGACAGATCCGAACGTGCGCCTTGTTTCCCTGACGGTGACCGAGAAGGGCTACTGCTTCTCGAGCGAGTCTGGTACCGCCGATTGGTCGCATGACGACATCATTCACGATCTCGTCCATCCCGATTTGCCTCGCTCCGCGCCAGGATTGATCGTCGACGCGCTCCGGCAGCGTCGCAACCGGGGCACCGCACCCTTTGCCTGTCTGAGCTGCGACAATCTCCCCGCGAACGGGCTGGTCCTGAAGCACGTCGTGCTTGGGCTGGCCGAACGGTTGGACCCAGATCTGGCGGACTGGATCCGAGGCAATGTTCCCTTTCCATGCACGATGGTGGACCGTATCGTGCCGGCAATAACCGCCGCAGACATCGCGGCAATATCGGAACTGACCGGAGAGCCAGATTCGGCTCCTGTGGTCCATGAACCGTTTCGGCAATGGGTGATCGAGGACGCGTTTGCCGGGATCACGCGCCCGCGGCTGGAGAAGATCGGTGCCCTGTTCGTCGACGACGTACGCCCCTACGAGGACATGAAGCTTCGACTGCTGAACGCGACGCATTCCGCAATCGCGTATCTCGGAGTTCTCGCCGGAAAGCGCACGGTGTTTGAGACTGTGGAGGATGCTGCGTTCCGCGGATTTGTCGAACGGCTCTGGTCCGAGGAGTTGATTCCGAGTCTTGCCAATCCCCCGAAGATCGACCTCTCGCGTTATACCCGGCAACTGATGGCGCGATATCGCAATCCGGCCATCGAGCATGCGACCAATCAGATTGCGATGGATGGTTCGCTGAAGCTTCCGCTGCGGATTCTGCCGCCCATCGCCGACAATCTGGCCGCTGGCGGAAAGACTGCGGGCCTGTCGTTGGTCGTCGCCGCCTGGATCCGGTATCTCGCAGGGCGAACGGACCAGGGGGAGAACATAGAGATTCGGGATCCGCTCCGCGATCGCCTGACCGATACCGTTTGCGCTGGTTCCGACCCGGTTGCCGCGGCCCTGGACATCCCGGAAGTGTTCGAGCCCACACTGGCGAGAGACGCGGTCTTCCGAGGACAGGTCCGGGAGGCGTATGGCAGGATAGCCGGGAACGGCGTTCAACGGACTCTGGAGGTTGCGGAGCATGATTGAAGCCTGGCGATGGTTTGGACCGCTGGACAAGATCGGCCTCGGGGAAATTGCCCAGGCCGGCCCGCGTGCCCTTGTTTCCTCTCTCCACGAGATTCCCTACGGGGAAGTCTGGAGCAAGGAAGCGATCCAGAAACGGCAGGGCCTCATCCAGGCGAGTGCCTTCGGTCTCGAATGGAGGGTTGTCGAGAGCCTGCCCGTTCACGAGGACATCAAGGCCGGGCAGGGAAATCTCGACCGATTGTTCGCCAACTACCGTGCATCCATGGCAAATCTCGCTGCCTGCGGCGTGCGGACTATCTGCTACAACTTCATGCCCATTCTGGACTGGACACGCACGACGCTGGACTACCCGATGCCGGGCGGTGGCAAGGCCTTGCGCTTTTCGGCAGTCGAAATGGCGGCATTTGATGTCTTCATGCTGCAGAGGCCCGGAGCCAAAACGGATCACAACCCGGACACGCTTGCGCAGGCCGAGCGCTGGCACCGGGACTCCAGCGAAAGCGACAGGGAGCGCCTCCTTTCTTCCATCATGGCCGGACTGCCCGGCGCCTATGACCGATATGACATCCGTGGACTCCGGGAAGCCCTGAAGCGGTACGACGGCCTTACGTACGTGGATCTTCGAGACAATCTCGCACGGTTCCTGCGCGAGACCATCCCGACTGCACAGGAAGTCGGGATCCGGATGTGCATTCACCCGGACGATCCGCCGCGGGACATCCTGGGCTTGCCGCGCATCGTCTCCGATGCCAATGACATCGCCTGGATTCTGGATGCTGTCGATGAAAGGGAGAACGGGCTGACCATCTGCAGCGGATCGCTGGGTGCTCGTCCAGAGAACGATCTGCCCGGAATTGCAGGGTACTTTGCCGACCGCATTCATTTCGCCCATTTGCGGAATGTATCCAACGAACCGGATGGCTCCTTTCACGAAGCGGAACATCTTTCCGGCGACGTGGACATGGTTGGCCTGTTGCAGGCGCTGCTCGCTGAACGCGACCGGAGAGCGGCAACCGGAGACGGACAGCCGATCTGCTTTCGCCCGGATCACGGGCATGAACTCGGCAGTGACCTGGGCCGCGGCACACATCCGGGCTACCCCTATATCGGTCGCCTGAAGGGGTTGGCCGAATTGCGCGGGGTCATCGCCGCGCTTGCCCACCATCAGAACGGTTCTGGGCGGGAGACAATCCAATAGGCCGCGCGCCGCTACGTCCGGGCCAACCCAGACATAATGATGAATTGACCATTCAGCGAGAAGGTGGCTCCGGGGTGCG
>CAZPXZ010000040.1:16982-28708 GCA_964590405.1 uncultured Rhodobacterales bacterium | reverse complement strand
CACCGTAACACGACCAACCCGAAAAGTCCAGTATCACTTGTGGGGCATGGGTAGGCCTAGTGCTGTTTACACCGCTCATTTCGGCAGAGACAACCACCTCTCGGGCAATCCGGAATTGCAGCCGTTCTCGCGTGGAATCCCCATCAGGAAGGCGATGGATCCAGGTACGCTGATTGCTTTCGGAATGAATGGCGGCCCCATTCATCCTAGCAACGGTGCTCCGCTCCGAATTGTGGTTCCGGGATGGACGGGTTCCTGTTCTCAGAAATGGCTTACGCGGATCTGGGTCCGCGACCAAGTCCATGACAGTGCCAAGATGAAAGGCATGTCGTACCATGTTCCCCGTTATCCGGTCGCGCCCGGCGAAGAGGTTCCGAAGAACGCTTTCCGGATTATCGAGGAAATGCCCGTAAAGAGCCTGATCACGAGCCCCAAGACCGGCGTTGTGCTCCCGGCCGGTTCACCCGCCGTGGCTGTCCGGGGTCACGCCTGGTCCGGGGACCGTGATGTGCGGTCCGTCGATATTTCGGTGGATTTCGGTTCGACCTGGCTTGCAGCAGAACTGAACTCGCCACCAAACCGTCATTCCTGGCAACGCTGGGGCGCGGTAGTCCCCCTACCGAGTCCCGGATACTACGAGATCTGGGCAAGAGCAACGGACAGCCAAGGTCGTACGCAACCATTCGCCATCGCCTGGAATCCGAAAGGATACCTGAACAATGCCATGCACCGGATCTCATTGCGCGTAGCCGTCTGAGCCACCAACATGCATGGGTCTCTTCCGGCCTCGGCGATCGCCACCATGACGGCGCTACTGTGTTCGGTCTTTGCGGGCCTCTCCGTGGCCGAGAATATCTCCCTTTCGGTCGTCGCCGCAGGCCCCGCCAGAGGTGAGCGGGTGTTCCGCAAGTGCAAGGCATGCCACATGGCGGAACCGGACGGACGCAACCTTACCGGACCAAATCTCTGGGGAGTTGTGGGACGCAGAAAGGCTGCCATCGACGGCTACCGCTACTCTCCAGCTCTTGCCTCTCTCGGGGGCATTTGGGACTACACCGATCTGGACGCCTATCTCCTTTCGCCCCGCGAATTCGTACCGAACGGCCGAATGACCTTCCGCCTGCGAAAGGCAGCGGACAGAGCCGCTGTCATCGCGTTCCTTCGGACGCGAAGTGACAATCCGTATCCCTTGCCAACACCCGAGGATTTCAGGGGTTCCGCAGGACGGTTGCCTGGCGAAGCCGATGTACCTGTTGACGGTCTCCCGCCGGGCAATGGTCGGAAGGAAGTGCGTGCACTCTGCAGTAGCTGCCACTCCCTGCAGGTTGTGGTGCAGCAGGGTCTCGATGCTCGCCGTTGGGACGCACTGATGGACTGGATGGTTAACGAAGAAGGAATGACAGATCTCGATTCCGGGACACGGAGGTTGATTGTCAACTATCTTGCAACACACTTTGGCAAGGTACAGGAGTGATCAGACCTGCGAGGAAGCCGGGACAAAGCGGCGCCGAGACCTGTCGGCACACGACCTCCAGCCTCATGCGGGCACAGGCGTTTCGGTAGCCGCAGCCACACGAATCTCCAGTGGATCGAGTTCTTCGGCGAAGTGGCCGGGCGCGACTTCCTTCAATAGGGGCCGAAAATGCATTTCTCCTGCGAGCAGGCGGGACGGGAGGAATCGCAGGCTGGCAGCGGGATCCGGCGGCAAAGTCCGATTTCCCGCAGGAGTTATGCGGGACTTCGTACGCTCCGCTGCAGGATCGGGCACCGGCACCGCAGAAATCAATGCCAGCGTATAGGAATGCCTTGGATTATCGCAGACCGCCTGGCAATCTCCCCTTTCCGCGACGCGGCCCAGGTACCGAACGGGACCCCGGTGCACCATCTACCGCACGACAGCAAGATCATGGCTAATGAAGATCATTGCCACCCGGAAATCTGCCTGCAAGCGCTTCAAGAGCGCGACAATCTGCGCCTGAATCGAAGCGTCCAGCGCAGAGCCAGCTGTATCGCAGATCACAAGTCGCGGCCTGTCGATCATTGCCCGTGCGATTCCTACACGCTGATACACCACGGGGCACGTGCGCCAGCACCGGATTTCTGTCGATGAACCTGACTGACTTCCAACAGTTGCGCGCCAGTTTTCATACGCGGCGTCAACGCAAGAAGTGGATCCTGTACGATCACCGACAACCGGTCACCATGAACGCGGACCGATTCTGCACCTGTAAGCGCAAGCAGGCCCGAACACCGAAAGCGAACGGACCCCCGCCCCGCCGCCCAATTTGGCAAGTAGCCCCATGACAGCATGAACGGTCTGACTCTTTCCCGATCCACTCTCACCGACAGTCCCGACACGCTCACCCTCATGGATATCGAAGGAAAGGACCGCACCGCCTGCACGGGTCCTGTCGATGTCCGAAAGGTTACCGAAAGGCCACGGGCCTCCAGCAACGCCATTACAGTACTGCCCGGAGTCCAGAGCGTCTGGCGACCCGGCGCCAATGAGGAAGAAGCTTCAGGATCGGGCGCGTGAAGAAGACCAGCGGTGTCGCAAGATGCCTTTGCCGGATCAACAGCCCTGCGCCACGCATAGACGAAGTCGTTGCCGCCACCGGAGAACCGTCTGACGATCGGGCACCTTCACGAAGCGCAAATCTGAAGATGTCCCTCGAATCGTTGGCCGTGAAACCCGTTGCCGCGGCCGGCACGAGTCCGCCGTCGGCGTCCCGATTCAGCAAGACCTCAAAGAGGTCCCGAACAACCTAGCCTCCTGTGACACCTTCCACCAGTTGCGGGTCAATGGAAGTGAATACATCCAGGACGCGGTACGTGAAGGTCTGGTCTTGGGAAAACACCTCCCCTGTCTCTGGTTGATCGTGGCTGTCCGACAGAGTTGAAGTCGGGAGAACCAACCCGCAAAGCATGACGGCAATTGCATGAATTCCAGGAATGTGCATGTTGCAAGCCTCCAAGCTACTGTTCCTGGTTCAAAGAAATATGTATCGGGCATTGGAATACCCTAAGTACATCCCATTGTATGGCAGAAATGGAGTAACACGAATGGAACAAAACTGTCCGCGGATGCAGAACATCTGCAAGGTTCCGTCGGCAACCGGCGATCCTGCCAACTGCAGAGCCCTACCCGTTGTGCGGCTCGACAACCTTCCTCGAATTTCTCCCCGGAAGCGGTGGCGACGCGAGACGCCTGCTGGCAATTTGTCGAGAGTGTGGGCGTTTGCCCTGCTGCGGTCTCGGTACCAAGTCCAATTTGTTGCTCCTGGCGTGGGCCTAGTGCGGCCACGCCAGGCGCAGAATATTCAGATCTGGTTCGAACGACGGGTGCGCCAGCGCTCGACGCATTCACGGGTCCCGGACACAATGCAACACGCGAGTGCAAGTTTGAGCAAGTCTCCAGGAATGAATGGTATCAATCCCCAATGGAATGTCGTCACCCAATCCGGAGCTACAACAATGTAGAGCCACACCAGGCCCGGTACATACAGGATCACGTTACCCACAAGCATCGCGACCGCAGCCAACCCGACATTGCGGTCCCAACCACGTTCCGCCAGCCGCCCGACAACGAATGCGGCGACAACAAAGCCCCAGAGATATCCCGCCGTGGGCCCCGCGAGGACAACCGCTCCGCCCGCACCGTTCGCAAAGACCGGCAAGCCAGCGGCACCCTCCGCGAGATAGGCAAGAACAGTGGCTGCGCCTAGCCTGGAACCGTACAGCAGGCCGAGCACGAGGACTCCAAAGGTCTGGCCCGTTATCGGCACCGGGAGAGTCGGTACCGAGATCTGCGCCATAAGCGCCAGAAAAATGCTGCCGCCAAGGACAAGCCCCGCATGCCGCACCCAGCTTGATGACGGAAAGAGGACATCGGCGGTACTGGAGTTGGTTTTCATGGGAGACTCCTCGCGCTTGAACCCTACGGATCCCACGTCAAGAAAGACTGGAACGAAACTGACGCAGATCCATCGAGGGTGGAACTGGGGCCGCGGCAAAGCCAGAACACGGTCTGCGCAACGCCACCGGACAACGACCGGATTCTAGTGCGGCAACTGTGCTGGCACAACCAACGCCAGAGCCCGTCCAGATTGACCACGAGCGAACGAATACCCTGTCGATCCTTTGCTGGCAATGGATTAGAAGCAAAGTTCGCCTTCTCCCTGTTTCCCGCCAACACGAGTACTGACAATACTCTGTCGCCGGATTGGCCCCGTCCCGGAAGTGCTACATCGTTCGGCCCCGAGAGAGCATTGATTCTCCCGCGATGGCGGATTTTACCGCCGCTTCCGACTCGCGATGTTGCTCGCGGCATCAATTCAGGCCTACAGCGCATGTTCGGTTCCGGCACCGATGCCCAACCGCGCGCAAGTGCTCAGCGCAATCGAATCTACGGTTTCCATCCCTACTTGCCTCGTAAAGCTCCCGAGCCACTGGTCTGTTCGTTCCCTTGTCCGGAACTCCGCATCACGTTGAAGACATTCCATTCCCATAGCCTGGATTCGAACAACAATCAGGGTTCAACCTGACGTACCTCGCGGTGATGCAGTTTGCCGAAACAGAAGTGGCGCCTCACTGCAAGCGGCGGGCCGTGTTCACTGTTGCCTCCAATACCCGCGCAATGCCGCTCCGGTGCGCATCGACCGCCAGACTGCCGTCATCGGCAAATGCCTTTCCTGCATCGTAAAGCGCGTACTGCTCGGGTACGACCAGCACCCCGATGCCAGACAGAACCCGACGCAATTCCACGAGCCCCCGCAGCCCGCCAAGTCGCCCCGGAGCAGCGGAGAGCAGACCCGCGACCTTGCCTCGAAACGGCAGCATCGGTGCCGGATCTCCACCCCTGCGCGACATCCAGTCGATCGTATTCTTCATCAACGGAGTGAGCGAACCATTGTATTCCGGTGATACCGCGATGAACCCTGCACTCTCCTGAAATACCCGCTTCAGATTGACAACCGTATCCGGGAGACCGGATTTGGCCTCGATATCCCCGTTGTACAACGGTGCCGAGTAGTCTGCGAGATCGATCCGCACCACCTCTGCACCTGTTTCATGCAGCATATCCGCGGCCAGCAAAGCGAGTTTGCGATTGTGACTGCCCGAGCGAATGCTACCGGCAAACACGGCAATCCGGACGGTTTTCTTCATTCGGCCTGCCCTTCCAGGATTGCTCGGCGCGCCAGCCACCGCGCCCAGTCAGTTTCCGTATCCAGGTCCACGAGCTTTTCTGCCGTAGCCTCCAGGTCCAGCACATCCCGGCAATGCTCAAGGAGTACATCCCGCGCACCCCGGTCCCCGGTCAACGCTGCAAGCGCTTCAAAATATCGCTTCCCGAACAGCACGGGGTGCCCGGGCTCACCATTCGGCCCTACCAACCGGCAGATGCCCGCGCCCTTCGCGGGATTATAGGACCGGATGAGACGATCAATGTCCGACGCGTCGATCTCCGGCATATCCGCAAGTGCAATCACCACCGCATCCGCATCCTCAGCAACAGCCGCGATGCCTACGCGAATCGAGGCGCCAATTCCTTCTTCGTGCAATTGATTCTCCAGCACGCGAACTCGCTCCGGAGCATGAACGTGCAACGCCCTGGCCATCTCTTCGCGACGAGGACCGACAACAGCCACGATCTCGCTGGCCAGGCTATCCGCAAGCCGCGAGGCTGAAAGGGCCGCCAGCGGCACCCCATCGACAGTACGAAGTAACTTGTGTGAACCCTCCATACGTCGGGATGTACCCGCCGCGAGAAGGAGAACCGGAATTGTAGGAACCGGCGGAACCTCCGTACCTCCCAGCCTTGGTGCCGGTCGTGAAGCGATTTCATGCAGGAGGCCCCCTACCCCCATGGCAGCGAAATCGGCATCTCCCAATTGGACTCCGCACGCGATACGTTCAAGCACCCAGTCGGCGCCGTTCAACTTGGGTGAACGGGCGCATCCCGGAAGCACGATAACAGGACGTCCTCCGAGTTCGGCGAGCAACAAGAGATTTCCGGGATCGACTGGCATTCCGAAACGGAGGATGCGCCCTCCTGCGCGAATGATCGCCTGCGGGGCCACGTCTCCCCGATCGGAGGTTACCGTATCCCCCAAGACCAGCAGCAATTCTGCACTCGACTCGGACAAGGCTTCCGCTAGTGGCTCCATCGCATGTGGAACCTCCGCGGCAGAGGTCAGCGGAATGGAGAGTGAGCCGAGTCTGGCGCGTACGGCATCAATACCTCTTGCCGGCAGTTTAGCCGGAGTCCATTCGCCTCGCGTAGTCACCAACGCCGCCGAGCGAATGCGCACAGGCCGCACTTCCAGGGCAGGTTGATCGAAGGGTAGTGCCTCTCTCACGCGCACAACGGCTTCTTCCCGAACTGCAAATGGGATAACCTTAACCGTTGCCACGAGTTGACCGGCTGCAACGCGGCACCAGTTGGAAAGTGTTGACAGCGCAACGGATTCGCTGATCTGGTTGAATGCCATCACCAAGTGCGGACGAACCCGGAACAAACCCTCGCGCGACGCAAAGAGATTGACGCGCCCATGTCTTGCAGGACCAACTCGAAGTCCCTGTAGGTCTGGCCAGGGAACCAGCGCATATGCCAGCCGCTCAGCCGCCGCATTCTCATGGAGGTCTTCGGGCTCTTCACGCGCTGCCATTACGGTCGCGATTCCGGCCAACCGCAATTGTTCAATCTGCTCCAGGTTCAGACGCTGACCCTTCCGCATTGATCCCAATCTCCAGCGTACGGTGTGCGCAAGAATTGCGCCCTCTGCGTCGACTACGGGAATAATTCCGAATTTCACGACAAAGACATCGTTCGGCGTGGCCCACCGCGCAGCGCCGCTGTCATTTCTGCCAGAATTGCTACCGCGATCTCCGATGGCGACCGGGCACCGATGTCGAGACCTATAGGGGCATGGATTCGGATGAGAGATTCTTCCGCCGCACCGGCACGCCGTAACCGCTCCAGCCGCTTCGCATGGGTTCGAGGCGAGCCGAGGCACCCAAGATAGAAAACTTCGGATGTCAGGGCCTCCAGGATCGCGGCGTCATCCAGCTTCGGGTCATGTGTAAGCGTGGCAACAGCTACCCGAGCGTCCAGGCCGTGCCGCCGGAGTGCCTCATCCGGCCAGTCATGCACGAGTCTCATCTCGGGAAATCTCGCCGGACTGGCGAATGCTTCCCTGGGATCGATGATCGTAACCTCATACCCCCCGAGACGTGCCATGCCGGCCAATGGTTGTGCAATATGCGAACCACCCACAATGGCTAGACGAAGGGGGGGATTGTGGACCCCCAGAAACCACATCCGACCCTGGGCCTCCACAGTTCCCGACCGGTCCATGCGCAGCGCCACATCGCTTTGCGCACCGAGTTTGCCGGCTTCGCCTGACACAAGCAGCCGATGATCGCCCCCTTCGTCCGCTGTGGCGAGCACGACGGCCTTTCGTTCCGACCGGTTGCGCACCAGACAATCCAATACCGATTCAGGAATCCCCTGCCCAATTCCCACCGGTTGCACCCAGACCTGGATGTTCCCGCCGCAAGCGAGACCGACAGCAAATGCTTCTTCGGAGGTTACCCCGAATCGCAGCCTGCGCATCATGCCGTCCTCGATCGATTCCAAGGCCGCTTCCGCCACAGCACCCTCGACACAACCACCGGAGACGGAACCGGCAATTTCCAGTTGGCCCGAAACCGCGAGCATCGCGCCCACCGGCCGGGGAGCTGAACCCCAGGTCTCGGTCACGGTCGCGATCGCAGCCCCACGCCCGTCCCGATGCCAGCTGAGGGCAATTTCGGGAATTCGGTCGTGATCCTCGATCCTTGCAGTCATCGTTTCTCCTTCATGTTACCGGAAGCGCCGAGCGGCATCGGCGCAACATCGCCGTACAAAAACCATTCATCCTCCGAACCGGAAGTTCGCTGCCAACATAACCTCCGATACCTGTATCATGGAACAGTCGAGCAACCGGCTCTCAGGATTCCACAAAACGGCCGTGGAGACAGAACTCATGATGGAAGTCATACCGGACATCTTTCTGGATACCGTCAACATCAACATCCTCCTCCTGCTCGTGGTCGCCGTGGTCACGGTCTGGTTCGGCGTCAAGATCGTTCCCCAGAGCCAGGTGTACATTGTTGAACGCTTCGGACGTTACACGCGCACACTCAACGCCGGTCTGAGCATCATTGTCCCGTTTCTCGACCAGGTCGCCCACCGCGTATCCATTCTCGAACGCCAACTGCCAGCTTTCAGAATTTCCGTGATCACGCGCGACAATGTCGAAGTCGAACTCGAGACCACGGTGTTCTTTCGAATCCGGGATGCGGACAAGTCCGTGTACCGAATTCGGGATGTGGAACTCGCAATCCATACCGCCGCGACGTCCATCGTGCGCTCAGCGGCCGGCAAGCAAGAACTGGACGAACTCCAGTCCGCCCGACAGCAGATGAACGAGGAGATCCAGAACAACCTTCGGGACGCAGCAGAGGTTTGGGGAGTCGAGGTTACCCGGACCGAGATTGTCGATGTCGTGGTCGACGAAGAGACCCGCAAAGCGCAGCGGAAGCAATTGGCGGCCGAACGCGAAAAGCGCGCCGTCATTGCCCAGGCGGACGGAGAACGGCAGGCCGTGCAATTGCGGGCCGACGCAAAGCTCTATGAAGCTGAGCGAGAGGCGGAGGCAATCCGCATCACTGCGGAAGCGGAGGCATTCGCCGTGCAAAAGAAGGCCGAAGCGGATGCACGGCAAACCGAGTTGCTCGCCGCAGCGATTGCCAACAACGGCCAGCCCGCCGTGAACTTCGAAATTCAGAAGCGCCAGGTAGATGCCGTGCGCCAACTCGGAAGCGCAGAGAGTTCAAAGGTCGTCGTGGTACCCAGTGACGTTGTGGGTGCGCTTGGCGCACTGGAAACTCTTGGACAGTTTGTCAGTGGATGGAACAAGCCCAATTCCGGCACGAGTGCAAGTGAACGGCAACCTCCGGCGAGCCCCGCACCATGGTCACCCCGGCCGACGGAGTAGCCGCAATGGAAAGTGAAATCGCCGGTTGGGCCCTCCGGCCGGCAATCTGGCTCCTTGCTGGAATTGTCCTGTCTCTTGGCGAACTGGCTGTCGGTAGCATGGTCCTTCTGCCCCTGGGCATCACGGCAATTCTTGTCGCGGGGTGGCTTGCACTTCAAGCATTCGAAGTGCTGCCCTCCACGATATGGCTGGAATCGTGGCAGGCGGTCGCAGTATTGTACTGTGTTCTCGCCGTGCCAACCGTGATACTGATCCGCCGATTGTTTCAGAGTCGAGGAAACCGTCCCGATATCAACCAGTATTGAAGTCGCTGGCCACAACCTGATTATCCCGATTGCGCTCGCCGTGCGTTTCCCGAAGAAGACGCATCAGTCGGTCCTTCTCTCCCGTCCCGGACGGTGAAGCGAGCGCTTCGGCGAGGACTTCCAGCGCCTCGATGTTGTGACCGCCGCGAAGCTGATCTACATGCGGCAACAGGGCCGCAACACCACGGGCCTTCGGGCTGAAGGCCTTCCAGCGAAGAAGCGGATTGAGCCAGATCAGGGTTCGCGCACTACGCCTCAAGCGTGCCGCCTCACGGCTGAGTATTGCTGGATCCTCCCGGTCCAGGCCGTCGGTCAACAGGAGCACGACGGCACCTCGCGCCAAGACACGCCTTGACCAGTCCCGGTTGAATGCGTGCAGCGCGGAACCAATTCGCGTACCTCCCTCCCAATCGGGAACAACCGTGCCGATTCGGGAAAGGCTGAGATCCGGATCGCGAAGCCGCAACCAGCGCGAGACGTTTGTCAGGCGAGTGCCAAAGACAAACCCGTGCACCCGCCCCCAGTCCGGTTGCCGCGCATTCGCCGCCGCGTGAAGAAAGTGCAGCAACATTCGACTGTAACGGCCCATGGAGCCGGAAATGTCACAGAGTGCAACCAGATCCGGCCTGCGACAGAGCGGACTTCGCATGCGAAGCGGAACCACCGCTCCTCCTGCGCGCGACGCCGCCCGCATCGTGGAGCGCCAGTCTGGCCGCACCCCGCCCTCGGATGGTCGGAACCGCCGTGACGGCAAGGATTGCACCGGGAGCCGCAACTCTGCGACCATGCGACGTGCACGTCTTTCCTCTTCGACTGTCATCTGCTCGAAGTCGCGGCTTCGAAGTTGTTCCTCGACCGAACTCGTCAAGCGAGCATCGATCTCGACTTCCTCACAATCCTCGGACCGCAGGCGGGTACCAAGCGCCTCGCCAATGACACCCTCCGCGGCCCTTCGAGACCCGGCCGGTTCCGGGCCCTCGCGCTCGTGTACTCGAAGTCCGGCCCCCATCAGCGCGAGTACCGATGCCAGTGCTTCGGGATCCCGCCAAAAGAGTGCGAAGGCGCGATCGAAGATGTCCCGGTCCCGGGAACGCGAAATCAGGCAGGACCGCAACGCAATGTAAAAGGTCCGTCGATCGGCAAACCCTGCGGTCCGCACGGCCCGGATCGCGAGCAGCACCCGACCCGTTCCCACTGGCAGACCGGCCGCACGCAACGATCTGCCAAAATGCAGGATATTGGCGGCCAAGTGATCGGATGCTGCTTCTTCGACCATGTCAGCATCTCGTTCAGCCAGTTGCCTGGGCCGACTCCCGGGCTTCATCGACGCGAGCAGGCAATCCGGAACCGCGAATTTCCTCGATATCGTCCTGATACTTGAGTATCGCGCCGAGCGTATCCGAAACCGTCTCCGGATCGAGGCTGTTCGAGTTGAGCGCCATGAGAGCTCGAGCCCAATCCAGTGTTTCCGCCACGCCCGGCTTCTTGAAAAGGTCTTCATGACGGAGCCCTGCAATGAAGGCCACAATCTCCCGGGACAGAGAGGCCGCAGCATCCGGCACCCTGGAATGCAGGATTGCCAATTCGCGCTCCGCATCCGGATAGTCAATCCAGTGGTACAGGCAACGACGTTTCAGGGCGTCGTGGACCTCCCGCGTCCGGTTCGATGTCAGTATGACGATCGGGGGAGACTTCGCGCGAACCGGGCCGATTTCCGGAATGGTAACCTGAAATGCCGACAATGCCTCCAGCAAGAATGCCTCGAATGGTTCGTCGGAGCGGTCCAGTTCATCGATCAAGAGTACAGGCGGTGGGCCGGGTGGTGGATCGAGCGCCTCCAGAATGGGTCGGCGGATCAGGAATCGCGGCGAGAAGATGTCTTCGCCAAGCGCTTTGCGTCCCGCCGTGTCCCGGATCTCTCCGGACGCTTCCGCCATGCGGATCTCCACCATTTGAGCGGCGTAATTCCATTCGTATACGGCACTTGCCGCGTCAAGTCCCTCGTAGCACTGGAGCCGGATGAGACGTCGTCCGAGCGCCGTCGCCAGTGCGGCAGCAACCTCCGTCTTGCCGACTCCTGCTTCTCCTTCCAGGAATAGAGGCCGTTCCAGTCGCCCGGCGAGAAAGACAACTGTTGCGAGTGATCGATCCGGAACGTAACCGGTGGACTGCAGGAGACCAAACGCTGAGTCAATGCTGTCGGGAACGTCGTGCATGTCTCCATCCATTACAAGAGAAGCCAGGAGCCCAGGCCCAGAAAGACAAAAAAACCGACCACATCGGTTACAGTGGTCACAAACGTGCCCGAAGCGAGTGCAGGATCGGCTCCGACGCGATTGCATCCAAGAGGCACGAGGATACCGGAGAGCGCCGCCACGAA
>CAZPXZ010000040.1:12299-16972 GCA_964590405.1 uncultured Rhodobacterales bacterium | reverse complement strand
AGATTCATAATCATGGCAAACCCGAGAACGGCGCCAAGCGTGACATCGCCATACCAGAGATAGGCAATCGCGGCGACAATCATTGCGAATGCCAAGCCATTCGCAATGCCAACGAGTGCCTCCCGCAAGACGACGCGAAACGAATTGGAACTGGTGATGTCGCGTGCCGCGAGAGCCCGGACTGCCACCGTCAGCGTTTGCGTGCCAGCAATTCCGCCCATCGACGCAACGATGGGCATGAGCACTGCCAGAGCAACAACTTGGCTGATGGTCTTGTCGAAGATCGATATTACCAACGACGCAAGAATCGCCGTCACAAGATTGGCAGCGAGCCAGGGGAACCGACGTACCGCGATTTCCACGACAGCATCCGTGATTTCCTCATCGCCCACGCCACCGAGCCTGTGGATGTCCTCCTCCGCCTGGTCGTCAAGAGCTGCCATGGCGTCGTCGATTGTGATGGCACCGACCAGTCGTCCGGCGCGATCCACTACTGGTGCCGACACCAGGTGGTACTGGTTGAACAGGTACGCGACATCCTCCTGCGGATCGTCCACCCGGATTGAGCGGAACTCAGTCTTCATGATCGCTTCAAGGCCCACATGCCGAGACGTTCCCATAAGCCGGCCAAGGGGAATCACGCCTACAGGCCGTCGGGCAGGGTCGACAACCAGAATCTCGTAGAATTGCTGCGGGAGTTCAGGCTCCAGGCGCATGAGGTCGATTGCCTGCCCGACGGTCCAGAAGGGAGGCGCAGTGACAACCTCCCGTTGCATCATTCTCCCAGCGCTGTCCTCCGGGTAACCGAGCGCCTGCTCGACAGCCGTTCGATCGCCCTGCTCAAGGGCGTGCAAGACATTGCGGCGCTGCGCGGGATCCAGATCCTCCAGAAGGTAGACGGCGTCATCGGAATCGAGCGCCGTGACCGCCTGAACCAGTGTCTCAGGCTCGATAATATCAAGTACTTCATCCCTAACACCTTCCTCGAGTTCAGGAAGGAATTCCGGAGGCAAGTCCGGTCCGAGCACTCGGACCGCCCGCCGCCGTACCTGCGGCGGCAACTGCTCGATAAGATCGGCAATATCCGCAGCGTGGAACTGCGAGACGTCTCGCAGGAGAGTCTTGCGATCCCCGCGTTCGAGAGATTCGATAATCCTTGTGACAACGACTGGGTCGAGGTGCGGTTCCACTACCTCCGCGCGATCAAAGTCCGGTCCTGATGCGTCCGCCATCTTAGCTCCCGGGAAGCCACGGCCACGAGGGTCCCATGGCGAATGCGAGCTCGAATCTAGCCCAATTTGTCACGTGCCGGTAGGAGCGAGGCTGTGGCAGGCGCCCTGCCCCACGCCATCCAACTCCCGTTCCCCACCCGCCAGGGTGGTGAACCGAGCACCAATCAATCGTTCCCGAACTCAAGCTCACTGGAGGTGTGCCCGCATGCCAAACCCATCCCCGAGCGGCAGAACCCGAGTCAAGAACCCAACCCTCTTCGCTGCTGACAGAGTCTCAGTTCCCGATCGAGACTTCTGGTCATCGATATCCGGAATCTCCGCTGTCAGGAGTACTGCATTTGACCAACTCGAGAGCGGGAATGGAGTCTTGCGCAACGGAATTCCCTCCGCCACCAAAGAATGATCTCGATGTCTTCGATGCCAACGAAGGCAAGAGGACAAGCCGCTTGAAGCGACCGGCGGGAGGATTTCCCTTACACAGGTGCGAGACTGGCACGCACGCAAACCAATTCCCGAACTGGTCATCCTGGCAAGGACCAGGTTCAACCTCACCGGAAGCCAAACAGTGTCCGCACGACTGTTGTTCGGCTAGAAACTCTCAAGATGACGCAATCTCTCCCCGGATGCATGTCTCGCTTCTCTTGTCGATGGAGCGTGGCGCAATCCGCGCCAATCATCTGACGGCGGACATGCGGAGTTCCTGGGTAACCGCATGTGATGAAAGCGTGCGCTTTAACCGACATCTTTGGTAACTGAACGACATACCTGGACAGCCCTTTTGCCGAGGTGATGCCTCCGGACCTCCCAAAGCCGACCGACATGGAAGCGAACGGAACCCGAAATCGCGTGGGAAAACCAGAATGCCCGGTCAACGGGCAAGCGTCTGCAACCTTTGCGGGCGGAACAAGCTCTCCGACAGGCCAACTCCAAACTCATACTCTGACCACAGCATGTCCGTCGATTTGCCTGTCTGCCGATTGACCATGCTTAACTTCGAGGCGCGCCAATAGTGCCCCAGATACTGTTTGTAGCCGGAGAACGTAAGATCCTTCTCCAGTTCTCCCCTACGATTGTAAAACTCGATACGCTGGAATCGAAACTCACTCTGGTCAATCCAAAGAACGCGTTTGGAATAGCCCGACTTCCGGCTCTTGGGATAGTTCTCGACAACATGGCATGCCAAATCACCGTCACCTGGACACGGCTCGTCCCGCAGCCACTTATGATCGAAGTCTTTGACCTCCTGGCTGCCGAGATCCTCGTATGAAAATTCCGAAGCGACGAACTTTCCGGTGCGGTTGGATGAGGAAATTCGTTTGACCCGACGCAGCGCTGGCAAATAGAGCCACTGATCGTCATCCTCAGGTTCGATATTGGCATGGGTAAGGAGGGCTACCCCACGCGTATCGCGTGGACGCTCGAAGACGATTACGCTCATATCTCCGACATCCGAACCGGGACGCTCAAGAATCATTTGCCGAAAGACCCGCCGACTTTCACGACCCGCCGAGTCGCGCAGAACCATTTCCCCTCCGACAGCCAGGTCACCAAATCCCTGACCGCGCTCATCGACCTCAATTGCAATTTGCAGCCCCTTCTCCTCTGCAGTTTCAGCCGCGACAGTCGCGGGGAGCAAAGCACCGGCAAGAGCAAGTGCGGACAACCGCGTGAGCCTGGCAATCACAGCCAACACGTTCACACCCACTACGAACTGGCCAAGGTACCCGCGCACCGCAGAATCCGAATATTCGCGAGTACGGATGCCTGCCTCAAAGTGAGCCAGAGTCGCGATGACTGCACTGCCAGTCAGGCAACCGACGGGGTCTGACGCTTCCTGAAGCGTGTCCACTTTCCGGCGTCCGATTATGCGTCTGCAACGAGTTCGCAGCGCGTCCGTGACCAAGGCGTGAAGCCTTGACGAGGGAATCCCGGATATCGTCAAGCTGATATCTCCCTTATTCTCTACTACGCAGTCCGTTGCGATCGTCATCCGATTGGGTGCTCCATGGAAACGTGCCGCCACTCACATTTGGGAGGGCACTTTGAGGAATCACCGGAGTCAGGACCACTGGCGTCCCACAACTATACGGCGCACAGGTCAAGATAGAAAATTCGAATCGAAACGCACGACCTACCAACTGGCCTCCATGTGCACGTTTCGGAAGTGGTTTTCCAGCGGTCAATTCGGGAAGACCACCTCTATGCGCCTTATCTCATATCACGGAGTGCCGAAGACGGAGCCGAGAATGAGGCTCATTTGATCGTACGTGCTACCGGACCGGATCGGAAGTTGCGCAATAACCGGAAGGGCCTTCGTAGCTTCCGGAAACTGCTGTCCAGAGGTTATCTGAGACAAGGGTCGTTCTGGAGCCGACCGATCGCTTCCATCGACAGGCGCATCAGTTCCTGTCCGATCCAGACCTCGAGGTTCTGTTGGCGAGCACCGTCAGGGGGCGACCGGGAGGATGCCGCTGGTCGGCAAGGAAGCGGACGAGACGGAGGAAACGCTCCCGGTTGGACACGCCAGCAGGATACTGGACGACATCAACAACCTGGAGTCTTCGTTCCAATTGCGAATGCCTGCGGATCCGGGCTTGGCGCCTCGCTACCGGTGCCTGCACTGTGCCGGGCATTGGCCTGATCAACGGTGCAATGCCTGATGCCACGCACTGCTCCAACAGCCACCGCCAGGCAGCCTGCCTGCTCAGCATCCCGCCCTTCGGCCACGAAAACAGTGAGGCTGACGGAATCCGCCATTTCGGCATCTGCCGGCAGTACCCGAGGGAAGCCAACAACATGGCGGCGACCTCCTCGATTGGCAGGCACCCGGACCTGCTCGTGCCCATCGATCGGCTGAGAGCCAGCGGAAAGATGCCCAGAGGCGCCCTCATCGCAGTGATGGGAAAGGAGATCATTGCTACCTATGGTCTCTCGCGGGATGGCCGCGAGTGGACTCAACGGGTCCCGCAACCGGAAATTTCTTTTGTGGATAAGTAGCGGAAGATTTGTGGATAACCAGCAGATGGAAACTGCCGAACCCACTCGAACTCGGCCATTCAGGGGCTTGACGTCCAACATGGAAGCCACATATTGGTCAGTCGCAGAAACTTCTACCCGAGCGCTTCGTCGATCCACATGGCATATTCCTTCCACGGAGGATGCCGATCACGACAGTCGACGCGGTTCACCAATTCCGTACATCCTTCATTCCCCGTCGATGCTTCCCCGCCGCACCTCCGCGCCGGCCCTGTTTACGGTCAATTTCCCGGATTGCACTCCAACTGGATGCCCTCCCGGAGTGCGGTCCAGCATCGACACAGGCAACACAACGGAAGCGAACTGGCCACACTCTTCAGGAAGGCCCGTTGGACCTCCAATTGGTCCGATTCCATCCTCACGGACGGGCCAATTCAAGGATGTGAAGGTTTGTAATCTATCGCG
>CAZPXZ010000040.1:0-12289 GCA_964590405.1 uncultured Rhodobacterales bacterium | reverse complement strand
ATCGAATCCCAAACACCCGACAGGCCAACGAACGCTTTCGGCAGGAACGGATCACCGGCAAACGGGATTCCACGCCGACCAGACCGGGTCCCCGGTTCAGCCCGGTCAGTTTCTCGACGGGCACAAACTCGCATAGACCGGCAAACCGCCCATACAGTTGTGAATTGGTACCTCTCTCGCTGACCTGGATGGGCTTTGTCGAAAACCCTGAACGAATCCATTCAATCACACTTCGGGAGCAGGCAGACCTGAAAAACCGCCTCAGGCGAATGACAATTCAGTCGGAGTGGAATTGGTATTATTCTGGAGCTGGTATTAGTATGTATTTTCGCTAAGTACTTGGGTCCATCGCAATTCGGATACGAGAGACCGCGAGTACACAAACGACCGACAGATGCTCATTGCACCAAGAAATGACAAAAATTCCTGGAGCATACTCTGACGGATATGAACGGGGCCGGGCGACCGATCCCGAGAGGGTCGAAACCTACATCGCCCACACCATGGTCGGTGACCCGCTGGCTGACGCGATGGTCGCGGAACTGAGTTCATTTGACCAACAGGAAAGCAGCGAACTGATCCAACGTGGAATGCAGGGCGGAAGCGCCAATCTCCCCAGTTCGGCACCGACTTCCGTGCGGGAATTCTTCGATTCCTGTACTGAAACGCCCCATTGGGTTGATTTCGAATCCTTGCTGCCAGGCTGCCGCATGTTTCACCGCTGCACGGACCTGGTGCTCGCGGGCATGGTCGGCGGAGTGCTGGTCGAGGGTTTTTCAACGAATATTGCCAAGTCTTTCTTTCTCACCGGTCGGTTGCGCGACCAGGGATTGCGCCGACTTCGACAGAACAATCGCCACATGCTGGAGATCTTTCTCCCTGGCGGACTGGAACATCATTGTGACGGGTGGGTACACTCCGTTCGTGTGAGAATGGTGCACGCGAGAGTCCGCCTTCTGCTCCGAAACTCATCCGAATGGGACGTAGACGAATTGGGTGAACCGATCAGTGCAGCACATGTCGGCTTTGCTCTTTCAGCCTTCTCGGCCAGACTATTGCAGCACTTGCGCCGGCTCGGAGCCAATTTCAGTGCAGAAGAACGGACCAGCTTCATGGCCGTCTGGCGATATGCAGGCTACCTTATGGGTATTCCGGAAACGATCCTCTATCGTGATGAAGACGAAGCACTGGAACTCTTCAGGATTGGCCGCATATGCGAACCGAAACCCTCCATGGAATCGATCGTGCTCGCGTCATCTCTCATCAATACCGCGCCGCTACTGGCGGGAGCGACAAAGCCACTTGAGCGCCGAAAGCTCGCGGGGTACGTCGCACAGATATCTCGCGCACTGATTGGGGATGCTCTGGCTGATCAACTGAATTACCCGATGAGTTCGACATTTGGGATCCTCTGGAAGTTCCGTTTGCTGAACAAGCTTGAACGATTGAGAGGCAGTCTGGGCCTTGGGCAACAACAGAGCCGAAGCAACCTGACGACAATTCTGGATGTTTCATTCTACGACAAGGACGGGATTAGCTTCCGGCTACCGGATCACATATACTCCGAGCAGTCGACCGAGTGGTAGTCATGGCTCCCCTGCATTGGAAATCTCAAACGTTGGCGGATCAGTCGTGGCCGGCAAGTGTCGACTTTGAGGCTAGTGGGTGGCGGTTTCCGTGAAGTGGCTTGAGACGGGCCTGCTCCGACAAGCCGTCCGACGATGGGAGGCTGTTTCCGTCATCGGCTCTCCGACCGCAGGTTGTGTAGTACCCCTTGCCGGAGTCGTCGAGTTGTCGACTTCAACGCAATCTCCGGAGCCGATTTGATGGGGGCAGTCGTATTGGCGAGATACTCTGGCTACCTACTTCGGTACAGATGGCTGGTTGTGGGCATAGCCATTGCGGTCATGCTGGCGGTCTCGGCAGGCGCGGTTTTCGTTGGCACCACGAACGACTACCGGAGTATGTTCGACGAAGGCGACCCGAACTTCACGGCATTTCTCGATTTCGAGGATACATACGGACCGGCCAACTCTGCGCTGATCGCGATCGCGCCCAGAAACGGTTCTGTATTCAGCGGCAGCGCGTTGTCAGTCGTAGAGGAGCTCACGGAAGCAGCCTGGTACACCCCTTATGCGACACGCGTCGATTCGCTGACCAACTATACCCATAGTTGGGCGGACGGAGATGAACTGATTGTGCAGCCACTGGTCGAGAACGCCAGCGAACTGGAGGATGCCGATCTCGAGGCTGTGGAGAAGACCGCACTTGGCGCGACTGACATTGCTGGCCGGCTGGTAGCTCGGGATGGCCGCGTAGCCGGACTGGTTATCAACTTTACCTTGCCGGAGGACGCCGATGCCGCCGTGCTTGAGATTACGAACCATCTTCACGGACTGCTGGATGAATTCCGCGACCGATACCCGGATATCGCATACTATCTCAGTGGTGACATACCTTTGCATCGCGCGTTCGCGGAAACCACGCAAACTGATTTCGAGACCCTTGCGCCAATCATGTTCCTCATCACTGTGGTCGTCGCTGCAGTGCTTCTCCGCTCGGCATTCGGCACCCTGGCGATCACCGCGGTGCTCATATGCGTAGTCAACAGCACAGTGGGATTTGCGGGTTGGATTGGCACTGTCTTCAATCCGGTCAATTCGGGAACCCCCATCATCGTGATGACGGTCGCCATCGCCCACTCCGTACACATTGTGGAAACCACGCTGGCCGGAATGCGGCAGGGCATGGACCGGAACACGGCAATATCCGAATCCATACGTGTCAATATGTGGCCAGTAACCCTTACGTCCCTTACAACAATTATTGGATTCCTCAGCCTGAACGCTTCCGACTCACCCCCATTTCGGGTCCTCGGCAACCTGGTTGCGTTCGGCGTTGTGTGCGCGTTTGTCTACTCCATAGCCTTTCTGCCGGCATTGCTCTCAATTCTGCCAATGCGTGTGCGTACTGCCGCAGTTGAACGGCCTGCCCTGTTGGACCGCTTCGGCGCATTCATCGTTGCAAGGCGAACGATTGTCCTCTGGGGTTCCGTTCTCGTGACAGTCCTTCTTTGCACGGGAATCTACAGGCTGGAGTTCACCGACAACTGGACCAAGTATTTCAGCGATCGTTATCCGTTCCGCCAAGCTACGGATTTCATCATCGAAAACCTGACTGGAATGGAAACGCTCGAGTATTCCTTGAGCGCAAGTCGCGATGGTGCCATAACCGATCCAGAGTACTTACGCGAAATCGAAGCGTTCGCGGAATGGTACCGGGAGCAGCCGGAAGTTTCCCACGTCCAGGTCTTTTCCGACATTCTGAAACGGCTGAACAAGAACATGAACGGCGACAATCCGGACTTCTACCAGATTCCGGACGACTCGGACCTCGCCGCCCAATACCTTCTGATCTACGAACTCTCTCTCCCCTATGGCAGGGACCTGGCCAATCGCATCGACGTCAGCAGAACCTCTACCCGCATGACTGTCGTTCTTCGAAGCCTCACGTCGCAACAGCAACTTGAACTTGATGCGCGCGCGCAGTCATGGCTGAGCGCAAATTCCCCCATGCTTGCGGGGTCCGAGGCCACGGGCGTCAGCATCGTCTTCTCTCACCTCTTTCAATCCAATATCCGCAGTATTCTCACTGGTACCATCATTGCGATGGGTCTCATCTCGTTGATCCTGATATTCGCCTTCCGAAGCATGCGCATAGGCTTCCTCAGCCTGCTGCCGAACTTCATTCCCGCAGCATTGAGCTTCGGTCTCTGGGGCTATCTGGTGGGCCGCGTGGGACTAGCCGGTTCGGTGATGACCGCAATCGCTTTCGGCATCATCGTCGATGACACGATCCATTTCTTGAGCCATTACCTGAAGGCTCGCAATCAGGGCGCCAATTCCGCCGAATCGGTGCGCACGGTCTTCCGAACCGTGGGACACGCGCTATGGACCACGACGGCCATGCTGACACTGGGATTCCTCGTATTTGCGTCGTCAGGTTTTGAAATCAGCTGGTCGCTCGGCCTCCTGGTCTCATTCACGGTTTGCTTCGCATTCATTGCCGACGTTACACTGCTGCCCGCACTCCTGATGACCTTCGATCGAACGAAATCACGTCCCGCTGCGGCACAACCGGAACAACATTAGGTCCTGCTCTTCGCAGTGTCTCGAATTCTCGCTGCCTGCACGATTTTTCGTTCAGTCACCCTACGGATCGCGTGAATTCCCTCCGACCAGCGAATGACTTGTTCGCAACATTGCCGATGAGGACCGCAATCCGGACCCATCCGGCATAACACCAATCACATGGAGCCGCAGGAAAACTCCTTGCCAGGATTTCGAGCAAACCCTACCCTGTGGGCAAGGAGGCCACAGTCCATGGCCACACATGAATACCACCATTCCAGGGACGGTTGCCCAGACGACCGGCACAGTCAACGGGACTCTGCGAGTGAAGCCTCAGCACGCGTAGAGACACCGTCCGGAAAGGACGCCGAGAGCGAGAATTTCCCTGTCGGATCATGGTTGCTTCCTGCAGGAATCAGGCAACATGTCAAGATCTTCTATGCCTTTGCCCGGGCCATCGACGACATCGCAGACAATCCCGACTTGCCGCCTGCCGAAAAGGTCGAACGCCTGAACGGGTTCGATCGGGCTGTTCGCGGAATTGACAACGCAGATCCCGCGTTTCAAAAGGGGCACGAAATCCGTCAGAGTCTTGTTGCGACGGCGGTTACAGACCGCCATTGCCGCGACCTAATCCGCGCATTCAGACAGGATGCAACCAAGAGCCGCTATGCAGACTGGGATCAACTGATCGGCTACTGCAACCTCTCGGCGGCCCCGGTAGGGCGCTATCTGATCGACCTTCAAGGCGAACCGGCAACTGCTTACCCGACTTCCGACGCTCTCTGCAATGCACTGCAGGTTCTCAATCACTTGCAGGATTGCGGGTGCGATTACCGAACACTAGACCGAGTCTACCTGCCCGGAAACTGGATGTTGGAAACCGGCATGGATCCCCGGGACCTCGGGTGCAACCGCTCCACTACGGCATTGCGACGAGTCCTGGACCGATGCCTCCAGGCAACAGCTCAACTGCTGGAGACAGCAGTGCGGTTGCCCGCGGAACTTCGCGGTTTCCGGTTCTCCCTGGAAGCCGCCGTGATCGTCGCCATTGCTCGACGCCTCACAACCGAGCTCCGCCGCCGCGACCCGCTGGCAGAGCGTGTCACGTTGAACCGGATACAGTTCGCAGCATGCTGTTTGCAGGGAGTTTGTCATGCCCTGCTGTTGAGGGTGCCTGGCCAGACTTCCGCCAAACGCAGACGTCACTGGACGTTTCGCAAGTCATCGGTTCAAGCCTCCCCGTCAAGATGGTTTGCAGCCAGTGCGCGTGCAGACAGCCTGCAACCTGAAAACAGCAGTAAGTCTTCGGAGCAATAATGTCCGCCAGTTCTTACACTGCCTCATGTAACGGCTCGGTCGTGAGCGCGGTTGACCCATGGTTGTACGTCAGAAACGTAGTTGCGCGCTCGGGAACGTCGTTCATCTGGGGCATGCGGGTCCTTCCAAAGGATCGAAGGCACGCCATGTACGCGATTTACGCGTTCTGTCGCGAGGTCGACGACATCGTTGACGAGCCCGGTGACATCAGCGAGAAATTGCGCGCACTCGAGAACTGGCGCGAACAGATTCACGCTCTCTATGCCGGAAAGCCATCATGGCCGACTACAAGGGCTCTTCTTGGCCCGATAGACCAATTCGGCCTGCCGCAGGAGGAATTCCTGACCGTCATTGATGGCATGCAACTCGATGCCGCACCTCGTGTGCGGATCCAGACGCTTGATGAGTTACTGGGGTACTGCCGCAAGGTCGCGGGCGCGGTCGGTGTCCTGTCCATTCGAGTGTTTGGCGTGTCGCTACACCCTGGATTGCAATTTGCGAAGACACTTGGAAACGCATTCCAGTTGACCAATATCCTGCGTGATCTGAAGGAAGACGCGGCACTTCAGCGCCTCTACGTGCCGCTCGAGACGCTGGCCGAACATGGTGTCGCAGAAGGCCTACCGAATGAAGTACTTACGCGCCCCGGCTTCTCCGATGCATGCGAGGAACTAGCCACACTCGCGCGAGAGTACTATGCCGATGCGGAAACGATGGCGGCACAGCTTGGGCGGCGCAACCTGCTCCCGGCGTTACTCATGATGGCTGTCTACCGGGAAACGCTTGATCGTCTGGAGCGACGTGGCTGGACACGGATTCATGACCCGGTGCGTCTAACGAGCGGACGAAAGATGTGGCTTGCGCTGCGTTACGGGCTCTTGTAACGGTCGTTGCAGGTGGCCCGGACGCATGTCATCGGAGCGGGAATAGCTGGCCTGGCTGCGGCTGTATCACTTGTACAGCAGGGATATTCCGTGAATCTCTACGAAGCGAGCGGTCATGCTGGCGGACGTTGCCGCTCATATGCAGATCCAAGGCTTGGCTGCACCGTCGACAACGGAAATCACCTGCTCCTGAGTGGAAACAAGAGCGCCTTGCGCTACCTGGCGGACATCAATGCCGTGGACCGACTTGTCGGGCCCGGCTCTGCCGCATTTCCGTTCTTCGATGTGCCGACCGGTCGTCGTTGGTGGCTGCGGCCGAGTCGCGGCAGGTTCCCATGGTGGATTCTTGATCCAAGTCGTCGAATCCCCGATAGCAGAATCTGGGAGTATCTTGCGACGATACGGCTCGCCGCCGCCGGATCCAATCAGACTGTTGTCGATTGCGTCGGTGGCGACAATGTCCTGTTTCGGAGGTTGTGGGAGCCACTTTCGGTCGCCACATTGAATACACCCGCGCACGAAGGAGCGGCCACCCTCCTGTGGACGGTATTGCGAGAGTCCTTTGCGAAGGGTGAAGCAGCCTGCCGGCCGTTAGTCGCAAAGTCAGGCCTCTCCGAAGCATTCGTAGAACCCGCTCTTGACTTCTTGAGTCAGCGCGGAACACAGATCCGGTTTCGACAGCGAGTAAGGAATATCGAATACACGGCAGACAGGGCCGGTCTATTGGACTTTGGAACGTCGAAGGTGCCAGTGCGGAACGACGAAAGCGTCATTCTGGCATTGCCGCCAACTGTCGTTGCCTGCATCGTGCCTTCTGTGACCGTCCCGGAGAGCAGCCAACCCATAGTCAACGTGCATTTTCGGTTGTCCGAGCCAGCAGGCCTGCCGAAGGAACTGCCAATCATGGGGCTGATCGGGGGAACGTCACAGTGGTTGTTCTCCCGCGGCGATATTGTGTCGATTACGATCAGCGCGGCGGGTGCGCTGGCGGAGCAGTCGGCCAATGCGATTGCGGAGCGGACATGGCCCGAAGCCGCCGCCGCGCTTGACCTCAAACATGAGGCACTGCCAACGTATAGTGTCGTCAAGGAGAAGCGGGCGACCATTGCGCACACGCCTGAAGGAGTTCGACGTCGCCCGGAAACGCGAACCAGAATTGATAATCTGTTCTTGGCGGGCGACTGGATCAACACGCGCGTTCCGGCCACGCTCGAAAGCGCTGCCCGATCCGGCTACATGGCTGCAACTGCCATTCGGTCCAAGCGGGTTGGTGCGGGAAGTTCTTGACTGGTGTTCATGTGAAATGGACTTCGACTGCCGAAATCGATCCGGTGTGGTATGTTTCGCACTGACAAGTGATATAGCGCAGTTCCCGAAATCCTGTGCGGACGGGTAGCTACGCATCTGGTGAGTGTCAGTTTGGACGGAGTCGGGATTGTGAATCAAGCACTGCGCGTTGTACTCGCGAGTCCCAGGGGGTTCTGCGCGGGTGTTGTCAGGGCTATCGACGTTGTCGAACAGGTGCTCGAGCGCTATGGCCCGCCGGTTTACGTGCGCCATGAGATTGTCCACAACGCTCATGTCGTCGCTGAACTGCGCAAGAAGGGTGCCCGATTTGTCCAGCAGACCTCAGACATCCCTCGGGGCTCGGTTGCTGTGTTCAGTGCCCATGGTGTGTCCCGGATGGTTGAGGCCGAGGCTGAAAGCAGGGACCTGCAAGTGATCGATGCGACTTGTCCGCTGGTTACCAAAGTGCATAACGAGGCCAAGCGCTACGCAAGGCAGGGCTGCGAGGTGGTCCTCGTCGGACACCCTGGTCATCCGGAAGTCGAAGGCACCATGGGACAAGTGCCGGGCAATGTTCACCTGGTATCTACGTTGGCCGACGTGTCGGCACTTTGTCCCGTCAATCCCGCGAAACTCTCCTACGTAACACAGACGACTCTCAGCGTGGACGATACGCGTGAAATTGTGGAAGCACTGAGGGCACGTTTTCCGGAGATCAAGGGCCCGAGGTCGGAAGACATCTGCTATGCAACACTAAATCGACAAGTCTCCGTAAAGCGGCTGGCCGAGGAATGCGACTTGATCCTGGTCATCGGTGCAGACTACAGTTCCAACTCGAATCGGCTGCAGGAGGTTGCAATGGCGGCCGGTTGCCGTAGCTATCTCATTCCTGATGCGGACAGTCTGAATCCGGCGTGGTTTGACGGAGTGGGGACGGTGGGTATCACTGCCGGCGCATCTGCGCCGGAATCCCTCGTTCAGGGCCTGATTGATCGGCTGAGTACGCTCTTCGATCTAACTGTATGTCAACACGACAGTGTCAGCGAAAATATGCATTTCGCGTTGCCGCGGCAATTGCGGAATGTTGACAATCTCGAATAGTGCAGCAGAGTATCCGCTGAGCCTATTGTCTCGACTGATTGTCGATCATGACGGGCGCCACGCAACGGCTGGCTCGGCCAGCCGAACTTGGTGGCAACCACGGCAGTACCCCGACTCCATTGGAAAGATTGCCGGAAATGCCATGACATTCGGTGCGCAATAATCCGCAAACGACTGGAGCGGTTTGTAGCCGATAGGATCTACCATCCGGAAAATCCATTTCACCACCAACCAGGCCAAGCGTCGAGGTCAACGTGGGCCAATTCCATGCGTTCGCAGCGGCCCGGGATTCATGCTTCCTCTCGGACATCAATTTCCGTTTCCGCTCGCCCGGGGGCGAGGATGACCTCGTGTAAATAGCCGCCGATACCGCGATACCGGTTCCATTGCGCTGGATACCCGAGCGAAACCTCCTGGAACGGAACACCGTCGACCCACCGTGCCCCCCGAATATGCAGATGACCATATACGGCTGCACAGGCGTTGAACCTCTTGTGCCAGCCCTTCGTCCGCCGTGTTCCGCACCAAGGTGTGAATCGTGGCGCACGTGGCAGGATCGCCAATCGTTCCTCCAACGGAAAGTGATTCACAAGGACCTTTGGCAAATCCTTCACGCACCTCCCCAGCCTCTCCTCAGTGATCGCACAACGCTGGGCGCACCAAGTGGCACGGTCCGGAAAGGGATCTGAACTCAGAAAATACTCGTCTGCGCACATGTTTCCCGCTGTCCGGGCCCACGCCACAACCTCGTCCGCGGTAACGGTTCGAGGCCGGAAGCTGTAATCGTAGAGAAGAAACAATGGGATGATCAGGACGTCTCCCGCGGAGTGTGGAAAGACGGGATACGGATCTTCCGGTGTGATGACACCGTGCTTTCGGGCAATTGATACAAGCCGTTCATACAGGTATTCGCCTCGAAGACCGCCCGCACCATCGGCGGTCGTCCAGAGTTCGTGGTTTCCCGGAACCCAGATCAATTGGCCGTACTTGCGGTTCAGGGCATCGAAGCACCAGTCGAGCCGATTCGTTCCATCGACAATATCGCCGGCAAGTATCAACCAATCGTCCGGATGAGAAGGAAACCCGTCGAATGCCCGACGATTCATCGGATGGGAAAGATGCAAGTCTGAAATCGCCCATAATTTCATGGGAAATTACCCAGCGTTGTGCGACGCAGGCGTTGGCGACCCACAAATTGGCAGGTGTGGAAGACATGGATGTCCATGGAGCCTGACAGATACTGACCGCGTTTCCAACTCACACGCCGCAACCTGTGCTCGCGCATTGCAGTGGGATGAATGGCTGCGTTGGCAGCCCTGGAAATGCTCCCCAAGCCGGCCCCCGGTCAGGAACTGTTACCCTGTTCAAGGCACTCGCGGACAGACAATTCCGCAATTTGAATCGCATTCAGTGCCGCTCCCTTCCGGAGATTATCCGATACACACCACAGGTTCAGTCCATTCTCGATACTTCGGTCCCGCCGAACACGGCTGACGAGTGTCTCGTCCCGTCCAGCAGAATCGAGTGGCGTCGCGTAGCCACGATCCTCACGCCGATCCATCACCCTCAACCCCGGCGCCGCCTTGAGGGCACGCCGCGCCTCCTTTACCCGGATCGACCGTTCGAACTCGAGATTGATCGACTCAGCATGGCCAACGAATACCGGAACTCGGACGCAAGTCGCGGAGACCTGGATTTCCGGATCGACGATGCGGGCGGTTTCCGCCCGCATCTTCCACTCCTCCCGTGTATCGCCTCCACGGACAAAGACATCGATATGGGGAATGACGTTGAAAGCAATCTGCTTGGTAAATCGCTCGGGTACAGCTCGACCGCTCATGATCACCGAACGTGTCTGCGACCAGAGTTCATCCATCGGGAGCTTGCCTGCTCCGGAAACCGATTGGTAGGTGGAAACCACCACCCTCTTGATGCGGGCAAGATCGTGCAGCGGCTTCAGGACAAGCACCATTTGTGCCGTGGAGCAGTTGGGATTCGCGATGATGCCGCCGGAATTGTCCCCTTTGGCGCGGTATCCGTGAATGGCCTCGGGATTCACTTCCGGCACGATCAGGGGAACTGCCGGGTCGTAGCGAAAGTGAGATGAATTGTCGATCACCAGGCATCCTGCGTCGGCAGCCGCTGGTGCGTGTTCCCGGGCTACCGACGAGCCTGCCGCAAACAGTGCAATATCCGTCCCCTTAAAGTCGAATCCGTCCAGCGCACGGCACCTCAGCCGCTCCTTGCCGAACTGGATTTCCTCGCCAACGGATCGCCGGGAAGCCAAGGGGATGACTTCGTCAGCCGGAAATGCCCTCTCGGCGAGTATTTCCACCATCGCCCGACCCACATTTCCAGTCGCGCCAACAACAGCCACCCGGTATCCCATTTCGTCGAACTCCTGCACTCAGGCAAGCGAATCAATGGCGGCCAGCACGGCGTCCCCCATTTCTCGGGTAGTAAGTGCCGTTTCACCCGGGACCGCAATATCCGGCGTCCTGGCACCCTCCGATAGCGCTCGGGCGGTGGCCTTCTCAAGAAGAGTTGCGGCATCGGAGTCATTGAAAGAGTAGCGAAGCGCCATGGCAAAGCTCTGGATCATGGCCAGGGGATTGGCGATGCCCTTCCCCTCAATGTCTGGAGCAGAACCATGCACCGGCTCGTAAAAGGCCCTGCCAGGACTACCGTCCATGACCCCGAGAGAAGCGGACGGAAGCATTCCCAGCGACCCGGTCAGCATCGCGGCCTCGTCAGAAAGGATGTCGCCGAACAGATTGTCCGTAACGATCACGTCAAACTGCTTTGGATTTCGAAGAAGTTGCATTGCGCAGTTGTCAGCGTACATGTGAACCAGTTCAATCTCCGGATACTCCTCCCCGAGGGCGGTTACCTCCTCGCGCCAAAGCACGCCCGACTCCATGACATTCGATTTCTCAGCTGAGCAGAGGCGACCCGAGCGCTTTCCGGCAAGATCGAATGCGACTCTTGCGACACGCCGGATTTCGGAGGTCGTGTATGATTGCGTGTTAATCCCCCTGCGCTCTCCACTGGGCAGCGTTTCGATTCCTCTGGGTTCTCCGAAATAGAGGCCCGACGTGAGTTCACGCACGATCAGGACATCAAGCCCGTCAACATGCTCCCGCTTGAGTGTCGACGCATCAGCCAGGGCATCAAAACAGATCGCGGGGCGCAAATTGGCGAAAAGGTCAAGCTCCCGACGAATTCGGAGCAGCCCCCTTTCCGGCTTCTCTTCGAACGGAAGCGAATCCCACTTTGGTCCACCACAGGCACCGTGGAGAATCACGTCCGCCCGTCTCGCCCTTTCCAGTGTCTCATCTGCCAAGGGTGTCCCGAGAGCATCAATGGCAGCACCACCCACCAGATCCTCTTCAATCTCGAAGGCATAACCGCACAGAACTCCGACCCGCTCCATAATCCGACGGGTCTCATCCATGATCTCTTTGCCAATTCCGTCTCCGGGCAACAGAAGCATGCTCGGTGTACGCACGATACGACCTCCAAATGAAGATTGGTTATGAGCGGCCGCGCCGCCAGAACTCACTGCCA
>CAZPXZ010000039.1:0-29462 GCA_964590405.1 uncultured Rhodobacterales bacterium | reverse complement strand
CGGGACTTCGGAACAGCAATGCGTACGCGTGGCGGCATCCTGCACTTGCCCTGGAAGGGAGAGGAAGCTCAGGAGACAGAGCTTCGTGTTGAAGTAACTCATGGTTCTGATCACTATGAGTGGTCGTTGCGCTTCGTCAGGGACGGCTATGAATTCCATGTTGAAGAACACTTGCTGCGAAAGTCCCCGCAATCGCCACCGGCTCTTCTGATGGATGTTGGCGGTGGTCTGGGCTGGTGGTGGTCCGGCGAGGAAGGCGACCGCGTCGACGTCAAACAGGCTGCAACAGGATGTACGCTTGCAGCAGCTTCGGCGGATGCATCCTTTCCCGGACGCGAGGTCGCTGAGTTCGTTCGGCATTGGGGGTTCTTCGATCCCCACCCCTTCTTGCTCCGTCGCGATTGGACGGTGTTGGAATCCGGTAGATTCGATACCTATGGAAGAAATCTTGGCGAAACGCTCTACGGACTTAGGCAGTCCGCGCCGGATGTATTCGAACGGATTGTCGATGCAACGCAGGATGTTCTGGGACTGCCATCAAGGATTGAGCCACGCGAATCAGATGATCGTTTCTACTTTGTTCAGCATGAGCCTGGCTTGAAATTCCCGGTTCACCAGATAGGGGTTTCCAGTGGAACCTTGCGCATGCTGGCGTTAATGACGGCACTTTTTGCGGAGCCCGAAGCCAAACTGATCGGCATTGAGGAACCCGAGAACTACGTCCATCCGACAGCAATTGCGTCGTTCCTGGAGTACCTGCGAAGCGTCCAACACCGCATTCAATTCGCAATTACGACGCACTCACCGCTCTTGCTCGACTATCTTGACGATCCAGGTGCAGTGCGTGTCGTCCGGCGAACAAGGGATGAGGCGACAACGGTCGGCGAGCCAGGTGATCGGGAGAGTATCCGGAAGGCACTGCAACAATCGGGCTTCGGACTGGGAGAGTTCTACGAAACCCAGGGATTCGGGGCGAATTGACATGAAGAAGCGAGTTGTGGTGATTGCTTCCGGCGAAACCGAGCGACGAGCGCTACCGCATCTCCTCAGTTTTCTCCAAGGCGATGGTGCAATCCGGATCGATGTTCGTATTCCACCAAAGAACAGGCAGCTAGGTGCCGAAATGGCCGAGAAGCTGATAAAGGCAGCCTGGTTTGCCAGCCAGTCTGAACATGAACAACTCGATAAATTCGTCGTCGTTCTTGATACCGACAATGCAGATCCGGAACCGCTCCTGCAGTCGTTCGAGAAGCAACTGCGTAATCGTCTTCAAGGCATTGACGCGACGGTACTGTGCACTTTCGCGCAACAGCACCTCGAGGCATGGTATTTTGCCGATGCACAAAATCTCCGGGCATTCCTGCGTCGAAGCCTTGGCGCTGTGAACCCTTCAAAGCCCGATGAGATCCAGAATCCGAAGCTTCACCTCAAGCATCTACTCGGAGACCGTGTCTACACTGCGCGCGTATCCGAGAGTATCGCCCGGAGTCTTGATGCGGACGCGATCAGACAGCGAAGTCCGAGCTTCAAGGCTGTTCAGGAAGCTGTCAGTAACGGTACTTGCTCTGGGCCGCCACCTTCCAGTTGACGGCGGGTCGAAGGAAAGGCGACCGCAATCCTCGACTTGGGCAAAGTGAACCCTGCTTATCCTGAGGCATTGCTCCCGGCACTCCAGTTGGCTGACGCACCGGGGATTCGATTGGCAGCCGAGTACGAAAGAGGGTGTGGCCCTCATGTGTGGTCGAAGATGGGGGCAATCACGGAAGACTATTCACCACGCTCATGTCTGCATTCTCGGATCAACAAGGCCATCTTCCGACCGAATCCGTGGACTGGATCACTCCTGCCGAGCACGACCCATCAGGGGGGCTGCCATGCATGCAATTGGTGGCGGCGCAGGCCATGTATCCTGCTGTCGCTGCCGGACGTAACCCCGGTCTTCCGTCGGTATCCCATCTCAAAACAAGGACGGAAAGTTACTACCGGTCTTCTCCAAGGAACGATGTCGAACAGGAGAAGTACCTTCCGCTCCGGACCGCCGATCAGGAAGCGATTCTCGAGTTCCGGTAGCAAGCATGATCCGCGCGCGGTGTCTCCCCGCCGCTCGTCCCGTTGTCGGAGGAAATGAAATGCCCCAGAACGATCCAACTGCAATCGACGGCGTGATTGCGCCCGGAAGCGCACTCAAGAATGTCTGGGGAGGGTTCACCTTTACCGAGGGGCCCATCTGGCATCCCACCGAGCATTGGCTGGTCTTTTCGGACATTGCGGAGAGCATCCAGTACCGCTGGAGCAAGCGTGACGGTCTTGTTGTCTTTCGGCGCCCGTCCAACCAGGCCAACGGCAACTGCTTCGACTGCGAAGGCCGAATCATCACCTGCGAGCATGCGTCCTCCCATCTCGTTCTCCACGATCACGGCGGCAAGCGCGTTCGCATCCTTGCCTCGCACTACAGGAACCGTGAACTGAACAGCCCGAACGATGTCATCTGCGACAGTCGAGGCCGTATCTGGTTCACGGACCCGACATTCGGACGCACTCGGAAGGACTTGGGACTGCTCCGCGAGCCTGAGCAACCGGTCAATGGCGTCTACCGCCTGGATCCCGATGGAACCCTGTCCTGCGTCGCAGACGACTTCCAGCAACCTAACGGGCTTTGCCTTTCCAACGACGAGACACGGCTCTTCATCAACGACACCTGGGGGCCGACCATCCGCATCTTTGACATTCGGGAGGACGGAAGCCTTGCCGGTGGCGATATCTGGGTGACGGTGCGCGGCGACGGTGAAGGCGTGCCAGATGGAATGAAGACCGATCTCGATGGCCGAATCTTCTGCAATGGTCCCGGAGGTGTGCATGTCCTGGACCCGGACGGCAAGCCACTCGGTCTGATCCGAACACCGGAGAAATCGACAAACTTCTGCTTCGGCGGGCCCGATTTGAGTGTCCTCTTCATCACCGCCAGCACGTCAGTCTATGCTATCGAAACACTGACCCGCGCGAGCCCGATGATCCCAGGGCCGGGATCTGCCGCGCAATGGACTGGAGCGGCTTGATCAGGCGCAGCACATGGCGAACATGGCCGGAGTGAATCCCGTCCGGCGACCCCGCCAAGGAGAGATTGCGGCACCCTTCCCGGCTTCAGCCGACCCCCGATCGACCGCGTTGCTTCGTTTCAATGCACTTCATTGCGAGACTGTGAGTCGTTGACCTGCCGCGCCCTTGCCCTTCTCCAGGGCACTTCGCGATTGGGAATCGATGCGATCAGTTGTCGAACGTAGGATGTTTCCGGTGTTTGCAGTATCCGGCCGGTCGGCCCGGACTCCACGACCCGCCCCTGCCGCAAGACAATCGTTCGCTCCGCGATCCTGGCAACCGTGCCGAGATCGTGGCTGATGAACAGGATACCCAGCCCCTCGCCCTCGCAAAGCTCCTGCAGGAGCTCCAGGACCTGCACCCGAATGGGCATGTCAAGCGAAGTCACGGCTTCATCGCAAACGAGGAACCGCGGACCCGAAGCAAGGGCACGCGCGATCGCGGCGCGCTGGAGTTGCCCACCCGAGAGTCCCGCCCGTCTTCGACCGCCAAGCTGGTGGTCGAGCCCTACCTTCTGGAAGAACTGCCTGGCGCTCGTTCTCCTGTCCCGCTGCGGAATTGCCCGAAGATACCGCAGGGGAAGTTCGATCGCATGGTTCATCGAGTGACGCGGATTGAAACTGGCCAACGGATCCTGGAAAACCATCTGAACAGCTCCCCGATCCTGCGAAGGGTCGAAGGGCCGCCCGTCGAGCTCGAGGATGCCGGCATCCGGTCGGTCGAGACCCACGGCAATTCGGCCCAGGGTCGTCTTTCCGGAACCGGACTCTCCGATGAGGCCGACGATCTCCCCCCGAGAAACCGAGATATCGACTGTGTCCAACGCCTGCACGCTGCCACCGCCCCGCAACGGGTACTGGCGACAGATTCCCGTCAGTCTCAGTCCCTCTTCCTTCCTCTTCGCCGGATCCCTGATACCGGCCAGTTGATTCCCGCCTGGAGACAGCCGAAACGCCGCATCCAGGAGCCTTGCTGTGTAACTTGTCCGCGATGCCGTGACCACGCGGTGGGAAGTACCCTGCTCCACGATCCTGCCATCCTTCAGAACCGCGATGCTGTCTCCGATGGAGGCGGCAATATTCAGATCGTGTGTAACGAACACCAGCGCAATCCGCTCGGTGTCGACAAGTTCGAGAAGAAGATCGAGGATCTGCGCCTGCACGGTCGCATCAAGGGCCGTGGTCGGTTCATCGGCCAGCAGGACCCGCGGCGAGCCTGCCAGTGCGGCAGCGATGGCAACGCGCTGTTTCTGACCTCCCGACAGCTGATGCGGGTAGGCCCTTGCCCAGTCGGCTGCCGCGCGCCCGCCGCCGCGAAGCCCCACACGTTCCAGGAGATCCTCCGCCCTCGCCCAGGCTTCTGCCTGCGGGAGTCGGTGATGAACGGCAACGACTTCTTCCAGTTGCCGTCCGACCTGGATGACCGGATTGAGGCTGGCCGCCGGGTTCTGGAAGATCATCGCCACTTCGCCTCCTGCAAAGCCACGTCGATCCGAACCCGGAGCGAGCAGGTTGCCCCGCCGTCCGGAGAGACGCAAATCGCCAGAGACCTGGGCGGCGGGCGGCAGAAGCCCGGCGATCGCGAGCAGCGTCGTGCTCTTTCCGGAACCGCTCTCGCCGATGACAGAGAGTACTTTGCCCGGCAATACGCTCAGGGACACATGGTCCACGACGGACGGATTCCCGGAATAGCGGACGACCAACCCCTCCAGCGTCAGAACCGGTTCGGCGTTCGGTCCGGTCATTGTCCGCCAACGAGACGAAACCGCCTGGAAAGCCCGTCGCCTGCCAGGGTCACGGCGATCACCGTCGCAGCGATGGCAATCCCCGGAACGACGACCAGATAGGGCGCGACGCGAAGTTGGGCGCGCCCATTCGCGATCATGCCGCCCCAGCTCACCAGATTGGGATCGGACAGGTTCAGGAACGCCAGTGCGCTCTCGACGAGGATCGCTTCACCAACCGTGATCCCGATAAGAGCCACAACCGGTTGCAGGGCACCTGGAAGGATCTCGAGGAATGCGATTGCGGCGGGCGGGCGCCCCGCGAGACGAGCCGCGTCAACGTACTCACTTCCCTTGAGACGCAGGACTTCAGCACGCACCAGTCGTGCCGTCGGAGGCCATGAAGATATCCCGATCGCAAGTACGACGTTGCCGGCCGAGGCACCGAGAACGCTGACCAGCGCAAGCGCGAGAAGGAAGGTCGGAATTGTCTGGAAGGCTTCCGTCATCCGCATCAGCACATCATCGACCCACCGCCCCGCAAACCCGGCCACCGTGCCGATCAGAAGCCCCAGGCCAATCGCGGCGGCTGCAGCAGCGATGCCAACAGCAACCGAAACCCTTGCTCCGTGCAGGACCCCCGCGAGGACATCCCGGCCAAGCTGGTCCGTTCCGAGGAGATATCCGGGATCGGTGAAAGGCCGAGTGAGCGGGCGTGCGACCATGTTCAGGGGATCGCCCGGCGCCAGCCACGGGGCAACGACTGCAAGCAGCGCTATGAGCGCGAGGAGCATTGCCCCGACAAGGGATCCCGCACCGATCTCTCGGATGCGGGCAGCGGCGGCCATCATCCGTCCAACCCGGTGCCAAGCCGCACTCTGGGGTCAAGGATGCCGTAGAGAAGATCGATCGCGATGTTGACCGCGACAACGAGAACCGTTCCAGCCAGGAGGATTCCGGCAAGCAACTGCAGGTCGCGCTGGGTTACCGCTTCGTATGCCAGCGAACCGAGCCCAGGGATGGAGAAAACGGTTTCGATCACGACGGAACCGCCCAGCAACGCACCGGACTGGAGGCCGATCATGGTTACTACAGGCAGGAGAGCCGGCCGTGCGATGTGGCGGAGAACCACGCTTCGTTCCGGAACGCCGCGGGCGCGGGCCGCCAGCACCCATCCACTTGCATCCGCATCGATCATCGACCCACGCATCAGGCGCACATAAATCGCGAGGTAGGTCAGCGCGAGCGTGAGCACCGGCAGAACGAGATGACGCGCCACATCGAGAACTGCCGCAATTGCACCAAGCTCGGCATCTCGCGTTGCAATGCCGCCAATGGGCAGCCACCGCAACTTGACTGCAAAGAGGATGATGCCGAGAAGGCCCAGCCAGAAGCCTGGCGTCGCGTTGAGGATCAGCGCTCCAACGGTGATCGACGCATCAACCGTGCCACCGCGACGACGGGCAGCAATACCGCCCAGGATGATGCCCATGGAGGACGCAAAGAAAATGGCCGAGACCATCATGAGCACGGTGTTCGGCAGGCGCTCCAGCACGACCGACACCACGTCGCGGGAAAACGCGACAGAATAGCCGAGATCACCCTGCGCAAGCCGCAGGGCATAGGTCAGCAACCTGGTCCCGAGGGCGTCGTCGAGCCCGAACTGTGCCCGCAAGTTCGCTGTGAAGCCGGGATCTCCGCCGCTGCCCAGGCCAGCCAGGTAGGCGTCCACGGCATCGCCTTCGGCGAGTTCCAGGAGCAGGAACACGCCGAAGGCGACCAGTAGGAGGACGGGTATCGCCTGCGAAACGCGAGCGAGAAGAAAGGTGCCAAGCCTGGGTCTGGTAGCCCCCCTCACGCCGTCACTCCTACTGTCGTAGGGTTTACTCCGATGCGATCCAGGTGTCCGCCCAGTTCGCCGTCGCCCAACGCGGATTGTTCGCAACGTTGTGAACTTCATCACGCGCAACGGTGATGAAGGAGAAGTGCGTCAGGAACAGGATCGGCAGATCCTCCATGGCCAGCTTCTGGAACTCCCTGTAGACCTCGACCCGCTCCGCGTTGTCGATGGTGGACAATCCCCGCGCAATGATCCCGTTCATCGCCTCGCTGTCGTATCCGGACTGATTGGCGAACGGAATTCCGGGCGCGAGACCACCCTGGTAGAGGATGGTCGTGGAGATGGCAGGGTCGTTCCGCCAGACGGGAGACCCGATGGCGAGGTCGAAATCATGGTCGGTGTAGACGGCCTTGATGTGTCCTCCCGGATCGGCGGTCACAATCTCGACATCAATGCCGACCGCGCCCAACGCTTGTCGAACATAGTCCCCGGTATTCCGTGTCTGCTGGAACCAGGGTGCGGGACGCAGGCGAAGACTGAACCGTGTTCCATCATCGCCCTTCGTATAGCCGGCCTCGTCCAGCAGCGCTTCCGCCCGCGCTGGATCGAACGGATATGCGGCCACTTCGTCCGTATAGAACACGCCCGCGTGCTGCGGCACCGGGCCGGTTGCCGCGGTCGCATATCCCAGGAAGACCACATCGACCAGGAAGTCGCGGTCGATGGCATGCAGGATTGCCTGCCGAACCAGCGGGTTGGCGAGTTCTTCCCGCCGATGGTTGATCTCCACGGTAACGTTGTACGTAATGCCCTCAAAACCGTCCGGGATGACGCTGATGCCCTCGATTGCATCGAGGCGCGCCATGTCGGTCAGCGGCACCGCGGAAAACGCCGTCAGGTGAATGTCACCCGTCTCCAGCGCAGCGGCCTTGGCACCTGGATCCGGCAGCACCCGGTAGACGATTTCGTCGAGATGCGGCAGGTCCTCTGCCCAGTAGTTCTCGTTCCGTACAAGCCGGTAGAACTCGCCGGGCCGGTGCTCTCCGAATACGAACGGGCCCGTCCCGACCGGCGCGTTGTTGTACGCCGCTTCGTCCAGATTCTGGTCAGCCAGCAGGTGCTTCGGTACCACCGCGGTTACTGCCGGAATCGCGTTCTCGATCAACTGCCCGGGAGTCGGCTTGGAGAAACGGAAGATCGCCGTGTGGTCGTCCGGTGTGTCAACGGCGTCCAGGTTGGCAAAGATCGACCTCCCGATATTCTGCTTCGCCTTCCAGACCTGCATGGCGGAAAACTCGACATCCGCGGAAGTGAAGGGCGTTCCATCGGACCAGGTCACGCCCTCGCGAAGATGGACCGTGAAGCTCATCCCGTCCTCGGACCCCTCCCAACCGGTCGCAAGGAGCGGCTTGAACCCGGTTTCGTAATCCATCTCCGCCAGGGGCTCGACAATCTTCGACGACAGGAAGAACACGCCGTTCGAGGCAGCGATCGCCGGATTGAGATTTCGCGGCTCGGTGTCGTTTGCGACGACCAGCGTCCCGCCCTTCTGCGGATCCTGCGCCGCCGCGGGGTTCGCGGCAAACGCCATCACGATCGTGGCGGCCACCGCCGTCGCGATCGGTCCCAACTGTAACCTACTCATCTGTTTTCTCCCTTTAGTAAAACTACTTATGGTGTCTACCAGCGTACCATGCCGGCATCCACGTTCACGGTTTGTCCGGTCATCCAGCCTGCGTCATCCGAGACAAGGAAGGAAACGACGTTTGCAATGTGTTCCGGTTGTCCCTTGCCCGGCAACGCCTGGAGCATGCCGACAAAGTCGAAAGCCTCGTTGTGCGGGCTGGCCTTGACGCCATCCGACTCGGTCAGTCCGGGCGTCAGCGCATTCACGGTAATCCCGTATTGCCCGACTTCCGTTGCCAGTGCGCGCGTGAATCCGATTACACCGCCCTTGGCGGCCACATAGGCGGCCATGTTCGGCGTCCCGGCGAAGAACGTGTTGGAGGAAATGTTGACAATCCGCCCCTTGCGGTCGGCAGCCCGCATCATGTCCGTCGCCTTCCGGCACATGAGGAACACGCTCGTCAGGTTGACATCGACGATCCTGCGCCAGTGTTCGATGTCGACATCGTCCCAGGGGATGAACGGAACAATGGCGGCATTGTTGACAACGATGTCTGGCGCCCCGTCCCGCGATCCGGCTTCGACCAGCTTCGAGACCTGTTCGGGACAGGAGACATCGCAGGCCATCCCTTCCGCGCCTCTCCCGATCCCGGCTGCCGCATGTCTCGCTCCGGCCTCGTTGATGTCACCGATCATGACCCGCGCACCATCCTCGGCGAGGCGCTTCGCGATGGCCTTGCCGATACCCTGTGCCGCACCTGTGACTATGGCCGACTGACCTTGCAGATTTCCGGACATATCCTGTTCTCCCATTCTGAGCGCTCAACTCTCAGCGTCGAGCCTGGACTGGACCGCGGCAAGACCTGCGGCAATATCGACCCGTACGCCCAGTGACGCCAGGCCGCCTCCCAGCGCCGCCACGGCGACATGCGCAAGCATCGGCTGCGCTGTCGGACCCATGTGACCAATGCGAACCAGCTTGCCGAGCAACTCGCCTGGACTGGCCGAAAAGCTGACCCCGTATCTGGCGCGAGCCGCCGCGATCACGGAGGCCGCATCGATTCCTTCCGGCATCTTCACAGCGGTACAGGTTGGCGAAGCGATCGACTCGCGGGCAGGCCAGATTTCGATCCCCATGGCACGAACGCCATCACGCGTGGCTGCAGCTGTGCGGGCGTGGCGAGCCCAGACCGCCGCGGGACCCTCGTCCAGATACCGGTCGAGCGCCACGCCGAGTCCATTGATCGCCGCGACCGAAGGCGTGAAGGGGAATCTCTCGGTCGCCTTCCAGGCATTCTTCCAGTCGGTGTAGGACAGCATCGAGGCGAACGGAGCGTCTTCGTTCTCCTCCATTTTCGCCCAGGCTGCCTCGGAAACCGCCGCAAGCGTCAGTCCGGGGGGGCATCCGAGGCACTTGTTGGGACCCGTGAGGTAGATTCCTGCCCGGCATGCGGCTGGCGTCGTTTCCATCCCGGCCCAGGAGGACACTGCGTCCACGATCAGGAGTGCCCCTGACTCCGCGGCGACTTCGCCAATGGAATCAATGTCGTTCAGGGTGCCGGACGGAGTGTCGTGATGGCAGACCGCAACGACCGCGGTCTCGGGGTGCGACTTGAGATGATCGCGCACCGACTGCGGATCGATGCAATCGTCGTAGGGAACTTCAATCTCATCGACCCGCTTCGCGTAACGCGCGGCCCAATACCCAAACCCCTTGCCGTAGATGCCGGACGCGAGGTTCAGCACAACGTCGTCCTTCGCGACAAGCGAGGCCGCGGCCGCTTCGAGGCCGAGTACGGGTTCGCCATGCAGGATCACTGGCGGCGCATCGCATTCCAATGCCGTGCCGGCCTTCCGCGCGACGGTCTCGTAATGCGCCTGAAAGACCGGATCGTAGTCGTACAATACTGTCGTTCCCAAGGCGCGCAACACCTCGGGATAGGCGTCAACCGGACCCGTTGTCAGTGTAAAGGCGGGCGGTCGTGTCTCCGGGTAATTCACCGGATTCCTCCTCAGCAATATGCATTGACACCCGTTCTGTAGTCCTTGAAGCTCTCGGCATCGTGGGAGAACAGCACTTCTGCGCCGGTCTCTTCCTCGATCTTCTTCAGCCGCCGCATGCTCTCGACCCCCGCGATCGGATCGATGTGAAAGCCTGCATTGATATCGTTGTCGTAATTCTTGCGGGTATAGGCGGCATCTAGCGTGAGCAGCAGCGGTCGGCGACCGGAAAACTCCACGAACAGCGAGTAGTGGCCGATGGCGTGACCCGGCGTAAAGAGCATCCGCACACCCGTCGCGAGTTCCACGTCGCCCTCGACGACCTCGAAGCTCGTATTCGCTTCCGTCTGCCCGTCGGCCAATTGCTCCGACATGCCACGAGCCGCAGCCGCCTCGGCGGAGAACGTCATGTCGGAATAGCCCAGAACCTCGAAGGGCTGCGGTCTGGCCGCCTGCTCGATTTCCTTCTTGTGACAGATCTTCTTCGCATGCGGGAAGTACCTGTTTCCCCCCACATGGTCGAAGTGGAAGTGGCTGTTGAACACAACGCCGATATCGCCTGGCGAAAGTCCGAGCAGTTTCAGCGCACCCGGGATTGTCTGCTGTTCGGTCTGCTGTGGTTTCTCGAAAGGAAGGACCCTCTGGACATGGTCGTAGTCATATCCGGTGTCGATGAGGAAATAACCCTCGGCGTGCTCTACGAGAACCGAATAGACCGGAAATCGTACCTCGCCTCCGGGACCCTTGTTCCACCAGATATGGAATCCGTCAAGGACGAGTGTCCCGCCGTCGAGCAGATAAACTTTCGTGTCGGACATGGTGGCTCCCTTCTCCTCTTCTTGCTTCGTACCTCCTCCCGCTTCCCGGCCCTACCGGGCTCCGCGTTCGTAGGGCAGTCCCAATGCCGCCGGCAGGCGGGCACGTCTTCCGTACATCACGAGGACGACCATGACGGCAGCAAAGGGCAGCATCTGAATGACGTCGGTCGGCACGTTCGATCCGGCAACCTGGAACGCGGTCGTCAGCGAAAGCGCTACTCCGAAAATCAGTGCGCCTATCAGCACCCATAGTGGTCGGCCTCTCGCGAGCATTGCCAGTACTATACCAATGAATCCCGCCCCGCCGGTCATGAACGGGATGAACAGGCCCGCGCCGATGTTCGCCATGTAGGCCCCGCCGAGCCCGGACATGGCGCCCGTGAAGAGCACGGCAGAAGAACGCAGTAGCTCCACATGACCGCCGGCTACATCAAGCGCAGCCGGTTTCTCGCTTGCGGCACGCAAGGTCAGACCCAGGTTTCTCCGCCGGTAGAGATAGGCCAGTACCACGAAGGCGAGCAGCGCAAGATAAACAACCGGATGCCGCCCGAAGAGCGACGGGCCGATCACGGGAAGATCCGTCAGGATCGGCAATTCCAAACGGGTCGGTGCGGGAAGGCAAGGATAGGTCCGGGAAAACTGGAAGTGGTGGAGTAGCGCGGTCAGACCCTCGGCGAGAAGCGCCAGTCTGATTCCGATCACGATCTGGTTCAGCCCGATCCGCACACTCAGGAATGCCATGAGAGCGGCGATGAGCATCCCGCCTGCAATGCCCCCCGGAAACCCAGCAGTATCGATTCTGTCGACCAAGCTGTCAGGAAGCCGAGACAGGCGCCCATGATCATCATGCCTTCGATGCCGATTTTGAGAACGCCAGCCTTTTCTGACATCTGTTCTCCGAGACCCGCGGGGAGAAGCGGCATTCCGGCGACGATGGCCCCGGTCAGAAGAGACGAGAGGAATGCCGCTGTCAGCAGGGCGTCCATGCCTGACCCCCGGCCCGTCTGCGCCGGTGGCCCAGCCACTCCGCCAGTCCGAGAAAGATCAGGAGTGTGGCTACCAGCACCAGTCTGAAATCCTGCGATACCCCGACTCGCCTGGCCGCGCTCTCGCTGCCGATCAGGAGCGCTGAATAGAAGAAGATCAGCACAATGACCCCGAAACCATGCAGGCGCGCCAGGAAAACGAGTGGAATGACCATGAGATCGTAGGCCGGGTTCCAGTCAGCGCGTACATTGCCGTTGACGCCAAGGATTTCGGCGGCACCGGCCAGACCCGCGCACCCGGCAGAAATCGCAAAGACGGCTACGGTCAGGAGCGGAACCTGCAGGCCGGCATGCACGGCCGCACCCGGATTCGCGCCGACCGTGCGCAGTCGCAGTCCGAAGGCTGTCCGCGTCATGACCCAGTGGACGGCAACGGTTGCCGCGAGCGCCCCGAGAAGACCGGAAGAGATCGTTGTCTTGAACAACCTCGGCAGCCGGTCGGCGACGGGCAGCGTTCGCGTCTGCGGCACCGTCGTCTCCGGGTCGAGGAAGATGAGCTTGTCCAGAACATTGGCCAGGGACACGCCGAGAATCGTCATCATCAGCGTGGTGATGATCTCGCTCACGCCCTGCTAGGCGCGGAGCAATGCCGGGAGGATCGACCAGGCAGCGCCGACGACAGCGGCCAGCGCAAAACCCAGCATCAGGACCAGCCAACCCGGAACCAGGCCATGGAGCAACGGTGCCAGGGCAGCGGAGGCGTCCGCACCGAGCAGGAACTGACCGTCCACACCCAGGTTCCAGATCCCGGCACGGAAGATGCCACGATCAGCCCGGCCGCGAGGAACAGCAGCGCAGCCATTCTGGTGAGGGTCTGCTCGAGCCCCAGCCAAGAGAGCAGACCCCGCCGGAGGATAGACGAATAGCAGGCAAGGGGATCGATTCCGAATGCCAGGAGTATGAGACCGGATGCAACGATTGCGCAGGCAATCGGCCCGACAGTAGTCAACAGCAGGTGCCGCCAGCCACTGCCGCCGGGCCGGGTATGCGAGGATTCGGTTTCGCTTCCGGTTTCTGCGGCAGCGTCCACCGTTGTCATGCTGCGGCTCCCTCGGCCTCTCCGACCATCAGCATTCCGATCCGTCGCCGCATGCCCGACTGGCGGGACGGGTGATTCTCGAGGTCTCCACAAATCCGACCGCGGTCCATCACGATGATCCGGTCGGAAAGCTCGATCAATTCGTCGAGATCCGTGAAAATCAGGAGCACCGCAATTCCATCCGCCGTGATCGCCCGAATTCGTGCGCGTGAGGCCACGATCGGCCGGGAGCCGCATCCGCTTTCCCAGTTCGTCCGCCCCCTGCGGCGTCAGCATCGAAGTGGCCTCATCGAGAATGAGCACCTGACTGTCGCGAAGCAGCGCCCGCGCGATCTCGATCTGCTGCTGCTCGCCGAGAGAAAGGTCGCCTGTCCCCGCGTCAAGCCGCAAACGCAGGACGAATTCCCTTGACAATTCCGCGACGCGCCTTTCGATCGTGCGACGTGGTGGGCGCCGCCACAAGTCGTCGCCCAGCACGAGGTTTTCAAAGACCTTGAACGTCGGAACGAGCATGACATGCTGGAAGTCGGAGGTGATGCCCCGCTTCAGACTCTCGGCCGGCGACCGCAACCGCACGTCTTTCCCGTCGATGGTCCGGTGGCCCTCGTCGGGTTCCTGCAAGCCCGCGAGAATTCCCGCGATGGTGGACTTGCCCGCGCCGTTTTGCCCCGGCAGAACGTGGACCTTGCCCGCACGAAACCCGAGCGACACATCATCGACCGCAACGACACCCGGAAAGCGCTTTGTCACGCCGACGAGGCCAGCCGACTCCGAGCCCGGCGCGCGAGGCACGGGCCCGGGCGAGCGGGCGAAGCCGTGCATGGCCGTTTCTGTTCGGTCGGGGTAACGAGTGCCCGAACAGCCTCGGAATCGAAAATGGGATCGATGGCGATCTCGCCGGCAATAATCTGCACGCGAAGCCACATGATCTCTTCCCAGATATCGTCGGGAACCTGTGGCGTCCGCAGCAGTTTGACGCTATCCGTGGCCAGGCCGATCGCATAGCTCTCCGTGCCGAATGTCCCGTCCTTCAAGTCCTCGATCATCGCGGTGTAGACCGGTGTCATGTCCCAGATGACCGAAGTCAGAAGATGTCCCGTATCGAGCGAGGACCTGTCCCTGATCACGTCGATGAACAGGACATCCGATCCGTCGGTAGCCGGATTCGTCTCCACCGCCTGGATCATTCCGAAGGAAGAACCGTGCCCCTGGCCGAAGATGATGTCGGCCCCGGCAGCAATCACCTAGGTGGCGACGCGGTTGCCGCCGGCCGCATCGGAACAGGCGGCTGGCCCGATGACGGCATAGAGTACGTTCACCTCCGGGTTCTCGGCCCGAATGCCCTCGGCAAATCCGGCCGATTGCGAGTTCCAGGACGGAGGTTCGCCGGACACCACTATCCCGACGGTTCCCGTGGTCGCCATTCTCGCCGCCATGCGACCGGCGAGCCAGGCTCCCTCATGCCCCGACAGGGTGTCGTCCGCGATCAGCCCCTGCTTCGGTGCGTCCGGGCTGTCGACGATGGCGACCGGCACGCCGGTTTCATTTCTCATGTCTCCCTGGCTTGAATTCTCTTGGCCGCCGTATCGCGGCTCTTCCGGTTTGTATCTGCTCGGCTTCCCGATCGCGGTCCCAAACGGGGAGCATGCGCCTCGTCCACGATTCCGATCCTGGCCGCGGCACCGCGGCCGCGGTGCCGGTTGTCCTCGAGATCGTCAATCACGGTCGCGTGGACCTGGCTTGCGTTGCAAGTCTGGCCCATTGGCATTCCGCGAATCTCGGGACGGCAGCACCAGGCAGGACGCTTGAGGTCAACCTGTTGCACGAAGCGCGTACCGGCGTGTTGAACCTCCTCTATTCCAGCCGCGACCCGATGCCGGTTGAGGCGATCTAGTGCAGCTGTTCCCGCGCGACGGGAAAGACGCGTACCAGGGTTGCCCCTCCATTCAAGGCCGGTCCCGCTCCCGTACGCCTGCGCCAGGTTTGTCGGGCGGACCTGCATGGGGCGCTTGCCTGCACTTCGGCGACTCGATGAGTCCGTCTGCCATCCGGCGCCCGTGGACCGGCATGACCTGGCGTTCTCTCACCGCCGGACATACCGGTGGTTGGTACCCGGCAATGGCCGTACACCCGACGGGGATCAGCCATGCGGAAGGCGACGACCGACTGGATCCAGACACGAATGCCGCCATTCATGTCCGCCCCTCCAGAACCTTCCGTACCGCAACGAGTTTCGTTCCACGCGCCTTCGGGAGTTCTGCCAACTCGGCCGCATCGTAATCGAATAACCCCGATCCGGTCTTCATCCCAAGCCGACCAGCTTCCGTGGCCCGCGTGATCAGCGGTGAGACATCCCGCCGGTCGCAGAGTTCCGCATTCAGTAGCGAGGCGACGGACTGGTAGATGTCGAGACCGGCCATGTCGAGCAGGCGCATCGGGCCGACCACGGAAAGCTTGTATCCGATCCCCCAGGTAACGCAGGTATCCAGATCCTCGGCATCGATCACACCCTGCTCCACGAGATCCACGCACTCGCGCAAGAGCGCATACAGCACCCGGTTCTCCACGAAACCCGGCAAGTCGCGCTTCAGGGTTACCGGCAACAGACCCAGATCCCGAATCAACTCCTGTATCGCTGCGACGGTTTCCGGTGCCGTGGCCTCGCCCGCAATGACCTCGATCATCGGGATGATGTGCGGCGGGTTCGACCAGTGCATTCCCACGAAACGGCCGGGATGAGAGACATGAGCCTGGAGCCGGGTGATCGGTATACCCGAGGTATCCGTAGCGATGATGGTGGCAGTGCTGATCAGCCGGTCCAGTTCGGCATAGACACCGGCCTTGGTCTCCTCCGCTTCCGGCACGTTCTCGATGATGAGTTCGGCACCCTCCGCCGCCTCGGCGAGGGTATCCACATGGACCACGCTGCCGCCCCGATCCTCGATCCCGAGCGCATCGAGGGCACTGGTCAGCATGGGTTGCAGCGTCTTCGCGCGTTCGACCGCGGCGCCGGCAATATCATGGGCCGACACGCTATGGCCGCCGCGCGCCAGGCGCACCGCGATGCCCGGTCCCATGGACCCCATCCCAACCACCGCAATGCGCATCGCCCGATCCTCCCGCTTCAGCCAGTTGTCCCGTCCGGGCAGAGTCCTCCTTGTCCGAGTGTTGGCTCAGGTGGTCGCTCGACCCATTTCCCGACCCGAATCCTCATCCCCCAGATCCCCGCGGAGCGACACACCGATACCCTGGGGATTGCACCATCGACTCAGGTCGTTGCAGCACGGGGCAACGTGCTCGTGCATGTCCCCGGTCCGGCGTTGACGGTCCCCGAATCTGCCGAAGTCTGGTACGTGCCAGAACCCTGAAGCATCCACGGGTTGCCAGGCAGTTCGAACATGTCGTTCATGTTCTCCAGAACCATCGCTCCTTCCCTCCCGGCAGCTGGAACCGTCGCCCCCGAATTCGACTCCTGCCTGCCCGCCCATCGCGTTTCTTCAGGTTTCCCGGTCTGATTGCGCCGCGAGAGGCTTGTAGACAATGGCATCCATCTCGATCCGGGTCGTGATCACGGCCGAGGCGACGATGGTCGTCCTGGCCAGCACGGCACCATCGAAGTATCTCTTGAAGACTGCGTTGTATCGACCGAAATCCCGCGGGTCCTCGAGATAGGTGCAGATCCGAACGACATCCTTCAGGGTCGCTCCCTCCTCCTCGATCAGGCGCCGGATCGCTTCGATCGTCCCGGCCGTCTCGGTTTCGATGGAACCGACAATCATGTTTCCGTCCTCGTCCTTCGAGACCTGTCCCGAGACGAAGATGTAATCTCCTGCCCGTACCGCCGGGTGGAACGGCAGGTTGGGGTTCTTCTTGCCAATGGCATAGTGCCGGTCGGATATCCTTGACATTCGCTGCCTCAGAAAACACTGGTTTCGATGATGTCGACACCGTGCACCCGGTCGACGAGATAGAGGATGCCCCGATCATCGATGGTGACATCGTTCGATGACACGCGCCCACCGCCATGCGGCGCGTCGGGCCTGTAGTAGCCGACTTCGCGCGGAACATAGGGATCGGCGATATCAACGAGGCGCAGGCCCTGCGCAAACCATGCGAACGGTATGACGGTACCGGAAACCCGCTCGGATGGCTGATGGCAACCGGTCATGGGCTCCCTGGCGGCACCGTTGGCACGCAAACCGTCCACTTGCCAGGTGGAAATCGGTGTCGGCAGGGATTCGACGGTGATGTCGTAGATCCATGTGAACGCTGGCGATGCGGGGTAGAGCTTTGCCACATCCTCGTCCGCCACGATCATGATGTCGCGTCCCGCGATGGGTGCCTTCATGGGCAGACAGGTGTGCGTGGGGTGCGGATATGCGGGACTCGTGTTCAGGCCCGCGACGGGTACCGGCTTCGACATGTCGGAAATATCGAGGATGAAGAACCCGTGGTGCCAGTAGCTCACATAGAGCCGGTCGCCCCGGCGCAGGGGATGGTGGCAACGTGGCGGGACCCAGGATTCCCATGGATACTCCTCGCCACCCGCCTGCCACTGGCCGGGAATCCACCATCGGCCGACTTCCTCCGGCCGGCCCGGATCCTTCAGGTCCAGGATCATCACGAAATTGCCGACATATCCGTCGGCAGTCGGCGAGATATAGGCGTATCGCCCGTCGAAGTCGTAGCGATGCACGCCCCTGCCACCGGTCCGCCACTTGCAGATCTGCCTCGGTTCGGACGGAGTGGACACGTCGTAGATGCCCAGCCCGCCACCAAATTCCCGGTCGCCCTCAGCGCCGAGTTTCTCGTGATTGACAACCATCACGCCGTCGGCGACCCGAACCTTGTGCGAGTGCCAGCCATCGGGAATCTCGATCCGGGAAATCGTTCTGGGTGCTCGCGGATCTGACACGTCCACGATGCTGGTCCCCGCCGGGGGAGACATGTGGCCGATGTACAGGGTCCGGTCCTCGACCCAGACCTGGCCTCCCCCGGGGCAATCCACATGCCCCAGCAGGCGGGTGTTCCGCGCCTCGGCCATGCCCGCCTCCCCGAAAAGGCGCCGTCAGGCGCGCAGGACCACGTCTCCTCCGCGAGTCTTTCCCCAGGACTTGTAGAGGCTGAGCTTCTTCAGCGTCGGCTCGTCGCTCGCGACGAACAGGTAGACCGGTTCGCTGTCGGACGCATTGTGATGTTCGCACCAGGCACCGCCCGGCACGGCAAGGGTGTCGAACTCCCTCCAGTCGAAGCGCTCGCCATCGACAATGGAATGTCCCGATCCCTGGAACGGAGCGACCAGCAGACTCGCCGTCTGCCGAAGCGGGAGCGTCGCTTCGCCTGGACGCAGCATCTGCGCAAAGAACGTGATGGTCTGAAACACCGGACCGCCTCGCGTGGGATCCGTGTACTCCACCATGAGTGCCTCGTGCGAGTCACCATCGTCATCCTTGAACCGCTCGAAAATCTCCAGCATCGCATCCCAGTGATACACGTACATCGGTGAACTGAGCCCGCCGCCACGATGGTGATCCGCCCAGCGCGGCATCATGCCGCCCGCTCCGTACACCGCTCTCGAGTAATCCTTCGGAAAAGCCGCGGTCTGCTGAACCTTCTGGACTTCCCGGCCGTTCTCCATTTCGGTGTAGTGGTGATCAAAATGGACGGCGTTCAGGGTCTCCACGAGCGGCAGGTCCAGAACCGAGAGGTTGATCGCTTCCTCATCCCCCACGGTGCCATGGTTGTGCCAGCAATCGTTTGGAGTAAGCACCATGTCACCCGGGCCAAAGGTGATGTCTTCCCCGGCAACGCCGGTAAAGTTGCCGCGCCCGGTCAGGCCGAACCGGATGGCGGACGGAGAGTGCTTGTGCGGCGGCATGATCTCATTCGGATCATTCAGCCGATAGGCGGTGTACATCGTCGACACCGAGGCCCGCTTTGGCGCAAGCCCGGGATTGACGAGGATCAGTGAACGCCGCTCGCTGTCGTCCATCGTGATCAGTTTGGCAGACTGACGCAGCAACGGCTCGATTTGCGTGTCGTAGCGCCAGATATACGGAACCGCGCGCTTCGTCGCCATGAGCTGCCGCACTTCATCGTTTTCCACTTCGTCGCTGGTCGCCCAGAACGGAAACATGTTTCTCCTCGCGATTTCGTCATACATCTCCCGGAGGGCGGTTTCACGGTTCGTGGCGGCGTTTCGCGTTTCAACGATGTCGTTCATGATGGCAGCCCCCTGGTTGCGGCGGGAAAGGCCGGGGAAGTGTAACCATTGTCTGGAGCCAATTCAAGCAAAATCTCTCTGGAATGGTCTCCGGAGTGCTCTCCTTCATGCGGCCGCATCCAGCCGTTCCGTACCAGTTCCATCGATCGATCTACCAAGAATCATGTCCGCTGCACGTTCCGCGATCATGATGACAGCCGCGTTGATATTTCCGTTCGGCAGGTCCGGCATCACCGAGGCGTCGACGACGCGCAGGGCCTCCGTCCCATGGACGCGTAGATCGCTGCCGACCACCGTTTCGGTGTCTTGGTCGGTGCCCATGCGGCATGTCCCGGCCGGGTGATGCACCGTGATGAGTGTCTTCCGGATATGTGCGTCAATTTCGTCCTGCGTGATGCAATCCGCCCCCGGCGACAGTTCCGTCTTGATGAACGGCGCCATCTCGGACGACGATGCCAGGGACCGTGCGATCTCGAATCCCTCGCGCAGGACCTTCCAGTCATGCTCGGTCCCGAGAAAGTTCTGCCGGATCCGTGGCGCCTGGACCGGGTCAGAAGAACCGAGGCGTACTTCGCCCCGTGCATCGGGCTGCGTCAGGACCATTCGTGTCGCGAAGCCGTCCGGAAACGGCTTTCGTATGGGGGAGAGATACGGCCAGGACGCCAGAGGCGCGGCCGTGAAGAGGACCTGCAGATCCGGAACGTCGGTTGCCACGCTCGACCGCAGGAATGCCGTGATGCCACCCGGAACGTCTCCCGAAAATCCTTCCCCGCCCAGATAGGTCCGGACCAGGTCCGGACCGATCCGGTCGTAACGCATCTTTCGATGGAACGGGCCGGGCCGGGCGCGGTGATGCATGACAATGACGGACGGATGGTCCGCGAGATTGCGGCCCACCCCCGGCAGCGACTGCTGCACCGGAATGCCGTGCCTCCTCAACTCGTCCTCGGGGCCGATACCCGAGAGCATGAGCAGTTGCGGCGTATTCGCCACCCCGGCTGCGAGAATCACCTCGCTCCGGGCATACACCTCCCTGCTGCCGTTGGCATCGCGAACCTGCACACCGCGCGCCCGATTTCCCTCAAATATCAGGGACTGGACCAGGACACCGGTCCGGATGGTCAAATTCCGCCGCTTGCGTACCGGACGCAGGTACTCGTTGGATGCACTCGCCCGCCGGCCCCTGCGGATCGACATCTGCAGACGCCCGAAACCTTCCTGTTCACGACCGTTGTAGTCCTCGGTCCAGCCGAATTCACGCCGTCCCGTCGCCCCGAACGCTTCGACAAGCGGGTCGTCATACCTGCAATACTGCACGTTGATTGGGCCGCCAGCACCGCGGAAGCCATCGGTGCCACCAACCCAATTCTCCTGTCGCCTGAAATAGGGAAGCACCGCGTCGGGGCCCCAGTCATTGAGTCCGCCATGGGCCATCCAACGCCGATAGGTTCGCCAGTCTCCTCGTACCCAGGCCATCGCGTTGGTAGATGAACAGCCGCCCACTACCTTGCCGCGCGCAAACTCCACGGCCCGTCGGTCAACGGTCTCTTCCGGTTCGCAGAAGTAGCCCCAGTCATGACGGCGTTCCTTGAAGATCACGCCCCATCCGAGGGGAATGTGGATGAGCGGGTCCCGATCCCAACCTCCCGCCTCAAGCAACAATACACTGCAGGATTCGACGTCACTCAACCGATTGGCGAGGACGCAACCGGCTGATCCCGCCCCAACTATGATGTAATCATGCTCGTCGAACATCGGCCAGGTCTCCATCGCTGGACAGGTCTGGTTGCGAACTTCAATAGCGAACCCAGCGAGTTTCTCAAGGAAGACAATTTCCCGAACCATTCCTGCCAATGGTCTTGCTCTGTTGGCACACCAATGGTATAGCTGTTGCCATTCTAGCGGGTTATGTACTTCGATCCCGGAACAGGCGGCGATTGAAGGGATCCTGAACGAAGGATGTCGTTCCTTGACCGAGCAAGGCCAGACAGCAAGCGGCCCATCGCCGATCGAACTCCGTTCCCTGATTGCCGAGATCTCGGCAAGCGACGGCACCCTGCCTCCCGAGCGCGAACTGGTGCAACAGTTTGGTGTGCCCCGATCCCGTCTCCGGCGAGTCCTGGCCGGCATGCGAGAGGCTGGGCACCTGCCGCCTGCACAGGTCGGGCGACGCACCACGCGCGAGACGGAGCCACAGACAAACAGCCTCGCCCGGGTCGCGAACCCCATGGACGTAATCGAGTTGAGGCTGATCCTTGAACCGCAATTGGCTCGTCTTGCGGCGGTCCGGGCCTCTGCGGTCGAAATTGCGCGAATCACGCGCGCCGCGACCAGTATGCCCGAAGAAGACTATGGCACGCCCGATCTGACATTCCACCTCGAAATCGCAAATGCGAGCCGAAACGCTCTCGCCCGCGAAATCTACCGGATCCTGCGGAAGGTGGGTGCGGATTCGCGTGTTCGCCTGCCAGACCCAAAGCCCGCATGCGAGAGGCGCCGTAGCGCACGAGACGCGGAACACATGTGCATTGCTAGAGCCATTGCCGAACGCGACACGGACCGGGCCGAGTCAGCCATGCGCATCCACCTCGTGAATGTGCGGGCGCTCATCATGGAACGGGTCTCGCCCGCACCGCAGTCTACTGCCGGGGATCCCGACGACGGAAGATCCTGAACGCATCCGGCAGCACCGCAGGCTGGACAGTCCGCCCATGCGGGCGCGCCGGGAGTTGCATCTCCAGACCCACCATGTCTGTGGGTCCCCGGATCGCGTTCCTGCAGTTCGAAACCCGTGAGATTGCGGTTCTTGCCAAAGGACATTCCGGATAGCCGGAATTGATCGCGCCTCTTTCGGTCACCGGTCGCGGCCAGTTGCTTCAACTGTTCAACGCCGGAAATACGGCACTCGTAGGACGCAAATCCTGTCAGAACCACCCTGGCACGGAGGATCCGGTCTCCGGCACTCCCGCTGGAAGTGGCCGCGAAGAACAGCCTGCCTGTACGGATCAATCGCAGGGGCGACTCAGGGCCTTCTGTTCCTGGCATCGGGATCAGGCGGTCGAAACCCGGGCACCGCGCATTGGGAGAACCAGCCTCAACAGAAACCCGGGAAACTCAGCTCTCCTCCCGGATTCGAGAGAACAGGTCAAAGTCGAACTGAAGCAGCAGATCAGGAATGTCGACGAACACCCAGTTCTCCATGAGCAGGTCACCTTCCCGACGCCACCAGTCGCAGACGCGCATCACCACTTCACGATCTGTGGCCTCAAAGCCGAGATATGGCCGTACATGGCGCCCCGAGAGAGACGGCCAACCACCAGAGCATGCGTAATTGCCCTCCGCAAATCGAGTGAAGTGTCGGGTAGGAGAAGTCTCCGAAATTCCTCCGCTCCAATTCTCGAATGCGGCTTCAAACGGTACCTGAAATCCAGCAAATTCATCGATTCCGATGTAGCTTCCGAATGCCGCCGGTCCATACCAGAGCATGTCCCTGTGCCAATAGGGGCGCCAGGACTGATCGGAAGTGTTGAGATTGTGCAGCATGTCGGCCACGAGATTCATCGTGATGGCGGATTCTTCGAGATCCGGCGCGTCCAGTGTGATCCCGTCGAGAGTGACCGGTCCTGGCAGGAATCCACTGTAGCTCGCACTCGGTTCCAGCGGCCACTGACCTACGGACATCATGAACTCGGGAAAATCAAGAAAGATGTACGAAGTGTCGATCAGGTCGCCCGTAAACCGGTGAAACTCGCCGAAGCGCACATTTGCGAGCTGCCCGTTCGCCCTGATGCCCTGCCAGTCCATCGAAAACCTGCCTTGGTAGTATCCTGTTGCGGAGACCCAACCTGCTCCTTCGAATTCGCCTGCCATGACGATGTAGTCATTGCGGTGCAGCGAGTCGAAGCTGCCACAAATGTCATCAATGAACCCTCCCAGATAGGCGTCCGGCCCGTCAACACCGTTATAGGGATGACAGATTTCGATCTTTGCGTCGGCAAGGAAGAGACTCCTTACCGCTGCCTCGAATGGGCGCCGGGAACCGAGAGAGAACGCGCTGACAAATTCGAGAAACCGCAGCTTGTTTGTCTTGGAACGATCGACGACCTTGGTCCCCATCTCCGCCTCCCCTGTCCTCGCAATCCGAGACTCCCTCAGCCCTTGACGGCCCCCGCCGTAAGACCTGCTACAATCTGTTGCTGGAAATACAGTACGATCAGAAACAATGGCGCAGTTGCAGAGACAACCGCAGCAACCGCCCACATGACATTGCCCTCTGTCTGGTTGGTTCCGAGATAGCTCTGAATCCTCGGAACCATGGTGTGATTGTCCTCGCTGAGCAGCATTGCGGTTACCGCAAAGTCGTTGTAGGCAAGCATCAGGCTGAACAGTCCCGCTGTAATCACGCCGGGCCACATGACCGGCATGATGACATACCGGAATGCTTGAAAGCGTGTGCAGCCGTCAACCATGGCACTTTCGTCCAATTCCTTCGGTACGTTTCTGAAAAAAGAATACAGCAACCACAGGGTGAAGGGTTGGTTGATCGCGACCAGAACGATTATGGTCGTCGGCAGGATACCCCATACAATCAGTTCGAAGAACGGCAAAAAGTACCCGGACACAAGAGTAATATGAGGAATCTCCCGAAATACGAGGGCCGCAATCAGGACCCAGAATGCGTAATTGTACCTGGATCGCGAGAGCGCATAGCCGCCGAGCGCTCCAAACACAAGGGATATTAGAACAACCGCGAAAGTGACCATCCAAGTATTGATTGTCGCATCCAAGAAGTTCCCTTCAGTCCAGACTTCCCGATACGCATTCAGCGTAAATGGCTCTCCAGTCTCCATACGGGTGTGAAAGCCGGTAAGTGTGTTGCGCCAGTCGGACTTGGAAAAGAAGTCCGCCTGAACTTTAAACGATCCCCACAGGGTCCACAGGAATGGGAAGGTCGCTGCCGTGAGCCAGAACAGCAGGAACCCTCCTGTCATGACGTTGGGCAACGTCAACCGCATGTAAACAGACTTGGCCATTCTCTCAATTCATGTCCGAAGTTTGAAGTCCCTCCAGGTGCGAACCAGTGTCGGCAACAGGATGATGGCAATGCCGATGATCGTCAAAATGGACGTTGCCGCGGCTGATCCATAGAGTTGAATGCTCTCGTTGCGCAAGTCGTTGTAAATCAGCCAGGACAAGGATTGGGCGTTGGCCTCCGCACTGAAGCCTATGATCGGTTCAAAAACTCGAAAATTGTCCATCAGCGAAATCAGCGCGATAAAGACAAAGACGGGCATCAGGTACGGAACAACCACATACCGAACGCGTTCCCATTTGTTGGCACCGTCGATCACAGCCGACTCCAGGGTTTCCCTTGGAACAGTCTGCAGCGCCGCATACAACACGACAAATGCAAAAGGGGAATGATGCCAGGCACCATATACAATCAACATGATCCAGGTCAGCGCGGGTGATGCCTTTAGAGACAGGTTCGGGTCATCGAAGAGGTACTGCAGGGTGGAGCCCAGCACACCACGGGAGTCGATCATCCAGAACAGGATCAGCGAACCGATCAGCGGCGTCACAATCATCGGCAGGATGCTGGCAAAGATGGCTGGACCCTTAAAGAATTTCGGTAGCCGATTGACAGCAAGTGCCGCCATGAATCCAAGCGCCAGAACAAGCGGTGTAACGCATAAGGAATAGGTCAGCGTAAAGGCGAGCGCCTTGTAGAATGGAAGGTTGAAAAACGCGTCGACAAAATCGGCCCAGCCCTGCGACTTTGACCATGCCTCGGAAATTTCCGCTGTCGCGAGGTGATTTCGATTGAGGTAGTTGCTCAATCCCGCGAATTGGCCGAATGTGCCCCGTCCCGCGCCTCCAGCGGAAGATTCCAGGTCGATCCTTGTCGTTTCGGTACAGCCAAAGGGACCGCAATTCTCCACGGTGATCATCACGCGGTCTCGCTCGACAAACACCGACTGCATCACAATCGAGCCGATCGGCAAGGCGATGAACAGGATCATCGCTATGGAGGAAGGAAAAATAAACCAGAAAAATGTCCGGTGTTTCACGATCTGCTAGCCTTGGTAGGCTATCGGCGAGCGGCAGAGTGATGCCGCTCGCCGTCGAAAGGGTGTCAGCGCAGGAAACCTGCTTCCTTTGCGCCGGCCACGTAGGCCGCTTCCGCGTCAGCGAGAGCCTGCTCGGCAGACTCTCCTCCCTGAAGGAATTCGACGATTTCAGCCCCTACTGCGTTGTGCAGCAGACTCATGGAGGGGATCATCGGGTAAGGTTTGGCGCCCATTCGCGCCGCTTCAAGCACGCCAATGGATCTGGGCCCGGGCTCGAAACCCTCGATCAGCCAAACCGCTTGCTCAGAATTGTTGTTTGCCATTTCCTGGGACACCGCCGCCCTCACCAAGGCCCGGAATGTCGCCTCAGCGTCGACATCGGGAACATTGGTTGCGACCGAGAAACCATCCCACCAAAGTGTACAAACCGGAATGGACCCTCCTGCCACCGTGACCGGTGCGGCGAGTTTGGTGTTGTCGACGATTTGCGGAATTGATCCTTCGTCATCCAGCAAGGTCGGTGCCCGCGATGCCCACAAGAACATCAAGGCGACATTGCCGGCTTCCCATTCAACCTTGATCGCCTCCGATTCCATGGTCAAGAAGTCGGGGTTCATGTATTCACTCAACGCCTTCATCTTCTCAAGCGTTGCGACACCGATCTCGTTATTTATGTTGGGCTCTGCTGTACCGGGCTTGAAGAACTCGCCACCATGTCCGATGAACATGTTGACAAACTCCTCACCGAGATTCCAGCCCGCCATGTAGGCCGCGGCAAATGGATTGGCCATGAGACCCTGCGACCGAAGCGCCTCCGCTGCGGCGAGCAATTCCTCTACAGTCGTCGGTACCTCAACGCCAGCCTCGCGCAGTAGGTCCTCGCGATAAATCAGGTGCTGCGTGTTCGCCATGAACGCCACTGCCATGATCTCGCCGCCAAGTGAAATGAGTTGGGATTTCTGAAGTCCGTCGCCATACTCTTCCACATATGTGTTAAGTGGCCTCACAAGGCCCTTGTTTACGAGTGGCACGAGTGATCCATTAGCGAGGATCTTCGAAGTGTACTCCGCTGGGTCGGGACTCAACGCAGCAACCTGCAAGACCTCATGCTCGGCCGTATGATTGACGGCTACTGTGACTCCGTCGCCGTCACACTCCTGAGCCACTCCCGTAACAGTGCGTAGAGCGGGAAAATCGTTGGACAATATCCGGATTGAGCCCTGCTCTATACCGCAACCGGCCCACGAGGCCGTCGGCATGAGCGAGACAGCGACTACGGCAACCACCGCATTAATCAGTCTCTTCATTTGCACCTCCCTTTATTGCAGAGGACCTGGCCCCCTACTATTCCTTCGAGCGCTCCAGTGAGAACGGCGTCGTATCGCTCAAGTGCAGTTGTTCCTCAACCGCACCGACCTGCTTCAGAAACCCGTAATTGTCGACTTCAACCCAGTTTTCAGCCAGTTTGTCACCTTCAAAACGCCAAATGTCCGAAAACCCGACAGAGACCACTTTCCCCGTGGCGGCGACACCCAAAAAGGTATTGCTGTGGGTTCCAGTAAAATACCCGCGTGTAGCAACATAATCGCCATCGACCAGCCACATCACGTTGTTCGCCTCGTAGTCCGGAAACGCCTGTCCCTGCGGACCAATCACCTTGTTGATGAAGTTGTCGATGCCGATAACCGTTCCCCAGCCGTGCGGTCCGCGCCAAACCATGTCTTCATGCCAATAGTTCTTGGTCTCGTGATAGCGACGCTGATTCAGCGTCCTGATCACCATTTCATCGCAATGACGAATCTTCTCTTCGCGACTCATTGCCATGCCATACCTCGCATATTCTCCCGTCTCACACTTCGTGAGCAGATGCACCCTTGCGCATGGTTGTCATATTCACGCATATGAGTCAAGTCAAGCCCAGATTCCCCTTGATTCAGGACTGGAGTGAAAGAATGACCTCGGCCAAACCTCCTCCAACGCACGTCTTATGTACAATAGTAAAGGTAATGTATGACAATGGGTTAGGTATGTGGGCCACTACCCGAGTGTTTCGATCCGCGACTCACCGCTTCGAAATTGAGAGATCCGCCTGAAGTCCGTCCCATTCCGTTCGGTACCCAAGCAAGAACACCCTCAAAATGTGAAAATGGAATGCCGTATATCGGATTTGATAATATTGTAAGATTTGATCTTCAAATTCCACTACTGACTGGACCCTTTCTTGCGAAGCTACATTTCAGGGGTGCAAACATATCGCACTCTAGCGCATAGTCTGGATGTACAGAAACTGCGGGATTGGATAGAACAGTACAACCAAGCAGCCCGGATGGGCTGCGCATGAACCCGAGTGGTGGCCGTGCCGTCTTGACGAGTCGCAGTTGGAGACGCTCGGAGGCGTATCTCGAGGCACAGGAGGCTTTCCTCAATAATTTCAGAGAGTTGGCGCAGAACGCCGCCGGCGAAGCGACGGGCCCGATTGAGATCTGGGTACAGGATGAAAGCAGAGTCGGGGAGCAAGGAATAATGCGCAAGATCTGGGCTCGAAAGGATCCCCGGCCCCGAATCCCGCGTGATCGCCGCTTCGCTTCGGCCATTGCTACCTCCTTTCCGCGGCCTACCCGGACCGCAAGCGAGCCGTGGGGCATATCTGCGAGCGAGCAAACACAATCGAAATGAACCAGCATCTGCAGGACATCAGAAATCAGATCGCGCGGGGCAGCCACGCGGTGGTCGTCCTGGATGGCGCGGGATGGCACAAGTCCAGGAACTCGGCGATCCCCGACAGCCTATCGCTGCTCTTTCTTCCCCCCTACAACCCGAAACTCAACGAATACATGCTCGAATTCCTCACATTCAGCCAACTGGCCAACCGCGTCTTCCAAACCGTCGAGGATGTCAAGTTGGCCATCCGAAAGACCTGGCTCGACTTCGTCGGAGACCCCGTGAGGACCCACTCCATCACCTATCGGGAGTGGGCGATCCTGCAGGCCGGCGCCAACACCAACTCACCAACGGTGATTTGATAGTTGATTTGGCAATACTCTCTAGACTCCTTGTCCTAGCGTGACCCTTTCAGTCGGGCCAAACTTTGATCTGGGAGACATTTCAGGCCCGCAGTTGTTGGCCTCGCCAGAGCCGATCGATTTGACGGTTGAAGCGTTCGACGATGCGAGTGACTTCGATGGGCGGTGTCTTGTCGAGCAGGGCGGACAGTGCCGGCCCGAGGGCGCGGCGGTGGAGACAACAATTGCACAGGGCAATTCGTTGACCGGTCGGGGTTGTGCGGTATCGGTTTGACTTCGGGATGCGTTCGACGAGGCCGCGCGTTCGCAGCCAGCGTAGGTCGTATTTGGCACGGCTGGAACGGTATTCGTAGACGTCGAGGCCGACAATAGGGGCAGCGATTTGCCGCAACTGTCGATCCGCGAAGCCCACGGGGAGCAGGTTGAAGATCAGCGGGCAGGCGGGCATAACATCAGACGACCGGAAGTCTGGCTACTTGAGGTGAAACCACTTTCGGAGTTCATCCGAATCTCGTGTATCGCAGGTCAAGCGCTCAATGCCCTGAGCAATCACAAGAATTCCAGTTTCGAGACTGTACTCCAGTCCACTGAGAGCCCAAATATCTGCTCACATTATTTTAGCCACTCCTAGATATGGCAACCAGTTACGTGGCGCGAGAATCGCTCGGCCAAACAAAGAGATATCTCACAAGCCTCAATGCCGTCCGTTGCACGAGGTCAGGTCGTCTGAACATGGACGGGGGATCGCCGAAGCGGAGTGACAGCACGCGCCGCTTCTCGATGAGCGCAGGCCTGTGCAGATCCTCGAAGGCTTCAGAACCGGGCAGGGTATCAGGGCTGAGGCTTGGCGGCGCTGGGCATTCCCCTATTCCGGCGATCTGTGGCAGTCGGTGGTGTTGCACGGGCCCGCCGTCCGGGACGAACGCGGCCGCTTGCACAAGACCTACCTGCTGGTC
>CAZPXZ010000038.1:18427-29764 GCA_964590405.1 uncultured Rhodobacterales bacterium | reverse complement strand
CTGCCGCCATTTCCTTGGGTAGAGGCACGGCGATCACTCCTCCGTGCCAAACTGGATGCCGTGTACTTCCACTTCTACGGGATCACTGATCGAGACGACATTCGATATGTGTATTCGACGTTTCCGATCCTTCAGCGCGAAGAGGAACAACTGTACGGCACCTTCCGATCCCGCGACCTTTGCCTCGCATGGATGAATGCGCTGGCAGCGGGCGATCCCGATGCAAGAATTGACTTGTGATCAACATCTTACGAGTTGCCTACGATCATTGTCGCGTCCTCAATGCGAAAGTACTCGCGGTTTCAAGAAGGAGGGATGCAATTCATGGTTTTTCCTTGACGATTAGCAAAACCGCCAGCAAGAGAAGCTGTCGTGCTACGCGATGAGTTTCAACTCAGCGTCAGGTATCGGTTCTGGCGGCAGATCGTCAATCGCGTCGATATTGATCCGCGTCCAGCACGCGAATTCGACTAGCAAAGGCTCTGTGCAAATCGTTCAGCGTCGATGCCAACCAGCCGTGCTGGCGTAACCAATCTCCTTCGTCCTCAGGGTCGACATCACGGTGGTACAGCGATATCCGGCTGTCCTGCCCACCTGGCAATTCCTCCCATTCAAGCGGATAGCCTAATTCCCGTTCGATCGCAATTTTCTGTTTGGTGAGCAAGTGGAAATTTGCCTTGGCCTCAGCACCCTTGATGTATAGATAAGCACTAATCTCTTGTCTGGATCGGACCATCGTTGTTCCGAGATTGAATTGGGTCCGACCGATTGGAAATGTCATCCACGACTTCGCTTGCGGCTTGCGATCACCCGTCACAGGTCCATCTAATTTGTTCAATACAGAGTTCAGCGCTCTCCAGTAAGCCTGCTGCAGTGCTTTCGTCCCGGAAAATCCAGAGTCTTCGATTGAACGCGCTGCTCTTGCGACAGAACGCGACCAGTCATTCGGCTTTGAAATGATATTGAACCTCGGGGCTGCAGGCGACTCTCCGATTCGCCACAACTCGACCTCCAATCCAAAGAATCGGAAATGGTCGTCAGTGATCCTGTTCAGCCAGTCGAGCGTCGATCGGTGCTCGTCGGTGAACCGAGCCGCGATCCAGACGATCGTCACTGCCTCAAGACCAGACACATATGTCAGCAACTGCCCAAGGTGAACATGATCCGACCGTTCAAGCTGGTTCTCGATCAGTACCCATGTGTCGGTGCCACCCTCCTTGCACAGTATGTCCGCGCGGAATGGTCCCACGGCCTTCTCGAGTGCCTCCAATTCGAGTGCGATGCCAAGGGATTCACTCAGGATGTTCAGGTTTTCCTCGCGCGCCAGCCATGGCGTAAAGTGTTCGGCTTCGCTGGTCCAGACGTCGCGCAAGTCGACACGGGTTAGCGTGCCAAGTGCTTGTTTCATTTGATTCAACTCTATGCCTCCATACTGCGTCCGGGCCTTCCCGTTTCGCCATCTGTTCCATCTCTTAATATAGCGGAAACGTATACTACATAGACAGTTGTCAGACGATCACAACGGACATCTCGACTCTTGCATTCCCTCCTGTTGAATTTACCGGATGATGGCCCGCAGTGGAGCGCCAATGTCCCTGAGAGAAATTCCACCACGTGACTGGCGCAGCCTGCGACGGGAGCTTTATCGAACCGGAAATATTGCTCGGCAGGGAAAGTTGCAGGGCCTTCTGACCACATCACGGAGGAAACGCCTGCAGCACTGCAGTTCCTGACCGAGTTGGTATCCGGATCAGTCTTGGGCAGGCGTGACCGCTTGAAGTGTGCTCCGGGTTCATCGACGTTCCGTCCCCGGCGCGTCGCCACTGCCACGCAGTCCCATGAAGTGACGACTTGACGATGGAAAACTCATCGAGTGTTGTAAATGGGATGATTGGGAAAGCGCCAACTCTTCCTGCCATGTCGTGGCGTGCCCCGAGTTCCGCGAGATGACCGAAATGGCTTCCTTGATTGGGTTCCCTCTTGACAAATGACGGCTTCGAAAGGGTCGAGGGAACCGCCTGTCTCATCAAAACGTCAATCACTGAGCCAGCCTCGAACCATTCCTCGTGCTTGCATTCAATACCTGTTATACCCCGAGGCCATTTTCCATTACTGTCGCGATGCGATCGGTCCTCCCGGTGCACCCCCGATCACGCGCTCATGTAGACTCGGTTGCTGTGTTTCTGTCCTGCGACACTCCGAAAATCAGTTGACGGTGAGGAACTCATGGAACGGTACGACATTGCGGTGATCGGTGCGGGAATTGCGGGGGCCTCGGCTGCGTATGAAATCGCGACTCTCGGCCGCGTGGTTCTCCTGGAACGGGAACGCATGCCGGGATATCACTCCACCGGCCGCTCGGCCGCCGTATTCACCGGAAATTACGGTGTTGAAACAATTCGCCGATTGACCGCGGCCAGCCGTGACTTCCTGGAGTCTCCTCCAGCCGGGTTCACGGATCATCCCATCCTTGACCCGCGCCCCGTGCTTTGGCTGGCGCGTACGGACCAGATGAAAACACTGAATGCAATGCACGCATCTGCCATACGGCTCGTACCCTCCATCCGAATGATTGACGCGGATGAAACACTGCAAATCTGCCCGGCACTGGAGCGGGACTACATAGCGGGAGGAATGCTGGAACCGGATGCAATGGATATTGACGTGGCCGCCTTGCACCAGGGGTACCTCCGCGCCTTCCGCGCGCGTTCCGGACAGGTTCGGACCAATTTCGAAGTCGTCCGGATCACGCGGTCGGGCGATGGCTGGAGGCTTGATTCGCCCGGAGGGAGCATCTCCTGCGGCATTGTCGTCAATGCAGCTGGCGCCTGGTGCGATCGGATTGCGCAGCTTGCAGGTGCGAATGCAGTGGGATTGACGCCCAAGCGACGTACTGCATTCGTTTTCGAGGTTGCATCCGAATTCGATGCCCGGAATTGGCCGTCTGTCATCGACAGTGACGAGGAATTCTATTTCAAGCCCGAGAGCGGAGGTGTCCTTGGCTCCCCAGCCGACGAGACGCCCGTTTCGCCGTGCGATGTCCAGCCTGAAATGCTGGACATCGCGCACGCCATCGACCGCATCCAGAGAGCGACGACCCTGACCATCGAAAGGCTGCGAAACAAGTGGGCGGGGCTTCGTTCCTTCGTTGCCGATGGAACACCGGTGGTGGGCATGGACCCGGACTTGCCAGGCTTCTTCTGGTTGGCAGGCCAGGGCGGCTACGGAATCATGACCGCACCGGCCATGTCCAGAGCTGTTGCCGGGTTGATGGAGCACGGAGAATTGCCAACCGACCTGCGGGAGATCGGTATCTCTTGCGAAGCACTCAGCCCCAGTCGCCTAGCTCCCGCATCCTCGGACCATTGATTTCCGGATACCGAGTGGGATGATGGACCTGCACAGTCTCTGATGGCCGCCCAGGGGATCGATCTGTCGAACCCGAACCAGCTCGGCGCACGACAGTTCGTTCCGGGATTCGACGATACCGCCGAATCCGCTACCGCTCCCGGAAACGGGTTCGGAGGACAACCGCACTCCTGGCGATCAATACTCTGTAGAAGCCAGAGGAAGCGGCACATGAGACGAAACTGCTGGCCGCGAACCGATGCTTCCGCGGGTCTGCCGGCAAACCAACAAGCCGCAAAGCGTAACACAACGCTCGTCAACCAGCAGGTCGGAGACTCCGTAGGCACCGGACGGTGGCTGCCGGATTGCCCCGTACGATCCCGAATTCGCGCTCCAGGTCAAATTCGCCGAACAGATTGTGCATGACGACCGAAAAGTGCTGCTGGCATGAGCGAAGTGAGTGGAGCCCCCGCCCCTGGCGGTGGATCCCCAAGAGTACCTCTTCGCCATTCATGACCGGAATTTTGCCGAGCATGGGAACGCGGACGGCATATGTGGTGAAGGCATGATCCAGTCGGCCCTTGCCGTCTCGTGAACCAGGCAATGTGCGGCAACCCCGACATCGCTGACCTGACAGCATCCTGCGTTCGTGGACCCGCCAAGTCGCACGCGTCGATTGCAGGCACCAAGCATGCGTCTTGGGGAAACGGGCCGCCGTTTCCTCACGGACACCGAAACCAACTGCAGTTCGATCTGCTCCACGCCGTACTTGTCATGGGTCCAGACGAAATTCTCCAAGTCACCGAAGCCCAACTCGCCAACTGGTGCCCCGCAGACGGACCGGGGTTCATTCCGTTTCGAGAAATACGGAGAAATTTGGTCACACGTTCCTACTCCGCTTGTCAGGTCTCCCTGTCCTCGGCATCCATCATGAATTCAAGTGCGCTGCGCTACCCGGCACCGATCCGCGCGCAATCGCCTGGGAAGCCATGGAAAAGCCATTTCCCCGGATTTGCCCCACAGGTCCGCAACGAGCACACCCTCGGGGGACGCAAGTGGAACACGTACGCTCCGGGACCTGCGTCGCTGCTGCTGAAGACGTGTCAGTCCGTCGGGCGACGCCAACCAAGCCGTATCCCCGAAACTTCAAAGACCATTGACCGGCACTTTCAGGAATGTCTTGCCGGTCTCGTCGGCCTCAGGCATACGGCCACCACGCATGTTCACCTGCAGTGATGGAACGATCAGCCGGGGCATTCCAAGCTTGTTGTCGCGTTCCGTGCGAATCCGGACAAATTCCTCGCGCGATGTGCCGGCACCAAAGTGGACGTTCTGCGACTTCTGTTCGGCAACCGTGGTTTCCCAGGCAAATTCATTCCGACCCGCCGGCTTGTAGTCGTGGCCAACGAATATTCGGGTCTCGTCCGGAAGCGCCAGAATCTTCTGGATGGAGTCGTAGAGTGCGCCGGCCGAGCCGCCGGGAAAGTCCGCACGCGCCGAACCGAAGTCCGGCATGAACATGGTGTCGCCGACGAACGCGGCGTCACCGATGACATAGGTGATGCAAGCAGGTGTATGACCCGGCGTTTCCAGCACGCTGCAATCAATGTTCCCGAGCCGGAACCGATCTCCCTCCCGAAACAACCTGTCGAATTGACTGCCATCGCGCTGGAACCGGGTGCCCTCGTTAAAGATCTTCCCGAACGCCTCCTGAACGGCAACAATTTGACGGCCAATACCGATCTTTCCGCCCAGGCATTCCTGAACGTACGGCGCGGCGGAGAGATGGTCCGCATGCACATGGGATTCGAGAACCCATTCCACCTCCAGGCCCGCATCCTGCACCTTGCGGATCAACAGGTCTGCGGAAGCCGTCGACGTGCGACCGGACGCATAGTCGAAATCCAGGACACTGTCGACAACTGCGCACTGACGGGTCTCGGGGTCGGAAACGATATAGGACACGGTGTTGGTCGCGGAATCGAATTGTGCCGTGACGCTGGGATGCATGCGAGCCTCCTTCGCCGGGGGTCCGAATGGCACCGTGTCGGTGCTGTCCCCGGCCCTGCGCATCCGGGGCGGCATGGTCGCCATGCGGCACGGCCGCGGTTGCCCGGAGAAACCGTTTCCACGGTGCACTGCGAGGCCGGAATGAAATTCTCTCCCCGCCGCAAGGTTACCAACATGCATTCTGGAGGGAAAGATCGGAGCGAAATACTTGCTCCGTTCGATTCGGCAGTCCCGCATGCCTCCAACCGACGCGCGGAGGCTCCGCCGCGTGTCGGTATCCGGTTGCACTATCCGGAACCAGTCGCAAGGATTGCCTGCGACACATGCTGTGGCGTCCCGGTGCTCTTCAATGTTTCACTTCATCTCGGCCGACTGGAGCAAGAATCCTTCGAAGCGATCCGTCTACCGGTCCAGTCCCGGAACACGCCGAATCGAACGGGTGCATCCTTTGCGAGAGTTCTGGAACCTGGAGGATCTGCTGGATCAGGCCGCGAAACTCCAGTATTCCGCTCCCGTCCTGATCGGCGTCGATGTCGCGCTGGGAGTTTCCGCCGGGTACTGGCAACTCGTCAATGCGGACCGCAAGGTACCGTACGCGAACTTTCTGGACTGGCTCCGAAACATGGAACCGTCCGATGCGTTCTTCAACACGATCCAGGATCCGGAGGATTGGACCCCGTTCATACCCTGGTTCGCCGTGCGGAAGGGTGACGGAGGCCTGAGTAAGTTCACCAGGCATGTGGAGGATGGCATGATGCGGCGGATCGACGCCGCCACGGGCGCAAAACCCGTGTTCGCCGTATCGGGTATCCCGGGAACCGTGGGATCCGGCACACGCGCGTTCTGGCGGGAACTCGCGCCCCGACTGTCCGGCGACAGAGACTTCGCAATCTGGCCGTTCGACGGTAGCCTACCGCGGTTGCTCGCAGGCCATGACATCGTCCTGGCCGAGACCTACCCACGCCTCGCATACGCCGCAGCACTGAATCCTGAATTGCCGGCGGAGCTGATCGCCCTTCCCAAGTCGAGACTCGAAACCCGCGAGCGGGCCTGCGCTCACCTTCAACAGATGGATTGGGTCGCAATCAACAGGGTCAAACTCTGCTGCCTGGATGGCGCTGTCGCGAGTGAGGATGACTTCGACGCTCTCCTTACCGCCGCGGGCGTGCTCCGGTGCCAGCTGGAGAGACGCCTCCTCGCGGACGACGACTGGATTGATCCGAAGGCGGAGGGATCGATGCTGCTTGCCGGTCCGGTCGATCCGGGCGGCAGGGCCAAGCGGCCCTCATGGATGCAAGACTGATTGCCCAGGACTGTGGCACCGAATCCGAAGGCAGACACCAGGCTGCTGCGAGACATTCGACAGCGCCTGCGGCGGCTGGACGGTAGGTGTGGCCGCTCCTCGAAACCGCACCGGATATCTGGCGGAAGCAGAGGCTCAGGACTACCTTCCCTGACGGACTGATACCACGGCTGGAGACATGCCTTGCACAGGCGTTCCCGCACGGGCGCGGTTACCATTCGAGCAAACGGGCATCAGACCACCACGGCCCGGCAAGACCGCCAGTCATGCGCAAGCAGGCAAATTCGCAGTCCCATACATGCTGCCCGAACCATCTTGCTGCTTCCCTTTCAGCCTCTTGACAGCCGCCGCACTCCCAATACCCTGCAACAGCAATCCCGTGCGATGGGCGCGCGGGGACAATCCCGGTGGAGTGGACGCGCCATGCCGCGATCACAGCCCGCCATTGTCGATGTAAGCTAGCGCGAACGGGGCCTACCGGATTCGTTCGCGCAGAGGGGCTTGCACGCCCCTTTTTTAGTTGGAAATTCCGACCCCGCGCGAATACCGGAAGGCCCTGCTCCCAGGAGCGGAAGGACGCCCTGATGACGAGAATGCTGACAGGCGCCGAAATCGTGATCCAGGCCCTCAAGGACCAGGGGGTAGAGGTCATATTCGGTTATCCGGGTGGCGCGGTTCTGCCCATATACGATTCGCTCTTTCAGGACAATGGAATCCGTCACGTCCTCGTCCGCCACGAACAGGGTGCCGCTCATGCCGCGGAGGGTTACGCCCGCTCCACGGGGCGTCCCGGCGTTCTCCTGGTCACCTCGGGTCCCGGAGCAACCAATTCGGTCACCGGCCTGACCGACGCGCTGATGGACTCCATTCCCATCGTGTGCCTGACCGGCCAGGTACCCACCTTCCTGATCGGCAACGATGCCTTTCAGGAAGCGGACACGGTCGGAATCACCCGTGCCTGCACCAAGCACAATTGGCTGGTCCGCAACCCGAACCGCCTTGCGACAACAATCCATGAGGCGTTCTACGTCGCGACAACCGGCCGACCGGGGCCTGTCGTGGTCGACATTCCCAAGGATGTGCAATTCGAGACCGCGGAATACACCCCACCTGCCAATATTCGACACCGAACCTACAATCCGCAGGTGAAACCCGATATCGGTCCCATCCGCGAGGCCGCTAAACTCATCGAGACCGCAGAGCGACCACTTTTCTACACGGGCGGCGGAGTCATCAATTCGGGCCCGCATGCATCCCACCTGCTTCGTGAAATCGTGAAGGCCACCAGGTTCCCGATCACCTCCACTCTCATGGGCCTGGGCGCCTATCCGGCCTCCGGCGACAGCTGGATCGGCATGCTTGGCATGCACGGAACCTACCAGGCAAATCTCGCAATGCACGACTGCGATCTGATGATCGCAGTCGGAGCACGTTTCGACGACCGGATCACCGGTCACATCGACGCGTTCTCGCCTGATTCGAAGAAGATCCACATCGACATAGACGCGTCCTCGATTAACAAGAACGTCGAGGTCGACATTCCCATTATCGCCGATGTGGCCCACGCGCTGGAGAGCCTGCTCTCGGTATGGAAGTCTGGAGGACGCTGTACTCGGGCGAACGCCGTCAACGACTGGTGGAAACAGATCCGCGAATGGGAGGCGCGGGACTGCCTCGCCTACAAGAACTCCGACAAACTCATCAAGCCGCAATTCGCACTGCAGCGCCTCTACGAGCGGATCCGCGACGAAGATTTCTACATCACGACGGAAGTGGGTCAGCACCAGATGTGGGCCGCGCAATTCATCGGGTTCGAGCAGCCGAACCGGTGGATGACATCGGGTGGTCTGGGCACCATGGGCTATGGCCTCCCCGCCGCCATCGGCGTGCAGGTGGCGCATCCCGACAGCCTCGTCATCGATGTTGCGGGCGAAGCTTCTGTACTGATGGTTATCCAGGAACTGTCCACGGCGGTTCAGCACAAGCTGCCTGTCAAGGTCTTCATTCTCAACAACAAGTATCTGGGAATGGTGCGGCAATGGCAGGAAATCCTGCATGGCGGGCGGTATGCCCACAGCTATTCGGAAGCTCTGCCCGACTTCGTCAAACTCGCCGAGTCCTTTGGCTGTCGGGGCATTCGCTGTGAGAATCCGGCCGAACTCGATGCGCGTATCGACGAGATGGTCGTATCGAATGTGCCGGTCGTGTTCGATTGCGTGGTCGATCCGGCGGAGAATTGCTATCCGATGATTCCGTCTGGCAGACCTCACAACGAGATGCTCCTGGGCGACTCTCCCGACTCCGGCCAGTTGGAGAAAGACGACCCCGGACAGGTGATGGTGTAGTCATGTCCGCATCTCCAACACCGAAGGTAACCCGGACCCTTTCCGTACTGGTCGACAACGAGGCCGGTGCGCTTGCGCGCGTGATCGGACTCTTCTCCGGACGGGGCTACAACATCGAGAGCCTCACCGTTGCAGAGACGGACGCCGAAAAGCACCTGTCGAGAATCACCATCGTCACCGTTGGCACACCCCAGGTGATCATCCAGATCAAGGCGCAGCTCGGTCGTCTCATCCCGGTTCATTCCGTGAAGGACCTGACGATCGAATCCGAGTCCGTGGAGCGCGAACTCGCATTGGTGAAAGTCCGCTCGAAGGGCGAGAAGCGCGTAGAAGCGCTCCGCCTGATGGATGCCTTCCGGGCACGCGTGGTCGACACGACGCTGGAGAGCTTCGTGTTCGAACTCACCGGAGAGCCGAGCAAGATCAATGCCTTTGTCGGCCTGATGCGGCCGCTGGGTCTCGTCGATGTGAGCCGCACGGGAGTGGCCGCGATATCCCGCGGGCCGGATCCCATGTAAAGAGGCCCGCATCCAAGACATCCACTATTGTTTCGCCGCTGCGAGGGAGGAAAAACCATGCGTGTGTACTACGACCGCGACTGCGATATCGGCCTTGTCCGACAGTCCAAGATCGCCATCATCGGCTATGGATCCCAGGGGCACGCGCATGCGCTGAACCTGCGGGATTCCGGTGTCGAGCAAGTCGCCGTTGCGTTGCGGCCCGGGTCTGCTTCGATCCAGAAGGCCGAAGGTGAGGGGCTGGCGGTCAAGACCGTCGAAGATGCATCGGCCTGGGCAGACCTCGTGGTCATGCTTACGCCCGACGAACTGATGGCGGATCTGTATCGCGACAAGATCGGACCGCATCTTCGCGACGGCGCGGCAATCGGCTTCGCACACGGATTGAATATCCATTTCGGCCTGATCGAGCCGAAAGCATCCATCGACGTCATCATGATGGCGCCCAAGGGCCCCGGGCACACGGTCCGCAACCAGTTCCAGACGGGCGGCGGTGTTCCCTGCCTGGTCGCCGTGGCGAACGATGCAACCGGACGGGCCCTGGATCTTGGTCTCTCCTATTGTTCCGCGATCGGCGGCGGGCGCGCCGGGATCATCGAAACCACTTTCAAGGAGGAATGCGAGACGGACCTGTTCGGTGAGCAGGCAGTACTTTGCGGCGGACTCGTGGAGTTGATCCGGAACGGGTTTGAAACCCTCATCGAGGCGGGCTACGCGCCGGAGATGGCGTATTTCGAATGCGTGCACGAGGTCAAGTTGATCGTGGACCTCATTTACGAAGGCGGTATCGCCAACATGAACTACTCCGTGTCCAACACTGCGGAGTTCGGAGAGTATGTTTCGGGTCCCAAGGTCCTGCCGAAAGCGGAAACCAGGGAACGAATGCGCAAGATCCTGGCTGACATCCAGGCCGGCCGGTTCACGTCCGAATGGATCGCGGAATGCCGGGCCGGCCAGCCTTCGTTCAAGGCAACGCGACGCATGAATGATGCACATCAGGTCGAGGAGGTGGGAGCCCGCCTCCGCGCAATGATGCCCTGGATTGCGGAAGGCAAGCTCGTGGACAAGGATCGCAATTGACGGATGCTGAGGGCATTGCGAAACGGCTTTCCAGTGCTAGGCTGATGCTTGTGACGAACGACTGAACGGAAACCATGGAAAACATCATCCTCATCATCCATCTCGTGATCGCTCTCTTCCTGATCGCGGTGGTGCTGCTACAGCGCTCCGAAGGGGGGGCACTCGGAATGGGCGGCGGTGGAGGAGGCGGCGACCTCCTGTCCGGCCGGGGGGCAGCCAACGCGCTGACCAAAGCCACTTGGGGGCTGGGAACGGCATTCATCGCCACGAGCATGATTCTGACCATCCTCGCAGTTCGGGGAACGCAGGACGCCAGTGTGATCGTTGCGCCGGAGGATGGCGGTGCAGAGATCCTGATACCCGATCTGCTGGACTCGCCGGTTGCGCCGCCCGCCGACTCCCCCGCAGCGCCGCCGTCTTCAGACCAGTAGTCGTGCAGTCACCCGGGAACCTCATCAGGTTCCCGGCACTCGGAAACCGATCGGGCGCGATCGGCTGCCAAGCAGCCCGGAGTTCCGGTCCCTGTTCTGTGCTCGCGAGCACGGATTGGCACACAACCTGCTGAACCAGCCTGCGCCCCGAAAGGGATTCAGGGCCGCAGAACTGCCGTGAGAACTGGCCGACGCAATCCAGCCATTCCCCCATACTACGGCCACAGGCCAGATACCCAATGCTGGATCGGAGACACAGATGGCATGTCGTCGCGTTTTGAATCGCGCTGACCGACCAGTGG
>CAZPXZ010000038.1:0-18417 GCA_964590405.1 uncultured Rhodobacterales bacterium | reverse complement strand
GCTCAGAACGATACGCCGACGGCATGTGAAAGGAATGCCACGAATCCGGAGCCAGTCTTTGCGATCGAAGTAAGCCGCCCAAGAAAGTCTGCCCTACAGGCTTCGTCGTCCGGGAATCGAGTTACGGCGATGAAGTCCTTGCGCTTCAGGTCTTCGACCAGGGAGTGCTCGGGATCGTAGCCGCGCGGCGGCCGCTTGAGGGACTCTCCGGAAAGGTCAAATGTCTTCAGGAACGCGTTTTCGTTCGTGATTCGGAACCATTCCTCCGGTTGCGCGACAATGGTGTCGCGGATCCCGGCAAGCGCCCGACTGTCAGGACGCCAGATACCGCAACCCGCAAAGCAGTTGCCAGGCTCCAGGTGGAGATAGAAGCCCGGGGCATGGGCATTCTTGCCGGCAATGTGGCGAAAATGAGCGCCGATGTTGGTCTTGTATGGCCGCTTGTCCCGAGAGAACCGAACATCCCGGTAAATGCGGAAGAGTGACCCGCCATTCGGCCGCGGGTCAGCGCGAAAGTGGGGGCTGATCTCCGCGAGTGGCTCGGCGAAGGCGGCGATCAATTCAAGCATTGGATCACGCGCATCACGTAGATACCGCTCCTTGTTCGCATCGAACCAGGGACGCGTGTTGTTGGCCTTGAGATCTTCGAGAAAATCGAAGAGCGCCGGGGTGATCGGCTTGAATTCCATTCGCCTATCCTCCTGGTCCGCGACCCGACGGGTCAAGAATCCATCGCTGCGAGGACCCGTGAGACTCTACCGGAATCCGCCATCGCCTCTCGGCATCACGCGCAGGCTCCGCCGGAAGAGTGCCCATCCACGCTACGACTGGAAGCGCGAGGAGGCCGCCTTTTCCGAAATTGTCCCGCCCGCCTGCCGCGTTCGGGCGACACGTCCCCGCGCGGGTCGATGGACCTGCTCAGCAGTCCGCGGGTACAGGAATGCCGGCCCCGGCAACCGTCAGGATGAACACCAAGAGGGACCGCGGCAGACCGTACGGTCGCGGAATCGAAACATCGTTCCCATGCGCACCGGTGCCGTGCCCTGGGTTGCGCCCTCGCGGCACGGGCCCACGCTGCGAGGCACCAGAGCGAACCCATCCCGTGAGCGGGACACCTGTCCCAACTCAGACCCGCACGAGTTCCCGCAATTTGCGGCGCATGACCTTCCCGGTCGCGGTGAGCGGAAGCGACTCGAGGAAATGTATGCTCCTGGGAACCGCATGGGCTCCGATCCGCTCACGGACGCGCGCACGAAGCCCATCCGAAATCTCCTCATCGGCACCGCCCCCGTCTCCCCGGACTACGAAAGCGGTGACGACTTCCGTGCGCAGCGCGTCCGCGACGCCGACTACTCCCGCGAGGGAAATCGCCGGATGGCTCGCGAGGCAATCCTCGATTTCGCTTGGACCAATTCGGTATCCGGAGGATGTGATGACATCGTCGTTCCGGGCCATGAAGTGAATGTACCCATCCTCATCGACGGTTCCGACATCACCGGTACGAAACCAGTCTCGCGTGAACTTCTCCCTTGTGGCGTCCGGCTGCTTCCAGTATTCCAGGAACATGGAGGGGTCCGGACGCAGAATGGCAAGTTCGCCCGCCTCCCCCGCCGGCAATGGATTCCCATCCTCTCCGATCGCGGCGACATCGTGCCCCGGAACCGGCCGGCCGGCTGAGCCGGGTCGGGGAGCGAACAGCGACGCACAATTCCCGACCACAAGGTTGCATTCCGTCTGGCCGTAGAACTCGTTGATGTCCAGTCCGAATGCTGTGCGCCCCCACTCCAGGGTCTCCGGACCCAGAGCCTCTCCCCCGCTCGCTACGCTGCGGAGGGTCGGTTGCACACGTCCGTCGGGCACTGCCTGACGAATTATCCGGAGCGCGGTCGGTGGCAGGAACGTGTTTCGAACACGCTCTCGAGCCATCATGCCAAGCGCGGCCTCCGGGTCAAACTTGCCCACGCGCCAGGCGACAACAGGGACACCATAACGCAGGGCCGGCAGCATGATGTTGGTCAATCCTCCCAGCCAGGCCCAATCAGCCGGAGTCCACATTCTGTCGCCAGGCTGCGGGAAGAACTCGTGGGGAAGCCGCACGCCTGGCAAATGGCCCAGCAATACCCGATGCGCGTGCAGCGCCCCCTTGGGAGCGCCGGTCGTGCCAGAGGTGTAGCAGAGAATCGCCGGATCCTCGACGAGCAGGTCCGCATAGCCAAAGCGGTCGGAAGCCCTCTCCATTGCGCTTTCCAGGGAACGCATACCGCTAGCCAACGATCCATCCTGGGCGCCGAACACGTATGTTTTCTCCAGCCCGTCCAGTCCGTCCAGCTTCGGCGAGTTCGCGCTGTCTGTGATCGCGACGCGTGCTTCGGAATGCACGACACGGTAGGAAAGGGCATCCGCGCCAAACAGGGAGAACATCGGCACGGCGATTGCACCCATCCGGTACAGGGCAAGATGCGCTATCGCCGTCTCCGCCGACTGGGGCAACAGCAGCGCGCACCGATCGCCCTTTCGGAGGCCGGCATCCGATATCAGGATGTTCGCGAGACGGGCCGACGCAGCCTCAAGCGCACCATAGGTCCATTCGCGCCGAGGGCCCCCAGCCGACAAATCGATGATCGCCACCCGGTTCGGGTCGAACCGCGCCCAACGTCCGCAGACATCCGCCGCAATGTTGTATCGTTCCGGGATCTCCCAACGGAACGCTTTGCGAACCTCCTGATAGCTCGCCAATCGCGGGACTTCGACCATTCCAACTCGCCGTAATCTCGTCGCCTACCAACAGCAATATAAGCTACCCGGATACAACGAAACCACCCCGCCCCTGCGAGACAGGCGGACGCGCTCGTTCCCCGCTCCCTGGTCTGCATTCCGTTTGCGCCACACGCGAGTCCAAGGGTGACGCCGATGGCCTGCCACCTGCCGATGCCAGAGCCTCGATCCCGCATGCGGTGATGGACGGTCAGCCGTTCGATCTTGTGGAAGACCGCCGGCAACTCGAACACGTCCAGCCCCACTTCAAGCAAGGCGTCTGGCAGTTCCAATGTCGAACCATCGATCCGCCCGTGTGGTCAGGACGGTTACAGGTCAAATCGCCGTACCACCAGCCGCGCAGGGCCGTCACATCCTCGCCAACGGAGAAGAAAGCCGATTCAGTATTGTCAGTGCACCGAACCGGTCCCGACAACGTCGCCGAGACCCGCACGCACGCGATCCTGCCGCGTAAGAAGGATGCGCCGTTGCAGATCCGTTCCGACTCGAAGCGCTGTCGCCCGCGTATCACATGCAATCCGACCATCGTACCGGAATACATGGTTTTCTGGTCCGAGGGAAACGCATGGCAAGAGACTCTTGCCGACATCACAGATCCCATACACCGAAATGCCAGTTGACTCCCGCAACATGTATCGCCGCACTTGCTGCTCCACCCCGAATCGCGTAACCCTATCGTCCCGGTCAGCCGACTTTTCACGGCAACCTGTTCGGAGGGCAAACGGCTTGGCGCGTTATGTTTTCGTGACCGGCGGCGTCGTTTCTTCCCTTGGCAAGGGGCTTGCTTGCGCCGGCATAGGTGCCTTGTTCAAGGCGCGCGGATATGGCGTACGGCTCCGCAAACTTGACCCCTACCTGAATGTTGATCCGGGCACCATGAGCCCGTACGAGCATGGCGAAGTCTTCGTTACCGACGACGCCGCGGAAACCGATCTCGATCTCGGCCACTACGAGCGCTTCACAGGCGTGCCGAGTCGGGCGTCCGACTCTGTTTCCGCCGGAAAGATCTACCAGCGCGTGCTGGAGAAGGAACGCCGGGGCGAGTTTCTCGGCAAGACGATCCAGGTCATTCCCCATGTGACCAATGAGATCAAGGAATTCCTGCGGCACGACCCGGACCGGACGGATTTCATGCTCTGCGAGATCGGCGGCACGGTCGGCGACATCGAGGGACTTCCCTTCTTCGAGGCCATACGGCAGTTCCGACAGGAGCAGCCACCTGGCGATGTTGTTTTCGTTCACCTTACCTTGTTGCCCTATTTGGATAGTTCGGGTGAACTGAAGACGAAACCCGTTCAGCATTCGGTCAAGGAACTGCGCTCGATCGGCATCCAGCCCGACGTTCTTCTGTGCCGGATCGGAAAGCACGAGCTTGGAGAGAATGAACGGCGAAAGATTGCGTTGTTCTGCAACCTCCGGCCGGAAGCAGTGATCGCGGCGCCGGATCTCCAAAGCACCTACCAGATTCCGCTCGCGTATCACGAACAGGGTCTTGACCGAGAAATCCTGCGGAGCTTTCGCATGGACGACGAACAAGAGCCCTGCCTCAAGGATTGGAAGCGCATTGCCCAGGCAGTGCTGCATCCCGAGCGACGCATCAATATCGGCGTGATCGGCAAGTACACCGAGTACGAAGACGCGTACAAGTCCCTCGGCGAAGCCCTGATCCATGGCGGAATCCCGAACGGCGTACGAGTGCAGTCGCACTGGATCGGCGCAGAGGAACTGGTCGACCAACACTCGGTGGCGCTGGCGCTGAGCCGGATGGATGGCATTCTTGTTCCCGGCGGATTTGGCGCGCGCGGAATCGACGGAATGATACATGCAACCCGGTTTGCCCGGGAAAAGGGATTTCCGTTTCTCGGCATTTGCCTCGGAATGCAGGTGGCGATCATCGAAGCCGCACGCAACCTTGCTGGTATCGAGCACGCATGGTCCGAGGAGTTCGAGGAGGAGGCCCCTTGCGGAAACGGCCCGATCGCACCGGTCGTATACCATATGCAAAGCTGGATGCAGGGTGGTCGAAAGGTCACCCGCCGCGCCGGAGACGACAAGGGCGGCACCATGCGTCTCGGTGCGTACGAGGCGCGACTTGCCCCGGACTCGCTTGTCGCCAGCGTTTATCGGGATACGGAAATCTCGGAGCGCCATCGCCACCGGTACGAGGTCAACATCGACTATTGCCAGGCCCTCGAGACCGTCGGGTTGCGCTTTACCGGATACTCTCCTGACGGCGCTCTTCCCGAAATTGTTGAAATTCCGGACCATCCCTGGTTTGTCGGCGTACAATTCCATCCGGAACTGAAGTCGAAGCCGTTTGCGCCCCACCCGCTCTTCGAGAGTTTCATCGCTGCGGCAGCCAGCCACAACCGACTGGTCTGACCGCTCAGCCCGCTGCCTCGAGCAGAAATGTTGCCAATTCTCCGTATCCAGTAAACCGTCTCTCGTAACGGAGTCCCAGGCGTTTGGCAGCCATCCGGGCCGCCTTGTCGAGATCCGGATCCTCTGTCTGGGCGAGATAGACGACACGATCGTAATTGCCGAAATAGATGTCCCTCAACTCGGGATGCCGATCAAGTCCGAGGCTTCGCCAGACGATGGTGTCGAACTGGCGCACGAGAAAATCTGTCAGAAAGAACGCTCCCATCTCTTCCTCGGCCCGACCGGCGAATTTCTCCACACCGTCAAAGAACGCATAGCAATGCGGACCGTCGATGCGCTCGACTCCCTCCTCCTGGCAAACTCGATCGATGCCGCCACCCGATCCACAATCCGCGTATGCCACAGAAATCCGTTCGTGGCCCTCGGCCCGTGCCCGCCGTATGCGGTTCCGCAGCGCATCCGGAATTCGCTCCGGGCGATTGTGAAGCTGCGCGGGCAGACAAGCCAGGTCGACATGCCGAATTCCATTCAGCCTGAAAACGGCGAGGATTTCACGGGCAAGCGCACCACAGGCGATGACCATGAGTCGGGCTGGCCGGCATGCGGGAATTTCGGCTCCGCTCGCAGCAAGCGCACTGTCATCGGGAGCTACGGCCGAATTCCTGACAACGGTTGAAACGGACCTCTCGGCAGCAGCAACCGCCCCCAAACGCATTTCACGCATCGCGATCATGGCATCTCCGAATTGAGAAAGGCTGACGCACCGCTGCAGCGCCGGATTGCGCCGCTGCAAGTCGCGTAAGAAGGGTTGGATTGCAGTTCAACTGTCTCCCGCACAAGACACTCTCACTTTCCACAATGCGCAGATGATATCATTGTCGAGGAACAGTACCGTGCGAGAAACGGTGTCCCGACGGGGACTCGGCAACGGCACCAGCAGCGCAAGAGAGAGCCAGACGTTGATGCATCCAACCCCGCGAACCTCCAGGTTCCCAACTCGCTGCCACCTGGCAAGGGCGTTTCCCTTCATCGCCCTCACAACTTGCCTCCTCACGGCATTCCCACTTGGCAATGCATCCGCAGAGGTCAGCGCCCGACTGGCGGCGGATGGCTGGGACGAGATTACCTTCAACGGCTTCATCGAAAACCGTTGGCTTGATGTCGAGGGCGGCGTACGAGTGATTTCCGACGGCGGCATCTCCATCATCTTCCGCAGGCTGAACGCCGATCTTGAACAAACGCCCATCCTCACCTGGAGATGGCAGAGCAACAATGCTCCCGCACCAACCGACCTCAGCAAGAACTCGGGGGAGGACCGGGCAATATCGGTCTATGTGGCGTTCCCGCACGAGTCGAAGCGCGCCTCCTTTCGGGAGAGCCTCCGCTACAACTTCCTCCGTCTTGCGCAAGGCGAGGACACGCCTGGCCGTATCCTGACCTTCGTCTGGGGAGGCATGCGGCCTCGTGGCACGCTGCTGCGCCGGAGTGGCACCGATGCCGTGCGCATCCTCCGCACGCCGGAGGCTTCGACCCACACCTGGCACGAGGAGCGTGTGGATATCGCCGCGGAGTTCCGGAAAGCCTTTGGCTGGGATCCTCCCAACCCGACCCATATCGGCATCACGTCCGACAGCGACGATACCGGACGGGCGATCGATGCCATGGTGGTGGATATCGAGTACGTCTCACGCTGATCCGGAACTCTTCCCTGTTCGGATACAGCAACGCTACGCGATCGCCTGGTTGTGCCGTCGCTCTTCAATGAACTGCTTTGCCGTATCCACCGCAACCGCAGCATCCCGACAATACGCATCCGCCCCGACGGCCTTTCCAAATTCCTCGTTCAGTGGCGCCCCGCCGACCAGAACGACCAATTCCTCCCGCATTCCTTTCTCGACAAGGGTATCTATGACCACCTTCATATACGGCATGGTGGTCGTCAGCAGCGCTGACATTCCCAGAATGTCGGGCTCGTGCTCGTCGATGGCCTCGAGGTAATTCTCCACGGCATTGTTGATGCCGATGTCGTAGACTTCGAAGCCCGCACCCTCCATCATCATCGAGACAAGGTTCTTGCCGATATCGTGAATGTCGCCCTTCACGGTCCCGATCACCATCGAGCCAAGCTTTGGCGCACCGGTTTCGGCGAGCAGCGGACGCAGGATCGCCATACCGCCCTTCATTGCGTTAGCGGCCAGCAGAACCTCGGGAACAAAGAGGATCCCATCACGAAAATCGATTCCTACGATCCGCATGCCCTCCACAAGTGCCTTGGTCAGCACGTCATAGGGCACCCATCCCCGCTCCAGCAGAATCTCGACCCCTTCGACAACCTCATCCTTCAGCCCGTCATAGAGATCGTCGTGCATCTGCGGCACAAGTTCGTCGTCGTCAAGTTCCCGAAGGATTACTTCTTCTTCGTCTTCCATGGTGTAACTCCCATCCGCTCAGGATGCCGAGCAAATTGGGGCCGCATCTTACCTTGATCGCAGCGAAAATTCGAGAGGCTGCGCTTCCGTCCGCAAACCGATTCGAATCGCGGAGACCCCGGCGGGGACAACCGATCAGGTACGACGTTTCCTGCGACCCTTCCGTCTTCCTGCCGGGCTCTGACCCGCAGCACCGGACACCTGAGTCTGCGTAAACGGCCCGGTTGACGCGACAATCCTGTCCCGGTCGGGCACGGGCCCGGGGGGATGCGTATCGAGCGCCGTGCGCATGGCTCGCAAATGGTCGGCCGAAGTCCCGCAGCAGCCTCCGACGATCCGGGCGCCCGCATCCCGCGCAAGGCTTGCATATTGCGCCATCAGATCCGGCGTCCCGTCATAGACGATTTCCTCGCCAACAAATTTCGGGATGCCGGCATTCGCCTTGGCAATGATCGGAATGCCTTGCGATGCCTCGTGAAACTCGAGGAGAGTCAGAAGCAAATCGGAAGCACCCGTTCCGCAATTGGCTCCGATTGCAAGAGGCAACCGGGGAAACCGTACTGCAAAAGCAGCAAATGCCCTTGCGGTAAGTCCCATCATGGTCCTGCCCGCGGTATCGAAACTCAGGGTGAGCGCAAACGGTTTGCCGACACGATACGCCGCCTCCGCCAGCGATGCGGCTTCTTCCTCCGAAGAAATCGTTTCGCCCCAAAGCACATCCGCACCACCGGCCACCAGTCCTCGCGCTTGCTCCTCGTACGCGTCCACCGCTGCCGAGAATGGCAGATCACCGACGGGCTCCAGGATTCGCCCAGTCGGTCCCATGGAGCCAGCCACGACTACCTTTCTTCCCGCCCGATCCGCCTCGGCACGGGCAATTTCTGCCGCGAGCCTCGCGAGATCGAAGGCATCGCAACCACGGCCATGCATGTCCAGTCGGAATCGGTTGGCGCCGAAACTGTTGGTCAGCACGATGTCGGCACCTGCGCAGATGAACCCGGCATGCAGCGCTGCCACCCGGTCCGGCTCCGATTCGTTCCACAACTCCGGTGCCTCACCTGCCGGCAATCCCATCGCGAAGAGCGATGTGCCGGTGGCCCCGTCGGCCAACAGGACATCTCGCACCTGCAAGAGTTCGGTCAGTGGACAATTCATCAGCTTCTTCCCGGCAAAGACAAACCGGTCAGGCAGCGGCGACCGCAATCGAGCGAATTCGCTTGACCATCGCCTGAAGCCCGTTGCTCCGCTGTCGGCTGATGTGAGAGGCCAGATCGAGCTTCTCCAGGCAGCCCAACGAGTCGATTCTGGGAATTTCCTCCAGCGTTCGTCCGGAGTAGAGCGCCCGGAGGATGGCGATCAGCCCCTTTGTGATATGTGCATCACTGTCACCTTCGAAATACAGCCGCACGGCACCGCCGTTCCGCTCCAGCCGAGGCACCAGCCAGACCTGGCTCACGCATCCGTCGACCTTGTTGGCATCGATGCGCTCTGACGGGTCCAGCGACGGCAAGTCACGGCCGAGTTCGATGATATACCGGTACCGTTCGTCCCAGTCGTCGATGATCTCGAAGCTGTCGACGATCTCGGCGAACTCGGGAGGATCAGACAGTTCCATCACCCCGCTCCCTCCAGCGTGTTGCACGGCAATTCCACAGTCACCACCCGACGCCCTGCGACGGTGACTGCAACCTCGGACCGGCAGAGCCTCAGCAGCTTCTCGCCGAACACATCTCTTCGCCATCCCCGGAGCAGGGGCACATCGGCGGCGGTATCCATGGCCATCCGCTCGATATCCTCCGTCGTGGCCACGATCGCATCTGCAATCCCCTGCTCCGCGGCAAGCGACTTCAGCAGAACCTTCAGGAGAGATGCCAGCGCAGATTGCGACTCGGAGATCCTGTTGGCCGCGTTGGGTGCGGGCATATTCTCCTCCGGACAGGAAACCCCTCGTCGCACCGCTTCCAGTATAGCGTTACCGTCCCGCGCCAGCCGTCGGCTCCGCCTCTGGAGGAACCGGAGCGAAGAGAGATCGCCGATCCGTTCGGGCGCCAGTTTGGCGATCTCTACCAGGACATTGTCCCCCAGGACGTGCTGCCGGGGAATGTCCCGATTCTGTGCCTCGATTTCGCGCCACGCCGCAACCTCCCGGAGTATCGCCAGGAAGCGCGGGTTCGCCGACCTCGAGCGAAGTCGGATCCATGCGCGCTGAGGATCGTTCTGATAGAGCTCGGGTTTCGCGAGCGTCCGGATTTCTTCCTGAACCCAGGCAATTCGATCTTTCTGCCGCAGGCGTTTCCGCACCGACCGGTAGACCGCAGGAAGGTACAGCACATCATCCAAGGCGTACTGAATCTGGCGCGATGTCAGAGGTCGATGTTGCCAGTCCGTTACGCGCGAGCCCTTGTCGATCGAGTGCTTCATGATGCTCCAGACCAGAGACTGATACGCGACCTGCTGTCCATAGCCACAGAATGCGGCCCCGACCTGGGTATCGAACACCGGTTTCGGAATGCCGTGACCGAAATGGTTGAAGATCTCGAGATCCTGGACGCCTGAGTGGAATACCTTGAGGATGCGTGCATTGTCCATCAGTTCGAAGAGCGGATTCAGGTCAATGCCGTCCGCAAGTGGATCCACCAGGGCGGCATCCTCCAGCCTGCCGCTTGGCGCACCAAGCTGGATCAGGCAGAGCACCGGCCAATACGTACGGTCCCGGACAAACTCGGTGTCGACGCAAACGAACTCGTGCGCGAGCAATGCCCGGCAGTATGCCGCGAGTTCATCGGTTTCTCGAATGATCCGCACCGCACCAGACATCCGTTCCCCCTGCTCTACTTCGCCCATCCGTCCCGACGCGCAGTCCGGCAGCCTCCGGCAACCGGATAGAGCGACATCCGGCCGCATGCGTTGCGACCCTCCTGCTGTCCGACCGGGATTTGCGATGCAGGAAAGAAAGACCGAGCCGGAACTCGTTCGGCGTGGGACACGACCGCCGTCACCTGCGAACCTGCTGCGTACACGCGCACAGATTCAAGGATGACGCCATCTCATCACGCCCCGTGCCATCATACCGAGAGTGGATCGCGCTTGCCTCCGGAACCGGATCCGCACATTCCGGCGACCGCGCCAGCGTGCGCCACCCGCTGTTGCCTGGACCGCAGTCCCTAACGGCGACGGTTGTGCTATGCTGCCCGCAGCCTACTCCCTCTGGAGCAGGCTTTGTCCTTCCTCAAGAACGAAGCGACTACCGCCCGCCAGGGTGCCACCGCCCTCCACTGTCGTCCGGATTGCCGGGAACCGAGACCATGCACGCCTACCGCACACATCACTGTGACGCACTCCGACGTTCGGATGCCGGCCAGACCGTCAGGCTCTCCGGATGGGTGCATCGGGTTCGGGACCACGGAGGGCTGCTCTTCGTGGACCTGCGCGACCATTACGGCATGACACAGATTGTCGCCGATCCGGATTCCGCGGCTTTTGGCGCTATGGAACTTCTGCGCCCGGAAACCGTCGTCCGCGTCGATGGCGATGTGCGGCTCCGGGAACCCGAGACCGTCAACACCGAGATTGCGACCGGAGAGGTCGAGGTCTTCTGCCGGTGCCTCGAAACTCTCGGCCCCGCAGACGATCTGCCGGTACCGGTTTTCGGCGAACCCGACTACCCGGAGGATCTCCGCCTGCAGTATCGGTTCCTGGACCTGCGCCGGCCGTCCCTGCATGCACGTATTTCGCTGCGTTCACAAGTGATCTCATCCATCCGACACCGCATGCAAGCGGCCGGGTTCCTCGAATTCCAGACCCCGATCCTCACTGCGTCCAGCCCGGAAGGTGCGAGGGACTTCCTTGTCCCATCACGCCACCATCCTGGCCGGTTCTACGCACTCCCGCAGGCACCTCAGCAATACAAGCAGCTGACGATGATCTCCGGGTTCGACCGCTACTTCCAGATCGCACCCTGCTTCCGCGACGAGGACGCACGCGCTGACCGATCTGCAGAGTTCTACCAGCTGGACATCGAAATGGCGTTCGTCGAGCAGGAGGACGTGTTCGCAGTCGTTGAGCCTGTACTTCGGGACCTGTTCCGCGAGTTCGGCGATGGACGGGCGGTCAATGATCCGTTCCCCCGTATCGCCTGGCGCGATGCGATGCGCCGTTATGGAACCGACAAGCCGGACCTCCGCAATCCGATCATGATGGAACGCGTCTCGGAGCACTTCGCAGGCGGCGGGTTCAAGATCTTCGCAAACATCCTGGAGCAGGATCCGGAAGCCGAGATTCGAGCCATTCCTGCCCCCGGGGGCGGCTCACGTGCCTTTTGCGACCGCATGAATGCATGGGCGCAGCGCTCGGGTCAGCCAGGCCTCGCGTACATCCTGTTCCGGGATGAGAGCGGTGTCGTCCGTGGTGCCGGGCCGGTCGCGCGAAACCTCGGCGAAGCGCGTACCGAGAGGATTCGAACGGCGCTTGGACTCGGTGCCGGTGATTCAGTGTTCTTCTGCGCAGGCAGGGCTCGAGATCTCGAGCCTTTCGCAGCGCAGGCTCGCCAGGAAATCGGGCGCGAGCTCAAACTCATCGACGACGACCGCTTCGTGTTCTGCTGGATCGTGGACTTTCCGATGTTCGAGCGCGGTGACGATGGACGGATAGGCTTCTCTCACAATCCTTTCTCCATGCCACAGGGCGGTATGGCCGCATTCGAGACCTCGGATCCGCTGGACATCCTCGGTTGGCAATACGACATCGTCTGCAACGGCGTCGAACTCTCCTCAGGAGCGATCCGGTGCCACCGGCTGGACATCCTCTACCGGAGCTTCGAGATCGCCGGTCACTCCAGAGAGGATGTGGACCGCGAGTTTTCCGGCATGGTGAACGCGCTGCGGTTTGGCGCCCCTCCCCATGGCGGCATCGCCCCCGGCATCGACCGCATCATCATGCTCCTGGCTGGCGCCGAAAATCTTCGGGAAATTGTCATGTTCCCGATGACTCAGCGGGCAGAAGAACGCATGCTTGGCGCACCATCCCTCGTTCACGACAACCAGTTACGGGAACTGGGACTGCAGAAGGCACCGAAATAGCGTCGCCGACTCCCCGTTCGCAAAACAGCGGACGATCGGCAATGGCATCATCGCGTGTCTCCCGAACACGCTCCATGGACAAACCTGCGGCGCAGTTTTCACCGGCATCCGGATGCAGTTGTCCGATACGGTCGCCGTAAACCCTGCCCATCCCGGCGGGTCGCTCCCGAAGATGCCCGTCGCGCACCGAGAATTGACGCTCCAATGCGTGCGTCAATCTTCCTCTTTTTCCTCGGCCAGAACGAATTCCGGAAAGGACCGGATCCCGAGCTCGCCCAAATCCTGGCCCACGGTCTCGATTCTCGGAGAGATCCGCGCTCCCATCGCCAGGTCGATCAACCGCCATGCCAGAAACGAAGTCCCGAACACGAACAGTCCAATCGAGACAATCCCGACGAGTTGCACCGCGATATTGCCCCCACCAGCGATACAGACCGCCAGGGTTCCCCAAACGCCAGCGCCCATGTGAACAGGAATCGCGCCGACCTCGTCGTCAATCCGTACCCGCTGCAGGAATCGCATCCCGATCGTTGAGACAGCACCTCCTGTCGCACCGATGAACAATACCCAGTTGTGATCCGTAATGTCCGGTCCGGCCGTGATTGCGACCAGGCCGCCAAGCAGGCCGTTCAGGGAAGCCAGAACGTCGACCCGCCCGAAAACCGGCCGGGACAGAACAACCGCAACCGCCACGCCCGCGGCGGACGCAAGGCAACTGTTGGCAATCACGTTGCTGATCGCCACAAGCTCCGCCACTCCCCCGGATGCGAGGTGCGAGCCCCCGTTGAAACCGAGGAAGCCAAACCAGATGATAAGGACACCGAGCGTAACGGATGGAACATTGTTGGGCGGAGTCGCCCTGACGGTGCCGCGTGTCCGGAACTTTCCCCGGCGGGCACCGACAACCCACGCACCGGCAAGCGCAGCCCACCCGCCCGTCGAGTGAACGATTGTCGATCCAGCGAAATCCTGGAAACCCAGTTCGCTGAGCCATCCACCGCCCCAGGTCCAGGCGCCGATGACCGGATAAATTCCCGTGGTCAGAATGACAATGAACACCAGAAATGGCCACAACCTGACCCGCTCTGCCAGAGTCCCGGAGACAATCGAGGCAGCCGATGCGAGGAAAACCATCTGGAAGAACCACTCGGACATCACGGCATGGCCACGGGCCACGACGCGTTCGTGCCCCCCGGAACCGCTCAGCAGAGCCCGCTCCGCATCCGATCCAACATGGAGGAACTGAAGCGAGCCGAACCAGCCCCCAGGTTCGACGCCGACATACATGATGTTGTAGCCGAGCAGATAATAGGTCAGCCCGGCGATCGAGCAGAGACCGATGTTCTTCAGGCAGACGACTGACGTGTTCTTGGTCTGGACCGACCCGGACTCGAGCATCGTGAACCCGGCGCACATCCACATCACGAGCACGCCCCAGAAGAGGAATGACAGGCTGTTCAGAACATATTGCAGCTCAGCGTCCACCGCAGCGCCAGCCTCGGTCGGAACGATCAAGACTGTAATCGAGGACAGTCCGGCAATGCATCTACGGGAATTCCGGAATCGCGACAAGGGGTTGCCGGAACGCGCGTGTCGTGGACTGCGGACCCAAGCGCCGGGGCTGGCTGACGATAACGGTGCCTGCAAAATGCGGTTCCGGGTCGTGTATCCCGACGGCGGCATTACCTTCCACCTGGACAGACGGGGTGTTGCCGCCTCGACCAGAAGCGACCACTGCCATGCTGCCTGCATATCATTGAACCAGGCCCCGAAAGGCAACAGTTTCCGATGTCCCAACTTCCAGGGCCCCCTTGCTATGCTTGTGCCCAGCATGAATCGACCATGTGAGCGCCAATCCTGTTGCAGTCGGCTCCACGCCGTGCGTTTGCACTCCATGGAGCCCGGCTTGTTGGGGCCGGAAACCCGCCTGATTCACTTCGACCGGAACGCGCTGACACAGGTTCAAGGTGCTACGTGGTATACGAATTATGCTATACGATACTTCAATAGCAACCTTTCGACGTTCCTACGATCCGACTTTATGGATCCGGAGCAGAGCGATACAGGGAGGAACGAAGCGATGAACAAAGGGATCATTGCCTATACCAAGATTCGAAACAGAACCGTGCAGTTGGGACTCCTACCGACGCTGGTCGCCGCCGGTGCAATGATTCTCTTTGCACCGGAGGCACATGCTGCCGTAGGAGCAGAATCCCAGTTCGTACTCAACAGCTTCGCCTTCCTGATCTGGGGCGCGCTGGTGATGTGGATGTGCGCCGGATTCACAATGCTCGAATCCGGAACCGTGAGGACCAAGAATGCTTCGGTGATCTGCCTGAAGAATATCGGCCTCTACTCCATTGCCGGACTGACCTACTACCTGATCGGTTACAACCTGATGTACACCGATGTCAGCGGATGGATCGGTTCGTTCGATTTATTCTACGGCACAACGGAAACGGAGGTCGCGCTCCTCGGCGGCGATGAATCGGTCGCGGAAGCGGTGATCGCCAGCAGTTACGCCACCATGTCTGACTGGTTCTTCCAGATGGTCTTCGTGGCCACGACGGCATCCATCGTTTCCGGCGCCCTCGCCGAACGGGTGAAGCTCTGGTCGTTTTTCCTGTTCATCGCCATTCTGACCACGATTCTCTACCCGATCATCGGGTCCTGGACCTGGGGTGGCGGCTGGCTCAGCGAAATGGGATTCCAGGACTTTGCAGGCTCCACCATCGTACATTCGACAGGAGGCTGGGCCGCTCTTGCAGGCATCATCATTGTCGGCGCACGGAGCGGAAAGTTCCGGTCCGACGGATCGGTGAAGTCCACGCCACCATCCAACGTCCCGGCCGTAACGCTCGGCGTATTCATCCTCTGGCTCGGCTGGTTCGGGTTCAATGGCGGCTCGCAACTGGCACTCGGAGGCGCCGCCGACGCAATTGCGGTCGCAAATATCCTGGCGAACACGAACCTCGCCGCCGGCGCCGGAGTTCTCGCGGCCCTCGTGATCTCACGACCGGTTATGGGACGGGTAGACCTGCTCGCCATCCTGAACGGCGCCATCGGCGGACTGGTCGCGATTACCGCGGGTCCCGATATCGTCGAGCACTTCTGGGCAGTGATCATCGGTGCCGTCGGCGGAATCGTTGTCGTTCTCGGTCTCAAGGGGCTGGAGATGGCCAAGCTGGATGATGTCGTCGGTGCCGTGCCAGCACATCTCTTTGCAGGAATCTGGGGAACACTCGCCGTATGCATTGCGGCAGGCGGGAATGTCTACGTCCAACTCGTTGGAATCGTTTCCATCGGCGCATTCATCTTCCTCCTCTCTCTCCTCGTCTGGTGGGCGATCGACAAGACGATCGGCGCGCGGGTGTCACCGCAGGTCGAAGATCTCGGTCAGGACGCGGCGGAACTCGGCATCGAGGCGTATCCGGAGTTTGTCATCATGCCGGACGTGGACGACGTGCGGGAACTGCAACGGAACAAGTGATCGACTTGGCTCCGGCCAGGCACGGTCCCACCGGGAACAAGCGTCCCGGAAGTACCCTCCACCATCCGGCAAGGCGCGCATCGCGCCTTGCCGGATGGTGGATCCATAGGGTTCGTGCCGGTCGTGGATTGCGTCTGTACCGTCACCGGATTTCCAAAACCGTCAACCGGATCGGGGTCGCAATCCCAATCGTGGTCACCCTATAAGCGCGTCTTCGGCGAGCCGGAGGCGAAGGCACGGAGCAACCGCACCGATCCCGCCTGCACGATCATGAAGACCGGCAGCGAGGGGTTCCAACGGCGCGTTACAACGCAAAGATGGCTGTGGGCAAGAAACACCGTGTAATCGTTGCCACGACCGATCAGCAGACTGCGACCGATCGGGGCCGGTTGCTGCCCAAGCTGGATGTGGCAGCCGCGACGGTAGGGCGGATGCCGGAGAAAGTGCTCGCGGACGCACGCTACAGCAGCAAAGCGAACCTTGCTGAGCCGGAACTGGCACGAAACAGTTGGTCTGGCCGGCGGACGCCAACGCCGCAGGCATTTTCGATCGGACCAGGATCGCTGCAAGGGACGTCTTCATCCTGAACGCGGCAGACATGATCGGCAGGCAGAGTCCTATACTGAGGATAGTGAGCTGGAATATCGACAAGCGCCTGAAGCCATGGCGCGAACTGGCTGAGATGGCTCGAAACGAACAGGCGGATGTCGCACTATTGCAGGAAGCGGGAAACCCGCCTGACGATGTAGCTGATCGGTTTCCGTACAAGAACGACGGGCCTTGGGACCCAGCTTCGTACGACCGTTGGTGTCTTGTCGTACCATTGTCCAATCGCGTCGAGGTCGAGCATTTTCGGCAGGTCGCACCGGTCAGCGAACCCGGGAACGACAAGATCGCCGTGAGCGGTATCGGAACCATCGCCGCCGCCAGGGTGATACCGCACGGCAGGCCGCGAGAAGCAGCATTCATTGCGGTGTCCATGTATGCACGCTGGATAAAGCCGCACCCATCCACCCAAAGCACCTGGATGGGCGCTTCCGACGTGTCGGCGCACAGGATCATTTCGGATCTGTCCGCGTTCGTCGGTCACAACGACCCATCAAGGCACCGTATTCTCGCCGCGGGCGACCTGAACATGTTCCTGGGGGTAACGGGCAGGAGTCTCTCACTGCCGGAGCGTGAAAGCACGGTCTGGAAGCGCATGAAGGCGCTCGGTCTGGAGTGTCTGGGACCACAGGCGCCGAACGGCCGTCAGGCGGCATCTCCTCCGCCTGACGTGCCGGCCAATACAGGAAATGTCCCGACCTGTTACAACAAGAGCAGCGAATGTCCAGCCACCGCCACCCGACAACTCGACTACGCTTTCGCATCGCGTGGCTTTCATGAATCGGTGACAGCTCGCGCGCTGAACAAGGTCGACGAGTGGGGATCGAGCGATCATTGCCGACTGTTGATGGAGATTGACATCGGATGAGGCGTCCTACCAGGCAGCATGGAATTCGACATCGATCCCGGAACGAAATGACATCGCGCACAGCGCACCGAAGGCACCACTGGAAGGAACCATCCTGGCTATGCGCAAGGGCCGGTAAGACCGGCCCATCCCGAACAATCTCCGTCGGGGCGTTTCCGTCGAATGCACGATAGCATTCGTGCTCGGCGCCGATTGGCCGCGCAATTGGGTGGATGGGTCGGATTGGGCGCCACGGGATCATGCACTCATTCCGGTTTGTGTCCGGCTGGAAGTCATGCTGGCTGCGGCAAGGTCAGTCATGGGACGGAGACCTTGTCCCGGACCAGCGCTGTCTCCCGTCAACATCGCTCCCGGCAAAGGCCGTTGGACGCGGGCGGGACAAGCGGATTGAATCCACTGTCGGCCTACGTATCACTTGGTCCTCGCCTCATATGCAGTCCGACGCAAACTTCTTACGGACGCGGTTGCTGGAGTCTCAGAGTTCCGGGCACCCCAGGCGGGGGCTTGCGCAGGGCCCTGAACGGAAATTACGCGAAGGAAAGTGTCTCGCTGGGTCCGTAATGTCCTGTTCGTCGACGCCCATCGTGAATGCTGCTCGATTTGGCCGTCCCGACCGCCGGGGCGGCCTTGGTTCTCACACCCGACGCACCGTTGGTGCCCATTCCGCCAGCGTCCGCCACCGTATGAACGGACAGAAAATCCCGTGACTACAGGGCCTTACGGCCCGTCCCGTTCCGCGCCGCCGCGCGGCTTCCCCGACGAAACGCCGCCGCGGCTGCTTCCTGCATT
>CAZPXZ010000037.1:29039-29917 GCA_964590405.1 uncultured Rhodobacterales bacterium | reverse complement strand
GCAAGCCCTCCTCAGGCATTTCAACATTGACGTTTACAACGCTGACATCGCCGTTCAGGGCGAGAATGCTGCCCGCGATACGCGGGTCGGACAATGCAATGTCACGGATTCGCGACCGTGCCTCGGCCTGGTCCAATGCCAGTGGATCTACAAGATCCCGCACATACAGATCGTCGCCTTCCGCGGTCGTGTGCTGAAAGTTGGCGAGGGAGTCGACGCGCTTCGAGTATGGTGTTTGCCAGGCGGCTTTCGTCAGCCAAAGGGCGGCCGACAGTGCGTCCTCAGATGTGGCGTTCCCATCGTCAGGAACGATCAGGAACACGATGTTCTCGCTCTTGCCGTAGGTGTTCTCCAATTCCTCCAGGGCCAGCAATTGTGGGTTGTCTTCGTCAAAGAAGATTCGGTAGCTCGCAGAGAATTCGAGAAGAGCGATGCCGCTTGATGCGACCGCAACCAGGAGCAGGGTTGTCAAGATGACGACCCAGCGGGCCGCGAGCACCCGTTCTGCAAATCGCTTTGCGAGTCGTTCGCCTGTTATCCCATTCCGGTCCACAGGACGGGTTCCGCTAGACCGGGGACTCGGCGGTCCGCGTTAGAGCGTACCGGGCGCGAATACTGGTTTGCGGCAAGGACCTCGGCCAGATGGACCTTGCGAGCGTGCATGGCATGGCGTGTGTTTCTCTTTGGCTCGGCAAAGGAACCGCTCGATCAGACAGCGCCTGACCGAGGCCACGAAGCCGGGTGGCCACGGAACCGTGCGAATGGATCTGGAGAGTATATCGACCGTTGTCTCCATTTGGTCGATCTGCCAGTGAACTGCATTCTCTTCTGAGGTTTCTTCGGGGTTGTGATGATGCGGTGTTCGACGCCGGTCAGCG
>CAZPXZ010000037.1:20923-29029 GCA_964590405.1 uncultured Rhodobacterales bacterium | reverse complement strand
CCACTCTCCGTGGGCAGCGGCGTGTCTCTTCGGTCTGTACCCGTCCCGGTTCCGTTCCGGCCACCCGGGGCTCCTTTCGACATTGAAGTGGCAAACCGTCCGGCGATGCGGACGAAGAGTGGTCGAGCAGGTCACTTGCATCAGCAGGGTGTCCACATCTTCATCCTCCTCGTCGGTGGCCCGATCCGTCACCTCATGCAGGCGTTCCTCGACTCTTTGCCAACTCCCATTCCCGTTCCAGCGGTTGCCGCGAGTGACGGAATGGCTTGGTCGCTGATCGGAACCTGCGGCGGATTCCCCGTGTGCAGGACGACGAAACGAAAATTTGTCACGTTTCGACCCGCATTCAGTCCGGGCGAAATGGCCGGGTCGGTTAAGCCTGTTGGAGAGCGTGTCACTCCGAGTCCGTTCAGCCCTGCCACTCGCCTGCCATGGTCTGTCTCCCTAACCCACTGAAGGGCGGTGTCCGGGAAACAATTGTCCAGACGTCCAGTGACTTGGTTTTCAACCGCTGTCATCAACCTCCTGGGCGACAAGAGATGCGCTGGACTTGCGTTCGACCGACGATTCCAGACCAGAACAATGATGCCGTACCATATCCATATGGATATGGTTTCGGGTATCCAAATGTGCGTGATGACTGTGCGGCAATCCCCCTCTGGCGGCGGGAAGCCCAACTTACCCGTGGCGATCGGCAGAAACCGGAAGTCATTGCGCCAGGTTGATCAGGTCCCTGTACCCGAACGGCGAAAGCTGAGGCTTGCCACGAAGGGCAACCGCATGGACATGGGGCAAATCGGTGGATCCTGGAGTCATGGAACGCCTGCGGGGAGATCGCGGCGAAGTTGACGCCACGATCTTCCGGTGATCAGGTGAAGGAAGACCGGCGGAACGAACTGGCCCCTGTCTGCATGGCCCCAGAAACCTCTCGGTGGCCCGGGTTCCGAACCCGGAGGATGGAGCGATGCGAGGCCGGATCCACTGGCCTGAGGTTCTGCACGAGAACAGCATCGGCCACGACAGCCCTTGAGGTGTTCATTCTGCACCATCGCGGGATCGGATGCAGTTGCGCGGTACCTGCAACCGGATGGAAACCGTTCTCCTTCAATCGTAGAATTCCGGCTCCCCGTTCCGACTTGGTGAAAGCTAGCTTTCCTCGTCGTGTCCCCGCACGGTCGGAACCCTGGGGTCGGCAAGCCAGCCTGCGGACCGAAGCGCAGGGAGGAAGGATCGGCTGACCGGAACGCGTTCTCCATCCCGGAGCCGGAGTTCCGTCCGTCCTTGCTTCTGCTCGATCCCCGCGATTGCCCGCCTTGCGACCCAATGGGAACGGTGGACCTGCATTCCGTCCATTTCGCGTACGCTTTGAATCGCGTCGCGAAAGCGCATCAGCACGAGCGCGTGTCCGAGCGGCGTATGGACTTCGACGTAGTGGTCCTTCATGTGCAGCCGAAGCAACTCTCGACCAAGATGGTTCGGCAATGCGTCCAGGAATGTAGCGCAATCCGGCTGGCTCTCCGTGATCCTGCTGTCGGGGGAAGGCGGCGACTCGGTCTCCGGAGGATGCCCTGCATCGTGCCGGAGTCGCCTTCGGATCGGCCGCTCGATCAGCGTGTAGGCTAGAGAACCGAGCAACGCGTGCACAAGAAGAACCTGCAGGTAGAGGCTACCAAGATCCCCGGCGCTTCCGAAGGGTGAACCACTCATTGCATTCAGAGTTGCGATTGTACCGGTGCCGGGGAAGGCCGCGACGGTGCAGCCGGCCGCGAGGCCTGCCCATTCGGAGATGCCGTGCCGGAGGCATGCCATCACGGCCGCCGGGATCACGGTCAGGGCGAAGAGCCAATTGGCGCCGATGCCGAATCCCCAGTAGGCAAATCGAATCGGCAGGGGATAGAGGTCCCAGGTTCCGAAGGGCCCAAGTTGCGCGAAGGCGGCCGCGGCGATGACGACTCCCAGCAGGTGCCAGTGCAGCCGTCGTTCCGTCCACCATTCGCGAAGCGCGAATGCCACCCGCGAAACCGCTTGCGCAATCGCTTGGCGATTCACGAAAAATATCCTCCTTTTGGCTTGTTCTGCCTGCGGTGCCAACCGCATGTTGTCTGCAACGCGGTCGCTATCGGCGTCCGCAATCACTAGCCAAAAGGAGACATACCATGATTGGACACGCTTTCGCCCTGCGCTCCCGGCGCTGGATCGGTGGCACCGGGCTTGCTGCAGCACTCGTCGCATTCGGTGGCGTGGGCGCTGACGCCGCTGACCTTGCCGTCGGTCTCGCGGGCGAACACGGCGGTGAAGGCGGTACCAGGCTTGCTGTCGAACTTGCCGTGGTTCGTTCCGGTGAGGGTGCGCTCTTCGTTGCCATTCACGGGCCGGCGACGGAGGAATCGTTTCCCGAAGCGGCGGGGGCGGTCGCAATGTTCAAGCTGCCCGCGGAGGCCGGGCCGGCTCGATTTGCGATTCGCGGCTTGGCACCCGGTACATACGCCATTGCCGCGTTCCATGACGAGAACGACAACGGAGAACTTGACGCAGGTCTCCTGGGAATTCCCACCGAAGGCTACGGCTTTTCCAACGATGCGCCGTCCACGATGGGTCCGGCCAGTTTCGAAGACGCGGCTTTCGATCTTGGTGGCCAACCGGTCGCGATGCGCATTACGCTGGACTACTGAGCGCGTGCAATGTTGGAAAGACGGCAATTTCTTGCTGTAGGCGCCGCGGCACTGGTCATGCGCCTCGGTGGCGCTGGTGCCGCGGATTCCATCGGGGATTCGTGGGCCGAAGACTTTGCCCGGGCGCTCCACGACAATCCGCAATGGCTCGGGTGGCAAGGCGTGGCAGAGGACCGGATCGAGAGTCGTGTACGGCTGAAAGGCCGACTGCCGGAGGGGCTGCGCGGTACCTTCTACCGAAACGGACCGGCGGTGCATGAGCGTTTTGGCCTTCGCTATCGTCATTGGTTCGAAGGCGACGGGATGCTGCATGCCTATCGTTTCGGCGGTTCCCGGTTGACCCATGAAGGCCGCGTGATCGAAACGGCGAAGTTCCGAAAGGAGCGTGCCGCCGGACGGCGGCTTTTCGGCGCATTCGCCACTTCGGTCCCCGACGGTGAACCCGTGCGCCGACCAGATGACGTCAACGTGGCCAACACGTCAGTGCTGGACCATCACGGCGCTCTCTACGCCTTGTGGGAGGGAGGCTCCGCAAGCCGGATCGACCGTGCAACCCTCGCCTGGTCCGGGTTCAGGATCTGGGGCGAGGGGCTGGAGGGTATGCCCTTTACGGCGCATCCGAAGGTGGAGGCTGACGGGACGGTTTGGGCATTCGGATACGTTCTCGGGGTGCAACCCGGCCTCCTGCTCTATCACATTGCTCGGGACGGAACGCTGCTGGCGGCGAAACCGGTGGAGATCGCTCCGCTCGGTATGGTGCACGATTTCATTGTAACCGAGCGGCACCTCGTATTCGTTCTGTCTCCCTTCGTTGTCGATCCCGATCTCCGCGCAGGGAACGTTCTGGATGCGCATGTGTGGCGCCCGGAACTCGGTGCGAGAGTGCTGGTCGTCCCGAAAGATGATCTCGCCGGCCGCCGATGGTACCAGCTTGCGGCTGGGTTCGGGTTCCACCACGGCAACGGCTGGGAGGAGAGGGACGGGACCATTCACTTCGACCACTGCCTTGCGGACGATCCCTCGCTCCTGCGGGATCGTTTCCGCGGCTTCATGCGCGGCCGGATGATGCCCGCCAAGCAGCCAGCCTTCACCCGCTTCCGGCTGCGTCCGGACGGCTCAACCGTGATCGAGGAGGTCTCGGATTTCGCAGAATTTCCGCGCATCGCTTCACGATGGACCGGGCGGCGGAACCGCTACGTCTATACCCTTGGCGGCGACTCGGGGGACCGCGGCTACGGGTTTCGTCAGATCGTGAAGCGGGACCTGAAACGGGAAACGGACGAACGGCACCACTATGGCGAGGGCATCATCGCCGAGGAACATCTCTTTGTTCCGAGGCAGGGTGCCAAAACCGAGGACGACGGCTGGCTCGTGGGAACGATCTTGGACTTCCATCAGGGCGCGACCGCGGTCGTCGTCCTTGATGCGCGGAAACCCTCAGACGGACCCGTGGCGATCGCCTACCTCGACCGGCCCCTTCCGCTTGGCTTCCACGGGTCGTTCAGTCCTGCGTGAGGATCGGCCCGGAGGTGACGGAAATGGCTCCACCCTCGGCGGCCGATGTCCGGCGGGGTGGAACCGCACAGAATCTCTCAACTCAATGCGCGACAGAACCGCCCAATGCGATCGCAGGCGTCGGTCAACTGCTCGTCAGAGGCCGCATACGAGATCCTAAAACAAGGGCTCATGCCAAAGGCTTCCCCATGCACGATCGAAACTCCCTCGGATTCCAGAAGTTCCCGGGCAAAGTCCCCGTCGCTCTTGATCTTTGTTCCGTTCGTCGTGCTGTGGCCGATCAGGCCGTCGATGGCGGGATAAACGTAGAATGCGCCTTCCGGAGTCGGGCACTGGATCCCCGGAATTGCATTCAGCCGTCCGACCACGAGGTCTCGCCGGCGGAGAAAGGCTTCCTGGGCGTTCCGGATGTAGTCCTGGGGACCGCTGAGCGCTTCCACCGCCGCCCACTGACTGATTGAGGTCGGATTGGAGGTGGACTGGCTCTGGATCTTTCGCATCGCGGCGATCAATGGCTCCGGTCCGCCGGCGTAGCCGATCCGCCATCCCGTCATCGCGTAGGCCTTCGATACGCCGTTAACCGTCAGGATCCGGTCGCGAAGCCTCGGTTCGACCGCCGCGAGGGTCCGGAACTCGAATGGGTCATAGGTGATGTGCTCGTAGATGTCGTCGACCATTGTCCAGACATGCGGGTGGCGAAGGAGCGTTTCGGCAATGGCCTGGAGTTCGTCCGCGGTATAGCCGGCTCCGGTGGGGTTCGAAGGCGAGTTCAGGATCAGCCACTTCGTACGCGGGGTGATGGCGGCCTCTAGATCCTCCGGGCCGATCTTGTAGTTGCGATTGTGCGGCGCCTCCACGACGACTGGATTGCCGCCACAAAGCAGGGTCATGTCGGGATAGCTCACCCAGTAGGGCGCGGGGATGATGACCTCGTCACCCTCGTCGAGGGTCGCGAGAAATGCGTTGAACAGGATCTGCTTTCCGCCGGTTCCCACGGAAATCTCGGAGAGTGCGTATTCAAGACCGTTCTCGCGCCGGAATTTCTCGGAGATGGCCTGTTTCAGTTCGGGAATTCCGTCCGGCGCCGTATACCGGGTCTTTCCGGCGTCGAGGGCTGCCTTGGCGGCGTCGCGGATATTCTCCGGGGTATCGAAATCCGGCTCGCCGGAGCCGAGGCTGATGACATCTCGCCCGGCGGCGATCAACTCCCGTGCCTTCGAGGAGACCGCGATGGTCGGAGAAGGCTTGATGCGTCCAAGCTTTGTAGCGATGAATGCCATGGTCTGGGCCTCCTGGGCCTTGATGCGAGGGCAACGGCTCGGTGGCGGAGCATACCGCACCGACTCTCGATTCGTCGCCATTGGGTTCCGGCAGGCATGGAATTTCTGCTGATCCGGCAATAGGCTTCGCGGCAGCAGCGTGTGCACCGGGGCGGCGAGGATGGACCGGGATACCCTGGAGCGGAAGCTCCGGATTCGCAGTTGGAGGAGGGGTACCAGGGAGATGGATCTACTGCTCGGCCGTTTCGCGGACACGCATCTCGCCGGGCTCGCGGCGTCCGAGATCCGGGCCTATGAAGCGCTGCTGGATCGCGGCGATCCGGAGATTTCGGATATTGTCCTTGGCCTGTGTCCGGCGGGGGAACACGCGTTGATTGCGGCCCGGATCAGGATGCATCACGGCATTCTCGTGCCGGGAAGTCGGAGCACGACGGTTTCTCCTGGCCCGCCGGTACGGGCAGGTGGAAGGGAGACATGATGATGAGAATCGCGTTTGCCGGCCTTGGCAACATGGGCTTGCCCATGGCCCGCAACCTGCAGCGAGCCGGATATGAGGTTCGGGGATGCGATGCTTCGGGAGCCGCGCTTGACCGGGCCCGGGAAGCTGGTGTGCCGGGTTTTGCATCTCCCGCAGAGGCGTTGGAAGGTGCGACGGCGATGGTATCCGCCCTGCCTGCTGCACAGCATGTGCGAAGCTTGTATCTGGATGATCCTGGCGCCCTCACGCTTGCTGGCGCAGATACACTCTTTATCGATTGCTCGACCATCGATGTCACCACCGCTCGCGCCGTGTCCGAAGCTGCGGACGCCCGCGGCCACGCCATGCTGGATTCCCCCATGTCCGGGGGCATCATTGGTGCCGAAGCCGGAAGTCTTACCTTCATGGCGGGCGGTTCCGAGGCTGCCTTTGCTCGGGCACGTCCGATCCTGGAAGCGATGGGAAGGAACATCTTCCACGCCGGGGGGGCGGGATCCGGATCGGCGGCCAAGATCTGCAACAACTTGCTGCTCGGGATCACCATGATCGGCGTTGCGGAAGCATTCAATCTGGCCGAGAAGATCGATCTCCCGGCGGAGACGCTCTATCGGATTTCTTCGACCTCCTCCGGACGCTGTTGGTCACTGAACGACTACTGCCCGGCGCCGGGACCCGTTCCCAACGCGCCGTCTTCGAAGGGTTACCAGGCAGGTTTCTCCGGTGAACTCATGCTGAAGGATCTGCGTCTCGCCATGGAAGTGGCGCGTGATGCGGAGGTGGCGACTCCTCTTGGCGCCCAGGCGGCGCAAGTCTACGGGATGCTGGACCTTGCGGGAATGGCGGATCTGGATTTCTCGGCTGTTATCCGTTTCCTTGCGGGAACTGGCCGACCGGATGAGGCCTGAGTACATGCGCGGGCTGGCGGTGTACCCGGCAAGGCGAGTAGATCGTCCTGTGGGGAGGGGTGGATGACGTCCAAAGCTGCGAACCGGGTCGCTTTTCTCGATCCGACGCCTTTCCTCCCGGAATCGGCGGCGGCGGAAACCCTGGCCTTCAATCGCGAAATCGAGCGGCAGTCGATGGAACTGCCTCCCGTTCATACCGTACCACCAGACCTGGTTCGGGCAGCGAGGCGGGAGGAAGGGGGGATCTTTCCTCCGATGTTGCCCATGAGCGAGGGGAGCCGGTGGCACTCGTTCGAGGGTGCGTCTGGCGGTCCGGGCAGGTTGCGGATCAGCGAGCCCGAGGGCGAACCGGCCGGAGTCTATGTTCACATACACGGTGGCGGCTGGACGCTCGGCACGGCAGACGAATTCGACCGGCAGAACCAGGCACTGGCCGAACGGGCCGGGGTCGTCGTGGCATCCGTCTCCTACCGGCTTTCTCCCGAGCATCCCTGGCCTGCCGCCGCAGAGGACTGCGAGGCCGCACTCCGCTACGTACTGGCGAACAAGGAGAAACTCTTCGGAACGGACCGTATTGTGATTGGCGGGGAGTCCGCGGGAGCTCATCTTGCTGCTGTAGCCCTGCAGCGATGTCGGGACAAGGCACTGGGGCGGATCGCCGGGGCGGTTCTGACCTATGGCTGCTTCGATCTCCGACTAACGCCATCTGCGCGAAGATGGGGCGACCGCCAGTTGGTGCTGTCCACACCCGCCATCGAATGGTTTGCCGGCAATTTGCTGGCAGGCCGTGTCGCGCCGGGGGACCCGGCGGTTTCCCCACTGCTCGGAGACCTCACCGGGATGCCGCCCGCCCTGTTCTCGATCGGTACCGAAGACCCGTTGCTCGACGATTCTCTGTTCATGGCCAGCAGATGGGCGGCCGCGGGTGCAGAGGCAGAACTGGTGATCTATCCCGGTGCCATGCACGCCTTTGACATGTTCGACGAATTGGCTGTTACCAGGGCGTTCCACGCCTCTGAGGCGGCCTTTCTGACACGTTGCTGTCTTGACCGGGCAAGATCTCGAAGACACAGGAGTTTACCATGACCGACGAACTGATCTTCTATACCAACCCGATGTCTCGTGGGCGCATTGTGCGATGGATGCTCGAGGAGATTGGCGCACCGTACCAGACGGTTGTCCTGGAATACGGTCCGAACATGAAGTCGCCCGAGTACCTGCAAATCAATCCGATGGGCAAGGTGCCCGCGATCCAG
>CAZPXZ010000037.1:0-20913 GCA_964590405.1 uncultured Rhodobacterales bacterium | reverse complement strand
CACGGGGCAACGATCGTGACCGAGGTTGCGGCAATCTGTGCCTATCTTGCGGATGCGTTTCCGGAGGCGGGGCTCGGGCCGGATCCCGGATCTCGTGGCGCCTATTACCGCTGGCTCTTCTTCCTAGCGGGGCCATACGAAGCGGTACTCTACAACAAGCTGCTCGATGTGGAACCGCCGGCGGACAAGGAGCAGACGCTGGGTTACGGGCGACTTGAAACAGTGCTCGATACGCTGGAGAAGGCTGTGTCAGAGAACGAGTACATTGCCGGCGACCGTTTCACCGCGGCCGATGTCCTTGCCGGCGCGGTTATCGGCTGGCATCTCCAGTGGAACGTTATCGAATCACGGCCAGCCTTCCAGGCATACGCCGACCGGGCTCGGGATCGCTCCGCCCGGAGGCGCGCCGACGAAATCGACAACGCCCTCATGCCGCAACAGCAGTCCGGTTGACCCGGGAAGAAGTCGCGACGGTTCTCAGCCCCCCGTAACACTCATATGGCGAGAGACTGCGGGCGACTGCCCGCGCCTCTCGTATTTGAAATCATGTCCCTTCGGCTTACGGGCGATGGCTTCGCGGATGGCGGCGATTACGGGATCGTCGGACCGGTTCATTCGCAACGGGCTGCGAAGGTCTGCGGCATCCTCCTGGCCCAGGCACATGTAGAGCGTACCGGTGCAGGTCAGCCGGACCCGGTTGCAGCTCTCGCAGAAATTGTGGGTAAGCGGAGTGATGAAACCGACCTTTTGTCCGGTTTCGGCGCACTCGGTGTATCGGGCGGGACCGCCGGTGCGGAAGGGAATATCGCGAAGCGTCCAGTCCTTCTCGAGCATTCGGCGGACCTCCCTCAGGGACAGGTACTGGTCCAGCCGTTCCGTCTCGCCCAGGTCTCCCATGGGCATGACCTCGATGAAGGTCAGGTCGAATGCACGCTGGCCACACCAGGCGACGAAAGGTGACAGTTCGTGCTCGTTCACACCCTTGAGAGCCACGCAGTTGATCTTGACCTTCAGGCCGGCGTCGACCGCGGCGTCGAGGCCTTCGAGAACCCTTCCCATCTGGTCGCGGCGTGTAATCGCCGCAAACTTGCGCGGGTCGAGAGTGTCCAGTGACACGTTGATACGCCGCACTCCCAGATCCGCGAGCGGTCTGGCGAAGCGCGGAAGCTGTGATCCGTTGGTGGTTACGGTCAGTTCGTCAAGGCCGTTGCCGAGATGGCGGCCGAGGCGCTCGAAAAGCCAGAGGACATTGCGTCGGACGAGGGGTTCGCCGCCGGTCAGGCGGAGTTTGCGAACGCCGAGTCCCACAAAGACGGAGCAAAGGCGGTCGAGTTCCTCCAGGGTAAGAAGTTCGCGCTTCGGCAGGAACTCCATGTGCTCCGCCATACAGTAGACGCAGCGGAAGTCGCAGCGGTCGGTGACCGAGACGCGCAGATAGCTGATCTTCCGCTCGAAGGGATCGATGAGCGGAGCAAGGCGGCTCTTGGAAACGGTCACTGTCTTGAGCATGGCGCGAGTATAGCGGAACCATGAGCAAACATCATCCGCCAGATTGCCTTCGGCGCAAACGATTTCTCGTTCGAACGGGCCGCAAAGCGGGTGATCTACCGGCCGGGCGGGGGATGTCCCGTCAGCGGTGGCAGGGATTCACTCGGCGGACCGTGAGGCCGCTACCATGCGTTCCATCCTTTCCAACCGGGAGTGAACGACATGATTCTCTACGGACGCTATCTCTCGCCCTATGTGCGACGGGTCGCACTGTGGCTCCAATTGCAGGGCCGGTCTTTCGAGCATCGATCCATCCAGATTTCCGGAGCCGATTTCGAGCGGCTTCGCCTGTACAACCCTCTTGGACGCGTTCCGGCTCTGATTCTAGACGATGGTGAAATCCTGATAGAGACCGGCTCCATTATCGATTGGCTGGAGGACAGCGCGCCGGACCGGCGACTGCTTCCGGCCGCTGGCCCCGAGCGACGCAGTGCCATGCGCATCGTCGGCTTCGCCAACGGGTTGGCAGAGAAGGCCGTGGCGCTCGTCTATGACCGTCAGAGGAGGCCTGTCGAATACCATTGGCCGGACTGGCAGGAGCGCCTCGAAGTACAGATCACCGCTGCGCTGGATTGGCTGGAGGCGCATGTGCCGGATGAGGGATTCTTTGGCGGTGACGAACCCAAGGGCGTCGATGCTGCGGTGATCGCGTCCTTCGACTTCAGCTGGCACATGCATCCGCAGTTGATCCGACACCCCAGGCTGGAGGCGTTGTCGGGTCGTGCGGACAGCCTGCAACTCTTTGCCGCCTGCCACCCCCGCACGGTCGAAGACTAGCCTTACGGCATGCGGCTCTTCGTTGGTCTGAAGTTGCCGGAGGATGTCAGGGGACATCTCGGAGAGCTTCGACGCGGCATTCCCGGCGCCCGTTGGCTGGATCCGGACCAGCTGCACATGACTCTCGCCTTTGTCGGCGACACAGACGTTCTTTCCGCGCGCGACATCGTCGACTCCCTCATCACGCTCCATCCGCCGACATTCCTGCTGGAAATCTCGGGCGTGGGGCACTTTGGGTCGCTCCGGCAAGCACGTACGGTCTGGGCGGGCGTGGAGACTTCGGAGCCACTCCTGCGTCTCCGGAAGGGCGTGGTCCGGCGGCTTGCCCTGGCGGATGTCGCCGTTGAGAGGCGAAAGTTCCACCCGCATGTCACGCTTGCGCGGATCCGGGGAGAGACCGGGCATCATCTTGCCAACTTTCTGGCCGAACACAGTCTCTTGCGGCTGCGAGCGTTTCGGGTGGAGGCGTTCATGCTCTTCGAGAGCCATCTCCGCCCAGAGGGTGCAGTCTACGAAGTTGTGGAGGAATTTCCGCTCGTCAGACATTCCGATGCATGAGCATTGGTTCGGAGCAGGTTGCTTGGGAGCAGCCGCCACCCGGTCTGTGGCGTAGCGATCACCCGTTGCGAGACCGCGGCCTGGTCTGGCATCTCTCCGGTAGGATCCGTGCGGGTAGTGCCGGCAGCAAGGGTCCTTTGGATGGCTGAATGGTGATCGAAAAAGGGCGGCACGTAGTTCACGGTTCCAGCGACATGCACCTATAGTGTCAGTATGCCGTTCGGGCGGTGCCGGACGATCAGGGTGGACCCGTCATGGAGCGCGAGCAAGACGGAATTGCGGACACGGCATGGGGATTCTCCGAGTCCCAGGTCGGTCTCATGCGAACCGCACAGGAAATCGCCGAGGGACCGGTTGCGGCTCGGGCTGCTGAAATTGATCGGACGGAATCGTATCCCTGGGAGAACGTTGCCCTGCTGGTGGAAGCGGGACTGGTCGGAATGACCATTCCGAGGTCCTATGGGGGCGGCGGCCGCAGCTGGCTGGATGCGGTGCTGGTGGTCGAGGAGTTGGCCAGGCACTGCGCCGTTACCGCCCGGATTGCCGTGGAAACAAACATGGGCGCGATCAGTGCCATCATGGCCTATGGAACGGAGGAGCAGAAGCGGCTCGCTGCGGATCTCGTGCTCTCGGGCGACAAGCCAGCCATCTGTATAACGGAGCCCGGAGCCGGTTCGGCGGCATCGGAAATGACCACACGTGCCGATCTCCGTGGTGGCGTCTACGTGGTCAACGGTTTGAAGCACTGGATCACGGGCGGGGGCGTATCGCGTCTTCACCTGGTCTTCGCGCGGGTCTATGCGGAGGATGAGGAACAGGGTATCGGCGCTTTCCTCGCCGTCCGCGGCGAGACACCGGGCCTTCGCATCGGTCGACGTGAACCTACCATGGGCCTTCGCGGAATCACCGAAACCGAGATCATTCTCGATGGCATGGAGGTGCCGCGGTCGATGCTACTGATGCCCCCGCGCGGGCTCCGCAGGGGATTTGCCGACCTGATGGACGCGTACAACTCTCAGCGCGTCGGCGCGGCTGCGGTTCCTCTCGGAATCGCGGAGGGTGCATTCCGACTCGCAGTCGTGCGCGCTGGAGAACGTCGACAATTCGGTCGGCCAATCCAGGAATTCCAGGGGCTGCAATGGAAGTTTGCGGACATGGGTATCGGCCTCGCCGCAGCCCGGTCCTTGGTTCATGCGGCGGCGCGAAGTGGCGTTGGCGGATTTCCCGACAGGATCCTGGCTGCGCAAGCGAAGATCCTCGCCTCCGAGACCGGAATCCGGGTCGTGAACGAGGCACTCCAGGTGTTCGGGGCGAGCGGATATTCCCGCAACCTGCCGCTGGAGCGGATGGCTCGGGACGTACGAATGTTTACCATCGGCGGTGGCACTGCCGAAATACTGCGAAACGTGGTTGCGGGCGGCATTCTTGGGAGGAATTTTCCGCAGTCGCGGGCATAGCGCTGTCGCGATCCGCGGTGTCGATGCCGGGCAAGGAGTTGATGTGCATCGAGATCCGGTACAGGTGGAGGAACGCGGGACGAATGGAGTCGGAGCGGTCTGTTTGCCGGGCGACCACTTGGCAGTGTATTGCATTTCACCAATGAGGTTGACGTCGCCTTCAGTTCAAACGAATAACATTTCAAGTCCCTCTCTCTTGGTTCGGCCAATGCCACGAAACCCTTGTAGTGCTCTGCAATCTCGCCGGAAGAACCCCGAACTTCCGATGACCGTCGCCAAGAGCGTCGGAACAAACGGAAGACGGGAATTTGCACCTCGCGGCGAGAGGCAAGTCCGGCAAGGCCATCTTGTGGGGAGGGAGGTTTCGGGTTCTGCCGTCGTCCGGACGCTCGCGGTGCCGGTTCTGGCACTGTGTCTTGCCATGACGCTCGTCCCGACCCCGCCGGCACCTGCTCAGGACCAGCCGTCGAACACCAACTGGAATGCGGAAGACACTGCGGGCGTCGTCGCACATTGGCTGGCTGCTGCTGAACGGGGCGACCCGCGTTCGATGCTGGCGTTGGGGCGGTCATACCGGACAGGTCTCGGAGTACGGCAGGACGCAGCACTGGCCTACAAGTGGCTCAGCCTTGCGGCACGATTTGCTGCCCCGGGTGCGGCGGAGGAACGCGATGCACTGGCGCTGAACATGACGTTGGAAGAACGTGCGCGCGGTGAAATGCTTGCGCGCGATTGGCAGCCGAAGGCAGACACACGTTCCGCAAGTGGAGATCCGGTTGCCGTGCCACAGGATGCGACCGAAGTGAGCGCACCCCCGCTCGAGGCGATTCGGGAAGCGCAGGTGCTTCTGGCTGATCTGGGCTACGCGCCGGGGCCGGCGGACGGAGTTTGGGGAACGCAGTCTTCGCTGGCCTACGACGAATTCCTGCGGGATTCGGGATTGCCTCCTTCCGGTGCGTTGACGCCGGCGGGACTCCTGGCCATGAGATCTGTTGCCGGGCGTCGCGGTAGTGAGGAGCAGGACCGCGTCCTGCCAGATCAGGCCGGAATCGCGGATGTCCCGCCGCCGGAGGCCATTCGGGAAGCGCAGGAATTGCTGGAGCAGCTGGGCTACTCGCCCGGCCCAGCGGACGGAGTGTGGGGGATTCGTTCGCATCTGGCCTACGAGCAATTTCTTCAAGATGCCGGTTTACCCCCTGCCGATGCGCTGACACCGAACGCGTTCCTGGCATTGCGCTCCATTGTCGAGCAGAGAAGGCCGAATCTCCCCGGAGCCGGCCAAGACGGAGCGGGCACGACGCAAGGTCCGCTTCCAATAGAAGCGGTGCAGGAAGCGCAGGCGCTGCTGGCCCAGCTTGGCTATGCGCCGGGTCCGTTGGACGGGATCTGGGGAAGGCAATCTGCGCTTGCCTACGAGGAATTCCGTCGCGATTCCGGTTTGCCTCCTGAGGATGCGCTGACTGTCGGCGGAATCCTGGCCCTGCGCTCGCATGCGTTGTGGCCGGTTGAAGAGGCCAGGGAGTCGGGCATTCCGGATAGGGTTGCCATTGGGGATGAAGTCCTGATTGAAAAGCCGCCGACGGGTCTGCCATCGGTGGACCTTTCCGCCAGCGAAGTGATACGCGAGGTACAGTCCCGACTTGCAGGGCTTGGCTATGCACCCGGTCCTGCCGATGGAGCCTGGACAACCAGTACGGCAGCAGCCTACGAACAGTTTCTCAGCGATGCTGGTCTGCCTGTCTCCGATGTGTTGTCCGAGGAGGGCTTCCGTGCCCTGCGTTCACCTGCATTGCCTTCCGACGTGGAGGTGGAAGTTCCGGGTGCACCGGAATCGGCTTCCGGTGCCAGTGTGGCCCTACCGGAAGATGTGCCTGTGGAATCAGTTGCGGTGAAGAGTCCCACTCTCGAGGAAATTCGAGAAGCGCAAGAGATTCTTGTGCAGTTGGGCTATGCACCGGATCCTGCAGATGGAGTCTGGTCCGCCCGCATGGAAGCGGCGTACGGACAGTTTCTTCGTGACATCGGCCTGCCGACGGGGGAAGCTCTGATACCGGAAGCCCTTCCGGTCCTCCGCTGGGCGACCGATCATCCTGCCGGCGAGGTTGCCGGAGTTGACCCGCCGGCTGGCGTCGATGCGGCCTCGCGGGAAGCGCGGCGAGAGGCGCAAGTGTTGCTCGCGCAACTCGGCTACGCGCCTGGAGTGGCGGATGGAGTCTGGGGCAGGCGTTCGGTCGAGGACTACCGTCGATTCCTGCTTGATGCCGGTCTTCCGCCCGCAGATGCCCTGGCACCGGAGGGTTTGCTGGCCCTGCGCGCCATTGCCGGTCAACTGGGCCAGGTCGTGGTTGCAAGACCGGACCCAAGACCGGCAGGAATCGGGGACACGGTGTCTTCGGCCGCAGTCCGGGAGGCGCAACTTCACTTGGAGCAACTCGGTTATGCACCGGGACCGGCCGACGGTGTGTGGGGCAGCGCCACGGAATCCCAGTACCGGCGTTTCCTTCAGGATGCCGGCATCCCTTCCGCGGATGCCCTGTCACTGGAGGGCTTGCGGAGTCTGCGCATTCGGGCCGCAATGACCGCACTCCCGGACGGATTCGCTTCCGAGCGCCGGGATGGTGCGAGACCATCCGGATTGCTGCATCGTCTGGTGGACGGAGGGGATGTCGAAGTCTTCGAGTCCGCCCTCGTTCTGGGAGCGGATCCTGATTTGCCTGACCGAAGGGGCTGGACGCCGCTCATGCGGGCGGTGACCTTAGATCGGCCGCTGTTCATTCACCGACTGATTGCTGCCGGCGCCGATTTGAACGCCCAGGCAGAGGATGGCGCGAGGGCGCTGACACTGGCAGTTTCCCACGGAAACCAGGCGGCGATCGCTCTGCTGGTCGACGCAGGTGCTGACGTCCTCCTGCAGGGTCCGGACGGCAGGACGGCGTTGGACTTGCTGCGAGAGAGGTATGGCAATGCGAGTGCCGCCCGGGCTTCCGGTATGAATGCGACGGTGGTGGCGTTGCTGGACGACAGGGGGAACGAAGCAGCGCCCCGGATTTCCGAGGAGTCGGGTCGCATGTCCGACGAGCGTTCTCCAGGTACGGAGTTTCGTGATTGTCCGGGATGTCCGGAGATGGTCGTGCTACCGGCCGAAGGCGTCCGTTCCGGCAACCCAAACGACGAGGCGGACCGGCGGGAGGAGGATGGACAGTTCCACCGGGTCGGCATTGCACGCCCGTTTGCGGTCGGGAAATACGAGGTGAAGCGAGAGGAATTCGGTCTTTTTGCCGAGGAGGCCGGACAGGCTGCAGGGTCTGCCTGCCGGACATATGAGGAAGGTCGCTGGCGGGACCGGGAGGGGCGCGGGTGGGAGAACCCCGGCTTTTCGCAAGGCAATCTCCACCCCGTTGTGTGCGTGACCTGGCAGGAAGCGAAGGCCTACACCGAATGGTTGACGGAGCGGACCGGGAACACGTACCGCTTGCTCTCGGAGTCAGAGTGGGAATTCGCTGAGCGCGGAACGACCGAGCCAGATGATCCCGGATCCAGGGCTTCGTCCCGACTGGTGGATCGCGAGTCGGCGGGGTCGCCGCGGGTGGGGCGGGGCACCGTCCGTCAACGGAAGACCGCTCCAGTCGGGAACTTGGCCGGAAATCCGTTCGGACTCCATGACATGCGTGCCAACGCGAGGGAATGGGTCGAGGACTGCTGGCACGACCGCAACGATATTAGGCCCGTGGAAGGGAATTCACGGGAACCGACGGTCACCTGTCAGCGGCGCGTGGTTCGTGGAGGTGGTTGGGACAGTGGTGCACGGCACTTGCGCTCGGTGGCACGTGCCTGGCGATTCGAATGGAGCCGTTCCGCAACTGTCGGGTTTCGGGTGGCCCGGGAGATCAGGGAATAGGGGTTCCGGTTGCGCCACCGGGCCCAACCCGTGCCGCTATTCCACCGTTACCGATTTGGCGAGATTCCTTGGCTTGTCGACATCCCGTCCGAGCGCCACGGCCGCATGATAGGCAAGCAATTGCACGACAGGAGCGTAGGCGATGGGGGCGATCAGTTCCGGGCAGGTTGGAAGCGAAATCGTGCAGGTGCAATCCGTTCCTGCGACCTCGATTCCCTCGTGGTCTGAAACCAGGATGGTCCTGGCTCCCCGTGAGATGGCTTCCTGCATGTTGGAGATGGTCTTTTCGAACCGGGAATCGCGTGGTGCAAGAACGACAACCGTTACATTGTTGTCAACCAGTGCGATCGGGCCATGCTTGAGTTCTCCGGCCGGAAACCCTTCCGCATGTATGTAGCTGATCTCCTTGAGCTTCAGCGCTCCTTCCAGGGCCAGCGCGTACATAGGACCGCGTCCGAGGTAGAGCACAAGTGGCGCATCCACGATCAGTCCTACCGATTTCCGGATGGCGCCGTCGCAGGCGAGTGTCTCCCCCACCAGTCGGGGCAAGTCCGAAAGGGCGCCTGCAATGGCGCTCGATGCTTCAGATGCCAGGACCCCGCGGGCAGCGGCGACCGACCCAGCGAGCCTGAGGAGAGCCGTGAGCATGCCGGTGAACGCCTTGGTCGAGGCGACACTGACCTCTCGTCCTGCGAGAATGTCCAGAATTGCGTCAGCATCGCGATCGAGCGAACTGCCGCGGCCGTTCAGGATTCCGATCGTTGGCCGTCCAGCAGCGCGGCACAGCGCTAGCGCGGCGAGCGTATCCGCGGTTTCTCCTGACTGGCTCAGTAGAATCGTCAGCGCGCTTTCCGAAGACCGCATGGGACGGTAACGAAATTCCGAAGCCATATCCGCGCGGGCGCGGACCCCGGCGATCTCCTCGATCCAGCGTTCTCCGATCATTCCCGCGAAATTTGCCGTCCCGCAGGCGATCAGGTCGATCGCCTGGTCAAGGTCCGCAGCGGGCAGCGGAAACGGAACAGGCGCAGAGCGGTCTGCTGTGACGGATTGTGAAACAAGACGGGCCAGGGCCGTCGGCTGTTCGTGGATCTCACGTTCCATGTGGTGAGTGTGTCCGGCGAGGTCCGGTGGAGTGTCCACGGCGGCAACTGTTGCCAGGTTTCTCGTAGCCGGTCGCCCATCCGTACCCGAAATCTCCAGGACGCCGTTCCTGGAGATCGCGATATCGCCGTCGCGGAGGTGCCGGACTCCGTTGGTATGCGTTGCAAGAGCGATCGGGTCCGAAGCGATGAACGTTTCGGTTCCCGCGGTTCCGATCGAGATCGGAGCGCCGTTCCGAGCGGCGATCAGCGTATCGGGTGCATCGCGGAACAGGAACGCGAGCGCGTAGGCGCCACGAATCCGGCCGAGCGCGCGCCGTACCGCCTCTGCGGGACTCAGCCCGTTGGCGAGTCCGTCATCCACCAGGTGGAGCAGGCACTCCGTGTCGGTTCCGGACTCGAACGTTCGTCCGGTTGCCTCCAATTCCCGCCGAATCTGGACATGGTTCTCGACGATTCCATTATGGACGACTGCGACCCGGACGGTGGAATGGGGATGGGCGTTGGCATCGGTCACCGCGCCGTGAGTGGCCCATCGAGTGTGTGCAATGCCGATCGAACCGCTGACGGGAGAGCGTGCGAGAAGATTGGCGAGATCCTCCACGCGTCCGGCCTTCCGACGGACGGCGAGGGTCCCACCATTCAGGACCGAGAGGCCCGCCGAGTCATAACCCCGGTAGTCCAGTGCCTTCAGGCCCCGCATCAGCTTTCCGACAATATCCCCGTTGCCGGAGATGGCGACAATTCCGCACATTGGATCACACCCCGGATCGTCGGGAGCGGAGCAATCGGTTGGCAAAACCAGGCCGATCCTGCTGCTTGCAACGCCCGATGGCAAGTGCTTCCGCCGCCACATCTCGCGTGACCACGGTGCCCGATCCGACATACGCGTGGTCCCCGACGCGTACCGGTGCGATAAGGCAACTGTTGGAACCGATGAATGCACCGGCCCCGATCTCCGTCCGATGCTTGCGGACTCCGTCATAATTGCAGGTGATGGCACCGGCCCCGATATTGGCACCAGCTCCAATGTCGGCGTCGCCCACATAGGCCAGATGGCTGACCTTGGTTCCATCGCCGATACGGGATGCCTTGATCTCGACGTAGTTGCCGACCCGCGCACCCCGGCCAATAACTGTGCCGGGGCGGATACGGGCATGCGGGCCCACGCTGGCGCCCGGTCCGACCTCGCATCCCTCGAGGGAGGAGAAGGATAGGATCGACGCGCCACTCCGGACCCGGACTCCCGGCCCGAAGGAGACAAAGGGTCCAATGGTCGTATCTGGCTCCAGTAAAGTGTCAAAGGCGAAACGAATGGTGTCCGGGTCCACAAGTGTTGCACCGCCCTCCATTGCGTTACGGCGCGCACGAATCTGGAAAGCCTGTTCGGCGACGCTGAGCTCCAAACGGCTGTTTACCCCGAGCGCCTCGTTCCGGTTTCCTGTCCACACGCGACATGTTTGAGCCTTGCGGGTGAGAATGCCCGGTACGTCGGTCAAGTAACGCTCTCCCGCGGCATTATCGCTGGCCGTTTCCCGTGCTGCGCTGATCAGGGAGTTTCCATCCCCGAGGATCGGCCCAGCGGCACAGAGTTGGACCTGCCTTTCCGACTCTGTTGCATCTCGCTGCTCCACGATCCGGGCCACCGTTCCATCGGATGAGAGCAGGATCCGCCCATATCCCGTTGGATCGGCTGCCTCAAACGCGAGGATGACCGCTGTCGCACAGGTATCGCTCCGGTGCGTTCGCATCGCCTGGAGTGTGTCGGCCTGGAGAAGCGGTGCGTCGCCGTACACGCAGAGCACATCTCCGCCAAAGTCTTCCAGCGCGTTTGCCGCAGCAAGAAAGGCTCCCGCCGTGCCGTTCGGCGGGTCCTGCACGGCGATACGGGCCTCGGGGGCGATCGATCGCGTGAATTCCGAAACCGGATGATCGAGCGCCGGAGAGACAATGATCAGGATCTCGGGTGTGAGGGAGGCACAGGTAGCAAGCACATGAGCAAGCATCGGTTGTCCGCCGACCATGTGCAGGGGCTTGGGGATGCTGGAATGCATGCGCCTGGACTGGCCGGCTGCGAGTACAACTGCGGCGAGGGGTCGATTCATGGGGCGGTGCCAGGAACAAGCGGTGGCAATGTTGTGCAATGTTACGCAAGGGGTTGCGCTTTCGCACTCGAGAGGCTTCAATCCCTGCTACAGACTATTGCCGCAGCTCCGGTCCACCGAACTGCGCCCAGACTTCCGGAGGCTGCCCCTATGCGTTGTTATGCCGCGATCTTTGACCTTGACGGGACGCTGGCTGATACCGCTCCTGATCTTGTCGATGCCGCGAATCGCCTGCTGGATCAACTGGGGCTTCCGGCGCTGGTGTTTCGGGAAACGCGCAATGCGGCGGGCATGGGTGGCCGGGCGCTACTTCGACTCGGGTATCTTCGTGGTGGGCGCGAGCCACCCCAGGGCGACGAAATGACGGCTCTCTATGAGCGGTTCCTGGTCGAGTACGACGCGGCCATCGACGGAAGCACACGCTTGTTCCAGGGTGTGGGGGAAACACTGAACGACCTGCATTCGAAGGGCTGGCTTCTCGGTGTTTGCACGAACAAGCCGGTCGCGCCTGCGAAACGGTTGCTTGAGCGTCTCGGGATCGCGCATCGATTCGGTGCCATACTGGGCGGTGATTCGCTCCCGGTCCGGAAGCCGGACCCGAGACACCTGTTCGCGACAATCGAGGCGATTGGAGCGGAAGCCGGCGGGTCGGTCATGATCGGTGACAGCAATGTCGACCTGGCGGCGGCTCGCGATGCCGGGGTACCTTGCGTGTTGATGCGGTACGGGTATTCGGCGGATCCCGTGGATTCGCTTGGCGCCGAGGCAGTACTGGACCAGTTTCCGGATCTCCTGCCTCTGCTTCCGGAACTGGTTCAACGAGCCTGAGATCACGAGGACGGCGATTCGGGGAACACGCACAGACCTCCGACTACTCTTGTCTTCTCGGCGGTCGAGCCGATCATCGCGGATGAACGGGTGCCCGGATGATTCGGGTATCGTGGCGCGTGATCAGTATTCGGAAGCATCCCTGTTGGATTACTGCCGCGGTTGCGCGGGGCGGGACGATGTGACCGCAAGGTTGGAGCATCTGGTCCGCGCTTGGCTTGAACTCAGAATCTGCGTCGGTGCGCCTTCCGCAAAGGAACCTGGCGTGAACCGTCTTGTTTCTGTTTGTTGCAGGTACGTGTCGTCCGCTCCTGGCCGGGGCCGCTAACTGATCTGGCTGTCTTCCAGCAGGTCTTGCGGGTGGGTGTCCGGTCTTGACGGTCCGTGAATGGCCCGCCCGCTTTCGTTGAACAAGTGGATGCGGGTGCGGTCGATCCGGACACCAATCCTTGCTCCACGGGTAAGCGAGGATTCGGGTGGAATGCGGACAGTGAGCGATTCCTCCATCAATCCGGTCTGCAAGTAGGCCAGTGTCTCCACGCCGAGTTTCTCGATGATCTCGACGCTGGCCGCAAGATCACCATCGTCTTCCTGCACTACCGCCAGATGCTCCGGGCGGACGCCCAGCGTGACAGCCCCGGGAACCGTACCAGCTGGGGCCGGGTTGACAGGAAGGTCGAGGGTGCCACAGCGAATCTCCCGGCGTCCGCCGGTTTCGGTGATACGGGAAGGGATGAAGTTCATGGCGGGCGCACCGATGAATCCCGCGACGAACCGGTTGGCGGGTCGATGATAGAGTTCCATCGGTGTGCCCACCTGCTCGATGCATCCGGAGCGGAACACGGCGATCCGGTCGGCGAGTGTCATCGCCTCGGTCTGGTCATGGGTCACGTACACCATCGTTGTATCGATCCGCTTGTGCAGGCGGGCGATTTCGAGACGCATGCGAATGCGGAGTGTGGCGTCTAGATTGGAAAGTGGTTCGTCAAACAGGAAGACTTCCGGGTTTCGGATGATGGATCGTCCGATCGCTACGCGCTGGCGCTGGCCACCCGAGAGCTGGCGCGGTTTGCGGTCGAGTAACGCCTCGATTTGCAGGATCTGTGCCGCTTCGGTGACGCGCCGCCGGACCTCGGCCTTGGGCCGCCGGGCGAGTGCGAGCCCGAATCCGATGTTCTCGGCCACGGTCATATGAGGAAAGAGCGCATAGGACTGGAACACCATGGCCACATTGCGCCTTGCCGGTGCGACCCTGGTCACATCGCGGCCGCCGATCACGATTCGGCCGCGGGAAACATCCTCGAGTCCGGAGATCAACCGCAGCATGGTGGATTTGCCGCAACCGGAGGGTCCGACGAGAACCATGAACTCGCCATCCGGGATCTCCAGGTCGACTCCGGCAATGGCTTCCACCGGACCGAAGGATTTCGCAACACCGTCGAGAACTAGCGACGCCATCCCGCGATTCTCCCTACTTCTTCTTCGCCGTCCAGCCGCTCACAACTCTGTCGGATCGGCTATTGCGCAATACCCTGCCAGACATCCGCTACCCCTTCACGGCCCCCATGGTCATACCCTTGATGAAGTAACGCTGGAAGAACAGGAACACGACGAGCGTGGGTAGGCTGGCAATGAGCGATAGGGCACCCTGTACACCCCACGCGACAGAATATTGTCCCTTCAGGTTTACGATTCCGAGCATGATCGTGCGCTTTTCGTCTGACTGCGTGAAGATCAGGGGCCAGAGGAAGTCGTTCCAGATCCAGGTGAATTGCAGAGTTGCGAGTACCGCGAGGGCGGGAAGGCTGAGGGGCAGGACAACACGCGTGAGTACCTGCCATTCATTGGCTCCCTCGAGAATCGCGGCCTCCCGAAGAGCAGTGGGCACGGTTGCGAAGAAGTTCCTCATGAGCAAGGTGCAAATGGGAATCCCCATCGCCGTGTGAATGAGGATGATTGGCCAAAGCGTGTCGATCAAACCTACCGCGTTGAAGAGCCGAAAGAGCGGAATGAGGATGACCTGTGGCGGGAAGAACATTCCCGACACGATGGCGAGGAACAGAAGGTTGCTGCCGCGAAAGGGAAGTTTCGCAAACACGTACCCGCCGAGGATTCCGAGCCCGATGGAAGCGATCGTCGCGGGGATGGTTACCAGGAACGTGTTCAGGAAGTATCGGTGAACGGCGGGGTTGCCCAGGATCTCGGCAAAATTCCCGAGATACAGGCCGGAGGGAAAGACCCAGAGGTCGCCGAAGGCGATTTCCCGAGTCGTCTTGATCGAGGAAAGCAGGACTCCGGCGGTCGGCGCGAGGAACAGGATTGCGAGACAGACCAGGGAGACGAATATCGCGACGCGCCAGGGACGAAATCGCGCCGCACCGGTTTCAGGAGGATCATCGTCCACCAAATTCATGGTGAGAGACCGCTCAGACATGGAGGTCGTCCAGCTTTCGGAGTTGCCGGAAATAGATGCGAATGATGGTGAGGGCGATGAGGAACAACACGACCGAGATTGCGCTGCCGTATCCCATCAGGTACTTCCGGAACGACTCGTTGTACATGTGCATGGCGAGCGTGTCCGAACTGTGGAACGGACCACCACCGGTCATGATGAACAGGATGTCGAAGCCCTTCAGCGAATTGATCACACTGAGTGCGATGACGACGATCGTTGCCGGTGTGAGCAGGGGCACGATGACCAGCCGGATGCGCTGCCATGCGGTTGCTCCCTCGATTTCACAGGCCTCGAGCAGCTCTTCCGGAATGGACACGAGCCCGGCGAGGTAGATGACCATGGAGAGTCCGGTCTGCTGCCAGGACCATGCCACGATAACGGAGCCGAGCGCCGTTTCCGGCTTTGCCAGCCACGCAAAGTTTGGCTTCTCTCCGGTAACGGCCCAAAGTACCGTGTTCAGGAGTCCCCAGTCCTGTTGATAGATCCATACCCAGATTTGTCCTACGACAACCGCAGACAAACAGATAGGCAGATAGAAAATTGACTTGAACACTGGGCCGCCTGGAATGTGGCTGTCGATCAGGAGCGCCAAACCCAGTCCCAGCAGTGTCGGCAGAACGATCGCGGCAGCCATCCAGATCGCCGTGTTGATGGCGGCATTCAGGAAGAGCTTGTCTGTGTAGATCTTGGCAAAGTTGTCCAGCCCGACATACTCGTAACGCGAGTCGAAACCGTTCCAGTTGGTAAAGCTGTAGTGGAAGGAACTAAGGAGTGGCCAGACTACCAGTACTCCGAGCACCGCCAGGGGCAGGGCAAGCAACGCAATTCGCCAGAATCGGTTTTCGCGTTCCAGTTGGGAGTCCTCCAAATGGGGCGGGGGCCACCGGGCATTGCCCGGTGGCCCCCGCCTGCCGGAAGTTCGGAGTTTGGACTATTCCTGGAATGCGCTGGCAGCGGTGGCCGCAGCGTTGCCCAGAATGTCGTCCACCTTGGACGGATCATCCATGAACTCCGCGAACATGGACAAGCCGACTTCCGCCACCGGCGGCGGCGTGGCAAGATCGTAGTTGAACGCGAAGTGGTCCGCAGCCGCGACAGTGGCATTGGCCTTCTGCATGACAGAGTTGTAGACCGACGGGTCGACGGCAACATTGGCCGAGAGTGCTCCCTGGCCGATGGTCCAGCCGGCTTGCACGTCTGTGTCCGAGACCATGAATGCGAGGAAGGATTCCGCTCCTGCGACATTCTCGACATTCGCCGAGATCACCAGACCGTCCACTGGTCCGACGACCGAGACAGGAAGACCTTCGCTGATGGCCGGGAACGGGAAGAAGTCGTAGTCGTCTCCCGGGGTCAGGCCGAGACCGTTCCAGTAGCCCGTGATCCAGGTGCCCATCAGTGTCATCGCTGCTTCACCCTGCGCTACCCGGTTTGATGCGTCGGTCCAGTTGTCTGCATTGGCGTTCGGAACGAAGTAGCCGGCGTCCACGAGTTCGCTCCAGAGCGCCATTGCCGCCTTGACCTCGTCATCATCGTACGAGGCGGAACCGTTCATCAGGCTGGCCCGGTAGTCTGGACCGGCTGTGTTGAGAAGCAGGTAGTCAAACCAGAACTGCGCTGGCCAGCGGTTCATGGAACCGAGGGCGATTGGCGTAATTCCCATGCCTTTCAGCTTTTCACACAGCGCAAGGAAGCCGGCCCAGTCGGTCGGCATGTCCATGATCCCGGCGTCCGCAAACACCTTTGTGTTGTAGAACATTCCGGAATAGTGGTAGTTCAGTGGCACCAGGTAGCGGTTTCCGTTGTACATGGTGGCACTGTCGGCGACCGATTTTGCGACCACGCTGTCGAGGCCTTCCCGTTTCCACATTTCGTCGATCGGGTGCAGGTCGCCCGAATCGACCACGAACTGCACGCGCGCGCCGGCCCAGTAACTGAATACGTCGGGCAGGCTGTCGCCGGCAGCCCGAACGAGGATGCCAGCCTTGAAGTCCTCATGCCCCACCGGGCTGTCCTTGATCATGAATTCCGAGGCCGCCTCGAACTTCGTGACCTGTTCATCGAAAGCCTTCTTCCCGAGTTCGCCCGTGAAATAGTGGCTGATGGTGACGTCGCTCTGCGACCAGGATGGTGCGGCTGCCAGCAGCATCGGAACAAGCGCTGCAACGGCGAGCAGGCGGCCCCTTGGGAGTTTGGACATCAGATCCTCCGTTCTGTTGCGAATCCCTGCAAAGGTCGAGTGCGCGAACCCTTCGCAGGACCGTGCAATCGGGCAGGACATGTACAGGAGACCATTGCAAAGTTTGAAAATGTTGTCAATATTGTAAAGGATGCGGCGTGATAGGAGAATAGTTTACATATGTTATACGATTTGGTTGATCGCGCCGTTTCCTGACCGAGTGAGAATCGGAAGGGTTTTCAAAGATGCGAATTCTCCAGTCCCTGAATCGCGGTTTGCGCGCGCTGGATTACATGGAATCCCAGGGCGGACCGGTGCGGTTGACAGATGTCGCCATCGCACTGGGTGTCGACAAGTCTAATGCTTCGCATCTACTGCGAACGCTGGTTGTGGCGGGGTACGCCGAGCAGGATGCGAATCGACGTTATCGCAGTTCGGGAAAATTCCATCGGCCGGAAGGCAGCCAGCACACCCTTGAGGAGATCGTGGCTTGCAAGGAGACCTGGCGGCCGATTCTGGAGGAAGTAGCAAGAGGCACGGGCGAGTGCGTTCACCTGGCGGTCCGAGTGCGCTACCGAGTCTGGTACATCGACAAGGTTGATTCCGCTTTGCCGCTCAAGGTCGACCATCCAGTGGGCTCCCTGAGTCCACTTCATTGCACGGCACTCGGAAAGGCATTCCTGGCGTTTGGGGGTGCGGAAGCGGAACGGCCCCTGCAAGCCTTCACCCCTGCGACGAAGACCAGAGATGACGCGCTCCGGCGCGAGATCAAGCGTACCCGCGAGCGAGGCTATGCCGTGGACGACGAGGAATTCGCCGTCGGCATCCGCTGTGTCGGGGGACCGATCGTGGATGCGAGGAACGTGATGATTGCGGCCATGAGCGTTTCAGGGCCGGCTGTCCGTATCGATGACGAACGCCTTGAGGACCTCGGAGGAACCATTCTGGCGCATACGGGAAGAGTGCTTCGGGAGAAAGCCGCATGAGAGGTGCGGCACTTCGGGTCGGATTCATCGGCACGGGTCGAATCTCCGATTTGCACGCCGTGGAATACCTGCAGAATTCTGCAGCAAGGATTGTCGGACTCTGCGACCGGGATGTCGCGCTTGCGGAACGGCGCGCCGCCGACTGGGGCCTTGAGGATGTGCGGTTCTTCGATGATCCCGACGAACTTCTCGCCAGGAATGATGTCGATCTGGTCGAGATTCTGCTTCCACACCACTTGCATTTGCCTGTCGCCTTGAAGGCAATCGAGGCGGGCAAGATCGTTTCCCTCCAGAAACCGATGTGTACTTCCGCGGAAGAGGCGGACCGGTTGGTGGAAGCAGTCTCGACATCCGGACTGCCGTTTCGTGTCTTCGAGAATTTCATTTTCTATCCGCCTGTGGTCAAGGCGCGGCAACTGGTTGATGCGGGGGCGATCGGAACTCCCCTGTCCGTTCGTATCAAGAGCAACAGCGGAATCAGCCGAACCGCATGGGCCGTTCCCGCTGGTGCAACTCGATGGCGGCAGAATCGAACGGAATCGGGCGGAGGACCCTTGGTCTTCGACGACGGACACCACAAGTTCGCGTTGGCTTGGCACTTTATGGGAAATCCCATCGAGGTTCATGCGTTCCTGGGCAGCACGCGGACATCTGGCGGGCAGGTGCTGGACGCGCCGTCCATCGTCTCCTTCCGCTTTCCGGACAATCGGGTCGGCTGCCTGGAGGTCGTCTATTCTCCTGGTATGGAGATCGACACCAGGCATTATGCACAGGATGACCGCGTGGAAATCACTGGCACCGAGGGGGTTCTCTGGATCAATGGTGGGCATGGCCGACTGGCCGACACGCCGCCACTCGTCCTCTACAGGGACAGTGCCATAACATCCTATACGGATATGGCAACGGGCTGGGAACAGAGTTTCATTCTTGCCACGCGCCACTTTGTCGACTGTCTTGCGGATGGCCGGCAGGCCAAGTTGAGCGTACGTGAAGCGCGTCAGGTCCTGCGGTTTGCCCTGGCCGCAGAGGAATCCGGCCGCCGCAGATGTGCAGTCGAGGTCCAGCCCGACGACTGAGCGCGTCCTTCTCCCGGTTGCGGGCGCTTGCATCTGCCGGGCCGGCTTTCGCCGGATTTCCGGCAACGATATTGCCGAACGACTACTGCCGCGGGCAGCGAGTGCCGCCGACCGGAATTCTATTCCGGCCGAAGGAAGATGCTCGGGGCCCTGAAATGTGCTGACTCACCGCTACGGTCCACGTCGGCGGAGCGACAGGCTCGCCTGGCGCTCCGACCGTCTGGATAGTGTTGTGTGACGAGAATCTGGTGCCCGGGCGCACTGATCCGGTAGTGGATGTGCGGTGGGCGGAATCCATAGTCGGCAGGGTAGAGCGACAACACCGAAAAGCGACCGTCCGGTCCGGCGATTACCGTTCCACGCATATCGATGTCCCGGTCCGGGTAATCCGAAACGTCGCCGTTTCCCCTGGGATGGTAGTCGCCCCGTCCGTCGGTTTGCCAGATTTCGACACGCGCACCGGGGAGCACGGGGTAGGGCGGCTCACTGCTTCGGATTTCTCCGCTGATGCGCATGGGTTCGCCGGGCTTGCCGAACCGGTTCAGCGAGTCCAGCACGGGAGTGCCGGAGACGTAGTAGGGACCGAGGGAATCCCGCTTGGTCGGGGCGCATTCATTGGCTGTCGCCGGCAGTTGCCAGCAGAGTGCGAAAGCAAACAAGATCCACTTCGCTCCGCGAGCCATCTTCTTCTGGACCTCCCTCGGAGCGGCAGTTTCCGCCCTCTCCTTAGAACCGGCGTACGGGCCGAACAGTGGCGTAACCGATGCGTCACTCCAGCTTGAATGACAGTTTTGCAGTTGCAATGGAAGGCACGATGCGACCGCCATGAGTACTCCCCTCTCTCAACCTGTTCCATCTTGCGGCTTCCCCGCGGCGAAAGGAGATGCCATCAAGGCTGCGTTTCGGGATGAAGTCAGGGCGCACACCTACTGACCACACGGTCCGGTTCCGCCAGTCCATCTGCCGCAGTTCAACCCTCCCGTCTGATTCAAGGCATGATGCTTGCATGGGTCCAGGCGCCGTCTGCCGAGTGGGACTCCTTGGCCGCCTCCACGAAGCGCACGCCGATGACACCATCCCGCACGGTCGGAAAGCCGAGGTCTGGTGGATCGATAGGTTCGCCGTGATCCTGGGCTCGAACTGCATCCGCAAACTCCGAATAAAGGTTCGCAAAGGCAGCGAAGAAGCCTTCTGCATGTCCAGCCGAAACCCGAACATGTCGACTTGCATCCGTCGTGAGGTCTGACTGGCCTGCGACCAGGACTCTCGCGGTGGTGCTCTTGTCCCGAAACACGAGGTGCTGGGCGTCCTCGTGGCGCCAATGCAGGCTTCCCGTTTCTCCGAAAACCCGCAGGCGCAGACCATGTTCCTGGCCCACCGCAACCATCGACGCCCACAGGGATCCGACCGCGCCGTTGTCGAAACGCAGGTGGACATGCGCATTGTCGTAGATTGCACGGCCCGGTACCATCGTCGTCAGTTGGGCCGACACCATGGAGACCTCAAGGCCGGTGACAAAGCGCGCGAGGTGATGGGCATGGGTCCCGAGGTCGAACATGACATTTGCCTTGTCGGCCACGGTCGGGTCGGTTCGCCATAGACGCTGAGGTGCGAGCGGTTTTCCGTGCGCATGCTCGACCTGCACGATGCGCACGTCACCGATCTGGCCGTTCCGTACCATCCGGGCGGCCTGGCGGACCATGGGATAGCCGGAGTAGTTGTGTGTCAGCGCAAGAACAGTGCCGGTCGAGTCGACAAGGCGATGCAACTCGAGTGCGTGATCCAGCGTGAGCGCCAAGGGCTTGTCGCAGATCACGTGGATGTTTCGTTCAATGAAGCGCCGAGCGATTTCGAAGTGGCTGTTGTGCGGAGTGGCGATGGCCACGCACCGTATCCCGTCCGGACGTTCTGCTTCGGCATTCGCCATGTGCTCGATGAGGTCG
>CAZPXZ010000036.1:0-29944 GCA_964590405.1 uncultured Rhodobacterales bacterium | reverse complement strand
CAACACACTCGCCTTTCCCTGCCACAACGTTGCATAGTCAAATATATAATCCCCCTGTTTATCTGGCGGTTGGTTCGCCGGCGTCGAGAGCGCGGCCCGGATCGCGGAAGTCGACGCGCGGCTGACACCTCGTGTGATCATCCTCAGCGACGGTCCCGCAAACGAGGGAATTGTTGATACGGAAGAACTCCGCGAGCATGCCGGCGAACTCAGGATGCGCGGGGTCCTTACTTCGGCCCTCGGGATCGGTAACGGCTACGACGAACAACTCTTGCGGGGAATCGCCGAGAGTGGTGGCGGCCGTTTGCACGATGCCGAACTGACGAGCGAGATCTCATCCGTACTTCTGGGCGAACTCGATGACATCCATTGTACCACCGTGGAGGACGCACAAATCACGCTGACGGTGCCGCCGGGCGTGCGAGTCGGGGTGCTGGGCAGGGGGCATTCAGCAATTCGCGATGGCCGAATTCTCGTGTCGGTGGGTCCGGTTCAGAATGACATCGAGCGCGTTGCCGTCTTCAAGATTACCTGTCCGAGGGCTCGGCAAGGCGATGGGCTCGAGATTGAGATGGTCGCCACCGCGTACGCCGCCGATGATCGGTCAAGGCTTGAGGCTGACCCGTCGACAGTCAGACTCGTTGCCGTGAGTGGAACGACAAACAAGGTACAGCCCCGTGACACGGAGGTTGCGGAGACCGTAGCCAAGACGTGGAGTGCGCATGTCTTTACGGCCGCACGGATGAACCGGGACGGGGCTTATGCAGATGCGGAGAAATTCATCGAACGAGAACTGTACCATTTCCGACGCTACGTCCGGGGACTCATTCGGGAGCGCGATATGATTCGCGAACTCGAACTGCTCGCGAAACGCGTCGGCCGCCGGTTTTCATCCCGAATGCGCAAGGAGATGGTGCTCCAGTCCTCTCTGGCGATGGAGGGACGGATAGATCGCAGGGGCCGGGAGAAAGTGGCTTGGAGCGCCCGAATGGAGCGAGGGGACTGAAAACCATCAGATGCGGGCGAGGAAGGAATGCTCGCCTGGCGAACTGTGGCACTTGTAGCGAATCAAGTGAAGTCAGTACATGACCTGCATGGCCATCTCGTCCCGATCCCACTTTACGGAAGTTGGTACCGAGGAGGCTGGTGTCCAAGACATCGGGAAACAAAGCGGTTTGCTGTGCATGTTCCTTTTCGATTTGTCCGACCCAATGTTGTTGCCTATGCCACATGCCCTCGCTGCGGAGAAATCGTCTCTTCCACCTGTGCCGGAAAGGATGCCGAGTCCATTCTGATGACCTTGGCTGGATATGGCCAGGACATCTGTGTGTGGACAGTTGGAATCCGGCGGGAACGGAAGCCTCGCCTTGAGTTGCTGCGAGACGTGCAGTTTGAATCGATCAATACGAACCTGTTGGACATCAGGATTGCATGGTACGAGGCCTGGAAGGAAGGGTACGGACCGGGAACTGTCAAGCGCTGCCGACTTGGGGCTGTCCACCCGAGGACGCAGCACCTCGGCAGTTGCGTGCCTTCTGTAAATGGAGCGGGCGATGGGATTCGAACCCACGACTTCAACCTTGGCAAGGTTGCGCTCTACCCCTGAGCTACGCCCGCATCGTGGGAAATTCTAACGTCCATGCGGTCGTTCCGCAATTCGGCCGCGGAGCGGATTGGAGGTACCTGCGCGTGGGTCCAGTCGTGTTCCGGCTTCGAGGCAAGCAGTATGTCTCGCGGAAACCTGCCTTGCGCCTTGGAAGATCCGCGGATCTTCACGAAGGGCAGAATGACTCCGTTCCTCGCATTTTCTCTACGGATCGGTCCGTTGCTGCAATTGGATGTGTGGATGGATGATTGGATCCGCGATTGCCATTGCAGGCGTACCGACGCGTCGAACGGCTGGCACGGAGCGCGCTTGTTGGAGTTGCCGGGTTTCTCACGCCAACGAAACGCATCGGTCGCGCTGCCTTCCGCCTGGGTGCCGCCCACAAATCAGGTGCCTGTTCCCGTTCATTCATGAAGGCCGGACCGCCTGGATCGCTCGGCACCGCGATGATGGCCGCCACCACCCCGGTGCAATGGGCTGGATTGCCGCCCGCTTTGCCACCTGCCAGGGCGAATTCCCTGCCGTCTCTGAAGATTCCTTCATCGCTGCCATCAGATCTTCCGAGCGTGTTTCCGAGAGAGCCGAAGCGCGCCGCCTACGAACCAGCCGTCTCCCGCCAGAGCGCGGAAGCGGTTCTGGAACGCTTCATCCGCCGCACGTCGTACCGGCCAGGAGTATCACCCGCACGCCCGAGAATGATCTCCGCTGGATCGCCAGCGCTTCAGTGGCTCTGGTTGAATCCCGGTTCGACATCATTACATTCTCTCCGAGCAACATCGACGAGAGTTTCGCGAAGCATCGCGTAGTGAGAACTGCCGCAAGAGAGTATCCGAACCACAGCCATTACCCACCGTCGGCCAACCTGAATCGCGGCCAAGCATGCGTTTCTGAATTAGGCTCCCATGACAGCAAACACAGCCATTCCGCCCCGGGACTTCCTCGGTCTCGAGGGCCCGATCGCGATTGCGCACCGGGGCGGAGCGGCCGAGCGAGCGGAGAACACCATCGCGGCATTCGAACATGCCGTAGCGCTCGGCTATCGATGCATCGAGACCGATGTACGAGCAACTCGGGACGGGGTCGTCGTCGTATTTCATGACGAGCATCTTGACCGGCTTACCCTTGACAAGGGGCCTATCGCCGACCGGACTTGGGCTGATATGGCAACCATTCGCGTGGACAACCGCGAACAAATTCCGCGCCTTGAGGACATTCTCGGCGCTTGGCCGAACCTGCGGTTGATCATTGACCCGAAGTCCGACGACGTCGTGGCGCCGCTGTTCGAGGCGTTGCGTCACACTGGTGCGCGTGGGCGGGTATGCATCGGCACGTTTTCGGCCAACCGTATGCGCTGGGCTCGCGCCAACGCTCCCGGCTGCACGTCGTGCGCGCCCAATGAGGTCGCCCGTCTACGCATTGCGTCGTTCGGCATTCCGGTGGGAGCTATTGCTGCCGACTGTGCACAGGTACCGCTGCGTCATTTCCTTTTCGGAACCCTTGCCGTCCCGGTTGTAGACCGGGCATTCTTGCGGGAGGCGCATCGTCGCGGGATACCGGTCCAGGTCTGGACGGTGGACGATGAGGCGGAAATGGAACGCTTGCTCGACCTCGGAGTGGACGGGATCATGAGCGACCAGATCACCCGGCTCAAGCGTGTCTTTGTAAGGCGGGGCCTGTGGGGCTGATGCATCTGTCGGGCGACAGGCAGGCCCTGGATCAATTCTGAAAGTAAGGTGCCTTCTGACCGTGGATGAAGAAAGCACGGCGCGTCGAGTCGGGCTCACCGGACATGTTGCCGACCGATTCCCCTGCCGGGGCTTTGCGGCTAGTCCGGTAGGCAGCAATTGCCGGTCATCGGAGACGGCGCGTAAACCACCCGTCAACGCGAATTGAAGGCATTCGGACTTGCTTCCGAATCTATCGTACGACGGGGTAGAAGGGTTGTCCCCAATCCTCGTGTGGATTGTCCATCATCACATCGACGAATACAGGCATCAGAATGCCGAGAATCAACGCGCCATCACGCACTTGCTCGCGATTCACGTTGCTGTTCCAAGTTGCACCGCCATGCACGAGTTGGTTACGCAGTACGTACAACCGGTCGAACACGAAGCTCAGCGTGCGTGCCGTATCCTGATCCTTGACAGCCCGGGCAAAGTGCCCGGCTGATGCCCTGAACTTCCTCTCCCAGTTCTCGTACCCGTCGACTCCGTTGTGATGGCGCCAGAACGGATTGAAGACGTACTTGTTTCGCATGAGAATCCGGATGGGCCCGGAAAAGCCCTTCCAGATCTGATGGTAAATTCGACGCTCTGCGTCCAGACGTACCATCTTTGCGAAGAAGTCCCTGAAGTTTGCGCGCTCGCCGGGCGGTGGCCCCTGAAACTCCTGCTCACCGGCATAGGCCGCATTGAAGGCGATCCACAGGAATATGAACCTTGCGTCATCGTCCCGAGCGGCTTCGGCACGGCCGATCCAGCTGATCGACCGGTGAACGCGTAGTCCCATGGTTTCCGGAAATCCTTCCCTGAGAGCGCGCTGCTTTGCCTTCAGATCAACGTGTGTCAGGGGAGCCCGCATGGTTGGCCTCATGCACCAATGCGCCCGCGCGCAAGGAGATCGTGGTCGCAAACATGGGTCAGACTACGAAAACTGCCTTTGTGGAGCAATTCATTCGCGGGGAGATTCTTGATACTTCCATTTGATGCATAAGGGAAAATCACTTCGTGCCCGGGTTGATTGCAGGGGCAGGCGGGGCAGGTGTGCAGATTCGTTCGGGTCAGCGGGATCCGGCCCGGAAAGAGCGGCGTTTTCGCAATTCCCGACTATCTGGCGACTGAACGACTGATCGCGTCGGTGACCGCCATTGTGACCATGTGGCTTGTCACGCTTTCGGGCCACGCCGATCGGCTTGGTCGGACCGCGACGGAGGAAGGTAAGGCCGTCGTCTCCCCAGCTGCGCCCGGATGTATCGGATTTGCTACTCGCCGTGCGCTCACACGGGGAGCCGACGGCATGTTGCGCATGGAGGATGGGGAGGAAGTGAGTCACGGATGGAATGCTGCGAGCGATGTCCTTCGATGCTCCGGCGGCTTCCCGGCGGCCACCTGCGAAATGGTATCTGGACCAAGGATTGTCGCGCCTGTAGATTTGCCCACGCATGGGGCCGCGCCGGATGATCGGAAAGACGGAGAGACTCTAGGGAATTCGACCGGATACGGTTCGAACTGGCCAAATCCCGGCCGTCTTTCCGACATTGCCGGAATCAGGAATCCCCCGGAAGACTCCTGCCAATTCCGAAGCCGGAAGTGCGTGGCAAGGTCTGGCATTGGTTCCGGGTTGCTGCGGGAGTCTCGTGGAGCGCTCGCCAGGTATGCAGGCTCGGGGCGGCGCCGATAGCAGGCGTCACGCGTTCCTGCGTTCGGGTGCGTGCGAGGTTGGCGACAGGCGTGGGGCAGAGAAACCCGGGCGAACGGATGCCGTCTCCGTCGGGCCCGCTCCATGCGGCCGGGAAGCCTCCTGGGCAGGCTCAGAAGAAACGTCTCATGGCATCTGGAGGCCGCATTCAATCCAACTCCCCACGTGCAACCGTCGACCTCAATGCATCTCATCGCCCCGTCCCGACATCTGGAAACGGGTTTCCTGCCTTGACAGTCAGCGCGCAGACCGATTTGGCGATAGGATCGCCTCGCCTTCCTATCCAACGACGCAAACACAGGAATCTCGAATGCCGAACGATACTGGTTTCAGGCCGCATGGCATGCATCTCATTGCTGGCGAATGGACGGAGTGCGGTACAACGTTTCGAACCAACCCCGCCCACGGGCCTTCGCACGTATTTTCTGTCGGAACTCCGGACCTCGTCGACCGTGCCTGCCGTGCTGCCGAGGAAGCATTTGCATCCTACGGATACTCGACAAGGGAAGAGCGCGCAGCGCTACTGTCCACCATCGCCGTCGAGATCGAAGCCCGGGCAGAGGCGATTACCGGGATCGGGACCCAGGAGACCGGGTTGCCGGATGCGCGCCTCCAGGGTGAACGTGCCCGCACGGTCGGCCAACTGCAACTCTTTGCCGAGCATGTCTTGAAGGGAGAATACCTTGACCGGCGCCACGATCCTGCTTTGCCCGACCGACAGCCCATTCCGCGACCGGACCTGAAGGTGGTCCAACGACCCATCGGCCCAGTCGCGGTATTTGGTGCCTCGAATTTTCCGCTGGCATTTTCGACAGCCGGGGGCGATACGGCGTCGGCACTTGCGGCAGGCTGTCCCGTCGTTGTGAAAGGGCATTCCGCGCATCCCGGCACGGCGGAAATTGTGGCCGAGGCGGTCTACGCGGCAGTTCAGAAATGCGGGACGCATCCGGGAGTCTTCTCGCTTGTCCAGGGAGGAAGTCGGGATGTCGGGAGCGCACTGGTTCGGCACCCCGATATCAAGGCCGTCGGTTTCACGGGCTCTCTTGCCGGAGGACGGGCGCTCTTCGACTTGTGTGCGGCGCGACCGGATCCGATCCCATTCTTCGGAGAACTCGGCAGCGTGAACCCGATCTTTCTCCTGCCGAACGCGGTCAAGTCTCGCGGTGCGGCGATTGCCCAGGGATGGGCCGGTTCTCTGACCATGGGGGCCGGACAGTTTTGTACCAACCCGGGCATCGTCGTCGTCGACGCCGGTGAAGAAGGAACTGCATTCGTGGATGCCGCGCGCGCCGCGGTCGAAGAAGTAGGGGCCCAGACCATGCTGACCGACGGGATTGCTGCCGCCTTTCGGAGCGGCAGAGACCGCATGGGAGCCAACGCGGGTGTGAGAGAGGTGTATGCGTCTGGCTGCGACCGCAGGAACGCTTCGCCATACCTGTTCGAGACGACAGGCGATACGTGGCTCGACGACGGATCCCTAGGTGAAGAAGTGTTTGGCCCGCTTGGTCTGGTGGTTCGGTCGAGTGGCCCGAAGCAGATGGCGGAGATCGCGCGGGCATCTCAGGGCCAGCTGACGACGACGCTGCACATGGATGAGGCCGATACCGAACAGGCGCAAGGCCTGATGCACATTCTCGAGCGCAAGGCAGGGCGCATTCTCGTAAACGGATATCCCACCGGCGTGGAGGTGGCGGATGCCATGGTCCATGGCGGTCCATACCCGGCTTCTACCAATTTCGGACACACTTCCGTAGGCACCCTCGCAATTCGCCGGTTCCTTCGGCCCGTCTGCTATCAGAACGTGCCGGACGCGCTCCTACCGCGGGATCTCACCTGATGCGGTGCCGACGGCTTGGGAAAGACGGCCCCGAGGTCTTCCCCCTCGGGATCGGAGCGATGTCGTTCACCCCTGCCTACGGGGCAACAACCGAGGCCGAAAGCCACGCGGTTCTCGATCTGGCCCTCGAGACAGGTGTCAACCATATAGACACCGCCAACGTCTACGGAATGGGGCAGTCCGAGGAAGTGATCCGGCGATTTCTGGAGCGCTACCGCGACGGGAGCGGCCTGCCATTCCACATAGCCACGAAGGCCGGTATCAATCGGGACCCGGTGACCGGCAAGAGCCGGTTCGACAACAGTCCGGAACATCTCGAGGCCGAATTGGACGGGAGCCTCCGGCGCCTGGGGCTGGAACAAGTCAGTCTCTTCTATGTGCACCGTCGGGATCCGCGCTTCGAGATCGAGGAAGTGACGGAAGCACTTGCCGCGCTCGTCAGAAAGGGGAAGATAGCGAGTTTCGGGTTTTCCGAAATTGCGCCTTCGTCTCTCCGGCGCGCTGCCAGGCTGCACCCGGTGGCCGCGGTCCAGTCTGAATTCTCGCTTCAGACCCGTCTGCCGGAACTGGGTCTTGTTCAGGCATGCGAGCAGCTCGGTACTACCCTTGTCGCATTTTCACCGGTCGGGCGAGGCTTGCTGACCGACGATCCCCCGACGCCGGAGCGGGTGGCGCAGTCTGCGTTTCTGACGACCAACCCCCGGTTCATCGGGGAGAACCTCTCTCGCAACATTGCAGCAAGCCAACCGCTTCGTGAAATCGCTCGCGAGGTCGGCAGACCGACAGCCGCATTTGCGATCGCCTGGCTTCTGGCCCGGAGCCCGACGATTCTGCCGATTCCCGGAACGCGAAGTACAAGCCATTTGCGTGAACTCCTGGCAGGGTGCGAGCTTGTGCTCTCCGACGAACTGCTCGACGCGATCGAGACCCGATTGCCGCCCGGATGGGCGCATGGTGCAAGGTACTCGGACGCTCAATCGGTCGGCCCCGAACGATACTGTTGAGGATGCCACGAGGTCGGGCTGCAAGGAACTGCCAACTGCAGGGGGGTGCGGTGTTCCCGGTTCCGCCGCGATGGTGGATGAGAACGAACACGCGTTGACCGTTTCGACTCCCGGCATGCGTTCGACCGGCGAGGTCCTCGGATCCAGTCCCGGCCATTTGCATAGCTGAGCGCCAGCCTTCATCACTCTTCTTGGCCAGTTCGATTCCGTCCTTCTCTTGCGGCGCCGAAGCTGGTGTTCGCTGCCGGGCCACGCTGCGGTCAGGGAAGTCCCGGGGCTGCTACGCCTGCTGCTCCCGCGGTTCGCCTCTCCGGGCTTTCTGGCTACCTCCCGGCTGTCGGTCCTCCCAACCAACCGAGCCGTTTCTCCTCCTGGTTCCGCGCCACGGAATCGGTTGGAATCCCATCCTGCAACGACGGTCTCACTTTCAGACGCGTTTGTCTGAAATTCGCCAGATGACAAAACCGGTTTCGCTTGACCCACAGTAGTACAACTCCCTACTATTGCCCAATCGAAATCTAGAGGGTAAAGGAGAAGAACATGCCTCTAAAGGGAGTCTTCAGATCCACAGTGGTCGGAGCAATCAGTGCGTGCGCCTTTGGTGCGCTCGCAACGGCCGAAGAGTTGACCATCGCGACGGTAAACAACTCTGACATGATCGTCATGCAGAAGCTCTCGCCGCAATGGGAGGCGGCCACGGGTCATACGCTGAACTGGGTCGTGTTGGAGGAGAATGTACTCCGCCAGCGCGTGACAACTGACATTGCAACCAGCGGCGGACAGTTCGACATCATCACCATCGGGGCGTACGAGGCACCGATCTGGGGCGGTCTGGGCTGGCTCAAGCAGTTGGACGACCTCGGCGACGACTATGACTACGAGGACATCTACGAGAGTGTCCGCAACGGTCTGTCCGCGGATGGCACCTTGTATGCCGTGCCGTTCTATGCCGAGAGTTCCTTCACGTTCTACCGCAAGGACCTGTTCGATGCTGCCGGCATCGCGATGCCCGATCAGATCACCTATGCGCAACTCGCCGAATATTCCGAGATGCTTCATGATCCGGACAATGGTGTTTATGGAACCTGTCAGCGCGGCAAGGCTGGCTGGGGTGAAAACATGGCATTTGTCGGCCCGATGGTGAATACATTCGGTGGCCGCTGGTTCGACATGGACTGGAATCCGCAACTGGATACCCAGCCCTGGAAGGACGCGATCAACTACTACGTCGATCTCATGAACAACTATGGTCCTCCCGGAGCGTCGGCCAATGGCCACAACGAGAATCGTGCCCTGTTTGCGGATGGCAAGTGCGCAACCTGGGTCGATGCCACCTCCGCTGCCGGCTACATTTTCAACCCCAACGAGTCCACGGTGCACGACAAGACCGATTTCACGGCAGCGCCGATCAACGTGACAGACAAGGGTGCTGGCTGGTTCTGGGCGTGGGCGCTCGCCATTCCAAACAGTTCCACGAAGGAAGCAGCTGCTAAGAGCTTCCTGAAATGGTCCACTTCCAAGGAGTATGTGAAGCTGGTCGGTGAGACGGAAGGCTGGGTGGCTGCCCCCCCGGGCACACGGATGTCGACCTATGCAAACGAAATGTACATTTCGGCGGCACCGTTCGCCCGTACGGTCGAGGCCTCGATCCTGTCGGCCAATCCCGCCGACGCGACGCTTGAGCCTGTGCCCTACACCGGTGTGCAATTTGTTGCAATACCCGAGTTCCAGGGAATCGGCACATTCGTCGGCCAGCAGGTCGCTGCCGCACTGGCGGGATCGATTTCGGTTGACGAGGCACTGGCGAATTCGCAGGCATTTGCGGTTCGCGAGATGACCAAGGCCGGGTACATTCAGTAAGATAGAATCCTGAATCAGGGGCCGCCGTTTCTGCGGCGGCCCCATCAGTCTGACAGGAATCCTTGAATCGGCGACGACCGGATGGCGGCACGGCACTCAAGAGCGGCGGCCCGGCTGATGATATCCCCGGCGGTTGTTCTGCTTCTTGGCTGGATGCTCGTTCCGCTCGGCCTGACGCTTTACTTCTCCTTCCTCCGCTACAATCTGTTGATGCCCGGTATGGAGCAGTGGACGGGCTGGACGAATTACTACTTTTTCCTGACTGACCCAAGTTTCTGGGATGCCATTCGCAACACACTTACGCTGGTGATCGGTGTTCTTCTGATCACCATCGTTGGCGGCGTCCTGCTTGCACTCCTTCTCGACCAGGAGATTTGGGGGCGGGGCATCGTGCGTGTTCTCGTCATCGCTCCGTTCTTCGTGATGCCCACTGTGTCGGCACTTGTCTGGAAGAACATGTTCATGAATCCGGTGAACGGGCTGTTCGGCCAGTTCTCCAGATTGTTGGGCGTGGAACCCTTTGATTTCTTTGCCCATGCGCCGATGGCATCCATCATTCTGATCGTTTCCTGGCAGTGGCTTCCATTCGCGACCCTGATCCTCCTCACGGCGCTTCAGTCTCTGGACCGTGAGCAACTCGAAGCGGCGGAGATGGATGGAGCGGGACCGGGCAACCGCTTTACCTTCATCGTCCTGCCGCATCTCGCCCGTGCAATTACCGTCGTGATCCTTATCCAGACGATTTTCCTGCTGTCGATTTTTGCGGAGATCCTGGTCACAACCAACGGCGGACCCGGCACGGCGACAACCAATCTGACATTCCTCGTCTACGCCCAGTCTCTCCTCCATTTTGATGTGGGCGGCGGTTCTGCCGGAGGTGTCATCGCCATCATTCTGGCCAACATCGTCGCCATCTTCCTGATGCGGATGATCGGCAAGAACCTGGACGCCTGAACATGGCTCGCGCTGTACCCGTTCGCCGCAAGTTGCTCACGACCGTGATCGCCTGGGCGGTTGGACTCGCGCTCTTCTTTCCGATTCTCTGGACGTTTCTTACCGGGTTCAAGACGGAGGCCGAGGCGATCGCCGCGCCACCTTCGTTCCTGTTCTTCGACTGGACTCTTTCCGCCTACGAAGCCGTCAATCAACGCACGGATTACCTGAAACACTTCTGGAACTCGGTCGTGATTTCCTTCGGGTCTACGGGGCTGGGACTCCTGATCGCGGTACCGGCAGCCTGGGCGATGGCATTTGTGCCGGCCAAGCACACCAAGCATGTGCTGATGTGGATGCTGAGTACGAAGATGTTGCCGCCGGTTGGCGTCCTGATCCCGATCTACCTGCTCTTCCGTGACAGCGGTCTGCTGGATACGCGCGTCGGCCTTGTAATTGTACTTACGCTGATCAACCTGCCGATCATCGTCTGGATGCTCTTTACGTACTTTCGCGAGATTCCCGTCGATATTCTCGAGGCTGCGCGAATGGACGGTGCACATCTGCGCGCTGAAATCCTCTATGTGCTGGTGCCGATGGCGGTACCGGGCATTGCTTCGACGCTACTGCTGAACGTGATTCTCGCATGGAACGAGGCATTCTGGACCCTGAATCTCACCGCCGCCAAGGCCGCTCCGCTGACCGCGTTCATTGCCAGCTTTTCCAGCCCGGAGGGGCTCTTCTATGCCAAGCTGAGCGCAGCATCCACGATGGCCATCGCGCCAATCCTGATCCTGGGCTGGTTCAGTCAGAAACAGCTTGTTAGGGGCCTCACCTTCGGGGCCGTGAAGTGAGGGACATCAAATGGGAGTGATAACGCTCCGGCAGGTCAGCAAGAGCTTCGGGGAGACCGAAGTAATCCCGCCACTCGACCTGGAAATCGAGGATGGCGAATTCGTCGTGTTCGTCGGACCGTCAGGTTGTGGCAAGTCCACCCTGTTGCGCCTGATCGCGGGACTGGAGGACATCACGACCGGACATGTCGAGATCGATGGCGTCGATGTCACGGATATACCTCCTGCGAGGCGCGGTTTGGCCATGGTTTTCCAGTCCTATGCACTGTACCCGCACATGTCGGTCCGAAAGAACATTGCCTTCCCGCTGCGGATGGCGGGGATGGACAGGGCCGAACAGGATCGACGCGTCGAGTCGGCTGCGAGGGTGCTCAATCTCATCGATTTCCTCGACAGGAGGCCGGCGCAGCTCTCGGGCGGCCAGCGCCAGCGCGTCGCGATCGGGCGAGCGATCGTGCGCGAACCCGAAGCATTTCTCTTTGACGAGCCTCTTTCCAATCTGGATGCGGCTCTACGCGTCAACATGCGGCTCGAGATCACCGAACTTCACCAGTCGCTCAAGGCGACAATGATCTATGTGACCCACGATCAGGTCGAGGCCATGACAATGGCGGACAAGATTGTCGTGTTGCAGGCCGGCGTGATCGAACAGGTCGGCTCGCCCCTGGAGTTGTACCACCATCCTCGAAACCTGTTTGTCGCCGGGTTTATCGGGTCTCCGGGAATGAATTTCCTTTCGGGCAGCGAGGCCGCAAGGTTTGACGCCCACACCATCGGTATCCGGCCGGAACACATCTCGATCTCTGCGAGCGAGGGTACCTGGCAGGGAACCGTCGGCGTGTCCGAACATCTCGGCGCAGACACGTTCCTGCACGTGCGTTGCGAGAAACTCGATGACACGCTCACAGTTCGCGCCCATGGGGACAATCCGATGCAGCACGGCGATACAGTCCATCTGTCGCTGCAGCAGGCCAAGCTTCATCGCTTCGATGCATCGGGAGTACGGATTTCCTGATCTGGTGCAGGGCCCGCCCGGAGCGGTTTGCGGGTGCGGGTTTCGGACCAGAACGACGCGCGTGGGATTGGTACAGGCGCTTTAGCGGACCAACCGCATTCTGCAAGAGTGGGGCATCGCGTGTTGCGTGATGACCCCGGAAGGCATCCTCTCGCGCCAATCGGTTTCAGACAGAATGAATCAGAACCCCGAGCGGAAACGGCGTATCGCTACTCGCCGTTCCGGGATTCTGGCCTCGTCGCGGGACGCGCCGCGCTCTCTTGTGATCGAGAGTCAGTTCTGGCGATGAATCGGGCCAAGACCTGCCACTATTATCGGCAAATTCAACTTGACGAATTGTACCTGACGGTCGACACTGGATGCACAATGCCGAACGGAATCGCGGGTTCGATTCTCTCATGCCGGTCAATTGCGGGAACGCAAGGAATATCATTCGTTCGGGCAAACCGGATCCGCGCGCCCCAAGGAGAAATACGACGGGTGGCACCACGAGAGTTGTCGCCCCAGGCAGATAGAAGCGGAGAACAGCATGAAAATCATCGCAAGGTTACCCCTGATCGCCGCAGCCGCGGCGATCGCAAGTCTTGTTGCCATTCCGACCGCATTCGCGCATTGCCAGATTCCCTGTGGCATCTACGATGACCATGCCCGGGTCAAGTCAATGCTCGAGGATGTCGAGACCATCCGGAAATCGGTCAGCCTGATTACCGATCTTTCCGGCACGACAGATCCGCAATCGCAGAACCAGCTTGTTCGCTGGGTCGTGAACAAGGAAAACCATGCGCAGAACATCATTGATACGATCAGCGACTATTTTCTGACTCAGCGGGTCAAGTCGGATCAGGAGGACTATGCGGACCGGCTGCAAAAGCATCATGCGGTGATCGTTGCAGCCATGCGTGCGAAGCAGAATGCGGACATGTCCTTCGTCGAGGATCTTCAGGTGGCGGTCGAAGCGGTTGCTCCGTTCTATCCGCCTCACGAGCACTAGACTGGCCTGGGCACCGCGTTGCACGGTCCTGGAAAGAGGCCAAGCGGTATGGCAGCCGGCAGTTTGCGGCGAGGTGCCTACGAACGTCTCGCCGCCATGCTGCGGGTCTGTCTTGCACAGCGCGAGTTCGCTTTGGGCATGTCGGAGACGCGGCTGCCGACTCGGAGATCGTGGCGTTGCGGCATGGACGTGGGTAGTGCGCCCCTAGCAGTTGTCCTCTCGGGAGTACCGATGATTCAGCATGTCCGGGATGAGTTCCTGGCTCCGGTTCGTCAGCAGGGGGTGTGCTTGGCACGGTACGATGGCTGTTCCGGGTTGCGATATGGGCTGTGTCTGCGCTAAAAGACCCCCGATGCCACCCGGCAACCTCTTCATTGACAGGATTGGCGCATCGGACCATGGACACCTACGACCTGACGCGGATTTTCGGGGCGCTATGCGCGTCTCTCCTGTTGTTTCTCGGTGTTACGTATCTCCTGGAGGGTATCTACGAGGTCCATGTGCTGGATGAACCCGCGTATGCCGTGGCACCGCTTGACGACGGCGGCGCTTCCGCAGTCGCTGGCGCGGAGATCGAGCCTCACATTGCCGTACTCTTGCAGGATGCCGACCCGGCCAGGGGAGAGAAACTCTTCAAGCGTTGTGCCGCGTGCCATCAGGCAGACAACGCTACGCGGCATGGCGTCGGACCCGCCCTGTGGGGAATCGTCGGGCGGGACATCGCCTCATTGGAGGGGTTCGCCTATTCCTCCACGCTGGAGGAACTTGAGGGTGGCTGGACCTGGGAAAACATGGCAGCGTTCCTTGCGGACCCAAAGGGTTGGGCGCCGGGAACAAAGATGAATTTTGCCGGGCTGAGGAAGGGAAAGGATCGCGCGTCCGTTTTGCTCTGGCTCAACAGCCGTAGCGATACGCCGCTTGAATTGCCTGAGCCTCCCCTGGAGGAGGTTAGCAACGAAGGCGCAGGGGACGGAAGCGAGGGCGCAACCAGTCAATAGGTTCGGCTGGTCCGGGCTGCACTTCCCTCTCTTCGCCGTGGGCAACGTGTATGGAGAAGAGGGGTCCGGAACAATGATTACTCGCCGTCAATTCGGAGTTCTGTCTGCGGCGGCACTCCTGCCGCAGATGAAATTCGGTGCTCTGGCTGCAGAGACGGGCGTTTCCCGCAGTCACGGCAGTTCACTCCTCGGGGCGCTGCGCTATCCACCGGACTTTCCGTATTTCGACTACGTCAACCCGGCCGCCCCCAAGGGTGGCGCTGCACGCATTGCGGGAATAGGAGGGTTCGACAGCTTTCATCCGTTCATTTCCCAAGGAGATTCGGCGAATGTCGCTCCCTGGATCTACGATACGCTGATGGACCGATCGCTGGATGAGGGCTCGACCGCATACGGGCTTCTCGCGGAATGGATCGAGCATCCCTCCGATTATTCCTGGGTCGCTTTCCGACTCCGGGATGAAGCCCGGTGGCATGATGGACGACCGGTCGAGCCGGCAGATGTCGTCTTCACCTTTGAAGCACTCAAGCAGGACGGGCTGCCGTTCTTTCGCCAATACTACAAGGACGTGGAATCCGCGCGCGACGAGGGAGATGGCGTGGTCCGGTTCTCGTTCGCGACAACCGGCAACCGCGAACTTCCCCACATTGTCGGGGAACTCGAAGTGTTGCCGCGCCACTGGTGGGAGGGCCGGAATTTCGCCGAGTCCACCATGGACCTGCCACTCGGATCCGGCCCCTACCGGATCGGCAATTTCGAGATCAACCGCTTCGTCGAGTATGAGCGGTTCGAGGACTATTGGGGGGCCGAATTGCCGGTTCGTGTCGGATCTCATAATTTCGATCGGGTACGGTTCGAGTTCTTCCTCGATGGAGTTGCTGCATTCGAGGCCTTCAAGGCCGGCGATGTAGACTTCCGGTCCGAGAACAATTCCAAGGTATGGGCGACCGGCTATGACTTTCCGGCAATCGACTCGGGTGCGGTAATCAAGCGGACATACACGCCTGACGGGCCGAAGACCGTACAGGGATTTCTCTTCAACGGCCGCCGCGCCAAGTTTGCAGATCCGAAGACGCGTGAAGCGCTGGCGCTGGTATTCGATTTCGAATGGACCAATGCGACCTTGTACTACGGACAATACGCAAGGCCCTGGAGCTATTTCCAGGGCACCGCCGACCTCATGCCGGAGGGCTTGCCGGAAGGCCGGGAATTGGAACTGCTGGAGAGTGTCCGCGAGCATGTGCCGGAGGCCGCGTTTGGCCAGCCATTCGTCCCGAACCAGACCAACGGCTCGGGTAGAATTCGCGGCGAACTGAGAGGGGCGCGCAAACTCCTAGAGGATGCCGGATGGCGTTTCGACAATGGGAGCATTGTGGACGTGAACGGCGAACCCTTCCAGATCGAGTTCCTGACGGCGCAGGCCGAGCAGGAGCGGATCGTCGGGCCCTATCTCCAGAACATTCGCAAGCTCGGGATCCAGGCCGACCTTCGCATCGTCGACTGGACCCAGTACGGGAACCGAATTGACGAGCAGGACTTCGACATGATCGTCTGGGGGTGGCGGAATTCCGAGTCTCCGGGCAACGAACAGGTGAGTTACTGGGGAAGTATCGCCGCCAACATGCCCAACACGCGAAATCTGGGCGGGGTGAGCAATCCCGGGGTCGACGCGTTGGTCGATCGGATCATTCATGCCGATAATCGTGAGGAACTTGCCGCTGCATGCCGGGCGCTCGACCGCATCCTGACACATAGCCATCTTGCTGTCCTGCAACTGTTTACGCCGTACGAGCGAATCGCCTATTGGGACCGTTTCGGCCATCCGGACCCATTCCCATCCCGATCCGACGGATTCCCGACCGTATGGTGGTGGGACGAGGCCAAGGCCGCCGCTACGGCTGCGAAGTCTTGAGGTTTCAGGTGGGGAAGTCCGATATGCCCATGTACGGCATCCGACTCGCGTGCGCCCTTGTCGGGTTCGCATTCCTGTTCGCGGTAGTGTTCGACGGGTATGCATCCGAACAGACCGAAAAAACCGGGGAACCCGAGTTTCGGCACGGCCTCTCGGCCTTTGGCGATCTCGCCTATCCGCCGGATTTCGAGCATTTCTCCTATGTGAACCCGCAAGCCCCGAAGGGTGGAACCTATTCCACCTTCGATCTTGGCTCCTTCGACAGCCTGAACAACTATGCGCGCAAGGGCGACCGGGCGTGGACGGATGTCCTGCCGCTGCTGCAGGACACGCTGATGGTTCGTGCGGCGGATGAGCCGGATGCGATGTACGGACTGCTTGCCTCGGGCGCACGGGTCGCGGATGACGGCATGTGGGTCGAGTTCAGGCTTCGCCCGGAGGCCCGATTCGAAGACGGCAGCCCGGTTACCGCGGAGGATGCGGTGTTCTCCTTCGAGGTTCTGCGCACGAAGGCCCGTCCGGTATGGCGGCAGAGGTTCGCTGGCGTGGAGCGTGCGGAGGTCGTTGCGCCCGGCGTCATCCGGTTCCATTTCCGGGAGGGAGCTGCATTGCGGGACCTGCCGCTGCAGGTTGCCAGTCTCCCGGTGCTGCAGGCGTCATGGTGGGAGGGGCGGGACTTCGCGGACTCCACGCTGGACGCGCCTTCGGGGTCGGGTCCGTATCGCGTGACGGAAGTGGACCCGGGCCGACGGATCGTTTTCGAGCGGCGACCGGACTACTGGGCCAGGGACCTGCCCGTAAACCGCGGCCGGTTCAATTTCGACCGGCTTGTCGCCGAGTATTTTCGGGATCACACTGCGGCTTTCGAGGGCTTCAAGGCCGGGGTCTACCTGTTCAAGGAGGAATACGTCTCCAGCATCTGGATGACGCAGTACAATTTTCCGGATGCAGAGCGCGGCCTGGTGCTGAAGGACCTGGTACCGGACCTGCGTCCGAGCGGAACCCAGGGATTTTGGATCAACACCCGCCGGGAACGCTTTCAGGACATCCGGGTTCGGGAGGCCATCGGGCTGGCGTTTGACTTCGAGTGGACCAACAACACCCTCTTTCTCGGACAGTACCATCGCACCGACAGTTTCTTCGAAGGATCTCCGTTGGCCGCCGAAGGGGAGGCGGTGCCCGAAGAGCGGGCCTTGCTGGAACGTGCCGGCGCGGATCTTCCCGAAGCGCAACTGGCTTCACCCTATACACCTCCGGTTACCGACGGCTCGGGCCGGATCCGCCGTCAGCTTCGCGCTGCCGGACGACTGCTTGATGAAGCGGGATGGCCCGTTGCCGAGGACGGGAAGCGGCGGAACGCGGACGACGAAACGCTGGTAGTGGAATTCCTGAACGATTCCCCGTGGTTCGAACGCATCATTCAGCCCTATGTGAAGAATCTCCAGCAATTGGGAATTGATGCCTCGATGTTGAGCGTGGATACCGCGCAGGAGGAGGAACGCCGGAAATCGTTCGACTATGACATCGTCACCGCTCGGTTTGCTCTGCCTCCCACGCCCGGTGTCGAGATTGGAGCCTTCTTTCATTCCTCCAGTTCCGGCCAGGAGGGGAGTTTCAATCTCTCCGGAATTCGTGATCCTGCGATTGATCGGCTGGTGGACGCGATCGGTGCCGCGCAGTCCCGCGCCGAGCATTCCGTCGCCGTCAGCGCGCTGGACCGGGTACTTCGTTCGGGCCACTACTGGGTTCCTCACTGGAACCTTCCCGCCCATCGCATTGCTTACTGGAATGTCTTCGGCCGCCCCGACCGCAAGCCGCCCTTCGATCCCGCCTTCATCGATACATGGTGGGTCAACCCTGAACCGCCCGCAGAGGTGCTGGAGAAGCTGAATAGGGGAAGCTGAGCAGTGGGAGCCTACATTGTCCGGCGGCTCCTCCTGATCATTCCCACCCTGCTGGGCATCCTCCTGGTCAATTTCGTTGTTGTCCAGTTCGCCCCCGGCGGTCCGGTGGAGCGTGTGATTGCGGAACTGACGGAGGGCGGGGTTGACGCGACGGCCCGTTTCTCCGGCGCTGGAGGGGATGTGTCCGGTGCCGCGGGAAGCGGCAGCGAGTCCGCTTATCGTGGTGCGCAGGGCCTGGATCCCGAGTTCATCAAGGAACTGGAGCGACAGTTCGGATTTGATCGCCCACCAATTGAGCGTTTCCTGAAGATGATCGCGGATTATGCCGTGTTCGATTTCGGGGAGAGCTACTACCGGTCAGTCGGTGTGATCGAACTGGTCCTGGAGAAACTCCCGGTTTCCGCATCCCTCGGCCTCTGGACGACGCTGCTCGCCTACCTCGTTTCCATTCCACTGGGTATTCGGAAGGCGGTGCGGGACGGATCCCGGTTTGATGTCTGGACTTCGGGCGCAATCATCATTGGCTACGCAATCCCCGGGTTTCTCTTCGCCGTCCTGTTGCTGATCTTCTTCGCCGGCGGATCGTACATGCAGTGGTTCCCGTTGCGTGGTCTGCATTCCGAAAACTGGCAGGAACTCAGCATTCCGGCACAGGTGCTGGATTATTTCTGGCACCTCGCGCTTCCGGTTCTCGCCATGTCCATTTCCGGATTTGCGACCCTGACGCTCCTGACCAAGAACTCGTTTCTCGACGAAATCCGCAAGCAGTATGTGTTGACGGCCCGGGCCAAGGGACTTGACGAGCGACGTGTTCTCTACGGGCACGTGTTCAGGAATGCGATGCTCATCGTGGTTGCCGGATTTCCAGGAGCCTTTGTAGGGATCTTTCTGACCGGTTCGGTCCTGATTGAAACGATTTTCTCCCTCGATGGGATCGGGTTGCTCGGTTATGAGTCCGTGGTCAACCGGGACTACCCGGTCGTTTTCGGTACCTTGTACCTGTTCTCCCTGATCGGGCTTCTGATCAAACTGGTGTCCGATCTGACATATGTCTGGATCGATCCGCGCATCGACTTCGAGTCCCGGGAGACATGAGGTGTCGTGGCTTGCCATGGACGCCCTGCAGCGTCGCCGACTGGAGAATTTTCGCGCCAATCGCCGGGGCTACTGGTCGCTCTGGATTCTGATCATTCTGTTCGTCTTTTCGCTGCTTGCCGAGTTCTTCGTCAATGATCAGCCGCTGCTTCTGGGCTACCGGGGTGGGTTGTACGTGCCGGTTCTCCGGGATTATCCGGAAACGGCATTCGGAGGGGAATTCGAAACGGATGCAGATTACCGTGACCCGGTTGTGGCCTGCCTTGTTCGGAGCGGAGGAAACGAACACTGCCTGGACGATCCGGAAACGGTCCCCATTCCGGAGGAAGGCGCGGGATGGATGCTCTGGCCCCTGATTCCGTTCGCCCATGACACCATCAACTATGACCTGTCGCATGCTCCTTCGGCACCGACGACCCTCAATCTGCTGGGTACCGACGAGCAGGCGCGGGATGTTACGGCGCGTGTGGTCTACGGATTCCGGATTTCCCTTCTCTTCGGGCTGCTGGTTACGGCTCTTTCTTCGGTCATTGGCGTGATCGCCGGCGCCGTTCAGGGATTCTTCGGTGGCCGTATCGATCTTTTCTTCCAGCGCTTCGAGGAAATCTGGTCCAGCATGCCGCAACTCTATCTGATCATGATCGTGGCAGCGGTACTTGTGCCAGGTTTCTTCACGCTGACCATTCTTCTCGGACTATTCGGCTGGACGGCACTTGTCGGCGTTGTTCGTGCTGAGTTCCTCCGGGCCCGGAATTTCGAGTATGTCCTTGCCGCCCGAGCGCTCGGCGTCTCGAACTGGATCATCATGTTCCGACACTTGCTACCCAATGCGATGGTCGCGACCCTCACCATGATGCCGTTCCTCCTGACGGGCTCGATCTCCCTCCTGGCGGCTCTCGATTTCCTGGGCTACGGTCTCCCCGCTTCCTATCCTTCGCTGGGCGAACTCGCCCTGCAGGGGAAGCGAAACCTGCAGGCCCCCTGGCTCGGCCTGACCGCGTTCTTCACGTTTGCCATCATGTTGTCCCTTCTCGTTTTCGTATTCGAGGCTGTCCGTGACGCCTTCGATCCCCGGAAGGCCGTACCATGAGCGATCATGTCGACCGCACTGGCACGGAGAGGACCGAAAGCCCTTCCGTGCTGGAATGGCGGAATTTCAGCGTCGAGTTTGTCAGCCGCAATGTCGCGACGACGGCGGTGCGGGAGGTCACCCTGTCGCTGTCCCGGGGAGAGACTCTCGCACTCGTCGGAGAGTCCGGTTCCGGCAAATCGGTAACGGCGCTTGCGGCAATGCAACTTCTTCCCGATACGGCGCGCTGTACCGGTTCCATTTGCGTGCAGGGAAGTGAGATGATCGGGGCGACTCCCGAGTCTCTGGCGCAAGTGCGAGGGCGCGGCATAGGAATGATCTTCCAGGAGCCGATGACGTCCCTCAACCCTCTCCACACGGTTGGACGCCAGATCATGGAAGGCATACAGCTGGATGGTGCTGGGCGGGGGGCCGCCCGAAGGCGTGCGATGGATCTCCTCCACCAGGTGCATATGCCGGATCCGGAGGTGCGTTTTCACTCCTATCCACATCAGCTTTCCGGTGGCCAGCGTCAGCGGGCCGTGATTGCGATGGCACTGGCCAACGATCCCGTGATCCTGATTGCCGACGAGCCCACCACGGCACTGGATGTTACCGTAGAGTTCGAAATCCTGCGGCTTCTGAAGCGAATTCAGTCGGAGCGGCAGATGTCGATGCTCTTCATCACGCACGACCTCGAGATCGTACGACGGCTGGCCGACCGCGTGGCGGTCATGAAGGATGGGCTTGTGGTTGAATCCGGCATGGTCGAAAGGATTTTCCGCCATCCGGAACACAACTATACGAAAGAACTCCTGGATGCCGTCCCGAGCGGACGCCCGACCCCTGTCGGTACCAGGGCGCCGGTCGTCCTCGAGAGTACGGACCTGCGGGTCTGGTTTCCGATACGGCGTGGCATCCTGCGTCGGACGGTCGGACACATCAAGGCAGTGGACGGAATATCGTTGAAGGTGCGTGCGGGGGAGACCCTGGGGGTGGTTGGCGAATCGGGTTCGGGCAAGACCACGCTTGTCCTGGCGCTCCTTCGCCTGGTCTCGTCGGATGGGCCGATTGTCTTCCTCGGGCAGCGGATTGACGGTCTCGGTAGCAGCCTCCTGCGACATCTGCGCCAACGAATGCAGGTCGTGTTCCAGGATCCCTATGGTTCCCTGAGTCCGAGGATGTCGGTTGCCGGCATCATCGGGGAGGGACTCCAGGTGCACGAGCGCGATGAGAGTGCTGATCAGCGCAGGCAGCGGGTAGCGGAAATCCTGCGTGAAGTCGAAATCGATCCGGAGTTGATGGACCGGTACCCCCATGAGTTCTCCGGAGGGCAGCGGCAGCGGATTGCGCTCGCTCGCGCCATGATCCTGAAGCCGTCGCTGCTGGTTCTGGACGAACCAACATCGGCACTTGATCGCACGGTGCAGGGCCAGGTGGTGTCGCTTCTACGCAATCTGCAGGCCAGCCATGGACTTGCCTATGTCTTCGTGAGCCACGACTTGCGCGTGGTGCGTGCCCTGGCACACAAGATCATCGTGATGCGGGAAGGTTGCGCCCTTGAGTCAGGAGAAACGGAAGCATTCTTCGAGAGTCCGACAACGGATTACGCCAAGGCCCTGATTGACGCTGCGTGGGGAGGCGAACGCATTCACGCCTGATCCATAATTGCCGAGGGTCTGCCGGTGGAGGAATCCGGTGCCCTGGTCGTGGCTACGGTCGGTTCGCCCCTGGTCAGAAGGCAAGGTGTCGCAGCGGAACCGATCCCCCGGCATCGGGTGCGAGCAGAATCTCGTAGGCACTGATCCGTTCCATCACCCGCTGCACGTAACTACGGGTTTCCACCAACGGAATGAGCAGGATCCAGTTGATCAGGGCTGCCTCGCTTCCGCGCGGATCACCAAAGGCCCGGAGCCACTTTCTCACATTTCCATCACCGGCGTTGTAGGCAGCAAGTGCGAGGGGGACGGAGCCGTCATAACGGTTGATCCTCTCATGGAGGAATGAACTGCCGATGCGGACATTGTAGGAAGGATCGTCGATGAGCCAGTTGAGCTTGTAGGGGGTCGAAAGACGCTGTGCGTGATGTTTCGCTGTCCGGGGCATGAGTTGCATGAGACCTCGTGCTCCCGCATGGCTGATCGCGGCCCTGTCGAAGCCGCTTTCCTGATTCGAGACGGCGAGCGCAACCGCCAGGGGCAGGCCATCATGGACCGAGTCCCTCGGATAATGCTCCTCGGGAGGGATCAGGAATAGAAGGCGGGGCACGTCGTAACCCATCGAAATGGACCGTCGGGCCGCCCGGAGGGCTTGCCTCGGCATGCCGGCTCGCATGCAGAGCGCCACAACTGCGACCGCTTCCCGGTCAGACGTGGTTTCGGCCAGCAGCGCTCTAACGAATGGCCAGGCAAACTGGCTGCCGTCGGCCTGACCCAGGGCGAGCAGAACGTCAGCAAGATATTTTCTTTCCGGATCGTCCAGAAACGTGTTGTCTGGCGGAGGCGCAACCGGCAACTCCAGGTGGCGGCCGAGGCTGCGGAGGGCGAGTTGGCCAAAGAACGTCCCGGGCCACTTTGCCGCCTCCTCGGCAAAGCCTCTGGCCTCATCGATATTTCCCATCCGGTGGGCCGCGCGGAACTGCCAGTATGCAGCGAGAGAGACATCAGCAGGGTGCCATGATGCGTTTCGGGCCTCGACGAGATGGGCCATGGCTTCCTCCGGAGGGCGCCGCAGGAATTCCAGCGCGATCCATCCCGCTAGCCATGCTCCCCGACGCCGGTCCTCTCCCTCGAAGGCCGGATACGCGCTCGCAAGCCGGTACGCTTCCATGAAGTCCTGGCGCCGGAGTCGGTCGCGAACGTGGAGGTTGAGTTCGTCCCACCAGCGGCCGGGTTCAGGGAGTGTGCTCGGCAGTGGAACCAGCATGTCCTGTGCGCCACTGTCGAGGCCCGAACGGCGGCGCCATCTCGCGCGTTCATAAACGAGGCCGGGATGGTCGCGAAGCGCCTCAGGGACGCGGGCGACCGCGCGGTCTGCGCTGCCTACCCTTCGCCCAAGTGTGATTCGCGCTTCGCCCAGGAGGCGCCACTGCCGCGGAACGCGGCGGAGTTGCCGGCGAGCCCCGGACCAGTCCCGCTTCCAGATGCGATTGTCCAAGCGAAGAATCTGGTCCTTTTCGGTCAGGGACTGGCCAAATTCACCGAGCAGGACCCGCTCCTCGTCGACGGACAGCGTGTGCATTCGCCATGCGGTGCGAGCAGCATCCGCGGCGCGCGAGGAGTTGCCGGAAGCACGGAGCGCCTGCGCGTAGCGAAGCCATCCAGCGCCAGAAAGCGGCTCTTCGGCTTCGAATACGCGCAGGATCTGCTCCACCGAGATGTCGTCTCCCAACCGTTCTTCGAGCCGTCGACGGATTACAGTCCGCTGTGGCCAGCCAGGGTACTCGTCGAGAAAGTCCAGGGTTGCCACGAACGAAGCCTTTGCATCCGGGGCAGCGAGCCACATCGCACGGGCGATCATGCCGGGGAGGGGAGACTTGGCGCCAGCCGCGGAATCCAGTGCGCGGCGCCATTTCTCGTTTCGTACTGCCGCGAGTACCGTACGGAGACGTTGCACGTCGTCGGCATCCAGCGGTCCCGGCGGAACCGCAGGGAGCAGGAAGGCCGGGCGTGGGGCGGGAACGGGGAAATGACGGCTACCCTGCTTCCCGGTTTTCGGTCGAACCGCAGTGTTCATGCCCCAGGAGGCCGGACGGGGAGCGGGCATGGGCAGAATTCGGAGGCGCGGAGAATCGGGATTCGCGGAATTGGCAGCATGCAAGGGAGTCGGGCGGGGTTCCGGCGGAGCGCAACTGACGACACAACCGGAGGGCGTCGCTCCGGACGCCATGCCCGGAACTCCGGAAAGCAGGAGGAGTACGGCTGCCAGGGCGAGCGGCAGTTCCGCGCAGAAGGCGCGGCGATTATTCGGGAGCACGTTGCTTTACGTAACTTCCCGGTGCGTCCTCGATTGGATCGAGGGCACCGTCACCCGGATGCCTTGCCGGAACGTCTCCATTTCGGAATCCATCGAGCCAGGCTCCCCAGTGTTCCCACCAGGAACCGGCATGCTGTTCGGCGGCACTGAACCAGGCATCCGGATCCTCCTCACTCGCACCCGAAGTCCAGTAGCCGTACTTCTTCGCCTTGGGCGGATTGATAACTCCTGCAATATGGCCTGAGCCGCCCAGGACGAACTCGACGGGCGCTCCGATCAGGCGCTTGCCGGCGAAGGAGGCAGGCCAGGGAGCAATATGATCCTCCTTGGTGGCAAAGATGTAGCAGGGACTTTGAATCCTGCCCAAATCGATCGGAACGTCATCGAGGACGATATGATTCGGGGTGGCGAGGCCATTCTCCAGATAGAAATGACGAAGGTAGTAGACAAGCATGGTTGCGGGAAGGTGGGTGGAGTCGGCATTCCAGAACAAGAGGTCGAATGGAATCGGATCGCGTCCCATCAGGTAATTGCTGACCACAAACGACCATACGAGGTCATTCTCCCGCATCAGGGAGAACATGTTCGCCAGGTGGCGCCCCTCCAGGTACCCCTTTTCCGCCGCATGTTTCTCGATGCGTGCCACCTGCGCTTCGTCGACGAAGACCGCCGTCTCCCCGACATCACTGAAGTCGAACATGGTTGCGAGGTACGTTGCCGACTTGACACGATCGTCGCCCTTAGCGGCCATCCAGGCCAGTGTTGATGCGGTGAGAATTCCGCCGATGCAGAATCCGAGGATGTTCACCTCCCGCTCTCCGGTCGCCCGTTCGATGGCGCCAAGGGCGGCCAAGGGGCCGGAATGCATGTAATCGGCGAAGGACTTGTCCGCGAGACTGGCATCAGGGTTGACCCATGAGATCACGAATAGCGTGTGGCCTTGCTCGACGGCCCAACGGATGAGGCTATTCCTCGGCTGCAGGTCCATTACGTAGAATTTGTTGATCCAGGGCGGAACGAACAGCAGCGGACGCCTTGCGACAGATTCAGTCAGTGGAGCGTACTGGATCAACTGCATCATGTCGTTCTGGAAGACGACCTTGCCGGGAGTGGCGGCGACATTCCGACCAACTTCGAACGCATTCTCGTCGGTCATGGAAATCTTTAGCTGGCCCTTTCCCCTTTCCAGGTCGTCTAGAATATGCTCTAGCCCGTCGATCAGGCTCTTGCCGTCAGTCTCGGCGACACGCTTGAGTACTTCCGGATTCGTGGCGGCAAAGTTCGCAGGCGAGGCGGAGCTCAGGTACTGACGGGTGTAGAAGGCGACCTTGCGTCGTTGTTCCGGCTCCATATCCGCGTCCTCGACGAGTCCGCGCACCCAGTCCGAAGTGAGAAGGTAACTCCGGCGCAGGTAGTCGAAGGTTGCGTTTTCTTCCCAGGCATCGCCACGGAACCGACGATCCTTGGGTACTGGAGGCAGTTCCTCTTCTGCACCTTGCATCTGTCTGAGACCCGCACTCCAGAGTTCGGCGCTGCGGCGCCAGTAGTCCGCGGTAGCCTCAGCAAACTTGTCAGGGTGTGCCATCAGGGAGGCCGTCAGGGAGGCGAACGCTTCTCCGACGGAGGCTGGATCAATCAACTGAAATTCTTCGGAAGCGCCTGTCTGTCGTTTCCAAAATGCGGCTGATACGCGCGCACTCTGTTCGGCGATACGGGTCCAACGCTCGGCTGCTTCGCCGAGTGAGGCAGCCAGATCTTCGGTTCCGGGTGTGGAGGACTGGGTTTCGCTCATGAACTCCTCCTTTGAAATCGGCCGCCTGGCTGTCTAGGCCGATCGCGCCAGAAAGCTGCGCAGGACGTCCAGGAATTCGGCTGGCCGCTCTACATGCGGGAGGTGGCCCGCACCCTCTAGACAGACATGTTCCAGCGAAGGGAACATCATTCGTAGCATAGCAACGCCATCATCGTCCACATAGGCCGACCGGGTGCCACTCAGGGCGAGTGCGCTGCCGCCGTAGGATAACCCGACCAACTCTTCCGGAAAACCCAACAGATCGTCCATGTTGTTGTCGATGACTGGAAGATTGATACACCAACGGAAGCGTGCGCGATCGTATCGCACAAGATTCTGCAGCAGGAAACCCCGCACCTGCCTCTCGGGAACTACCTCAGCGAGGAGGTGGTCAGCATCCATTCTGCTCCTGACCGTGGCCGGGTCGATGTCTTGCATGGCACGGAGCAGGGGGCGCTGATCATGCGAGTATCGAATCGGCGCGATGTCGACTATGGCGATCCTGTCCACCAGTTCCGGACGGCGAAGCGCAAGCACCATTGCCGCCTTGCCCCCCATACTGTGGCCAACGACCCGCGCCGGGGCGAGACCATCCGCCTCGATGGCCATCGCCACGTCTTCTGACATCGACCCGTAGGACAACGAATCCGTCCAGGAGGACGCGCCATGGTTTCGAAGATCCAGGGATACGGCACGGAAGCGGTCCGAGAGGCAGCGCGCCACGGTGCCGAAATTGCGTCCGGATCCATAGAGGCCGTGCAGAAGGTAGACCGGTGGGCCTTCACCCAGTTCGCTTCGAGCCAGGGAGACGGGTTCAGTCATCATTCCATGAGGCGGTTGAGGGCAGGAAGGACGCGAGAGAGTGTACCCTGCTTCGTGTGGTTTTGCCTCCGATCCGTCGGGTAGAGCAGAAGGTCAATTTCGGCTAGACTCGCGGCGTGGATCCGTGCCGTCGTAGCTCAGTTGGTCAGAGCGCTTGATTGTGGATCAAGAGGTCCCCCGTTCGAACCGGGGCGACGGTACCACCACGGCATTGTCATTCCTAGGAGTCAATCTTCCAGCAGAGTCAGGCCAACGCCGTCGGCAACGAGGTTCGTCGCATTACCGGCGCGTTCCAGGCGGAGGTAGGCAAGCGCAAGACCACTCGCGGTCGAAGAGAGAACTGTGCCGGCGGGTTTGCCATCGGCCAGGATCTCGGTTCCGGGTGGCGGAGGGATTCCAAGCAACCGGATTCGACGGATGGCTCGGCGAAGTGCTCCACGGTGGCGCATGCGTGCTGTAACTTCCTGGCCGACGTAGCAACCTTTCCGGAAATCGACGCCATTCAGCGCCTCGAATCCTGCTTCGAGCGGGAACAGCCCTTCGGCCCGAAGATCCTTGCCACCTTCCGGCACACCCAGCTTGATCCGGTGCGCATCCCACTCCTGTTCGGTTGCCCGCCGCCAGGGGGTTTTGCCGAGCCAGCAGGAGATGTCGTGTCCGTAGACGCGAAGGCCGAGGTCGGCACTTCTCGGGTCGATGAGAGCTGTGTGCCCGTTCCGAACCGTGCTGGATCCACGATTCCCTGATTCGCCGGCGGCTTCGATTGCGCCTGGGCCGAAGAGGCACCATACCGAAGGGGAATCCTGCGGGGCGATTTCAAGTGCCCGGCGCAACCGGTACATGTTCAGCCGACGCACGGTGTCTTCAAGCGCCGAGGCAGCAAGGTCAAGTTGTATCGACCGGTCTTCTCTCATCAGCATGATGAAGTCGACAAGGTACTTGCCCTGCGGCGTGAGCAGGGCAGCATAGATCCCGTTTCCATGATCGAGGCGCCGGACATCATTGGTTACGAGATCCTGGAGGAAGTCGCCAGCTTCATCACCGATGATTCGGATCAGGGCTCGACTCGTATCGCGGTAGAGGCTCGGGGGCATTTGGGTTCGGCTGTTCTGTCATCTACTGATCTGGATAGCAGACTACCAAATTTCGTAGTCGGAAAACGGACGGTTGGAGCGGAACCGGCAGGATCCCCGCTGGGATCATTCCCTCATGTCGTGTGCAGGTCCGGGAAGTCGCTTACTGACATGCAACGTACGATGACAGATGCTAAATGCCGCGCCACGATGACTCCACCGCGGCGTGAGGAGGATGGCAACCATGCTGGACCTTGTTCAAGGCAAGGCGCTGTCCGATCCGGAATTGGAGGCGCTTCGCTGCCTTCCTGCCCGATACTACACCGATCCCGCGATCCTCGAGATCGAACGGGAAGGGCTCTTCTTTCGGACCTGGCAGTATGCATGTCACGCCAGTTCAATACCGGAACCCGGAGATTTTGCCGCCATCACCATACTTGACCAGGACCTCTTTGTAGTACGGGGAGGCGACGGTGAGGTGCGCGCCTTCTACAATGTCTGCCCGCATCGGGGGCATCGACTCGTCGAAGGGCATGGCCGGGCGCGTCGTGTCGTCTGCCCGTATCACGCATGGACGTACAATCTGGACGGCAGCCTGTTTCGTGCGCGTGGTCCGGAAGCATCATGCGCCGCAACGGCCAACATCCGCTTGAGCGAAGTCCGCGTGGACGGGATCCTGGAATTTCTGTTCATCAATCTCGATGCCGACGCCCGGCCCCTGTCGGCGGAAGTCCCCGGAATCGGCGAGGATATCCTGAGTGCAATTCCGAACCTCGAAGGCTATGTTCTTCGGGAGGACGCCCAGTACTTCGGCGGAGTTTACCAGTGCAACTGGAAGGTTGCGGTCGACAACGCACTTGAATGCTACCACTGCGAAGTTGCCCACAAGTCGTTCTCCGACATCATGAACATGCCCGGGATCTGCTACGAGTTCCGCGATGGTTACTCCTATCAGCGAATTCCGACAGCGGGAAAGGCGGAGAATGCGGCGTATCCACTGGATATGGAGGAGGACGCCCTGGAGGGGCATTTCTGGTTCGTGTTTCCGAACACCCTGCTGTCCGTCTTTCCGGGTACACCGAACTTTTCCGTTTCGCGTTTCGAGCCCCAGGGACCGAACCGCATGTTCCGGAAATTTGACACGTTCACGCCGCCCGATGTCGACCGGGAGCGGGAGGCGGCACGGTCGCGGTGGGGATTCGAGATCGTTAACGAGGAGGATCGCGCACTGTGCGAAAACGTGCAGCGCGGCATGCGGCAACGTGGCTATGAGCGCGGTTGGTACCTGGTGGACCCGGAACACGGAAACCTTACCGAGGAAGGAGTTCGCTTCTTCCACAAGAAGTATCTGGATGCGCTAGGCTCGCATCTGCCGGTTTCTTGGTAGAGGGAAACGAGGGACATTTTCCGGGCCGCCAATACGCGCCGGGGCTGCTGGTGCGACGCCTCTTGACACCGTCTTCATCAGTCCATTCCGATCGCCGGAGTTGAGTGGAACGGCGATGTACCGGAACCGCGGTGGGCATTTCGAATACGCCAGCGCCCTTGTAGATGCGACGCTCGCGATCGCTCGCGCGCGCCTTCCTCCGGAAGCACCCGACGGAGGTTGTTCGATGCCATGGTTCGGACCATGATCGATGGGCCGGTAAGCGGTCCGTCAGTCCGCAATCTGATCGGGAGCCATGGCTCGAATTCGGTATCCTAACCCTGCAAGGAAATGACAGGACAACGCACCGGGGCTCATGGGTTCAAGATTCGATCTGGTCATCCGCGGCGGAACGTTGGTC
>CAZPXZ010000035.1:13637-30117 GCA_964590405.1 uncultured Rhodobacterales bacterium | reverse complement strand
GCCGAAATCGGCCCAGCCCTTCCCGACCAGGCGGCCTAGGTCCGCTGCAACGCTCCCTCACCCTTAAGGCCAATATCTCCTGTGGCGCACGCTCCTAGTTCGCGAAATCTGCATGGCCGGCGAACGACTCTACAAAGCGCCGTCGGAGAACCGCAATCCGACATTCGACAGAGTCCTGCGGATTACGGGCATCAGGTATGCAGGTACGGACTACAGTATTGGCGGCATCAGCCCTTTCGTGGTGCCTCTTGAACACCCTGGAGTACGGGTGCTCGAAGGACCCGAAGTGATTAGAGGCGAACGAGGGGATCTCAAGGGGGAGAAACGCCCCCCGGGAAGGAGCACGCCCATCGACCTCCTGGTTGATTCTGCGGGCGCAATGGCGACTGAGGCCCTTGTAAGACTCAGGGAGATCCGACCCGTTCAACGGAATGATCGCAAGTGCCTCCATTGCTGCGTTGCGTGCAACAGCACTCCACGCTCCAATTGATGGCGCGCTACACTGCTGACGTGGCGCGTTGCATCGCACCCGCCAATTCAACAAACCACGGCCGCCGACGAACCCATCCATGGTTGAGAACCACCTGCGCGCCCTTGCATTTTTCCTCTCACGCGACGGGGTCGGGCTGATTCTCCGCATCGCGTTCATATCCGCGGTCGGCCTTCTCGTAGCGTTCGTGATCTCGGCGATGCTGATCGATACGTCGAACCTGCGAATCAACCTCTTCGGCTACGAAATCAACTTTCTCGAATCCGTGGCCTTCTGGGTCGCGCTGGGCTCGGTGTTTGTCGTTCTGACGGTTCTCTGGATGCCGATCGTGGCACTGGCAACCTCCTGCTTCCTGGAGCGAATCGCGGACGCCGCCGAACGCCGCTACTTCCCGGATCTCGGCCCGCCACTTCCGGTCTCCTTCGGATCTGCAATGCGGTCCGGACTCCGCATTTCTGTCCTGACCGGGGGCATTGCCGTACTCCTCTTGCTCGGAACACCCTTCCTCGGACCTGCCGCACCCTTGCTTGGGGCCGGGGCCACCGGATACGTGCTTGGACGGGAATACCATGACATCGTTGCCATGCGGCGGCTTCAGCCCGTCGAAATTGCGGCGAGTTGGCAGCGAAATCGCGGCGGGCACTGGGTCGCGGGCTTCATTGCCAGCCTGGCGATGCTGGTGCCCATCCTGAATCTCTTTGCGCCGGTATACGGTGTCGCCTTTGCCGCGATCTCCTTCCACGATCCTGACGGCACCGGACAACCGAAGACTGCCGAAGGCCGCCTGTTCTCCTCGGACCGGCAGAAGGGCTCGCGCGACTGACCGAGCGATTTGGGATCACGGATATGTCCATACATGCACCCAGGCTGCGGTTTGCCCTGCAGCGGTTTGGGGAGAGGGTGTGGAAACAGGGTGGACAAGGTGAGAAGATCCCGCGCACTTCGAACCACGAATCCGCGAAATCAGCGGATTCCCGAGGCAAGTCTCAGCAAATGGCGATCGCAGTGCCGACCTGACCGTCTTGTGACGCACTTCTTTGTGAACGACTTGCGCCAGGAGTCCACTCCAGCATCGCCTTCAGAGAACCACGATACAAGACACGCTTCCGGTACCGCGGCGCTTTCCTGACAAGTCGCGGGTGGCGTTCGATCGGCCCGGCGAATTGTCTTTCTTCACTTGGCCAGAGAGCGCCGTGCTACGAACTTCCCGCCGGTCGCAATCTGACAGCGGTTCCGAAAGCCAAAATCTCGGCAGACCCCTGCATGACCATCGATGTCGTGAACCGCATGCCGATCACCGCATCCGCGCCCACCAAACGTGCGTCCGCCACCATCCGGTCATACGCCTGTTCGCGAGATTCTGCCATCATCTTCGTGTACTCGCCCAATTCTCCACCCACCATGTGGCGAAAGGCGGCCACGATGTCCTTGCCGATATGCTTTGCGCGAATTGTGTTGCCCTTTGCCACGCCCAGCACTTCCACCACCTCGAATCCGGGGATGAATTCTGTTGTCGAAACCAGCATCGTCGGACGCTACCGATCCACTGTTCTCTCGTAATGGTCGTCCTCGGCATTCCGCAGACGTTCAACGATGACGCGAAAGAGAATCCATCCCAGGACCGCCAGGACTGCTAGAACAACCATGACCCCGATCAGCCCGAAGGGAGCTGCAGAAACAAGCCCTCCAATCAGAATCAAGAGCCAACCACATACGACTACGACAACGAGAACAACCGCGAGCCCGTCGATCTTCATGACGCTCGTTCTCCAGCATCGAGCAGAACCTGGAATTCCCGCCGAAACCGTCGGCATTGGGCCAAGGGTCTGCCTACTTGCGCAAGTCTACCCTATGTTTGTACTAGCTGTCAGCCGATCGAAAATGTCCGTGTCCCGCGGCCTGCCGCGAGGAAAGGAACCCAGGCCTGACCGTACGGCCCGCAACCGGTGCCGTCGTCCACACGCCAGGAGCATCGGTTGAACCGGGGATGACTCGTGGAAATGTCGGGTAAGGTCTGAGGAATTCCCGAAGAAAAACGGGCAATCGGCTGCACGGCCACACGATCACCCGCGTGGGACACGGAACAGCAGGGAGGAGCCGGTGCTACTCCCGCAACGCAAACAGCGCCGCCTCGAGTGAACTGAGCGGAACCACGTCGAACTCGATGGCACCGGCAACGACAACCCAGATGACCGTGCCGAGGACGGTTGCTCGAAATACCTTCCATCGGAGTCCAGTGTCTGAGGGTGCGCTCGGCGGAGTGCCCGGAACGATCCGCCTCGCTTCCGACTGGGACCGGATACGCAACGGAAGCAGGCAGTAGAAGGTCAGCGCCCAAATCACGGCATACAGTACGAAGGCGCCCGATATGCCCATTGCCATCCCCTTCCCGATCACGGTGCAGGATTCCGCTTCCGCCCAAGGCCTTGGCCCGCAGGAAGCCTCCCTCCGAGAGACCATGTCGGATTCACACCTGATTATAGGGCGAAGCCGGTTCGCCACCAGGATCGATCGCCACCGCTAGCCCAATGGAAGCCATCGACTGCTGGCGGATTGCGGGAGCGCCTCGATCCCGGTGGGAACAGAACGGGGACAGGTGGTTCGTCGAGATGGACGAACTCCATCCAGGTGCCGACAATGCCAAGCGCATCCCCTTGATTTGGCGTGCCCGGCGGCGACCGGACTCCCCAAATACACTCCTCTTCGATCTCATGCCAGACTGAGACCGCAAATCGCGAGCGCCAACAAACCGCCGAATGGCTCCTGTCGCATGGCGCAGGCTCCGTGCCGGAACAAGCGGGACAGCGCGTCTTCGCTCGACGGCGCTCGGCGGCATTTCGACGATGGCGGCCATTGCCCAGCAATTCCGATTTCCTGCCCCGGTTTCCGGCGGGCCGCTCAGGGCGGGGCCAGCTGGTTCAACAGGCGTCCCCGCGCTTCCGGCACCGGCCGATGCACACTCGCGGCGACCCGGCGTTCCAGGAAGAACCCCGTCAGACGCATGGCGGCGTGCCACGCTTCCCTGTTTGCCGCGCCACCTTTCGCGAGAAATTCCGGGAGTGGCAGCAACCGATCCGCGTAGGGCTCCCCTGCCTCGCGGGATACGGCGCGCCCTGTCCGAGGCGAAACATAGGCCAGGCGTTCTGTGACGCCTGTCGCTGCACAACGATCCAGTGAGAGGCCGAAACCCAGCACCCGGAGCAGACCCAGTTCCCAATGGACATAGGCGGTGGGCCAGTGATCCGGTTGTTCCAGTGTTTCCAGTGTCGACACGGTCGCGGCATAGAGATTCGGATGCGGTTCCCGCTCCGGCAGGAATGCCGACAGCAGGGCGATCATGCTCGCCAGAGCGGCCATCGCATCACCATGCTGCCCAAAGGAAGCCCAGGAGGCACCAACATCCTCGACCTGGTACGTCCCCATGTGCTCGGCAAGACGGGCATTCCATCCCAGGCGAGCACGGTTGCCGGGCTGCAGGATGCCCCGCAGCCGCCGCCCCTGGCCCCCGTGCACAAAACCGGCGTGCCGCCCGTGCTCTCGGGTAAGGGCATCCACCACGGCGCCTGCTTCGCCATGGGGTCGCACCGAAAGCAGGATCCCCTCGTCCTGCCAGTTCAGCGCTCTGCCTCCCCGGAGGTCGGAAGCCCGAATCCCAGTTCTCCAAGCTGGCGCGGATTCGACATCCATCCCCGCCTGACCTTCACATGCAGCACAAGATCCACTGCCTCGGCGAGTTCCCTGGCGATGTCGCGCTCAGATGCGGTCCGAATACGCGCCAACGCGGATCCTCCCTTGCCCACAACCATTCGGCGGTGAGACTCCCGAGCGACCACGATTGTCTGCTCAATTCGCACCCTGCCCCCTCCGGTCCGCTGCCAGGCAACGGGCTCCACAGCGAGTTCGTACGGCAGTTCGTCATGCAGGTGAAGGAGGAGTTTCTCTCGGGTGATTTCCGCCGCCAGGAACCGGACCGGCGCATCGCTTGCCTGATCCTCGGGATAGTGCCACGGTCCGGAAGGAAGCACCTGTTCGATCCAGGATTCGAGTCGATCAACACCATCACCGGTCCGGGCGGCAATCAGGAATGTCTCGTCAAACCGTGCTCTGCCGTTCAGTTCCGCCACCATTGCCAGGAGGCGTTCCGGACGAACCCGGTCGATCTTGTTCACGACCAGGGACCGGGGGCATCGCCGGGGCAGACGCTCCTCCACGCCGGCCAGCAGCGCGTCGCGTTCCTCGGAAGGAGTCTTTGCCGCGTCAACCAGTACCAAGGCTGCGTCAGCCTCCCGCAACCCGGCCCAGACTGCGGAAACAATGGCCCTGTCGATCAGGCGTCGTGGCCGGTAGAGGCCCGGTGTATCGATGAAGACCGCCTGCGTGCCCCCGAACAGACCGATGCCCCTGATCCGCGCGCGCGTGGTCTGCGCCTTGTGGGTCACAATGGAAACACGAGACCCCGCTAGCCGGTTCACGAGGGTGGACTTGCCTGCATTCGGCAGACCAAGCACGGCAACAGAACCGAACCGCGTGCCGCTCATCCGGACTCCGATTCCTCGCACAGGTGAAGGAGCGCCGCTGCTGCCGCGCGTTCGGCGGTTCGCTTGTTTGGCCCCTCGCCGAACGCCTCCATGGTGTCACCAACCCGTACGCGCACCGCGAACGCATCCCCCTGCGAGATTGCCGACTCGTACGCCGGTAGCCCGAGGCCACGTTTCTGGGACCACTCCTGAAGTCGCGAACGTGGATTGGGGTCCGGAGGCTCCGCTTGCCCGGCGCGCGCAAAGTGACGCTTCACCACCCGTACCGCGGACTCGACGCCGCCATCCAGGAAGACCGCTGCGAGAACTGCCTCCATTGCGTCGGCAAGGACGGATTCGCGGTCCCGAAACCCGTCCCGGACTTCTTTCCTCGAAAGAATGAGATGTGGACCGAGCCCGACACTCCGCGCGGCGGCGGCGCAGGACGCCCTGCATACCGATGCCTCGTGGCGCTCGTGCAATTCGCCTTCCGATGCATCCGGATGGGCCTCGAACAGGTTCGCAGCAATCGCAAGCCCCAGAACGCGGTCCCCCAGGAATTCGAGGCGCTGGTTGTCTCTCGCCTGGCCGCGCTGAACGCTCAGATGGCTCCGATGACGCAACGCCTCCTTGAGAAATCGCCGGTCCCGGAAGTGATATCCCAGTGCAGCCTCAAGAGCCTGCAAGCCCGGTTGCGCGCCATGGCCCATGACTCACCGCAAGCCGTCGAAGAACCGACCGAGCCTCCAGTCCCAAGGGAAGAAAGCGCGGGATTCCGAGGACAGGAAGATGATTTCCGCGCGCCCGACGAGATTTTCCGCGGGAACGAATCCGACCGCGTCCGTGTAGCGGCTATCGATGGAATTGTCCCTGTTGTCTCCCATGAAGAAGTAGTGGCCCTCGGGTACGACATAGGGTCGCGTGTTGTCGCTGGCGCTCCTGGTATCGTCATTGGAGTTCAGCGTAAGGTACGAGCGTCCGCCCGGAAGCGTCTCAAGAAACACGGTCTTCAGGCAGACCCTCTCGCCTCCGGAATCGACGCCACGACGTTCGCATCGAAGGGACGCCCTCGACGCGAGCGGCTCCGCAAAGTCGCCCACTCTCTCCCGTGCCACCGGCTCCCCGTCGATGTGAATCACGCCCTCTTTCAACTGGATCGTCTCGCCAGGCATCCCGACGACACGCTTGATGTAATCGGTCTCGCCGTCCTTCGGCAACTTGAACACGATCACGTCTCCACGTTCCGGCTGTCGGTCGGGCAATCGACCGTCCGGCAGGAATCCCGGCGAGAACGGAATCGAATGCCGCGAGTAGCCATAGGCATACTTGGACACAAACAGGTAGTCGCCAATCAACAGGGTGGGCTTCATGGACCCGGAGGGGATCGAGAACGGCTGGTACAGCGCACTTCGAAACGCCAGCGCAATCAGGAGCGCATACAGGAGGGTGCGGATGGTTTCCCCGATACCGCCCCGCCAGGCACGCAGGACCGCAGCCCTCATCCGCCCTCTCCGATGGGCACTGCCTCGATCACCACAGAGGCCTGCGCCATTGGCGGCTCATGCGACAGACTGAGATGCAGCCGTGGACGCGACCCGGCGGGGGTGAGTTCGGCCAGCCGACGGGCCGCACTGCCGGCCAGATTCAGGCCGGGCTGCCCGGTCGGCATGCTGCAGACTTCGATGTCACGCCAGGCTACGCCGGAGCACATCCCGGTTCCGAGCGCCTTGGCGCAAGCCTCCTTGGCCGCCCAGCGTCCGGCGAGTCCGGCAGTAGCACGCCTTCCGCGATTCTCCCGGGATCGCTCTGCGTCAGTGAAGGCACGGCGAAGAAAGCGGTCGCCGAAGCGGTCCAGAACCCTTTCGATGCGCCTCATGTCGCACAGGTCGGTTCCGATTCCAATAATCATCGGCCTGCATTCCCGGCACGGGCAGCGTCCATCCGTCTGCGCATTTCCAGAATGGCTGCGGAGAGCCCGACAAAAATCGATTCCCCGATCAGGAAGTGCCCGATATTCAGTTCGATGACTTCCGGTATCCCGGCGACGGCCGCGACCGTGTCATAGTTCAGCCCGTGCCCGGCATGAACCTCAAGCCCATTCTCCACCGCGATGCGTGCACCCTCCCGGATGCGGACGAGAGCGGTATCGCGCCCTGCAGTATCGCCCGCCTCGTGCGCCTCGCAGTACGCGCCGGTGTGAAACTCCACGACGCTTGCACCAATACTGCGGGCGGCCTCGATCTGCCGTCGCTCTGCCTCGATGAACAGCGAAACCCGACTGCCTACGCCTGCGATGGGCGCAATGAACTCCTGTAATGCCCCGATCCGCGCAGCCGCATCAAGTCCCCCTTCCGTTGTCAGTTCCGCCCGGCGCTCAGGCACCACGCACACGGCGTGGGGGGCAGCCCTGACCGCAATGCGCTGCATCTCCACCGTCATTGCCAGCTCAAGGTTCAACGGCAGTGGAATTTCGTTTGACAGGCGATCGATGTCCTTATCGGAAATGTGCCGACGATCTTCCCGAAGATGCGCAGTGATACCGTCTGCACCGGCCTCAACCGCGATCTGTGCTGCACGAAGCGGATCAGGAGTGCGCCCTCCCCGCGCGTTGCGGACCGTCGCAACATGGTCGATGTTGACTCCGAGTCGCAGTGGAGCCGTCATGATCCGGCCGTGTCCACTGCGTCCGCTCTCGGTGCGGAAGCAGGATGCGAACGCGTGGTCTTCCCTAACAAACGCCGCTTCCCTGCAAGCCGACGCCGGGCGAGTTGGTAGGCGGCAACCATCGGCCGCAGGAGCAGGTAGGCCGCCAGCGCCCCCGGGATGCCAATTGCCAGTCCGCCTACCGTGTACGGCAGGATCAGCACGTCGAGCAGATCGTTCCAGCGTTCAAAGAGTTCTGTTGGCCGCAGAATCGCGTCATAGTACTCCTCCGCCCGCGACGGAGGCAGTGGATCCCCGCCAAGAAACAGCCGCCCGAACTGGATCGATGTCGGGATGATGATCGGGAATGTCAGTGGATTGCCGATCACCGTACCGAGGGCGGATGCGACCAAGCTGGCCCGCAACATCCACGCCAGAAACATCGCCAGCAGGATGTGGAATCCGAAGAATGGAGTAAACGACGTAAGAACACCGCAGGCGAAACCGAGCGCGATGACATGGGGCGTGCCTGGAAGGCGCTGCAGACGTGCCTTTACATACTTGATTCCACGATCCCAACCCTTGCGCGGCGCAATCAACTCACGCAGGCGACGCGGATGAAGGATCCCCTGCCGGCGTCGAAAAACCGCCATGGCGTTTCCCTACCTCGCCAGCCGTCGGCTGCCGGGTGACACCGGCGAAATGGCCCGCAGCGAAGGCGGAACCGCCTCCGGCGCATACTGTGGCGCATCGATCTGCAGCAGCGAAACCAGTGGAACACCGACATCTGCACGCCCCCCGCTGCGGTCCACGAGAGTTGCCGCCAGTACGGCCCGCCCACCGGTATCTCGCAGCGCGGCGATGCACTCGCGCACCGAACCACCCGTGGTGACAACATCCTCGACCACAACGCAGTCCGTTCCGGGGGGAATGTCGAATCCGCGCCTGAAACAGAACACTCCCTTTACCCGCTCTGCAAAGATCGAGGAAACACCCAGTTGCCGCGCCGTCTCGTATCCGGCGATCACGCCCCCAAGGGCCGGTGATACGCACATCGATACAGTGCCGACATCCGACAAGGCCTGCCGGGTCCGATCTGCAAGCGCGCCGCATAGCCTGCCGGCGCGTTTCGGTTCCATCAGTGCCCGCGCACATTGGATATAGATCGAACTGTGCAGGCCGGAAGTCAGCACGAAGTGCCCCTCAAGCCACGCGCCGGCGGCGGAGAACTCGGCGATGACCTCCTCCGGCTTCACTCGAGCGCATCCCGGTGCGTATCCGGATCAGGCCTGACACGATGTGCTTCGTACACGACACGCTCTGCGCTTATGGCAGTCAGGATCTCGTGGAGATGGCGCAGATCGTGAACCGACAGTTCGAACTGCATCTGGAAGAAATCCCGGCGCCGGAGCGACATGGTTACGTCCTCAATGTTGGCACCGAGCTGCCCGATCCGGTTGCAGACCCGTGCAAGCGCGCGATGAACGTTGGCCAGCACCACATCAATGCGCGTGCGGTACAGCGGATGCCGGTTCGCTTTCTCGTCCCAATGAAGGTCAATCCACTCGGTATCCGCCATCTCCGCGAGTTCGTCGCAGTAGAGCGCATGGACGGTGATGCTCTGATTATCCGAAGCAATACCCGTAATTCGCTCATTCGGCAACGGCAGGCAGGATTCGCACATCGTAACTGGTGCACTCGCATCAATTTCGACAATTGCAGGGCGGCCGTCCGCCGAAACCTGCCATGATCTCAGTGGTTGCTTCCCGCCATTCGGGCGTACGGCCCGCTGGACCTTCCCCGTCGACAGCTTCCCTTCGCCAAGCGCGATATAGAGGTCCCGGACGCTGGAGAAACCAAGCTGCCGCGCCGCCGCACCGAGTACTTCCGTGCTTCCGGTCCCGAACACCTTGTCGGCCATTCGCTCGCCGAACTCCGCATTCTCCTGACGCTTCTTCGAGTTCCAGTACCGTGAAATTGCGTGGCGTGCCTTTTCGGTTACCACGTCCTTGGCCCAGTCCCGGTCCGGATGTGCGCCGTCCGAACGGAGGATCTCCACCTCCTGCCCACTTCTCAGCCGGGTCTTGAGAGGTGCCGGGGCGCCATCGATCTTTGCGCCGACGCAACTGTTGCCAATCTCGGTATGCAGCGCATAGGCAAAGTCAACCGGAATCGCGTTTCGCGGAAGATGAACGACGCGCCCTTTGGGCGTAAAGCAGTAGATGTTGCCCGACCGGTGCTCGTACATGGCGAGGTCGACAGATTCATCGGGCGAACCGCTGTTGCGTACAAACTCGACCCACTCCCGGAGCTTGCCGAGGGGATCCTTGGTTTCGTGCTTGACCTGCTTCGCGCCTCGGATACCCGCAAGCAGCGCCGAGGGTTCGAGATCCTCGTTTCCCTTGTAGCGCCAATGCGCCGCGATACCGACTTCCGCCACATGGTGCATGTACTGTGTTCGAATCTGCACTTCCATGAGCGGCATGTCTTCGCCGTGGAGTACCGTGTGCAGCGACTGATAGCCATTGTCCTTCGGCACAGAGATGTAATCCTTGAACCGACTGGACACTGCAAACCATTTCGAGTGCAGCACCCCAAGCGCACGGTAGCAGTCGGGAACATCGTCGACGATGATCCGGAAAGCGGCAATATCGGAAAGGCGAGCAAACTCGATCCGCTTGCGCCGGAGCTTGCGCCAGATGGAATACGGCCGCTTGTAGCGGCCCCTGACATCTGACTGGATCCCGTGCTCCTCCAGAGCGCCATGAAGTTGCGTGATCATGCGCTGCGTGCGGGACCCGTAGCGCCGTTTCAGAGATGCAAATCGCCGGAGAATCGCGCGCCGTGCCCTGGGGTTCAACACTCCAAAGGCAAGGTCCTCGAATTCCTCCCGCATTTCCTGCATTCCGACCCGTGCTGCAAGCGGGGCATAGACAGCCAGGGTCTCGTTGGCGATTCGCTTGCGCCGTTGCTCCGGCAGCGCGTCAATGGTGCGCATGTTGTGCAGGCGGTCTGCGAGCTTGATCAGGAGCACGCGCAAGTCCTTTGCCAGCGACACCATGATCTTGTGGAGCGTTTCCGCCTGCACCTGCTCGCGGTTGGTTCCGCCGTTCGCACCTGCAGACCGGTCCTCACCAGCCCCGCCAGGACCACTGGAAGCATGTCCGTTTCCGTCGGTCTCACCTTCCGGACGAGACGCATTGCGGGACATCACGTGGCCCACCTTGGTCACGCCCTCGACCATCGCGGCGACACGCGGGCCGAATTCGGTCTCGATGTCCGCGACGGTAACGTCGACGCTGTCCTCAACGGTATCGTGCAGCAGTGCCCCGGCCAGAGTATCCACGTCGACCCGGTACTCCGCGAGAATCGATGCCACGGCCAGCGGATGGTCTGCGTATGGCTCCCCGCTCAGGCGGAGTTGGCCATGATGGACGCTGGCCATCACCTCGTAGGCACGGCTGAGCTTCCCGCAGTCTGCGTCCGGGTTGTACTCCCGTACCGCATGCAGCAACGCCGTGATGGAAGGCTCTGTTGTCATTTGTCGTCTGCAAGCCAGCCCGGAGCCGCGTCTACTCTACTCCCTCCACGATAACAAGCTCGCCCTCGGAAACCGCCTGCCGGATCTTCACCGCTGCCTGGTACTCCTCCGAGTGGTAGCAACCCAGCGCGTCCTCCATGGAAGCGAATTCGATCACGACGTTCCTGCCCCGATGCTGCCCCTCCAGCGGTGTGACCGGACCCCCACGAACCAGGAAGCGGGCTCCGAACCGCTTCATCGCAGGACGAGCGGTTTCAACGTAATCCGGGTACCGGTCCGCGTCGCGGACGTCGACCCTGGCGATCCAATAGGCTTTCGGCATCTGTCTCCTCACCCTCCCTGCAATGCATCTCTTGCGAATCCCCCTCACCGGCGGCGAACAAGTCGTCGCGACTCGCCGCTCGGCCGCGACCCCGGCGAGACGCCGGAATTGCGCGGGAAGCCACTCACATGTATAGTAGAGCCTGCACCAACCCCCCGCATCATGAGGAGCGCGCCCATGGCTCGCGTAACCACGGAAGACTGCGAGGAAGCCGTTCCGAATCGGTTCGAACTCGTCGTTCTGGCAGCATATCGCGCGAAGGCCGTCAGCGAAGGCGATAATATCCTCGTGGAACGGGACAACGACCGGGATACGGTCGTTGCTCTGCGTGAAATCGCCGAAGGACAGACGGGCCGGAACCTGCTCATGGACCGTGCCGTGGCACGTTGCCAGCGCAACCGGCCGAGCACCGAGCCCGAATTCGACGACGCGTTCAGCCTTGAGGACCGTCACATCAAGTCCTGGATTGTGCCGATGGAGTAGCGCCCCGCATTGCGAGCGCGCCCCGGTTCGCGCGGATGGCTGTCCCGAAATCCTTTATCGAAGAGTTGCGCCAGCGCCTGTCCCTCGCAGAGTATGTGGGGGGGAAGGTCGAGTGGGACCAGAAGAAGAGCAAGCCGGACCGCGGTGAATACTGGGCCTGTTGCCCTTTCCACGCCGAGAAGACTGCCAGTTTCAAGGTGGATGACCCCAAGGGCCTCTACTACTGTTTTGGATGCCAGGCGAAAGGCAATATCTACGGATTCGTACAGGCGATCGAGAACGTCGAGTTCGGCGAGGCCCTCCAGATCCTGGCGCGCCGCGCGGGAGTTGCGCTGCCCGTCGCCTCCAGGAAGGAACGTGAGCGCGAGGAGCGCGGTGAGCGTCTGCTACGTGCCAACTCCATGGCATCGCATTTCTTTCGCGCAAGGCTCAACGCCAGCAGCGGTGAACGGGCATGGCGATATCTGAAGGGCGAACGGGGGCTTTCCCGGGAAACCATTGAGCACTTCCAGATCGGCTTTGCACCGGACAGCCGGGACGAACTCTGGAAACACCTGCAATCAGGCGACATCGCCGCGACGGACGCGATAGAGGCCGGGCTTGCGCAGCGGCGGGATGACCGCGAACCCTACGATTTCTTCCGCAACCGCATCATGTTCCCGCTGTTCCTCCCCGGCGGGCGATGCGTGGCGTTCGGGGGCCGGATCCTCGGCGACGGACAGCCCAAATACATCAATACCCGCGAAACCCCCGTATTCCACAAGGGCAGAACGCTCTACAACCTCGGGCCCGCGCGGGAAACCGCCCGCCGGAGTGGCCGGCTCGTGGTCGTGGAAGGCTACATGGATGTGATCGCGTTGCATGAGCACGGAATCAGGGATGTCGTGGCTCCTCTCGGTACCGCGTTTGGCGAAGAACACCTGAACATCCTGTGGCGATCCGCCAAAACAATCGTGATCGCCCTCGATGGCGACGAGGCGGGCCGCCGCGCGGCCGCCCGGGCAATTGACCTCGCCCTGCCCATGCTGGAACCGGGGCGAGAACTCCGCTTCGCGCTCCTGCCCCAGGGGATGGACCCGGACGACTACTCCCGCATACACGGCGCCGAGGGCATGGAAAGCGTATTCCGTGCAGCCCTTCCCCTCGCGGACATGGCCTGGCGTCGCGAACTCTCCGGCAGCCCGGGGCGCACGCCGGAAGCGATCGCCCAGACCGAGACACGTCTCAACGGCCTCGCGAACAAGATCCGGCATCCGAGCCTCAAGCAACACTACCGGGAGGACTTTCGCAACCGCATCCGGGAACTCCGGCAACGGCCCGGAGCCGTTCCGGCAGTTGTGCCCGTGCGCGACGAAACCCGCAGTTCCGTCCTTCTCGGAGGCCGGCTGAAAGACGGTCAGTACCGCTCCCGCGCCCGTGCCGGGGCGATCCTCCTGGCCATACTCAACCATCCGGATGTGCTCGAATCGTGTTGCGAGGACCTCGGTGTACTGGAATTCGAATGGAAAGACCTTGACACGCTGCGAGATCGAACCATATCAGCCTTCATGGCTGGCGCACTCGATGAGAATGCGCGATTGCGCCTGACGCGGCGCCTTCGCAATGCCTGCAGGCATGAACCGCACCTGGCCGTAGAGCGCTGCACACAGCCCGACACTTCCCGGGAGGAAGTGCTGAACGGGATTGAAGCGCTGATCGCCGAACATCGCGGAGAGCAGGAATCCCGCATGACATTCGACACGGCCATTGGCCAGCTGACAGCTTCGTCTCCCGATCCTGACACCGATTCGCTGATCCGGCGGGCGGCGGCAGAGCGGGCGCGTCGCCTGGAGGCACCAGGAGACGCTGACCTGAATGTCATCAGCTCCGGCGAAGCCCTGCAGGAGTTCATTCAGCGCCCGCCCTGGAGGCGCGGCGCCCACCAGCACGACGGGGAGTAACCCATGGTTGACAACGGCGAAATTCCGAGCGACGACGTCGACGCATTCCACGAGTTCGATCAGGGGGTCGCAGAGAGCCTGGCGGCGCAGGCGCGCGCCCGCGGCGGCGTCATCGGATACGACCGTATCGTCGAGGCCCTGGCGCAGGGCGGTGAGCGAGACCGGGCCGAGGAGGTTGTGCGCTCGCTTACGGACATGGGGTTCATGGTGGCGCCCTCCGAACACGCTGCCGGGTCCTCCACCGAGAACCGCAGCGTAGATATGCGGATCACCGGAACCCGTGTAGGGCCGGAACGGCGAGAAGACACGCTTCGCATGTATCTGCGGGAAATGGGCTCCGTCGAATTGCTCTCACGGGATGGAGAGACCGCGATCGCGAAGCGAATCGAGATCGGCCGCAAGGTCATGTATGACGGGCTCTGTCGCAATCCCTTGACAGGTCGGGCGATATCGAACTGGCACTGCGATTTGGACCAGGGGCGTGCATCGCTTCGTGACGTTGTTGAACTGGGTACCGGGCTCGCGGCAGCCGGCAACGATCCGGAAATCGTCGAGGGCGAAGCGCAAGGCGTGAATGCTCGCGCTGCTGCCCGCGCGGCAAGCATCCGTACAGAGGCCGAAAACCTCATCGAGGAGGTCGCGAACACGCATGAACGCCTGTCACGCCTGCGGTCAGAGAACATTACCGTACGGCGCGGTCGCCAGGCAAAGATGATCCCGTCCCGTTTGAAGACCATGCGGCGACTTGAGCGGATCCTGATCGGCCTCGTTGGCGACCTGCAACTCAACCGCAAGCGGATCGAGGACCTGATCGCGGAAACCTACAGCAGCGAATCGTATCTGGTCAGCCTGGAAGGGCAACTGATACGCTCAGCGCGGGCATACGGAATTTCGCGCGAGGAGTTCCTGGAGCAATGGCGGGGCAGTGAACTGGCGACGGACTGGATGAGCCGGGTGTCAGGTAGGGACGCAAGCTGGAAGCGATGGGTATCGCGGGAGCGCCCTGCCATCAAGCGGATCCGCCAAGAAATCGGAACCTATTGCGAGGAAGTGCTCGGCCAGGATGTCGGCGCGTTCCGGGAAACAGTACGAATCGTGCGACAGGGCGAACGGGAAGCGCAGTCCGCAAAGACCGAGATGGTGAGCGCAAATCTCCGCCTCGTCATCTCCATCGCCAAGAAATACACCAATCGGGGACTGCCCATCGAGGATCTCATCCAGGAGGGCAATATCGGGCTGATGAAGGCTGTCGATAAGTTCGAGTGGCGACGGGGAAACAAGTTTTCAACCTACGCAACCTGGTGGATCCGGCAGTCCATCACGCGGGCGATCGCCGACCAGGCACGCACGATCCGAATCCCGGTGCACCTGATCGAGACCATCAACAAGCTGAACCGTACGACGCGCAGTTTCCTGCACGAGCATGGCCGTGAACCCCGACCTGAGGAACTGGCAGAGGAACTGCAGATTCCCCTCGACAAGATCCGGAAGGTTCTCAAGATCTCCAAGGAGCCGCTCTCGCTGGAACAGCCGGTTGGCGACGAGGATGACAGCCAGCGAGGCGACTTTATCGAGGATGAAGGCGCCGTCCAGCCCCTCGACCTTGCGGTTGACCGGGACCTTCGCGACGTGGTTACCAACCTCTTCGCCGGCCTGACCCCCAGGGAGGAACGGGTCTTGCGAATGCGCTTCGGGATCGGAGTCAGCCAGGAGCATACGCTCGAGGAGGTCGGCAGGCAGTTCAACGTAACCCGCGAGCGGATTCGGCAGATTGAAGCGAAGGCGCTGCGCAAGCTCCGAAAGCCGGCCCATGCCGAGGCGCTGCGGGGATTCATCGAACGCGGTTCTTGAGCGGTCGACATCCAGCTGCGGAAGAACAATCGGGGAGCGCGCCATGGCCCTCAGGGCAATCATCTTTGACGTGGACGGGACGCTCGGAGAAACCGAGGCCGTTCACCGCGAGGCGTTCAATGCCGCATTCAAGGCGGAAGGCCTCGGCTGGCATTGGAGTCCCGAGAACTTTCGGGAGATCCGCCGCATCCCGGGAGGCAGGGAACGCCTGCGCCATTACGTCGAGAATTACCACCCGGAATGCCGGGAACGCTTCGATTCGGAAAACCTGTATGTCAAGGTGCATCGTACCAAGATGCGGCTGTTCGGCCAGCTGCTGGAGGCCAGCGGCACTTCCCTGCGGACCGGCGTCGGCAGACTGATTACCGATGCTCGATCCGCGGGGATTCTCCTTGGCGTTTGCACCACCTCGCAACTCGAGACCTTCGAGATTCTGATCATCAACGCACTTGGTTTCGAGGCAATCAGCTGGTTCAAGGCGGTGGTTTCCGGAAAGGACGTCGAGCGACTGAAACCGGATCCGGAAGGATATGTCAAGGTCCTGCAGAAACTGCGCGTATCCACGGAAGAGGCCGTTGTCATCGAGGATTCGCCCCTGGGTGTGCAGGCGGCTCGCGCCGCCAATCTCCGGGTCATCGCCGTTCCGAGCGAAAGGAACAGGCCGGAAGACTTTCCGGGAGCGGAGATCGTGTT